>NZ_CP020809.1:632993-1265986 GCF_002157835.1 Mycobacterium dioxanotrophicus | reverse complement strand
CATCGCGCGCGAGTTCGTCATCGGCAGATAGTCGGTGGTGCGCATCGGTCGCAAGTGCTCGTCCCACTGCGCCTTGAGATCCTGGAGTTCGGCGAAGTACTCCGTGCTGCGGTAGTCCAGCGCAGGTTTGATCGCGGCGAGCGCCTGGAGCAGTGCGGTCAGCGTGGATTTGGCGTCGCCGACGACGCCTACCTCGACCGGATAATTGCGGCCGATCTCGAAACCGTCGATGTCGATCTGTACCAGCTTGGTGTCGGGGATGCTGAACGTCACGCCCGGCCGGTACGACGAGGTGATGCGGTCGCTGAAGCGGCACCCCACCGCCAGTATGACGTCTGCGGTGCGGGTGACGCCGTTACCGGGGATGGAACCCATGTCACCGCACGGCCATGCGTAGAGGTCGTGGTCGGCGGGGAAAGCGCCCTTGCCCTGGAAGGAATGGGTCACCGGCGCGCCCAGGTGCTCTGCCACGGCCAGCAGCTCGGCGCTCGCCTCGGCGGCGATGACCCCGCCGCCGGCGAGGATGACGGGCCGCTTCGCGCCGGCCAGCACCTCGGCCGCGGCCTGCACGGCCTGCGGATCGCCGGTGGCGCTGTGATGCGCGCGCCGCGCCCCGGTGGTGGGGGTGTACTCGCCGTACTCGGCCTGCAGATCTTGGGGAATGTCGACGAGCACCGGCCCGCGACGTCCTTCCAGCATGGTGTTGAACGCCTGCTGCAGGGCGGTGGGGATCGATTCGACCCGGTTGGGCTGCCACCAGCGCTTGACGACCGGTTCGGCCATGCGCGGGAAGTTGTTGCCGTGTGGGCGATCCAGCTCCTGCAGCACACCGTGGTTCTCCATGTAGGTGTGCACCGCACCGGTCAGCAGCAGCATCGGCTGCGAGTCGACGAACGCGGTCGCCAGCCCCGTCAACGTGTTGGTCGCGCCGGGCCCGATCGAGGTGCACACCGCGGCGACCTTGCCCGAGGACCGGTAGTAGCCGTCGGCCATGTGGGCCGCGCCCTGCTCGTGGATGGCAGGGATGACCTCGATCTCGTCGGCGCGGTCGACGAACGCGTCGAGGAGCGCGGTATTGCCATGGCCGGGAATGGCGAACACCTTCTCGACACCGTTGCGGATGAGGACGTCGACGACCATCTGGCCACCGGTGAGCTTCTGCGTTGTCATGACACTTCCTTCGTTCGTGCGGCTAACGGGCGGGGCGCGCACCTGCGGATGCGCTTCGTCGTGCGGTCTGCGCGATCACCGGCGCGACGCGCAGAGCGTTGGCCGCGATCGTCAGTGCGGGGTTCATCACCGGCAGGGAGGGAAAGAACGCGGAGTCGACGACGAAGAGGTTTTCGACGTCGTGGGCGCGGCAGTCAGGGTCGAGCACAGAGCTGGTGGGGTCCATGCCCGCCCGCACCGTGCCGGCCTGATGGGAGTTCACCTCGATGCCCGGCGACTCGCTGATCACGATCGGGTAGCCGAGCTTGCGTAGGAGCCTGCGCATTTCGCGTACCAGCACCCGGTGCGTGGCGAGGTTGTTCGGTGTCCAGGCAACCTGGATCGCGCCGTCGGCGCGCAACGTCACGCGGTTCGCCGGATCGGGCAGGTCCTCACTGAACAGCCACCAGTCGATGCTGCGCCTGGTCGCGGCGTTGAGCGCCCACATCGGGAGGTGGGGCCGCTGGCCCTTGATCATCGCGCCCTGCAGCTTTCCGATGAGTTGGACGTGCCCCAGCGGGTACGGGTGATCCTCGGTGCCCTTGCGGTAGTAGTCGTTGACGTAGAGCGTCTTCTGGAACGTCGCCTTGTTACGGCGCAACGGGTTGATCGCGACCATGATGGAGTTGTTGTGCACCATGTAGTTCCGGCCCACCTGGTCCGAGGAGTTGGCCAGCCCGGCGGGGTGTCGGTCAGTCGCTGAGCGCAACAGCAGCGCCGCGGAGTTCACCGCACCGCACGACACCACGACGCTGTTGGCCGACACAGTGTGGGTCTGCTCCCCCGCCCGGTATTCGATGCCGGTGACGCGGTCGCCGGCCGAGTTGGTCGTGACGCGGGCGACGTAGGCGCCAGTCAGCAGCTCCACCGCACCCGAGGCGACCGCGGGCCGGACGCCGCACACGTCGGCGTCCCCCTTGGCCAGGACGCGGCACGGGAATCCGTCGCACGTCGCGCATTTGATGCACGCGCCGCCCTGGCGCAGGTCGACCCCGAGGGACAGATGCGAGGGCGTCAATCCGATGTCACGCAGGCCTCTGGCCGCCCGCGCAATGGCGTCCTCGTGTTCCAGCGCGGGAAAGGGATACGGCTCGGTCCGGGCCAGCGTGGGATCGTCGAGATCGCCGTGGACTCGGTAGAGGCGCTCCGCGGCGGCGTAGTGCGGCGCGAAGTCGTCGTAGTCGACGGGCCAGGCCGGTGACGGCCCCTCGGCGAGGTCGGTGTGCTGGAAGTCCTCGCGGCGGAACCGGACGAGGGAGGCCCCGTAGAACTTGGTGTTGCCGCCCACGTAGTAGTAGGTGCCGGGGTGGAATGGCGTACCGTTGCTCGCGTCGTACCACTGCTCGGCGTTCTTGTAACGGCCGTCGACGAAAACCGCTTGCGGATCCCAGTTCTCGGTCTCCTGCGGCAGGAATCCGCCACGTTCGACCAGCAGGACCGTCAGACCGGAGTCCTTGAGCCCGTGGGCCAAGGTGCCGCCGCCCATGCCGCTTCCGACGATGACGACGTCGTAGTGGTCGCAAGTGGGGCGGTCGACGCTGCGTGGAGTCGATGGGGTCATAAGTGCCCTCCTGCCATCTCGGATGCCGACGCCGGCGCGCCGGCCCTGACGAGGTTGTGCGGGCTCAGGATTGACGCCAGATGTTCCGCCGAGATCAACCCCTGTTCCAGCGCCAGGTCGCTGACCGTTCGTCCTTGTGCGAGCGCGTCGGCCGCCAGTCGGCTGGCCGCCGTGTACCCGATGTGCGGGTTGAGCGCCGTGGCGATGCCGATAGAATTCGTCACCGACTCGGCCAGGCGATCGACGTTGGCCGTGATACCCACCACGCAGCGCTCCCGCAGTACCGTGCAGCCCCGCGTGAGCAGTTCGACAGTCTCGAACAAGCTGTGCGCAATGATCGGCTCGAATGCGTTGAGCTGCAACTGCCCTCCTTCGGCGGCCATCGTCACGACGAGGTCGTTCCCGATCACCCGGAAGGCGATCTGATTGACCACCTCGGGTATCACCGGATTGACCTTGCCCGGCATGATCGACGAACCGGCCTGCACTGGAGGAAGATTCAGTTCCCCGAACCCAGCCCTGGGCCCCGAGGACAGCAGCCGCAGGTCGTTGCAGATCTTCGACAGCTTCACCGCGGCACGCTTGAGCACTCCCGAGAGCTGAACGAACGCACCGACGTCCTGGGTCGCCTCGATGAGATCCGTTGCCGTGCAGACCTCGATGCCCAGGATGGCGGCGAGGTGCTCACGCACCCGGTCTGCATAGCGAGGATGTGCGTTGACACCGGTGCCGATCGCGGTGCCGCCGAGGTTGATCTCGGTGATCAGCGCAGCCGCTTCCTTCAGCCGCTCGACGTCCTCCAGGAGCATGACCGCGTACGTCGCCACCTCCTGCCCCAGCGTCATCGGCACGGCGTCCTGAAGTTGGGTGCGGCCGACCTTCAAGATGTCGGCGAACTCGGCCGACTTGTCCGAGAAGGCCTCGGCCAGCGCCGACATGGCGTCCGTGAGTCGCGAAAGACCCTGGTGCAGACCCGTTTTTATGGCGGTTGGATACACGTCGTTGGTGCTCTGACTGCGGTTGACGTGTTCCAAAGGGTGCAGGTGCTCGTACCGGCCACGCTCGTGCCCCAGCAGTTCGAGAGCGCGGTTGGCGATGACCTCGTTGGCGTTCATGTTGGTCGACGTGCCGGCCCCGCCCTGTACGACGTCCACCACGAAGTGCTCGCGTAACGCACCGCCGCGGATCTCGCGGCACGCCCGCACGATGGCGTCGGCTTCGCGGTCGCCGATCAGGCCCAACTCCGAATTCGCCAGCGCCGCAGCTTCCTTGATGGTGACCAGCGCCGTCACCAAGTCTGCGTGGCTCGACAGGGCGACGCCGGTGATCGGGAAGTTTTCCAGAGCACGCAGTGTGTGGATGCCGTAGTAGGCGTGGTCCGGAACATCCCGGTTGCCCAGCAGGTCGTGTTCGACTCGAGTCATGACGCTCCCGACCCGGCCGGCAGGTCGGCCCAGTGCAGCGGTACCCCGCCGAAGCGTGCGGCGCGCAGGTCCCCGGAACGGGCGTGCCCCTCGAACCGCTCCAGTCGTGACAACCGGCCGCAGATCTCGCCGATGCGTGCACTCGAGGCGGTGTCGCGCACCTCCTGGTAGGTCAACGTCTTCAAGAATTTGCCGACCCACAGGCCGCCGGTGTAGCGCGCCGCGCCCAGCGTGGGCAGCACGTGGTTGGTGCCGATCACCTTGTCGCCGTATGGGACACATGTTCCCTCACCCAGGAACAGCGCACCGTAGTTGCGCATGTGCCCAAGCGCCTGCCGTGGATCCGCGGTGAGGATCTGGACGTGCTCCGACGCGAACCGGTCGGCGAGTGCGTAGGCCTCCTCGATCGTGTCCACGAGGTGTACCTCGCCGTGATCCCGCCACGCAGGCCCGGCGACCGCGTTGGTCTGCAGACCGGGCAGCAGCGCTTCGATGTGGTTGAGGACGTCGCGTGCCACGCGATCGGAGGTGCTGATGAGTACACACGGCGAGTCGGGCCCGTGCTCGGCTTGACTCAGCAGGTCGACGGCGATGGTGAACGGGTCGGCGTGTTCGTCGGCGACGATGAGGGTCTCGGTGGGCCCTGCGAACAGGTCGATGCCGACCTCGCCGAAGAGTTGGCGCTTGGCCTCGGCGACGTAGGCGTTGCCCGGGCCCGTGAGGATCGACACCGGATCGACGGTTTCCGTGCCCAGCGCCAATGCGGCGACGGCCTGCACTCCTCCCAGGACGTAGATTTCGTCTGCGCCGGCCAGGTGCATGGCTGCCACGCTGATCGGCGGTGCACCACCGTCGCTGGGCGGCGTGGTCGCCGCGACGCGGTCCACCCCGGCGACCTTGGCAGTCAGCACGGTCATGTGCGCCGACGCCGTCAACGGGTAGCGGCCACCCGGCACGTAGGCACCCGCGGCCTCGATGGGCACATTGCGGTGACCGAGGAAGACACCGGGGAGGGTCTCGATCTCGACGTCGCGCATCGACTCCCGCTGCGCTTCGGCGAAGGTGCGAATCTGGTTCTGCGCGAAACGCAGGTCGTCCAGCACAGTTTCGGGCACCGAGGCCACGATGCCGAGGACCTCGTCGTCACTCAGGCGAAAGGACGCGGGAGCCCATCGGTCGAACTTCTCGGAGTACCGCCGGACGGCGTCGTCGCCGTTCGTCCGGATGTCGGCGATGACGTCGGCAACGGTGTCGACGACGGCTGGATCACTTGACCTCTGCGCCGATGTACCCGTAGCGCCCTTGACAACCGTTGCCATTGAACTTGCTCCTCCACGTGAGAGACACGGACCAGTTACCAGACGAGCATTCCCGACTACCGCGGACGTCGGGAGACTCATCGCGGGAACAATGTTGAGTTCCGAGAACACATTTCGTGTATCTCCGGTCGACGCCTCCGCACCACGTGGGGTGACACCGTGTGCACCGGTGGGGGCTGTGGCGCCGCCCGCGGCGATACGTTCCGTGTCCCCGGTGGCGCCTAAACGGTCACACCGTGTGTCTTACGGAGCGACTCCCTCTGGGCGGACCATTTCGGAACGGCGTCGCAGGGTGACCCAGCGGTCACGGGGTTGCCGGCGGACGCGAAGGATACAAGACCCGAAAAAGGAGCCACCATGGGACAACTCGACGGCAAGGTCGCATTCATCAGCGGCATCGCTCGCGGTCAGGGGCGCTCACACGCCCTCACGCTGGCCCGCGAGGGCGCCGACATCATCGGGTTCGACCTGTGCGCCAAACCCGCGTCCACGCCGTACCCCGGCTCGACGCCCGAGGACCTGGCACAGACGCGCGACCTCATCGAGAAGGCCGGGCGCAAGGTCGTGGCCGACATCGCCGATGCCCGCGATTTCGAAGCCGTCAGGCGCGTCTTCGACGATGGCATTGGCCACTTCGGGCGCGTCGACATCGTGGTCGCGAACGCGGGCATCTGTGCAGGTGGTCTGGCGTGGGAGATCACCGAGGAGGCATGGCGCGAAATGCTCGACATCAACTTGACCGGGGTCTGGAACACCGTCCGGGCGGCCATCCCCACCCTCATCGAGCAGGGCACAGGCGGCTCGATCGTGATGACCGGCTCCGCGGACGGAATCAAGGGCCATCCCAACATCGCGGCCTACACCGCGTCGAAGTTCGGCGTGAACGGACTGGTGCAATCACTCGCGATGGAGCTCGGGCAGTACAACATCCGGGTGAACTCGGTGAACCCCGGACAGGTCGACACCGACATGATCGGCAACCAGTTCGTGTGGGGACTGTTCCGCCCGGATCTGGAGCATCCGACCCGCGAGGACGTCATCGACGTGTTCAAGGGCGTCAACCTGTTGCCGATCCCGTGGATGACACCTCAGGACGTCAGCAATGGCGTGCTGTATCTGGTGTCCGACGCGGCCCGCTACGTCACCGGCCACGCCCACGTCATCGACGCGGGCAACCTGCTCAAGTCCTGACGCGGGCACGGCGGTCCACGCTGGGTGCTGACGAGAGCGTCGGCGCTCAGTGTGTGCCGTTACCAGCTGGACCAGAAGACCGGTCACACCGTCTAGGCCCTGCGCGGTAACCCGACGCGTGAAAATACTTGCCCTGGAGGGGTTTTCGGAGCCACCCGGGCGCGGAATACCAGGTTCGTGGGTTTGCAGGTGTTCGCCGTCCGCAAGGCTCCGAGGACTTCTTCACTGATACCCGTCGCGGCAGCTACGTCAGGAATGTTCGGACTGATTCGCTGACCGACCCCAGGCCTCTCCGGACTTGCCGGTCGGCACTGACGCTGAACGCGAACGAAAATCAGTGGGCGCGAACAGCCTCAGGCCGTCGGGGTTCGGCATGGCTTGGCCACGCATCGAAGACATCCCAGCGCCGACAGAAAGCACCGAGCCCGACAATTCTTACGGAGCTTACGGTCGGGTGTAGGTGCAGTGCGCAGACCCGGCAGGCTGCTCGGTCACCACCTGGCCGTTGAGAGTAATCCGGCAGCCGGCGTTGTCAGCGCCTACGGCAACCACCTGAAGCAGTTGTACATCGGGTCCGACGGTGATGGTGCGCTGCCATGGCAGCGGCGCGTCATACACCCGATCAGTCGTCGGGTCGGTGTCGATGGTGATCGCCGTTCCCGAGCCGGTGACCTCGAAGAGCACCGTCGCATCAGCTGCGGCAGCGGGCGATTGAGAAGGAGTCGACTCGGGCGCTTCCGCAGGTGTGGACGCGGGTGCTTCGGGTGTGGGTTTGGCTTCATCGGCTGACTTCTGGCAGCCCGCCGCGGTGAAGGTGAGGGCCACGGCAGCAATGGCCGCAGGCAACAAAATGCAACGCCTCGAGACTGGCATCAAACCACTGTGCGGCAAAGCCTGGCGAAATGCGCGGAAACAGCAAATTGTGCGGGCGTAAAACGCGGACTTCGTCGCATTGCCGGTGAACCGGGCCAGGTCGCTGGGCGGGGTGCCGGGGTGAGACTCGGAAACTCAGTCCCAACCCAGCGCCGCAACCCTCTCACCAGTGTGGCAGGTAGTGGATTCGAACCACTGTAGGCGTAAGCCGACGGATTTACAGTCCGCCAGATATCGTTCGGGACCGTTCGGCGTTGTCCGGTCAATACCGCCTGACCTGGGCCGATTGTCCGCAACTGTCCGGCATTGTCCGGCGCTGTTCGGGCCAGGTTGTGACAACTCCGTGACAACTCTGCGGGCGCCGAATCTTGCCGGGGCAAACTGTCACGGCCGTCAAGACGGTGTCGTACGATTCCGCGCATGCACAGGTGGTTCACAGGTGGGCTGGTCGCGGCCGGGCTCGCGGCGGCTGGCGTTGGGCTCGCAGCGCCGGCCAACGCGGGGTGTGAGACGCAGCCGTTCGCGCAGTACTGCGACGGCCCGGTCCGTCCGGACGGCACCTGGGACCGGTGCTTCTCCAGTCAGCCGCAGGCCATCAACGGCCAGTACGGGCAGATCACCGGGTGGGTGCCGTCGGTCGGCCGCTGCTACCCCGTCGACCCGAACGCGTGGCCACCGACGCCGATCGGTCAGCCCCAGTACCACATCTACCCATAATCGAGGTCCCCGTGAGCACGTTCAGATTCATCGCGTCAATCATCGGGTTTGCGCTGCTGACGCTGGCCATACTCGCCGGGTTGGCGTACGCGTTCGCCCCTGCGTTCCCCGGCCCGCTGCTGTGGATCGCGGTGACACCGGGAGCCTTGTTGCTGGGCCTGACCACCACTGCCGCGCTCGACGATCCCATCGGGCTGTAGTCCGTCGGAGCGGTTGCGCCACGCGAGGGTGAACGCCAGCGTGACGCACGCGGTGCTGTACGCGATGCCGGCCCAGCACATCGCGTAGACCGCGGCCATGGTGTCAGGCGGCTGCTGCTGGTGTGGCGGCTGCGATGGCGCCGAGGTGGTCGACGGCGTATTGGATTCCGGTGCGTCCGTCGGCGGTGACCAGTCGCCATTCGTAGGTGATGTGCGGGCCGGTGGGCGGGTTCTGGGCGACGAACTGCAACGCCACCGCGACGCTCTTCGCCAGGGCGCCGACGTTCAGCGGATTCGAGAGCAGCTCGAGCACCTGCTCGGCCAGGCCGCCCTTGCCGGTGAGCGCCGACAGGATCGCGGTGGCCGAGTTGATGTCGAGACCGAGCTGGATGGCCGCCATGTAGCAGGCGGTGATGTTGTCGCCCGCCTGACCGATCGGCACCGAGCCGTACATATCGCCCGGGTTGACGATGTCCACCACGGTGTCCGGGGTGTTCCTGAGGCGCTTGGCGGCGATGCCGCGGCCGCCGGAGAAGAGCAGCCCGGGTCCGCTGTGGTTCTCTTCGCGCATCGGATTGCCGAGGCTGTAGCCGCCGATGAAGTTCTGCCGCAGGTGATAGAGCCGCCCTCCCGGGGTGATGATCTCCAGCAGCACCCGCGACATCGCCTCGGCGCCCTGGGAGTAGCCGCCGAGCCCGAATGTCTGCACCGGGTGAGCCAGGATCCAGGCGATCGCCCATTCCACCGCGATGTCGACGGACTCCGCGTAGCTGGGGGCTTTCGGGTCTGGGGAGCCGATGAACCCGAACGACCACGGCGCCTGCACGGGCACCTCGAACACGGGAGCGTCGAGGGTGTCCGCTGCGCCGGCCACCACCCACGACGGATAGCCGGTGCCGGGCGCGGCCCAGGTGCCGGAGAACGTCAGGATGGCGTGCCGGACGAACTCGACGCCGCGGCGCCCGGCCAGCAGCTCCGCCATGCCGGTCATAGCCACACCACCGCGGCGACGTTGATCAGCATGTGGAGCACGTTGTCGGCGATGATGAGCAGCCACACAGCCAGCCAGTCGGGTCGGTCTGCGCCGTGGCCAGTCGCGGTGTGCGGCGGCCGGAACGCGCTGGGGGCGAACTGATTCTTGAACCACACGACGTGCCGAGCCAGCCGATACCGGTCGATGACGGCGTGCGTGCTGATGATCACGAGCAGCGCCAGCAGCGACTGGGTGACGAACAGGAACGGGATGCCGTACGTCAGCGCGTGCGCGACTGCCGGCCACCACCGCTTGGTTTTCTCCTGGGCCATCCAGTCGGACTGGATCAGGTAATCGCCGACCATGTGCGCCAGGCCGGCGGTCGCGATGGCCGCCGCGATGCTCATCGCTACTTGGCCTTGAGCGCGTCGCTGGCCGGGCTGGTGGACTGTCCGGCGGCCTTGCGTCGGGCGATGAGGTCCTCCATCAGCTCGATCATCACGTCCCCGTGGTCCCGGACGATGCCGTCGGAAAACTCGTTGCGCCAGGCGATCTGCTCACCGATGGTGACGGTCTGCTCGTCGCTGTCGGTGTGGCCGTTCTGCCAGCTGCCGTCCGGCTGGACACGACCCCACGGGCCGCGCGCCGGGTCCTTCACGATGCTGTTGAACGGGCGAGCAAAACGTGAGAACACGAACCGCCACGGCTGCGGCCAGCCGGACCGCTTGGCGGGGTCGGACGGTGGGAACACACCGCGGGACTGGGCTTCGAGCTCTTCGGCTGCGGACATGGTGATTTCTCCTGACTGGGGTGAGGTTTCGAGGTTGAGAAGTTGGCGGAGCTGCGTGGGTGTGCCGCGGAACGCGTTGGCGTCGACCGATTTCCCGGCCACTAGGGCACGGTCGGTGAACTGCAGAATGTCGGGCGTCCGGCCGCCGTACGCGCCCCACATCGCCCAGGAGTTGCCTGGGTACAGCACCGACGCGTATCCGCTGCCCGAGACGTACTCGGAGCGGATCAGGCCCGGCACCTGCGACAGGTCCGGCTTGCCGATCGTCTCCCAGTACCAGTCGGGGATATACGACAGCGCGACCCGGACGCCGAGCTTCTCGATCTCGGCCTTGACGGCCCAGAACTGGCCGATGCCACCGGATCCGGCTTCGAAATCCAGCATCGCTGGGATGGACTTGTCGCCAAGCTGGTCGACGAACAACCGTGCCTGCGCCGCCGGATCGTCCGGGCGGACGTAGTGGTAGCCGGCCAGGATCAGGCCGAGCCGTCGGGCGTCGTCGCGAGTCTTGGGCCAGAACGGATCCCGATAGACCGTCCCCTCGGACACCTTCGCGAACACGAAGTCGAACCCCTCGGCCTTGACGCGGTCGAGGTCCATCACGCCCTGGTGGTTCGAGATGTCGATGCCGTAGGTGACAGCGTTGGGGTCCGGTGCCACTTCGGTGCCGTCCTCGGTGATCGGGCCGGGTAGGTAGGCCCAGTCGTTCGCGTATCCGGTGTCGTAGACGCTGCGGGCACGATCACCGGTGACGCAGCCATCGGTGCCGTTGGATTCCATTCGGACGCCGTCAACTTCGATCCACATGTGCGAGTTGGCACCGCCGCCGGGCCCGTGGTGGATCGCGATCTTCACCGCGGCGTCGGCCGGGAAGTCGTTGGGGTGTGCGACGGTGATGGTGCCGAACGGTCCGCGGTCCCCCACCTCGATGGGGCGCCACGATTCGGTGGTGATCCATGCGCCGGTCGCCGGGTCGAGGCGCCGCCACTGCATGGCCTCGCCGTAGATCACGCCGTTGAGCCCGTGAGCGGCCAGCGCGGAGCAGTCGCAGCCCTGCCGCACGTTGGTCTTGGACCACTCGCCGCCGTAGACGTAGTCGTTGCCGACGCGTTCCCGGAACCGGGCCTTGAGATACTCGACCGCTGCCCGTGTCGGCATCAGCGGCCACCGCCGAACAAGCCGCCGAGGTTGGGAAGTCTGCCGACGAATTGCTGCAGCTGGGCCACCACGGTGGTGAGTGCGCCGAGATCGGGCAGGTGACCGGCGATTATCGGTGCGAGACGACGCGCCAGGCTGTCGAGGACCTGGTCATCGAGCTGGCCGGGGATGACGTTGGTGGCCTTGTCGACGAGGGACGGCAACACCTCGGCCACCTGCTCCCGCACGAACTTGGTTGCTGAGTCGATGTCGTCGCGGTTGGCGGGGTCCTTCAACCACGCCACCGCGGCGTCGAAGATGGCCTGGCCAAGGATGGGCATCAGTTTGGCGAGCACGACCACGGACGGTAAAGCCGCAGGGTGCAAGCCCTATCCGGCCTCAATCCAGTCGATACCCGCCGAGAACCGCCGCGGCCCCAGCAGGTCCTTGGAACCATCGACCCGGGCGCCGACGCTCTTGTAGCCGGTGCCGCTGGCGGCCGACGCGCCGGTGTCGTTCCACTCCCCCGCGAACTGGCCGTTGCGGCGCAGCGTGTGCAGGTTCCCCACCCCGGATAGGCGGATGATGTCGCCGGCGGCGAACGCGCCGCAGTCCGCAGCCATGATGGTGTCGGTGCTGGCGACGCGGCGCACGATCGCCAACTTGCTGTTCAGCAGCTCGACCCCGACACCGTGAGTGAACGCCGCATCGGAGACGCGGGCGAACACCTGGGTGCGGTGCTTGGTGCCGGTGATCGAGTCACCCGAACCCTGTGTGCCGACACGGAATTCGACGTAGTAGTCCGTGCCGGACACCTGGGCGGCGTTGAACCGGATCCGGTCGGTCTTGAGCGCCGCCGAGATCAAACCGTCGGGGACGTCCAGGCGGAGCATGCCGTTGACGATGTTCGCGACGTAGTCATTGGCTGGGCCGTAGTGCGTCCACGTGGCACCCAGGGCGCCGTCGGCGCGGTTGAAGTCGTCCCGCACACCAGATTTCGACCAGACCAGCGTGCTGCCCTTGTAGAGCTGCTGCACCGGCGTCGAACCGATATAGAGCCCCTGGACCGGTGCGCTGCCGATATACAGGCCGGCCATCAGATCACCGCGTACATCACGTTCGGGTTCTTGCTGGGCAACGCCCCCCAGTCCGCTGCGGTGATCGGTACGACGTCGAGTGTGATGGCGTTGCCGTCCTTGTCGTGTGCTGTGACGACCCCGGTGCCGGCCTTGTCGGCGGTGACCGCGTCGTCGTCGAGCTTCGCGGTGGTGACGGCGCCGGGCGCGAGGTTGACGGCCTCCACACCGTCGGTGGCGATCTTCTCGGTGGTGACAGCCCCGTCGGCGAGCTTGCCAGTGGTCACGGCTTTCTCGGCCAGCTTCGCTGTGGTGACAGCCCCGTTGGTCAGCCCGGACGGTGCGACCTCTTCGATCTCCTGCTGCATCTGCGGCGACAGCCGTTCGCCAACCGGCTTTTCCGTATCGAGGTAGGGAACGAGCTTCGCCATGCCCGCAGGTTATGGGCTCAGCGTGCAGCTACCGCATCCCCGACATCGCTCGGGTGAACGCATCGAACGATGCTTCCACCTCCCCAGGGGTGAAGCCCTCGGGCGGCTTGACCTGCGCGCGATAGTCCTTGCCGTTCAGGCGTTCCGCCCCCTCGGGTGCCGGTGCATACAGCCGGTCCATCAGGTCCTCGCGGGCACGGCGGTCCCGATCCTTGTCTCCCGTGCTGGCCGTGCCCTCCAGGGCGAGGGTTTCGATCTCATCGATGACGGCGTGCATGTGCGGTAATTCGCGCATCGGGTCGGCGATCCCGTCCGACCGCATCCGCTGCCGAACGGTGCGCCAGTGCGTGCCGGCCATCACCGCCAGGATGATGACGGCGACATAGGGGCGGGCGGTTCCCCACGTCGCCAACCCGCGGGCCACGAGCGTGGTCGTGTCGCCGGGGAGTTCGTCGGCCATCATGGCGGACAGCAGGCGCTCATACTCCCCGTCATCGAGGTGGTCCCGGACGAATTGGGTCAGGTAGCGGTGCCGTTCCTCCGGGGTGATCTTCGGGTTGCCTGACATTGCCAGCGCGGCCGCCGATCTCGGCATCGGTCGCCGGGCGCGCACGACACCGACGTCCGGCACATCGAGGTCCAGCACCGGGCCCGTCAGCGGCGCCAGGGCGGCGTCGCCCAGCATGTCGTCGAAACCCTCGGGCGGATCAAACATCTGGGCTGGCTCAGATGACGGGGGTGCCGGGCACCAGCACCGACAGGGCGATCGCGCGGCCGGACCACTGGGGTTCCTTGGTCGGGGTGAACGACCGGTCCAGCGTGGGCCGCGGCGGACTGGCCAGCGCGGCGACCGCCATGGTGGAGCCGGTGGCGTCGACGTCGGACAGCGCGGTCATGCCGGCCGGGGGTGCCTGGTTGATCGGCGCCTGCAGCGGCGTGTGAGCGATGTGGGAGGCGCACAACAGCAGTTGGCCGCGGCTGTCGATGCTGGGGCACACGTGGCCGCCGTCGCCGCGTTCCCAGAACCTCCGGGACAGGGTGGAGGCGAATCGCCACTCGGTGAAGTCCGTGGAGGCGTCGCGCAGCACCACGAGCGTGACGATCTCCTCGGCCAGCACGCCGGTGGTGAAGTGGTAGGAAGCCGGTTCGGCTGCCGACGCGATGCGGCCGTACACCTTCATGTGGACGTCGCCGATGCCCATCAGTCCGTCATTGCGGACGTGCAGCTCGGTCCAACCGTCTTCGGATGGGGTGATGTCGGAGGCCAGGCCGATGTTGTTCGCCACGATCGCCAACATGGCGTCGCCCGCCGCTGTTCCGGCCGGCACATCGACGTCGGTGGGGAATGTGTTGTTGGTGGAGTGCTCCACCCCCACGACCGTGGGGATTGGACGTGATGGCAGCGGACCGCCTGCGACGCTGGGGATTCCGAACAGGTCGATACGGGTGTCGCCGGAGATGAACAGCGACTCGGTGTTCTGGTCGCCGCCGTCGATGGTGGTGTTCTCCCAGAAGTCGGAGACGAATCGGACGGTCACGCGCGCGAAGAACGTCTCCCCCGGCGCCACTATGGGCCACCCGGGGGTCTGTGGCATCAACGGTGCGCTCTGGCTGTTTGCGCGTACCTCGTGCACACCGAAACCAGTGCCCAATGCGAGGGTGCCGCCTTTGCCGATGTCCATGCCGCACCCGAACCGCGAGACCTCCACCATGTCGAAGCTGCTCGGTGGTGTCGCGGTGGGGCGGATGTCGATGCCGTGCGAGGTGACGAGGTAGCCGCGGGATCGGGCCTGCAACGTCACCTGCGCGCCGGCCCGGGTCACGAGGCCGTAGACGTGTTGTGGCACTGGGCTGTTGTTCGTCCACTGAATGTCGACGGTGTGCACCAGGTCTGCTTTGTTGCCGCCACCGCTCGTGTCGTAGCTGCGGGATACCGATGTGGCTGTCCGGCTGGCCAGCTGGCGGTATTGCGTCCATGGCTGCGGTTCGATCGCTTCGTCGACGATCGCGAAGTGCTCACTGTTGGCGCCGCTCATGCTGACCCCACCGGGGTGGCGAATACCAGCAGGCGGGCCCAGCGGGCGTGCGCTTCCCACCGTGACTCGAACTCGCTGGCCGACGTCCACACGCCGGGAGTCTGGACCGCGGCGAGGTAGCGGAAGTGCAGCGAATGCTTCGCCGGCAGGACGCCGATCGGCACCCACGCCTGCGACGCGTCACCGTCGATGAACAGGCGCCCGTATTTCAGGTCCTCGGCGCGGGTCTCGGGCCGGTCGACCTGGGCGCGGCCACCGAACGCGTCCTGAACGATGCTGGGGTAGTCGGCGGTGGGGCTGACACCCTGCGCGTGCGACCAGGCGTCGTGGATCACGACGGTTCCGGGGTTCTGCGCGACGATGCTGCGCGGTGCTCGATTGACCTGCACGGCAACGACTTGCGGGTCACCGGTGTTGTTGTACCAGTCGATGTCGCCGCTGATCATCGTCACCGGGTCGGGGGCGCGGCTGATCGTGCCGTCCTTGGTGGATTCGAGGAACCGTTCGGCGACGATGCGGGGAAACCAATGCCGCGCCATGTCGAGCCCATCGACCGTGGCCAGCATCCCCTCCATGGTGCAGGGTTTGACGGTCATCGCCGGCCCCTCCAGTAGCGGCCCCACGCCACGCCCCAGGACGCGACGTAAACCGCCGTCCAGACCAAGATCCCGATCAGGATGCCCACGAAGAGGTTCATCCGGTCACCACATTTCCTTGCTGTCCGAACGCGATCAGTTGCAGCCGAGCCCAATTCGCTTTCGCCTCATGCTTCGGGCTGTTCTTGTTCGCGTTGTCCGAGAACGGCGGAGGCGTCCACACGTAGCAGCGATACCAGGCCTTGAACGACTGGCCGGGCCCGATCGGGTACGGCACCCACTCGTCGACCATGTTGGTGTCGGTCCACATCCACTGCTGCCCCGGCTCCGGCTCGGCGACACTGTTGGTGCCGAGGTCGATCGCAGAGCCGGTCTGCCCGTTGAAGATCCCCGACGTGATCGGCGGCCCGGGTTCGGCGTCTGTCGCGTAGGTCCAGCGGTCACGGAACTGGATCGCATTCGGGTTCGACGTCAGCCAGTAGCGTGGGCCGCGCACCACGCGGATCAACACCTGCTGCTCGAGCGGAGTGTCATTGCGCCACCCAGCTTTGATGTCGATCAGCAGCTTTCCCGGCAGCGCAGTGGTCGGGTACACCTTCCCGTCGCCACCCGAATTGCCACGCACATCAGCGACGAGACGCGGCACCGCCCACGGCTGCAAACGGAGCTGGCCGGCGTCATCGGTGGTGAGGTTCTCCCCGACGCAAACGTTCGGCTCGGTGTACTCCGTGATCGCCACGAGCGCGAGGTTACGGAGCCCGGGTGCTAGCGCTCGTGCGGTGAGCGGCTGGTCATGATGGCCATCGTGACGGTCCAGCTACCAACCAGCCCACCGAGCATGAACGCGAGAATCAGCAGGTGCCAGGGCACTACACCCTGGTCCAAATCCTCGCTGGCGCGGTGGCGAGTTCAAAGTCCTTGGCGTACTTGTTGGTCAGGTTGGTCTCTTTGAGCGTCTTGAGCGCGGCCCGTGCGTCGGCCTCACCGCCGGGCAGGACGGTCAGCGCCGTCTGCCAGCTCGCGGGGTCGGCCAGCGCCTGGTCCACGATGTCCTCGCGCGCTGCCACCGCGGCCTCGTAGGTCTTGAGGTCGGCGATGTACTGGTCCTGCAACGCCTGCTGCTCAGGGGTGAGCACCGGTGGGATGGGGTTGCCCGTCGCCGGGTCATAGGTCGGCAGCGGCAGCTCGGGCCGGGCCGGCGGGCTCGGTGGCGCGGGTACGGTGCCGTCGTCCGGCAACGTCGCGACCTGCCAGATCACGGCCCACTCGTAGTCGGTGCCCTGCGGCGTCGGGGTGCTCATCGAGGTCTCCTAGTTGGCGGCGATCGGGCTGAACGACAACGTGTCAGTGGCGATGCGGATGATGTCGCCGTTCACGCCGCCCTTCGACACGCTGGCCGCGGCGGTCCACAGGCAGTTCCCTCCGGCCGGGCCAGCGGAATCCCAGAACGACACATAGGCAATCGTCTCGGTCGCGTTGAGGGTCCACTCGGGGGTCGTATTGGCCGAGATGCTGCCGGACGCCGCCGCGGCAAACGAGAGGGCAAGACGGGCGGTCTGAGCCGAGGCGCCGTTCGCTCCGGCCGCGCCGGGGTCGGTGAGATGTGCCTTGGCGTAGACCGTGGCGGGCGGGGTGTACGCGACGTTGCGGCACACATGGTCAAGCAGCTTGTTCGCGAGGTACGCGGTGATGCCAACGGTCACGGCGGTGATGTTGTCAGGGCGGGGTGTAGCTACTGGCGGGCAAGGTAACTGGCCTGGCCTCGCGCGCCCGCTCCGCCAGATCCGAATGTGGTCTGCGCTCCCGCGCCTGCGCCGCCCGGCGCATTCCCCGTCCCGCCGTTGGAGTTCTGCTGAGCGCCGCCGATCATCGTGAGACTGCCTTGAGTTCGGTTGCCCGGACTGAGCCCCGCGACTCTGCCTGCATCCGAGGTTGTCGACCCTGCACCGCCCGTCCCGGTCAGCGTCGCGGCACCCGTGCAAACCGAGGTGGTCGACGCTCCACTGCCGCCGTTGCCGGTGCCGCCGGACGCTCCACCAGTCCCGACGGTCCCGGTGATCGCTGTGACGGAGTACGGCACGCCGCCGGGGCCGCGTGTGATGGTGTCGCTGGCGTAGCTGCCTGGGGTACCGCCCGCGCCCCAGACGCAGCAGAAGCCGAGACCTTTACCGGCGCCGCCGCCGCCGAGGACGATGCGGTCGATGATCTCGCTGTTGCGGGGGAACGTGTAGCTGTAGGCGCCGGTGGCTGTCTGGTCGAACTGGATCGGCAGGCCGGTCGGCGGGAACGCGGCGGCCACACCAGCGGACAGGGCGACGGCTTGGGCGAAAGCCAGATCCAGGCGTTTGGCCAACTCTTGAGAACTTGACAGCGACAGCGCCCGAGACAGGCTCAGCGGTCCTATGCCGGTGAACGTCACACCGCCCGCCAGGCCGACGTCGCGCGACGCCGACAGCGGGCCGATCCGATCCAGATCCACCACCGCAGCGGTGAGGATCTGCCGCTGCAGATCAAGCACGCGCACCTTGTCCAGACCCACCGTGCGGCCAACGGAAAGCGACTGCGCCAGATCCACACCGGCGACCCGCAGCAACGTCAATGCCCGGTTCACCGTCACGGTCTGCGCCATGTCCAGCATGGCCAGCTTGGTCAGGCTCACCGAGGCACTGGCCACCACGGTCCGCGCCAGGTCCAAGAACTTCAGTGCCATCAGGTCCACGACCCGCCCGGCCTGCACCGTCTGCGCGACGTCGGCCGTGCCGATCTTGGTCAGGTCGACCTGGCGCCCCGCCGTGATCGTGGTGAGCAGACCGAACGCGGTGAATTGGGCGAGCTCCACCGTGCTGGTCGTGACGATGGGGGCGTTCACGTCGATGGTCGAGATACGGGTCAGCGCCACCGACCGGGCCAGGGCGACCTGGTGGGCGACGTCGAGGCCACCGAGGGTCGACAGGCCAACCGTGCGGATGACAGAGAGACTCTGCTGGGCGGCGATCATGCCGAGCTTCTGCAGGGCCACGCTGCGGTCGAGCGCGACGGCGCGCACCACTCCGAGGTTCTGGAGTTGGCCCAGCTCGACGGCGCTGACCATGTGCAGGGACAGTGCACCGTCGATGCCGAGCACGGCCCACCAGGACGGCGCGACGACCTGGCTACCGGAGTGGTCCGGTGCAGCGCCCCAGCCGTTGCGTAGCAACGAGGTGTGAGGGCGATCCGGGAACCAGGGCATGGATGCTCATCTCACTGGCCCAGCGTGCACCGGCTGACTGTCGCAGTCGTCAATACATCGAGCCGGTTGATGGCATCATGAGCGCGTGGGGAGACCGCCAATCGGATGTCCAATCGACGATTGCGACGGCGCACACCTGGCTGAGAGGGTGTGTCACTTCGAGGACGGCAAGGTTTACGCCCGCGGGCTGTGCAGTTGGCATTACCACCGGTTCCTCAAGGGCAGACCGTTGGAGCCTCCGAAACGCCACGAGGGACGCACCCGCGTCCTCACCGCGGATGACGTCGAACAGATCCGCCAATTGCGGGCGAAGCCGGGTTACCAACACCAGGAACTGGCCGAGATGTTCGGCGTAAGCGAGTCCGCGATCAGTCACATCTTCACCGGCCGAACATGGTCGCGAACGGACTAGAAGAACGCGAAAAACCTTCCCGTATCGGCAGGTATCGGCGGGATATCAGTCGGCAAGTTGATGTTGTCAACCTCGGACAGATCACTGCCAACCCCGCTCTGAATTAGCGCCATCCTCACAGTGGAGGGCAGCGGGTTCGCCGCCGTTCCTCGCGATGTCCAGTTCGATCCGTCTGGCGACGTCTCCAAAATTAGGGTGCCTGACTCGTCTCGCAGCTTCCACCACCGGAGCGCCGCCGGGTCAAGAGGCCCTGTGTGGATCAGAAACTCCGTCGCCAACAGGTCGACAACGCCGATGCCGCCGATACCGTCCAACCCGAACTGGATTGCCGTCGAGAAGTCAGCCGAATACAGGGTAGGGGCCGGATTGCCTCGAACAATCTCAAGCAGCAGATGCGAGTCGGTGAACTCGTAGTCGCTTTGCGCTTCCAGGTAGTCGTCTTCGCCGAGGTGCAGTGTGCCGCCGCTGACATACGGGCCACCGCCCAGTATCGCCCACTTGATGGTGGTGTCCAGGGTGGTGAAATCATCGGTGAGGGTTTCAAGTTTCGCCATCAGACCTCCTGGCCTACAGCGATCACATCGAGCACGGAGTCGGCGGCGTTCCACTTGCAGCCGACATAGAGCCATTTCCCGGCAACCGTTGTTGTTGGCAGAGTTACGCCAATAGGTCTAAACCATGAAGCGCCGCCGCCGATAGTGGCCCACCCCAATGGGACCGCGGTTCCGGTGTCCTTGATCCGAATAAGTAAGGACTGACCGTCAAGGGGAGAACCGGAGAACTGCCAGCCGATACTAGTCCCTACAGGCACGGAGAGGTTCAACTGCTCGGTGGTATTCAGGTTGATGGTTCCAACAGCTCCGCCTGCGCTTGTCATCGACACCACTTTCGGTGCCGAGACAGGCAACTGCGTCCGCCTCAATAGCGCGTTGGTGTCCAGCGTCGGAACATTGCTGGCCGTGTCGGTCACCAACAACGACGTTGCAACCTTCCCCGACCCATTCAACCCCGCCACACCATTGTTGACGTTCGTCTCCAAATAGCTCGTCGGCACCTTAGACGATGAATTCAGCGGGGCAACGCCATTCGCGGAACCCTTCTGCGACAGCGGAATGGCGTTCGACGATCCGCCGCCGAACCATTGATTCCACCAATCTTTCACCGACTGCACGATGGAGTTGACCGGCGTCACAACATTGTTGTTGAAGATGTCGCCGATCTGATTCAACGTTGTCTGCAACGAACCCAGATCGCTAGGCAGATTAGTGATTATCGACTGCGGGGCTGTCCCATTCGCCGTCGACAATTTCGTGACATCGAACAGACCACCGGAAGTCAAGAACTGAATCTTGTTCGTCAAACCAGCAATCAGCGACTGCGGGAGGCTTCCCAACACACTGGCCGGATTATTGGCCAGCGCATTACGAAGCGTGTCCCACTGCCCCGACAGCCAGTTGTTCCAGTCACCGATACCAAGTTTGTCGGACAAGGCGCCGAGTGCGTTTTGCGCGTTGGCGAACGCGTCCTCGGCGGCGTCCTGCAGATCCGACAGGCCATCCTGGAAGTCGAGCAGCTTATCCGCCAGACTGCCCAATGCCGGGATGCCCAGCGCACCCAACCCGGCGTTGACCGTGGCCTCGATCCACCCGAACAGTGACTGGAGATCCGCGGGCAGATCCTTGACGTACATCTGCAGGAAACTGCCGGTCTTGCGGGCCTCGGCGTCGTCGAACTTCACAGTTCCCGCTGTGGCGCTGGCCATTACGGTCAGCTCGACGGTGACGAGCACCGCGGTGTCCGGCACCGTGTAGGTGCCGCTGATCGTGGTGCCCCACCCGTTGGTGCCGCCGCTGTTGCCTGACGGGCTGGCCACCGACGCCACCATCGTGGGGGCGCCGCCGATCATCACGCCGCTTGCGTCGTAGGCGGCGACGTTGAGCCGGATCGCATCACTGCCTGCCAACGCTGTCAGGCCAACCCATTTCACCGCCACCGACAGGTTGAGCTTGTCGTCCTTGGCGACCTGGATGTCGTTGCTGTAGATGACGTGCGAGGTGCCGTCGGCCGTTGTGACGGCACAGCCGGGCTGGCTGCGGCCGTCCGTGTCGTCGTGGGCCCAGTCCGGCAGGCCCAGCAGGGTGTCGCCGGTGTCGAACCCGCCGTCGAGGATCAGGTTGCGGTTGATGTCTCGGATATGCGTCAGCGGTATCAACGGGATCCGGTCGGCGCTGATCGGGCCGCCCAGTTCGATGCGGAAGAAATCGGACAGGCTCTTGAGCGCATCAACCGGATTCAGCTGCCCGGTGAGCTTCTCGTAAAGCTCCTGCCACGCCGACGTTTTCGCCTCGTTGACGACCTCTTCACGGTCAGTGCTGGTGAAGCCGCGCAGGCTGCCCAGGTCGACCGACACCGGGCCAGTGGGGTTGTCCAGGTTGACGGACTGGCCGGGCCGCGTCGCGATCAGTTTCCCGTCGACAGAATTGATCACCCAGTCCGACACTCGCAGTGACCGCGGGTTCTCGAGCACGTCGAGCCGACGTGAAATCTGCCGCGCCCATTCCTGATCGGTGCGCGCGGGACGCTGCAGGGTCGCGACGCCGCTCATCGACGGCCCCGCTGCGCCTGCTGATCAAGCTCAACCAACTCGGGCAGATCGTCGTTCACCGACTCCAGATCGATCCCGACGGTCACCCCGCTCGAAGAGCAGTTCACCGTCACCCCAGCCAGTTCCATGGTCGACAACAGCCCGTACGCCTCCACATTCAGCCGCACCGACGGCACCAGCAGTTGCATGGAGATTGGCGTGTCACGGTGCAGCGACGAACCCGGCGGCACCTTGATGGCGTCACGGATAACCCCGTTGTAACGGGCGTACTTGTACGCCTCCCGATCAGTGTTGGACACCCCGAACATCGAGTCGATGTTCACGATGCTCTGCAGGCTCAGACCACCCATTTCGACTCGGCCGCGTGACACCGCGTCCGCGGCGCGCAACAGCACATCGTTCGACGTATTGGAGCCGTCGCGGATCACCGACAGTCCGCCGTCGACGAAGTCGTCCTCGCTCAGCGTCGCGACCGCTTCGAACTTCGCCGGGCCGAGCAGTGGAATGCCGGCCACCACCGACCAGTACAGGCCGCGGTCGGTCAGGTCCTTGATGACGTTGTCGGTCATCGCGGTGTCTGCGGTGCAGGAGAATTCGAACCGGTCACCACGCGGGTCGGGCCGCGAGATCGGTTTGATGTTCAGGCCGTGGTGGTCGATCGCCGCGTCCCACAGTTCCCGCGCGACCTCGGCCGGGTCGGCGGCGTCCCACCGTTTCGTCAGCGGGCACCGTGTGCGGCCCATCAGCGAGCTCGCGTCGCGCGCCGACAGCGCCAGCCAGTCGCGACCCTGCTCGGCGGACTGGATCGGGCCGGACCAATAGAGTTCGCGGCCCTGACCGTCCCACACGTCCACCCAGTGCATCCACGGCGTGATGTCCGGGATCCGCACGTAACCGGCCTTCGGTGGAACACCCAGGTTGCAGATCGACACTTCCCGCAGCTCCCGGGTCCACTTCAACTGTGAATAGCCACTCGACAGGAACTGGTAGAGCTGCTTGCCGCTGGCGGTGCGGACCGACACGATCTGCTCATCCGAGACGATCACGGCTCTATGCCTCCCGGTCGGTCAGCACCATGTCGACCTCGAATTCAGCGGTGCTGGCGGCCTGGATGATGAAGTCCCAGCAGCCTTCCCGGTCGATCACCGGTGGCCGCCACGGCGCACCGTTCGGCGTTCCGACCACGCCGATCACCGCGCGGGTCCGTTCGTCGTAGTGCGCCCAATACCGGCCCGTGATGCCGTCGAGCACCAGTTCCGCCCCGGCCGGCAGACCAGAGATCTGCAGGGGGAACCGGTTGTCCTCGCAGCGGATGTCCGAGCCGCATTCACGCCAGAACGCCTGCAGCGTCAGGGATGTCTCGCCGGTGTTGCGGATGATCGTCGTCACCACGGTCTCTCGGCAGCGGAACGCGTAATCCATCGTCGGCACCCGGAAGCTGTACTTGTCGATCTCCCCGACGGGCAGGCAGCCGCCGCACACCGGCGGCGGCGTCGTGATCGCGGCGATCTCTTCCGGTGCGCATTCGGTGGAGAACATGACGGGCATGTCGACGCACGTCTCCGGCTTCTCGCAGTCGGCGGCGTGAATCCAGTTGATCGACTGGCGGGTGATCTCGTCCCAATCCACCGATACCGAAACGCCGGGAAGGTAGGCGTAGGGGCTCAGAACGGTCATCTCCCAGGAGATCCGGTAGAGGGTGGCCTGTTGGTGCTGGCGGGGCTCTGTGTTGACCTCCTCGACGATCGTGGGGGCTTTCGTCAGGACGACGCCGTGCACCTCACGCACCAGGCCGGCCGGGTCCACCGCGGAGTGCGATGGCGACGCCGCCAGGTACCGCAGCGTGCTGGTGGTGTTGTCCGTGGTGTCGCGCAGTAGGCACGACAGCCACTGCAGCCCGTACTCCACGCCGGCGTGGGTGCAGGCGATCAGCAGCGCCTCGAACGTCAGCGTGCGGGCTGTGTCGCGGCTCGGCCCGGCCGCCGAGCCCGGCCCTGCCATCGGGGTGATGGACCGCTCCACCGGTGTCGGGCCCAGGCCGTCGAGGCGTGTCAGCCACACACCGCCGAACTCGCCCGACTCCGGCAGTTGGGTGGTGTACCACGGCGCCAACTCGGGCCGATACTCCGTGTCGCCCAGGAACTCCCGCAGACCGGGCCAGGTGTCGTCGTAGACCACCGCGGTGGAGCACGACGAACAGATCGCGGCGGGCCCCCAGCAGGTGCCGTCGACCTCGAACAGGCCGGGCCCGTAGCGGCGAGCACCGTTGGGTGGCGTCAGCAGCCCGGGTGACACCTCGACAGAGCTGTCGGGGATCTCGAACATGCCCGGGTAGTCGACGGACTCGACCAACGCGCACGGCCCGCCGCCGGGGTTCAGGTCATCGCCGGGGTACACGTCCCCGCCGGGATACGTGGCCCCCGAGTCGGTGATGAAGATCCCGACGTCGCTGGTCGGTGTCTCGGCGCCCAGGTGGGCGATCAGCCGTGAGGTGTTGGCGATCTCGACGCCGTTGAGTCCGATCCATCCTCTGTAGGCCATCAGCTCATCAACTCCAGTAGCGAGTCGCGGACGCGGCGGCCGGCTTCGGGTCCGCCGTCAACGTGAATCTGGGCCTGCACCAACGTCTGGCCGGACTGACCACCACCGCCGTTGCGTTCGAGCGCGGAGACCATCCGCGCGAACAGGGCAGTCTGTTCAGGGTTGAGCACCCGCTCAGGTCGGATCGTCGCCTTCGGCATCATGCCCACACCGTTGGCGACACCCCCGTTGTCGAACGACGCGCCACCGACGATCGCGGCCAACGGTGCGAACAGTCCCGACAGTCCGCCGGTGAGTGCGCCGATCATCGCCAACGGCATCGCCAGCGCCGCGGTGATCGGCGCCGCGATGAGGTTCTCCATCATGGCGCCACCGAAAATGCCGGTCATCACGCCGGGGAACGATGACTGCAGACTCTCGGCCGTGATGTTGATCAGCTGCTCGCTGATCGCCAACGCCAGATCGGTTCCCACCTCAGCGGCGATATCCACACCAGCCGAACCTGCCGACGAAATCAGCGACGACACCACACTGCCCGCGCCCGGGGCCTGACTGTTGACCGCGGCGCCGGCGGCCGATGCGCCAGCATTGATGGCCGCGTTGGCGACCGCCTTGCTCAGCGGGACGATGACCTTTTCGATGATGTACTTGATCAGCGCCTGGATGACGATCTTGAGGATCCGGATGCGTTCCTGCGCAGCGATTTCCTCGCTCGACTGCGACCGGTCCATCAACGCGCTCGTGTCGTTGAGCAGGCGGCCCGACGCGTCGAACGCCTGGAAATCCCCACGGAACTTGCGGAATTCGTCGGTCATCTCGTTGAGGGTGTCGCGGGCCTCGATCTGCACACCGAGCACCTGCAGCAGCACCCGCACGAGCAGGTTTACGATCGCGCCGAGGATCGGGACCTGGGACACCCCAAAGAACTCTGCGCCCACGGTGTCGTTCACGATGACACCGCCACCGGTGGCGAACCCGGGGGCATTGTGCAACGCGCGGCGGAACGCGTAGACGCCTGCGTGGCCGCCCATCGCGTTCACGTCGTCGACGGTGAGCATGTGCTCGCCGGGCATGGCCATGATGGGTACCGAGTCCTTGCCTGGCACACCGCCCCAGATCGGGCCGCCCGTGGCCTTGCCGGCTGCGGCTTGCACACCGTTGACGGCGTCGGCGGCCAGGCTCGTGCCGGTGGAGTTGCTCGGGATGGCCGACCTGACAGCGTCGGCGATAGGCGGGGCCGCGGCCTGGCCCATCGCGGTGCCGATCGCCGCGCTCACACTGTCTTTCAGGCCCTCGAGAGCGTTCTGCACACCGGTCTTGACGATCGGCTCCAGTGCCTCGTCGTTGAGTTTCTTGTTGGTCTGCTCGATCACGCCAACCAATTGCTCACGCATGGCTACCAGCTGAGCGTTGAGATTGCTGAACGTGCGGTCCAGCAGTGACGACGTATCGGAGAACACCCGCCCGGTGGAGTCGAACGCCGGTCCGTCGTTCTTCATGACGTCGCCGCCGTCGCCGCCCTGGCGGGTGAAGTCCTCCACGTTGAGGCCGAGCGCCTTGGCCAGTGCGAGCGGGTTACGTTCCCGCACGAGCTTGTTCAGCTCGGCGTAGGTGGCGTTTTTCGTGTTCCACGGTTCCTGGCCAAGGCCGGCGACGGCGCTCATCGCATCGCCGGTCACGTTGGCTGCTGCTTGGCCGCCGCCCTGGCCGAGCGCGTCGAGGATCGACCCGCCCAGGCCGGTCATCTTGCCGTCGAAGTTGGTGACGTACACGGGCACCACACCGCCCGCGCCACCCAGTCCAGCAGTTGACAGACCCATGGGCACAGCGCCATTCACCGGCAGTGACCAGTGTTCGGTGAACTGCTTGTCGCCCGCCCCGACTGCGTTGCCGCCGTACGTTGCGCCCTGGCCAGTACCGCCGCCGGACTCGAAGTTCACACCGTTGGGCAGGGTCGCCGCCATGTGCCCCGAGTTGAAACCGATCTGCAGAGTGCCCGGGATCAGGCCGGGCGTCGCACCGAGGGACTTGAGCACGCTGGCGGCGTCAGCCGTGGAGAACAATCGCTCTGGCCCAGCCTGGCCCTTCGTGATCAGCTCCACCAGATCGGACACCGCACCGGAGCAATCGGACAGGCCCTTGGCGAGATCGGAAGCTCCCCAGCTGTACTGGCCGCCGCTCGTCTGCTGAGCAAAGGCGCTGACCGCGTCCATGGGCAGCCCGGACATGGGTACACCCGTCGGGCCCGCCACGTTCGCGTAGCCGCCCCGCGCGCTGGTGGATCGGCCGGGTCCCTTGGCCAGCTTGTCGCGGAACGTCTGAAGGGAGCTGATTAGGCTGCTGTTCGAACTGTCGAGTGTGCCGGTGTATCCGCCGCCGCCGACCACCTGCGTGACGAGGTCGGCGATCGCGTCGCCGCCGAGCGCGCCCTTTTTCTTGTTCCGCGCCGTCGTGATCGCCTTGACGACAGGATCGTTCGCGTCGAGACCCAAGCTGGTCAGGTCGGAGCCGAGGTTGCCCGATCGTGCGAATGCTGACAGCACCGCCGCATACTTCGCGAAGTCCGCGCCACCACCCGGCAGGCCAGCAGCGGTCATGATGGGATTCGGCAGGATGCCGCCCTGCGCCACGGTCAGCGTCGCCGGATCGGCGCCCAGCCACTTTTCCGGGTCGCCGCCAAGCGCCTGAATCGCCGCCGCAGCAGCCTCGTAGCCGCGGTGACGCGGCTTGATCGGAGTACCGAACGGGCCGAGCTGCTGGCCGGTGGCCCCGGCCTTGTCGACCGCGGTGCTCATGTTGCTGGTGTTCGCAGCCGTCGCCGCCAACGGATTGCTGGCCGTGCCGCCCTTGCCGGCCAACAGATCCCGTATCTGAGTCAGCAGCCCCAGCACAGTGGTGTCCTCGGGCAGTCCCGGCATTCCGCCGACCACACCGCCGTCGGCGTAGCCGCTGCGCGAGATGCCATTGCGGAACGACGAGTTCAGGTTGTACAGCCACGCCGGGCCCAGGGCACGCATGGCCTCCGGGATGATGACGCCCTCACCGCCGGACATCGGCACCAGCATGTTGTCCACGCCCGGCGAATAGCCAGGCAGCACACCACCATCGGCGCGACCGCCCTTCGGGACCGTGGTGTCCCCAGGGAAGGCCGGAATGAAGCCTGGGGTGCGGAGCTGCGACGGGTCGATCGGGTTGCCGTTCGGATCCCGGAACACCACCCGCACGGTGACGTTTCCGTCTGGCAGCTTCTGCACCTCGTAGCCGAGGTCCTTGACCCGCTGGATCGCCTCGGGGGTGTCCTCTTTGAGCACCACCTGGCCATCGGGCAACGTCTTGATGTCGTTGGCCAGCAGCTCGGTGTTCTTCCGCGCGTTGGCTGCTTGCTCCGCAATCTGCGCGAATGTCGCGTCCGCATTGGCGGGGTCGACGCCGGGGATCTGAAACTTGCCGTCCTTGACGTCCTGCAGCATCTGGTCGTAAAGCAGCGACCCTTTCTCAGGCATGCCCAGGTTGGCCGGATCGGAAGCGTTGGGGAGCCGACCCAGATCGGGGTAGAACTTCTGGACGGTGGCCTGGTCCTTGACCTCCTGCGGCACGTTCGGATCGCCCTGCAACTTCACGTACTCGTTGTCGGACTTGATCTTCTCGACCAGCATGGTGATCGTCGTGAACAGCGCAGTGAGCCCCAGCGTGACGGGATTGAACGCAGAGGCGAACCCCGTCGCCGAACCCTTTGCCTTGCCCGGCATTCCGTCGAGCAGGCCACCCATGTTGGTCAAATGGCCGATCACATCGGTGATGCCGGTGATGGTCTTCCACGCCAGGAACGCCGTTACAACACCAGTCACTCCACCGGGCATCGCGGCAATGACGTCCGTCACGGTCTTGAGGATCGGCAGCAACACATCCGCCCACTGCTTCACACCGTTGTAGACGTCGACCACGCTGGACGCGATATTCTTGAGAATCTCGATCCACCTGCTCAGCTGCTCTTTGCCCTCACGGAAGAACTCAGTGAGCTTGGTCTGCCCCTCGGTGCTGGTCAGGAACGCGTGCAGGTTTGTGGTGGCGTCCTCCAGCCACTTCAAGAATCCGCCGTCACCACCGGCCGCGGTGGTGAGGTCATTGAGGATCTTGCCGATGTTCAGGAACGTCTCACCGAGGTGGCCGGCGGCGTCGATGCCCTCGTTGATCCACTTGTCGAGGTTGCCGTTTTCGACCGACTTGGTGATCCAATTGTCGAACCGGGTGGTGAGGCCCTTGAACCCATCAGCGAGACGCGGCAGGAAATCGCTCGACTCCGACGTGAGTGTGCCGATCGCGTGGATCAGTGGTTCGATCGCCGCGTTGGCGCGGGTCTGCGCCTCCGCGGTGTTGCCGAACAACTTGTCCAGGAACGACTGTGTGGTGTCCAGGCCACCGACGCGGCCCAGTTCCTTGAACGTGCCGTTCCACGCCTTCGAGATGCCGCCGAGACCCTTCTCCAAGGTAGGCATCGACTTATTCGTCAGGTCCGTGATGGTCTGATCGATGCCCTCGAACATGTTCTGCTGCACGATGTCGCGCTGCAGATGCTCGACCTGCGGCCGGACCGCCACGATGGCCTGGACGGTCGCCTTCGCGGAGTCGGCGAGGTCCTTTTGCGCCTCGACGGCCTTCAGGAGGTCTTTCGGGTCGCCTGACTTGGCTGCTTCCCAGGCGGCCGAGATCGCATCGGACATGCCCAAGAAACCAAGCTTCGCGGTGCCGACGGACGACACGATGCCACCGATCACGCCGGGCACCAGGCCGCCGACCTGGATGAGCTGCTGGATCGCGCCCGTGAGGTTCACGACCGCAGTCGCTGCGGCAGGGAAGCTACCGACCCCGAGCGCGATGGAGTTCAAACCCAATGGGCTGGTGAGGAATCCACCGAGACCACCACGACCGCCACCACCGCTGCGGCCGCGGGAACCTCCCCCGCCACCACCGCCGCCTGGTGTCCGGGGCGGCGGAGGTGGTGCCGTAGGCTTCGGCGCCGCAGCAGCCGCGGCCTGAGCCGCAGCCAGCCGAGACCACGCCGCGGCCTGCTTATCCACTGCACGGGTGACGGCGTTGATCTGCCGAGTCGTCATCGTCGCCGACGCCTTGGCCTTCGCTGCCGTCTTGGTGTGCTCGTCGCCGACGTGCTCGACAGCTTCGGCCACAGCCTCGTTCGCTGCGGTCTGCTTGGCGGCACCCTTCTCGGTTTCCCGCGTCAGGTGCTGCTCCGCGCGTTCGACCGCTTCGAGCCGGCGCTGGATGTCCGCCAGGACCGGCGCCAACGCGCTCTGGATCTCGCGCAGCGTCTCAGCCGGTATCGCTGACCCGTCGATCTTCAGGTCAAGCTTGATCGATCCGACGGGCGTGGTCACCGGGCCAAGCTAGCGAGACAGGGTGCTACGCCTTGGTTTTGCCGCTCTGCACCGCGAGGAGCGCCTCAGCGTCGCGGGTGGCGCGATCCCCACCGATCTTGGCGATGATCCGCAGCAGGTCACCCCATACACCGATCTCCACAGCCGCGTACTCTTCGTCGTCCGGGTCCGACATGCGCTCGAGCACTCGCTCGATGCTCTCCTGGGAGATGTGGCGCTTCACGAACTTCTGTGTGAGGTCGGCCTGGAATTCGGGGCTGCACTGCTGGCCCGCTTGGAACAGTGCGGTGAGCGCGTTCTGGTGGGGGACGCGGATCGCGAGCTTGTCGCCCTTGTAGTCGAGCCAGTCGTACTTCCATTCGGACTGGTGCACCCACTTCTCATCGGCAGCGGGTTCGTCGTCGGCCACGACGACTTCGGCGTCGTGAATCGCATCATCGTCGTCGCGCACCACCGCCAGCGAATCCGACTCCACAACTTCGGGTTCGACGACGACGGCCGCGTCCGGCTCGACGACAGGCGGTTCAGGGACAGCGGGGCTGGTCAGTTCAGTTCCATCCGAGGCGAAAGTAGACATGCCGAGCATGGTGCTAATCCCCGGTGCAAACCACCGGTCAGCGTTCGCGGGATGCGATGCGCAGACCCGCATTACGCAGGAACGGCCGTGCCTTCGTGCCCGGGTGCCGCACCAGCTTCGCGAACACCGTGCGACCACCGATCTGGAATCGCAACGCCTGCGCGTTGCGGGGCCGGATCAGGTGCGGCCGACTGCCCTCGTGAACCGGGGCCGCGTACTTCGCCAGCGCGTGGACGCTGCCCTCCACGGTGCGCGGCCCGGTGAAACGGATCTGCCCCTCACCGATCGACTGCCCAAGGTGCCCGGTGTCGACCGGGACGTCAGCGCGCGCCTGATTGGCGATACGCCGCTGCAGCGACGCCATACGGCGCCGCTCGAACGTCCGCACCTGGTCGTTGAGCTCGCGTTCGTCGAGTTCGACGTGCGCTCTAACCATCGCCATTTGCCTGCTGCCAGATCTCACGCAGCTCGTCGCGGGACTTGCCCTCGGTCACCCCGAGGCCCTGGCTGGCGATGAACTCGGCCCAGTCCTCGCGGCTGGCATTACCTGCCGGCACCGGGTACCCGGGGACCTCGCGCACCTCGGCGACCTCGCCGACGGCGTCGTCGCTGTCACCGTAGGCCACAGTGTCGGGCTCATCGAGGCTGCCGGCCACCACGATGGCGCCGCCGATGGCCACGAGCTTGCGGATGTCCTCGGTCACCTCGACGGTGCGCCGCACACCGCGGGGCAGCCAATCAGTCGGGGTAAAACTGCCTTCGATAGTCACGTGATGCGCCACAGCACAACCTCTCTCAGAGTTGGACGTAGGCCATTCCGGTCCACGCGATGATGCCGCCGGCCGGCCCGTACGGCGCCACGGTATCGGTGGCCACTGCACGGTCCGGGCCGCGTAGACGGCGAGTGACGGCCTGCAACGTCTGTTCGATGCGCCACGAGTCGTCGAGGCTCATGATTGCCTCGTTGTCGAGGGTGTCCCAGTCGGGTTCGGCGTCCATCGTGGTGCAGCGGCCGACGCCGATCTCCACGGCCAGCACGCGGATCGGCTGGACCGTGCAGTCAGCGGTGTTCCCTGTGAATGGATCCGGGAACGTCCGGGGCAGTGAGTGGTACCGGTGCGCGGCCCGCACCCATAGGAACGGTGCATCGCAGTCGTCGCCAGCGTTCCACGCGGGGAGCGCGCCGTCGCCGGCGAAGAACCGCACCGTGATGCTGCCGCCGCCGTCGGGTGGGCACGGTCCCGCTGGGTCGAACCCCTGCCGCAATCCCTTGGCGAAGGCGGCGATGACCTCCACTGCCGGGTCGACACACTGCGGTCTGCTCACAGCACCTCCGGGGCCTCGGCCAGACGGTTCGGGTTCACCGCGGCCAACCACAGGTCGACCTCGGCCAGACCGGTCTTGCCGTTGGCGTAGATGTCGCGCGGGTCGTACACCTCGTAGGTGACCCCTTGCCGCGCCACATTGCGAACATTGCGGGGCAGTCGGCATTTCCCGCCACCGCAGGCCGCCAGGAATTCTTTGGCCAACAGGCCACCGAGGCGGTCGACACCCGCCGGGACGGGGTTGCCGCGCGTGTAGGTCACCGACCACGTGCTGGACTCACCCAGCGGTCGGCCGAGGTCTTGACGTGGCCACGGTGTGCCCTTGCGGTACAGGACGTTTCCCTCCAGCTGGTACTCGCTGAGGTCGAGTGTCACGCCGTCGATGGTCACCGCGGTGATCTCGTCGACCGGTCCGGGTAGGTGCACCACGCGGGGCCCGCTGAGTGTGCAGCTTCCGACGCAGCCGCACGGCCAGTTGAACCAATGGCCCTCGTCGAGGGTCAGGACGAACGGTGCCGCCCAGGGCATTTCGTAGCCGGCCAGGCTCACGTTGGTCGGGCAGGGCCGCACGGTCGTTTCCCAAGTGCCGAACTGCCGTCCGGACAACGCCCACAGCACCTGCACTGCGAGATCCTCGGCGCCGTTGCGTTGCGCCAGCGCGACGTCGTAAGCGGCCTGCTCGTCGGCGGTCGGAGTGTCCGGCAGCACCGGAAGCTCCGGCAAGCATTCTCGCGCGATTGGCCAGACGAAGGACATGTCAGTAGCCAGCCGTGTTCGCGATGGTCCCTGCCCACTTGGCCGCCGCCGCGTCGTACCGGTACGTGCACACGTGGGTCTTGCCTGCAACCGTGGTGGTGAGCAGTGTTCCGACGAAACTGGCTCCGTGCGCGATGGCCTGCGCGGTGCCGTTGTCCTTGAACCGAATCGTCAGCTCTTGTCCATCCCGCGGGGTTCCGGTGACCGTGATGCCGGTTATCGGCACGGCCTGTGCGGTGATGTTCAGCTGATCGGTGGTGTCGCAGTTGATCGACGGGGTGGCGCTGGAGGCGATGGACGCGGTGCGCTGCGCGCGGGTTGCTATCTCGTCATGGAAGATCGCCGCGTCGGTGGAGTCCCCGCCGGTCCGGCGTGCCGTGACCTGGCCCAGGTCCATGTGGTTGATCAGCGCGGAACTGTTGGTGGCCGTACCGAAGTCGATGGCAGGGCGTGACGGGGTGGTGCGGGTGTTGGAGTTGTCGACCCAGTTGTTGACGACCAGTCTCGACGTGCCGAACATGCGGAACACCGGATTCGACGCTGACCCCGAGAACGTGTTGAAACGCGCCGTCCCGGAGTTGATCACGGCCCGCGAATTCGACAGGTACAGCAGGGCCGCGCCGTTGAAGCTCGAGGTGATCTTCTCGAAATGCAGATCGTTGACCACCAGGTTGTTTACTCGGATCAGACCGAAAACGTCTGTGGTGTTGACGGTTCCATGCTCGATGTTCAGCTGATTGAACACCACCTCGTCCCAGTCGCGCAGCAGAACTGCATACGACGAGCACGCGGTGCCGTCGGAGGTGTTGTTGATGTAGACGTTCTGGAAGACGCAACCGGTCGCGTAGGCGCCGACGTCGTTGCCGCCGGTGAGGCTGATCGCCGAAATGCTGTAGCTGGGAATGTCGATGCCGAAGAACATGCACGAAAACAGGCCCGCCACTGTCGCGATGTCCGGGTTCATCGCCAACGCGGTGGCGCAGTTCACGAACCGCAGATCGCGGAACTCGCTGGCGAAGCACGAGCCGACGGTGTCGTCTCCGAATGCCATGCCGATCGCGGAGGTCTGGACACTGGTCTGCTGTGAGGTGTACCGGAACCCGAGACCGCGGATCAGTTGGTGCTGGCCAGCCACCTTCACGATCGGAATGTTGTTGGTGCCCTGTAGGATCTGCGACTGGCGGGAGCCATCACCGATGACGACCAGGTCGTTGACCATCCAGTCCAGCGTGCTGGTGACCTTGTAGGTGCCCTTCGGGATGTAGAGCGGCAGACCCGCCGCCACCGCTGCCGACTTGGCGTTGTTCAGCGCCGTGGTGTCGTCTGCGGTGCCGTCACCCTTCGCCCCATACGCCCGGTCCTTGACGTTGACGAACGACGTCAGCGCCACAACGCCTTGCTCGATCCGATTCAGCTCCGCAGCAGTGATCGGTGTCGACCTGTCAGGGATGTCATGCCAAGTCTTCGGGGTGAAAGTCACGCGGCGCTCCGATCAACCATGGGGAAGGTGAAAGACCCTGGGCGGGTGGCACCCCCCAAGCTGTGAGTGCCACCCACGACCAGAACTGCCTACAGGGGCGTGACGGTCACAGTGCCGCCGGTCAGGCCCGTGCTGTCCGCGGTCAGCGCAGGCAGCGACGGATCCAGCGTGACGGTGTAGTTCCCCGCAGTACCGACCACCTGCACCTGGCCCACCTCGACGTTGGACAGTGCCTCGATCGCCGACTGCACAGCGGAGGCCAGTGCCGTGTGCGCGATGTTCGCCGACGGGACGGTGCCGACCTTCGCCTGCCAGTTGCCGGTGCCGCTGACCGCGACGGTGTACTTCTTGCCGTTGCAGATCGGCTGCGGCGGAGCGACATCCGCGGCCGGCTCGGACGCCGGGCCACCGAAGTAGTAGTTTGGCGCCGCGAACACCGACGAGATGTTCAGCTCGCACGCACCATCGGTCGGCTTGGGCGGCTCGACGGGGGTGCGGAAGAACAGCAGGTGGTTGTCGTCTTCCTTGCTGTACGCCGGCACCAGCAGACGACCCGGCGTACCGGAGCTGTCGATAGCGGCGACGTTGTAGGGGCCGCGGCCCCAGTTCTTCGGCGCGATGGTCCGACCGGTCAGGGTGAACGTAGACACCTGGGCACCGACGGGGATAGCTCCCGACACGAACTCGGAGCCGGCGAAAGCCAGGTAGCCGTACTGCTTTCCAGTCGACGCCGCGGTGAAGATCGAATCGTCGGTCGGGGCCGGGCAGTCGTCGTCGCCCTCACCGCCGGTCCAGATCTCGAACATGACACCGGTGTCTGCGTCGACGGACTTGCGGTCGCGGACACCGATCGGGTTGCCGTCGTAGTCGAGGATCCGGGCCCAGGACAGCATCATCGACCACAGGTCCGGGTCGACGCCACAGAGCTGCAGTTCGGTGTTCCACCAACGACGCTCGGGCGGGGTGCGGTCGGACACGCATTCCTTGCCGGCCGCGTTTTCCTGCGTCAGCTCGTTGGCGTCCTTCATGTTCGGGTCCAGGTTGGCCTGGATGAACCCGTCGGTGACGATGCGATTCGCGAGGCCGGGCAGCGGGGTGCCGCAGCGGTCCACCTTGGTCGCGCGAAGTGAGAGTCCTTTTACGACTGCGAATGCCATGAGCTGGCCTTCCTCCTGCTATCAGGCGCTTCGCGCCGGTCGGTATCCGAGGCTGCGCCGAACAGTAAGAGCAGTGGGTGCACCAGCAATCCGAGCGGAACCATCCACGCTGGCGCTGCGTCTAAACCGGTTGTGAGAGCACTCCACGCCATCGAGGCCGAACTGCGCGTCCTGGCTACCTACCGGGCACTGTGCGCCGAGTCCGGCCGACCTGTTCGGTCGACAACCGTGCCAGACCAACTGCTCGACGAACGTGCTGCTGTCACAGCGGATCCTCACCGGGATGTACCCGCTTGATGAACCCGTTGACGCCGGCCTTGAATTCACGCAGGTTGGTGCGGTCGTCGCGCAGTTCGCCACGGAGGCCGCCGACATCGTCACGCACGGCGCCGACGTCCTCGCGGAGACCGCTGATGTCGCGGCCGTGCGCGAGCTGTCGCCGGCTCATTTCGGTGATATGGGCTTCCATGCGGTCGAGCTGGTCCCGCAGATTCTCTTCGTCAGGATGATCGTTCTTCACCTGGTACCGGACGACGTCGGTGTTGGCCTTGACGTCGCTCAGCACCTCGCGGTCCTCGTCGCGGCGTTTGATACCGCGGCGCTGGCCAATGATCATGATCACCAGATTGGTCACAAGGCCTGCTAGCACAGCGAGGAATGCCCAGGCGTTGTCGATCTCACCCCAGTTCACAGCTCGTCAACCGCGTCGATAAGCGGCGCGTTCTTCGTTAGAAACACACCTATCGCGGCGACGAACGCTATGCCGCTGGCGATAGGCCCCGCCCACCCCGCCGGAATCCACGTGGTGAAGACGTCGACCGCGGATGTGGCCAGTGTGCCTACCACGCCAACACCGGCGACGGCGGCCTTGCGGATTTGGCTGGGCTTGTACTTGCCGATCCGCATGCGCTACTTCGCTTCCTGGATCGCGGCGAGCACCTCAGCCTTGTTCGACAGCTTGCTGGTGTCGATGCCGTGCGCCGCGGCGTAGGCGTCCAACTGTGGCCGCTTCCAGTCGTCGTCTGGCTCACCGTCGGGCCACGCCTTCTGTAGGACGTCGTCGTCATCGTCCCCAACGATCGTGTCCTGCACATCGGCTTCGTCGAGCAGTCCGGCCTCGCGGGCGTTGCCCTCCGGCACCACATACACGGCGCGCGGCCCCGACCGGGTCAGCTTCTCGATCGCATCGGGAGGTGTCCCGATCTCGAACAGCTTCGCCAGCGCCGGGCCCCGCTTGGCCTTGTCGACGAAATCGATCGTGGCGAAGCCATTCTCAACCACAACCAGCACACCAGCAGGCATGACTATCCTCCGCTCGGGAAATTCGTGCTACCAGGGAAATTCAGCAGCCCAGGGAAGCCGTCGCCAGCGACCGGCGCAGTCACCTTGACAGCACCGACCAGGGCCTCGTAGCCAACGACAAGGCTCCGTTCAGCGACCGCCACAAACTCGTCGAACCCCGCAGTGGGGGCGTCGCGCAGCGCCACCGGCCCGCGCCAACCAAACGTCGGTGATGTCGCCACCAGAGTCGAACCCAGACCCCCGACGTAGCCGCCACCAAACACCCACTGATGCCCCAGGGGAGTCACCAGCTTGCTGCCGTTGTAGCGCACCAGATTCGCGTACGCCGCGAACGTCGCCCACTCCGCCGACGCGTGAATCTGGCCGACCGTGTTGGTCTTCGCCAACAGCCCCTCCAGGAATGCCACCGCGGCCACCACGCCCGCAGCGCTGCCCGGCGTGCCCGCGTCGGCCAGCATTCGAGTGGCCAGTTTGGCTTCAACCGCGTTGGGTTCCTGCAGCCGGTGCACCTGCTGTGCCCGTACACGGACCTCGTCGCGGCTCCGCTGCGTCAGATCGCACTCGTCCGACGCCCACGACGTGAACGCCATGAACGTGTCCGGAAACTCGGGCCGGACACCGCGTTTGGCGTCCGTGTCGGGATCGAGATCGTCCTCCGACACACACCACGGGTGTTCCCACACACCGAACTGCGCTCCGCCACCGTAGTTGAACACCCGGACGTCGACACCGGACGCCAACCAGCGCAGCGGCCCATCCTCGTCCGTCCACTGGGTAGCACCGAACAAGCCGTTCGGCGCCGGGTTCACCAGCGGAGCGTCGAACACCACCGGAGAAAATGCAGTGGTCATGGCGTGCGGTCCTCTCTACCGGGGAAGGCGGGCAGCGTGAGAAAGCCTCGGATGCTGTTCACGCCGCCCGCCTCGTCCATTGCGATACCCGGGCCTCGACTAGGAGATGTTCACGCCAGCGCCGGGCTGGGTGCCACCCGTCAACGAGTTGACGGCCAGCTGCAGGTCTCCCAGCTTCGCCGGGTAGGTCACCACCAGCGGAGCGCCCGGCAGCGGGCCACCCGCAACGGTGATGTCGCCCGCCTGGGTGACGCCATCGTCGATGGCGGTCAGCGCCGTGTCCGCGTTGGCCGCGGACGAGTTGAACGCGATCGACCCGGACGGGATGTTGTTGGCGGAGAACTTCAGCGTCATCCCGCCACCGGTCGGGGTACCGGGCACGGCGACCGTCTTCGTCACCGTGGCCGACTGGCACACGATGGTCTCGCGCGCACCGACCGCACCGTTCGTGCACAGCGGCACCCGGATCAGATCCGACGGGCCGCAACGCTTCCCGACAAGGAACGAGTCCTCCAAGAACCCATGGGTGTAGCGGTTGAGCTGCACCTGCTCGATCGGGTACTGGACACCGAGGGTGATGACGTTGTCCAGTGACCGGAAGAACGTGCCCGCCGGGTACAGGATCACGTCGACACTGCCAGGCCACCACGAGGTGTCCAGGTGGCCGGGCTGTCCGGTGCCGAGGGACTGCCAGGTGCCCTCGTACTGCAGGTAGATCCCGCGGACCGCCAGCCAGTTGTCGATCTCGGCGTCAGACACCGACAGCATGTCCTTGCCGTCCCGCATCGCCAGATCGGCGCGCAGCACGTCGCGGAACCACACCGGCGCAACACCTTCAATGGTGTCCCGGCGGGTCTTAAGCTGAATGTTGCGGGCCCGCACGTGCAGACCGTTCAGGACGCCGGTGGTGGCGCCCAGCACCGCGTCGGTGGGCACGACCTTGGCGGCGCTGGACTCGCCGAGCATCTTCTGCACGGTCTTCGCCGAAACGCGGTACTGGTGGGCCACCAGGAACTCGTCGACGAACTTTTCGATCAGCTCCGGCCACGCCTGCCGCTGCAGGATGCCGGCCTTGACCGCCCAGCCGATCGCCTCGAGTCGGTATTCGATCATGTCGTCGGGGCAAGGGATCTCGACGAATTCCTTGACCGCGGTCGGGTTGCCGTTACCGTCGGTGGCTTCCAACTGCGGCTCGGTGTAGTGGAAACCGGTCTGCAGCGCGGTGAAATCCGGCTCGGCGGGGAACCGGATACCGCCACGCTTGATCGCGATCTCCGGCAGCGACAGCAGGTTGGCCGCCGCGGGGGTGGGGCAGAAGTCGTACAGCTGCTCCGACGGGGCGCACCAGCCACCGGCGGCGACGAGCGCCTCAGCGGAAACCTTGCCGCGCCCGGGGATCTCGTCGACGATGAGGTCCAGTTCGGCCCACAGGTCCTGCGCGTTCTCGATGACCTTGCCCTGCGGCCGAGCCATCTTGGCCAGCGCCTGGGTAGCGAACGCCTGACCACCAAGGGTGGTCTCGCCGGTCGGCTGGCGACCGGTCCGCTGACCAGCCTGCACCGAATCGATCGCCTCAGCGATCTCGCGGGAGCTGACGTTGGCGCCGCCGAACTCGGCGAACTTCGGCATCGACGCCAGCGGCGTCCACCGCTTCGGCTTCTCACCGGCCGGGGCGTCGGCTGGGATGTCACTGTTGCGGACGGCGCCACCGAAACTCACCCCGGCGCCGGCGGTCACGGCAGCACTGGATTCGGCGGCTTCCGCTGTCGCGGCCTCAGCCTCGGCGACTACCTCGGCAGCGGCAGTGTCGGCGTCGGCGGCTGGCACTTCTGCCTCGGTGCCGGATTCCGCATCGGCGTCGGCGGCCGGCGCCGGGTCGGTGGCTTTCTTGGTGGCACTGGTCGAACGCTCGATGAGGCCCTTGACCTTGTCGGCCTGGGTCTGCTCGGCGGCGGCGAGGGTGTCGCGCTCGGTGGTGACCTTCTCGTGCGCCTCGGTGACGTATTCGAACCGGGCCACTTCGTCCTCGGTGAACTCGTCACCGGCCGCATAGCGGGCCTGGAAGACGTTGATCTCGGCGGCGACGGCCGCGGCCAGTTCTTCCAGTTCGGTGACGGTGGCGGGCAGCTGATCGGGCAGCGTCGTGAACTTCACTGCAATGGCTCCTGTCTCGGATCAAAAGGGGTACTGCCTGTTTCCGATCGCTCCCCGGCACATAGCGCATGGCAGGAACTCTCTGGCGCCGGACAGTAAGAGGGCACGGTGCACCGACCCGGGCACGCGAAAGCCCCGGCGGAGACCGGGGGCTTTCGGCAGCCTTTCTGCAGCTATCGGCTATGCGCTGCTGGTAATCGTTTTGATCGTGCCGCCGCCGTTGCGGAGCTGCTCTTTCTTCGCTTCCAGGTAGATCAGGAACGTCTTCACCGTCTTGTCAGGCGCGGTGTACTCGTAGCCCTCCACCGTCGAGCCCGTCGACGTCTTGGCTCCGGCACGCCGACCGCCCCTGCAGCTGCACCCCATCAGGCACGCCCCGCGAGCATCTGACCGATCCGCTCTGTTGGCGTCAGCTCAGCAGGCGGATCACCAACTGCGGCGAAAGCCCGCGCCAACACGGCGTCACGACGCTGCGCCAACTCCGCAGCCCGCTGGGAATCTGCCAACGCCTCCGCGACGGCCGCCTTGATGTCCTCCCGCGACAACACCGGCCGAGCCGGCGCGCCTGGTCGCGGCGACATCGACGCGACCAACGACAGCGGGTTACCTCGCGAGTCGGTCGTGGCCCGGCACAGGAACCCTGGAGTGTTCACCGCGAGCGCGGCGACCAGTTCGAGCGCACCACCGTACGGACGCCAGTCACCGGACAGCGGTGCCGCCAAACCCATTTCGATCTTCTCCGGCGTGGCCCACGGAGCAGCGACACCCGACACCCAGATGCCGTGCGCGTCCTCACCCGCGCGGACCAGCGCGAAGCAGGCCTCAGTGTTGTCGTAGTGCGCTTGCGCCTCGGCGTTGCTGATCCCCGAGGTCGGGGCGTGCCCGATCCCCACGGTGAGCCGGCCGACCGGCAGGCGACTGCCGTCCGACAGGTGCACCGGCGGGCTGGTGTGAAAGTGCGCGTACCCGGTCTGAGAGTGCGGCGGCGAGATGTGGCCCAGCCCCACAGAGCGGTGCTTTTCCTTGAAATCCGCGATGTGCCCGTAGATCCGACCTGTCTGGGGGTTCATCGTCAGCATCGTCGGCCCGGGCAGCTTCGGATCGGAGAACAACGCCGGGTCGTACACGCGGGGCTGGAATTTCGCGGCGGCTGACGCCACCAGCGCCGTGTCCCGGGATTCCCGTTCGGCGTTCAGCGCGATGCGCGTCTGCCCAAACGCCGGGATCGCCACGATGGTCGCCGCCGTCAGCGTGGCCTCGGTGACCGTCTCATAGATCGGCAGTTCTGGGTCGTAATTCTCGTCCGTGACGATCGTGCCGTCTTCGTAGGTCCACGTCGCGGTGGCGTTGGCCAGATCGACCGACGGGTTGCACACACCGTGCGCAACGAGATCCATCGCCTTGAGCGCGTTCTCGTTGTTCAGCATGTAGCCCGACGCGAGCACCTGGCCGTTCTTGAAGTCGATCGACTCGATGACACCGACGGTGACGGATCCGTAGTGGCCGCCCTCCATCTTCTCGCACCACTGCAGCGGCATCGGGGTGTCGCGCATCGACAGTGCGATGTCCGCGGCGAGCATGCGGCGGTCATCGGTGGGGGTGCCGGTCACCGCGAACAGTGCGTCGGTGAAGGTCAGATAGGTCTCCGAGTCGGTGGTGTCGCCACCGTCGGCGGCGAAGGCCGACAGTTCGGCCTTGGTGGGTCCGCCAATCACTGGGGTCGTCATGTCGTACTCCTGTTCACTTGGTGCGGCCCAGCCGCCGGATGCCACTTGCCCAATACCGTTCGGATCGTCTCGGGCCCGGACGTTCCCGCTGTCGGCCCGCCGCCGGATCTCGTCGGCCTGGCTACCTTGACGGTTGACCTGCACGCTGTCGCGACCGTTGAGACGCTCGGTGTGCCGGTCCACCTCGTCGGGAATCTCCTCGTCGACGGCGAGAATGCCGACACGGCAACGGCAGTTCTTCACCTCAGCCGGCGAGCCCGCCGGGTCACCGGGCACGAACAGTTGGTCAGCGCCGACGGAGAACCGCCCGGCGAGCGGCACCCGCTGCCCATCAGCAGCCCAATGCGTCGGCCTCGTCTTCCCGTCGATCGTGCAGATCCACGTCTTCTCCAGTTCCTCACCGGACTCACGCGCCGACGCCACCGCCGCAGCGACGACCGCGTGGTTCATCACGCCAGCCGCCTGGTACCCGCCGCCACGGGCGATCTCCCGCATCACAGCCGACGACGGCTGCAACACCTTGGCCGCCTCCGCCTGCAGCACCGCGGGCCGATCCTCGGGGATCACCGACACCGTCAGCACCGGATCGGAGATCGCCGCAGTGACCTTGGCGCGGACCGCTTTCGGGGTGCTGGTGAAAATGTCCTCACGTTTTGAGGACAGGAAATCGTCGCGCGCAGCAGCCAGCGACGGCGTGGCCTGCACATATGCGACAGCGTCGTTCACCTCCGCACGGGACTGCCGCACCGATGCCGAAATAATGTCGATCACCGCGTCGTCGATCTCGGGCACCGGCGGACGCTCGTCGCCGCCGTCGCCACCTATCGAGGGAACGACGCCAGCGAGGCCCGACAGGGTTTCGTAGACCGCGACCGCCCACAGGACCGCAAGGCCGGCGACGATCACCGCCGTGGCGGCTGTCTCCCACGACGGCTGCTGCTGCGCGACAGCATCGGGGTCCGGCGGCAGCTGCTCTCCCGCGGCCGAGGCCGTCAGCGACGGCAACACCGCGGCCTGCACATCCGGCGCCCACCGGCGGATCGCCTCCGCGTACAGGTCACTGATCGCCGTCTCCGCTTTGATGGTGTGCGACAACGCTTCATCACGCCCAGGGAAGAACATCAGCCCCGCTCCTCCACTGGCTCGGCGGCCCTCAGACGGCAGTAGGTGTAATCGCCCATCCCGCCGGAAACGTGAACCCACTTCGGCCCAAGCAAGAAGTTCCGGTGCTCAATCTGTTCGCCACAGTGCTTGCAGACGTGCATCAGACCACCTGCCCGTCGACCACCTGGGCGGTGAGCTCGCGGCGCGCGATACGCCGCACCGCCGCCCGAACGCGCTCAGGGTCCAGACCGTGCGCCGCGGCGAAATCACCGTCGAGCACATCGTCAAATCCCTTGATCAACCTGCCGACTTCACCGTCGTCGACCGGCGGCATGAACCGGTGATAGTCCCGGGTCGCGACGTCACGCAGACGCGCGTGCTGCACACGGTCGTTCGTTCGAACCCTGCGCTTGCCGGCCAACTCCAGTGCCCGGCCGACGAGCAGGTCCACAACGGCCAGTTCGACATCGCCACGCAGGCCCGCGGCCTGGTCGCCGCTGTTGTCCTCGGTGGCCGGTTCCTGCTGCCCATCCGCGCCCGACTCGTCATCGGATTGCTGGTTGTCGGCCGGCGGCGGCAACGCAGGCTGCGGCTCAGGGAAATCGATGGCCTGCACGCTCGCGTCGAGCAGCGGCAGCAACGTCGGCAACAGCGTCGGATCCTGCGAAACCTTGTCCTGCGCCCACTGTTTCCAGCCATCCAAACTGGTGAAGTCGTAGAGCGCATCATCCGGCAGCCCGTACTGACGGACCAACGCCTCGGCCGTGATAGCGCCGCGGTCGAACGCGTCGCGGGCCTCGTCGGTCTTGTCCGGGTCGGCGGTCAGGCGACTCGCGTCGTACCACAGGACATACTTGTCCGGATCGATCCCAGCCGCGACCAGCATGTGGCGCAGCACGCTGTCATAGATGGCCTGGCAGATCGTTTCCAGCACCGGCGACACGTGCAGCTGCACATCGTTGTCCGACATCAGCCACGCAGACCAGTGGTTCGAGTTGCCGAGCCCGAGCAACTGTTCCGGCGACATGTCCAGGCCCATCGCGAGCCGCGCGATCGCCTCCGTGCGCGTCTTGAGCGCAATGTCGGTAACGTCCTTGCCGATCTCCTGGTGATGGATCTTCGACAGGTGCTCGCCCGGGGCCGCGACCACGACAGGCACCAGGGCCGCCATGCTGTCCGGATCCTTGGCTGCCGTCTCACCGACGCGAACGATCATGTGCTGCACCTTCTCCGCGACACCCTGCCGGCGAGCTGGTGACGTCGGTGACCCGGCCGGCTTGTCCGCCGATACCGGGGCCTGCGAATCTGGCAGGCTCGCCTCCGACGGCACAAACAGCAGCCCGTTGTTCAGCAGCCGCGAATTATCAGCGTTGCGGATCTTCTTTGTCGTGCGGACGATCTCACGCAGCGGATCCAGGCACGCCTGCACCGGCGACGTCGGCTCGGATGCGTCCTCAGCGTCCTGATTCCACACCCGAAACATGCCATCCCCGGCCGCGGCGTCGAACTCGTGCTTGGACCCATCCGGCAGTTTGATCACGACGCTGTTCCGCCGCGCACCCTTCTCGATTTCCTTGCGGCTGACCACAAACCACCGCTCAGGCAGCAGTGACCCATCCGCCCAACCCGCCGCCGGCCGCACAAGGATCGCGATCCAATGCTCCCCCGGCACCGTGAGGCACTCAGCCGCGCGTTTGATGATCTTCGCCTGCCCCAGTGGGCCGCCGGCGATCTCGCGTACGATCTCCGCGAACCGCATACCCTCGGCGTTGTCGGGATCGATGCTGCCGGTCGGCAACCCAGTGTCGGGATCAATCTCCGACGCGACGAGCCGCACACGGGAGCACGAGTTGGCGCGCCAACGCACGTAATAGCCGAGCTCACCAACAGCGCGGTACATCTCCCAGGCTTCGGCCTGCCAGTTGTTGCGGCGACCCATCGTCGCGGAACCGAACACCTTGCTCGGGTCACTCACTGGTGCGCTGGCTGCCGTCAGCGCGACAGGACGCGCACCGGACGCGACCAGCGCGGTGCCCTTACGGCGTCGAACGACGCGCAAATCCGGAGCTGCCACGAGCGAGACGGTAGCCAAGCTGGGTGTTTACTCGTCGTTCTCGACGATCTCGATGTCCTCGTCCGCCGACAGCGGCGCCGCCAGCCCGACGAGGTGACTGGTGGCCAACGCAACTCCGAACGCCGCCCACCACGGCCACCCGACGAGCACCACCGGCACGATCGCAGTCGCCAGCGACAGCCAGAACCCCACGCACCACGGGCATCCGATGAAGTACGCCAGGGTGTTCCACCGCGCCATCGTCCGCAGATGCAGCTCCGCCGCGATGGGCTGCATGTTCACCTCCGCCTCTTCACCGGCCGACTTCGCGGTCTGGGCCCGGCGTGCGATACGGATCCGCAACGGGTCCAGCACGGTGTCGAAGTTGACCAGGCGAACGAGCCGCATCACCGCCAGCACGTAGACGATGAGAATCAGAATCGTCACACCGAGGTCGTGACTCATATGGTCACCGCTTCCTGCTTGCTGATGAGTTCCCGTTGGATCCGAACGTATTCGGGGACCTTGCGCGGCTTTGGCCGGACGCTCGCGATGTATTCGAGGATGTCCGTGGTCAACTTGAACCACTCGCCGCGCACCCGATGTTCAGCAAACCGTCGATGAAGTTCCCGCTCCAACTTCGGGCCGCCGGGCATCTCCAGCACAATGGTCAGTTCCGACGCATTCGCCACTTGAAGATCAGCGAAACGAGCCTGGACCGAAGTGGCGTAACCAATCTTGACGTTCCCATGCTCATCGGAGATGAAATAAACCGACTGGGCCGGCTGCTCCATCCGCTCAAGATTGATGAACCCAGCCTCCACACATTTTCGGCAGTAGTCCTTGTTGCCACGCCGCACGACGTTCGCGCCCCGTACCCGATGGCCTTCCGCGCAGATTCCCGGACATCTCCCGCCCGTCTTGGCGTACAGCTTTTTCAGTTGTTCTTGTTCCGTGATATGCGGTGCTGTGAATCCGAGGCTCATGACGCGGAAGCTACGGCGGCAGCGTGCAAAACCGTCACACGATTGGTGTGATTGCCATTCTGGCCAGCGGTTTTTCGGCGCGCCCTGTACTGAGATGCACGCTCCCGGTTGCACTCCCGGCAATAGTCGCGGCCCTGGTGACGATACAAGTTCCACTTAACCTTGGGATGCCCGCAGGTACGGAACGTCTCGATCCGCTCGCCAACCCTCAAGACGTCCAGCAGCTGATCCACCTGGGCCCGCAGACGTTCCGCTTCCGTGCGTGATTCTCTGAGCTCCCGCCGTGTCAGCGCGTGATCTGATCGTTCAGTGCGCAGATCGTCGCCGAGCGCACGGGTTTCGGTCTGCGCGACGACGGCCATCTGGGTGATGTCCTCCGCGCGGATTGACCGCACCAGCCGCAACGAACAGCTCATCCGGTCAGCGATGTCTTGCGCCGTCACCCCGGCGAGCGTGAGGCCGGCGACGATCCAGGCGCGGTCAGCGTCGGACAGTTCGGTCATCTTCCGCGAGGCTTTCGGCGTCGACAGCACCGCGGCCACCATGTGCTCGTCGGGCTGCCAGCGTTGCGGCGCCGTCAATGCCGATACCCGTTCGTCCCCACGGGGCCAAGGTAAGCCCGCTGCCAGCAACTACCCAGGCACGCACGCGAATGACACCTAAACCGTTACGCTGCAAGTGATCCTAGACACGGGAATGGTGGAGCCTCGGTAACTATCGCTAGTGGACTGCCGCTACCTCTCTGGTCGGAAATTGAATTTGGCGAGTTCCTCCCGAAGATCGACGCCAAGGTCAGCTCCGAGGCGGTCAAATACGGCGAGCATGGAAGCCGACAACGACATGACGAGATCATGCATTCTGGCCGGGTCGTCCTGCTCGGAGCAGTACCACTCCACCCGCGAGCGGAGATCTTGTGCAACTGCCGTGAGGAATTCGATGTCCTTGTTCATGAGGCCGAACGTAGACGGTTCGCGGTCACACCGCGGCAGTTTCGCCTTGTCCCTTCGGCGCGAGGACGCGGTACGAACACGTCCCTCAACTGATCTTGCGCGACATCCAATCGCCCAGGTCCACCACCGAGCCACCGCCACCGAACGCGCCCGGCATCGCCTGGCCAGTGCCACTGCCGAATTGTTCCCCGCCCGGTGCCGCGATGTCCCACTCCAGCCCAGCCGCGTGCACGCACTCATCATGGCCAATCACCAGCGCCGCCAGGTTGTCCGGCTGATGCTGGCCCGCCTGCCACGCCACCGCTTTGGTCTCGAAATCAGGGAAATGCCCCGCCAGACGGCAGGTTCCGGTTTCCAGCGCCTGCAGCAATGCCGCCGAACGGGCCACCGCATCCCCCACCCGCGCGCGGCCTTTCGGCGGCCACGACGTCACCCGAATCTCACGGCCCAACGTGCCTGCCTCGACCGCCCGCCCGATCGCCGCCCGAACCACCCGCACATACGTCTCCCGCGCGGAAAACCCCTCCACCGTGATCTGACTCGCCCCCACCTTCACCGCGAGGTCCACCGCAGCCACGGCCCACGCGTCCGACGTCATCGGCGCCGAAATGTCCGCGATCATCGCCACCACACCGCCAGCCGTCATCGACGTCGCCACCAAACCGCACGAGTCGCCCTCACCCGAATCGCTCGGGTCCACCGCCACCACCGTGAACACCGGGGAGCTCGGCGCAACCGGCAACCGCCAGCGTTCCAACCACGCCGCCTTCACCAAGCTGCCCGCCGGGGTCTTCGGCTCACCGCAATACAGCGCGAACCACACCCGCTCCCCCACCATGCGGCGCGTCGCCGCGAAATCCGCTGCCGTGTAGCCCAGCGCCGAGATCATCGCAACGCCCGGAGGCCGACCCAACGCGTCAGGAATCTTCGCGTCGCTCACGGCGGGAATGTTGGTGCGCCGCCACCGCTTCGGATCCTGCTTCAACAACGCGCCAGCCAAATCCTCCTCATGCCACCGCGTCATCACCAACAGGATCGAGCCGCCCGGATGCACACGCGTCGACAACGTCGACTGAAACTCGTTCAGCACACGCTTGCGGTGCGCCTTCGAATCCGCCTCCGCCGCATCCTTAACCGGGTCATCGATGATCATCAGATCCGCACCGAAACCCGTCACACCCGAGTTGATGCCCGTCGCCAGGACGCCACCCTCGTGGCCCTCGACGCGCCACTGCCCTACCGCCGTCTTGTCCCGCGCCAACCGGAAGCCGAGAAAGTCGCCGTGCTCGTTGATGATCTTGCGGACCTCACGAGAATGCACCTGCGCCAACTCATCCGAGTAGGACACGATCACGATTTCGAGGTCAGGGTTTTCCATCAGCGCCCAGACGGACGTCCAGATGGCCAGCATGCGGGACTTGCCGGTCCGCGGCGGAGTCGACACCGCGTCACGCTCGTCAGGCTGTGTGACCGATCGGACCGCGAGGTCGGACAGCAGCCGAATCGTCGGCGTCACACGGAACTTCGGGTCCAGCAGACGCGCCAGTTCGGCGGGTGACTTCGGCCGGCGTTGAGCACGCGTCGCCCGCACGTGCCGGATGGCCGTGAGCACCTGGACTGGATCCACGGCGACCAGAGTGGCAGGGCGCGGTGAGCGCTCAGCCGACGATCCTTACCTTCCGAACACCCTCGACAACGTCTGCGATCACCTGATCCACCGAAAGCCCACTCCGTTCGGCGGAATGCTCAGCGAGCGTGCGCGCCACATTTGCCAGGCCCGTGATGATGTCCGGAGCCACCTTCGCAAACGCTGCATCCGTCGCACGGGGCCCACCTGGGACCAACTTCGCGACCTCCATAGTCGCTGCGGCGGCGCTCTCCTCCGGATCGCTGCTACTGACCGCGGCCCGCACGATATCGACAGCTTTCAACGCATTCACCTGCTGCTCGAGAGTCCATTCCGGCGCTGCATCCTCCCTGAGCATCTTCAACAGCCGGTCACGCGCCACGGTCGACGCAGGCAATCCCCGCCGCTCCGCTGCCCGCTCGACAGCTTCGAACTCGTCGGGGTTCAGTCGGACCTGCAGCACCTTGCTGCGCGCCCGGTTCGGCCGGCTCACGGTCACATGCGGGGGCAGCGGCGCCCCGTCGTCCTCGTCGTCGTAGGCGGCAGCCTCTGCGGCCCGGGCCTCTTCGTCCATCAGGTCGCGGAGCTCTTCGTTGCTCATCTTGTGCTGGTCCATCGTGATCACTCCTGTCCGAAGTAGTAGCGGCGGTCTTTACGGTTGGCGCGGAACGCGGTGGTGCCCTGCTGGACACCGTCGTTGTCGAAGTAGCTCAGAACGCTGAGCAGGTCGCCGTAGCTGGCGGAGTAGCCGATGGTGCGGATGCCGAGGCCGGACTTGCTGTTGTAGTCGGGGTTGATGGTGAGCGCGTCCTCGTGGGCGAACGCTTCGTCGGCCTGGGCGGTGGTGACACCGTGGCGGGCCAGATGTTCGTCGCGGTCCGTGTCCCAGTGCAGCGCCATACCAAGAGTGTATTACAGATGTAATACAGATGCAAGGGTTAGGACGCGCTGCCTGCGGTCTCCGCGATGAACGCCTGCCGAGCTTCCTCGAACGAGCAGTACGTGCCATGCCGGCCCGCATAAATCCGATCCGGCGGGAACACATCCCACCGGCACCCAACCGTGCGTGCGATCACCCACCTACCGCCGTCACCCCACACTCCGGCCATCACCCGTCGAGCCGCCATTCATCGAGCACCCGCGGATTGCCGCAGTGGTCACACACCGCCACCACGCGCCACCGATTCCACGACTCCGCACCCTCACTGGTGTTCCGGATCTCCGACCACACCAACGTCTGCGCGGCCCGTCGCCACTCATGGTCCAGGCCCTCGACGCACGGCGGATCCATGAACACCCCGACGGCACGCTGCGCCAGCTCCAGGACGGCCTCGACGTCGTCCGCGTCCGCGTCGCTGTCCATCACCAGCTCGTCCATCAGCGCCTCGTGAACCTTGGCAGTCAGCTCGGCACGCACGTCGTCACTCATCGCCACCTACCTCATCGTCGGGGATCTCCGGCAGCTCACCGAACCGGTCCGCATCGGCCGCGAGCGCTAGGTACATCGTCGCCAGCGAAGCCGCCAAGATCGCCTCCGCCGGATTATCGTCAGCAGCCTTCTGCGCGGCCCGCGCTTCCTCACGGGCATACCTCCGCCACCGCACAATCCGCTCAGGAATCGAGAAGTCCACGATCGGGCGGTCAGCCTCACCCGAACTGTCGCCCATCACTCGCTCCCCTCGGCCAATGTCCGGTAGAGCGTCGCACGCGACACCCCGAGCTGCGCCGCGATATCCGGCATCGGCTGGCCCGCAGACCGCAGCTGCTCCGCCATCTCGACCTGCTGCGCCGTCAACGCTTTCGGCCGGCCGATCGGCAGGCCACGTGCCCGCCGGGCCGACTTCGACGCGGCCCGGCGTTCCCGCTGCAACTCCAGCTCCAGCTCGGCGAGTGAGGCCAGGACGCCGGCGATCATGCGGCCCGTCGCGTTGGAGGTGTCGATGCCCTCACGGAGCGATCGCAGCACGATGCCCCGTTCCCCGAGGTCTCGGATGGTCATCATCACCTCGGCAGCGTTGCGGCCCAGGCGGTCGATGCCGACGACCACGATGGTGTCGCCCTCGCGGGCGTAGTCGAGCAGGGCAGCGAGGCCGGGTCGCTGCTCCCGTGTGCTGGTGCCGGTCAGCTTGTCGTCGTAGACCTTGGTGACCCCGACGGCCTCCAGTGCGTCGTGCTGCTGGTCGAGGGACTGGTGTCCGGTGGAGACTCGGGCGTAGCCGAGCAGCGCGCCGTCCATCAGGCCGCCCCGAGCCATTCCGGGGTGGCGTACGGGTCGGGGTGGCCGCTGATCTTCCAGGCCGCGACGCTGGCGGCGTCGGTGCGGGCCATCTCCGCGATCGCCACCCATACCGGGTGGTGGGCGGTGAGCTTGGCGGCGTACTCGCATTTGAAGTCGTGATAGTCGAGTCCGGCGGCGACGATGGTCTGGATGACCTCGTCGCTGGTGATCGGGGCGGTGGTCTCGGGCATGACCCAAGCCTATCTCAAAAGTTTTCGAGACACCATATCGATACGCGACAACTTTTGAGAAAATTGACCAGCGGATACACCGCACCCAGCGCCACCCTAGACGGTCGTCCCGAAACTAAAGTTCTGAGACATCCTCAGGCGGCCCATCACGCACCTCGACCGGCTCGCCGGTGTCGTTGACCATCGACTCACCCGGCGGCAGCTCGCCGCCCGCATCGAACGGCTGCACCGGCCAGGCCAGTACCTCGTCGCACGCCTCCGCCGTCCACTCCCCCGCGTCGGCGTCCGGCTCAGCCTCGACGCCTTCGGCCGCGCGGGTCACCGCCAGCCACTCCGCCAGCTCACCGGCCGGGATGCCACCACCGACGGCGAGCACCTGGCGCGCCACGTCCACATGCAGATCCCACAGCGGATCGTCGGGGCCCTCGACACGACCGAACAGCGCCCGAGCCTCAGCGGCCGCAGCGGCGTCGAGCGCGGCCGGGTCGAGCCGGCCCGTCGCGATGTCCTCGGCCAGCGACATCGCCGCATCCACGCCGGCCTTTTTCGCGGCCTTCGTCGCGGCCTTGAGCTGCTCCACGGTCGTCATCGCTCCAGCTCCTCAGGTAGCGGCACGATCTCGGCGTCGATCGCGGCCTGCAGCTTCGCCCGGGTGTCGGTGATCATCTCCACCACCGTCTGCGTCACGTTCAGATCCACCACCTGCGGCACCGCGATGTGCAGGCCTTCGAGCTTCGCGCGCTTGTCGACGCCGTCGAGCACCACCTTGCCCAGCTCGGCCGCGTCACGGAACTTGCCCGCCTCGATCGCGTCGACCATGCAGTCGTGAAGCCGGGCCGTCGTGTCCGCCAGGAGATCCCCTCGGGCGCGCCGCATGGTGTCGATGTCGGCCGGCGGGTTCTTCTCCAGGTAGGACTTCACGGCCTTGTTGGCTGACTGCCGCGATTTGAACCCGAGCTCGTCGGCGATCTCCTGCCACGTCCTCCCACGCACGTGGAGCCGCCAGGCCTCAGCGGCGCGGGCTGTGCTGCTTTTGCGGTCCATGACTGGGGGCATGTGGTGGATTTTCTGGGGTGGGGGTGCTGGGTGTGTGGACTGTGGTCCGGTTGCGGTTGGGCCGTTTTGGGGTGTCGGGCTGAATCACAAGCGTGTGCTTTTGGGGCCGGAATGCGATTCTGCGGGACTTTTAGGGTGTGCCTGGTGTCTTGGTGGCGGGCCAGCCCATTTGGGCTCTGATTTCGTTGATGTGTCGGCGTGCTGCTGCGCGGTGGTCGGTGTGGTCGCAGACGTGGGTGTCTCGGTAGCCGTCGGTGTCGCAGAGCGGGCAGTTGGCGATGGCGGCGAGTCGGTCGGCGTGGCGTCGGCGGTTTTGTTCGGATGACCAGATTTGGTCGGGTGTGGGGCCGGTGGCTTGGCGTTCGTCGGCGTGGGGGTCGTAGGGGTCGCGCATCACTCGATGGCCTTTCCGAATCCGCTTGTGATGGCGGCGAGTTTGGCGTGGTTGCGTGCTTCGAGGGCAGCGTCTTGGCGGTCTTCGCGGGCTTCGCGTTCGGCTCGGGATTCGGCTTGGCAGCGTTGGGCGCGGTATTCGCGTGCGGCGGTGATGATCTCTGCGGGCTCTGGGGCTTCGGCGTTTCCGAGTGCGCGGCGCTTGACTCCGGCGAGTAGGTCGGGCAGTTCGAGCCCGTACTGGCTGAACAGTTCGGCCCAGATGGTGGCGGTCGCGATGGTGGCTTCTCGGTCGTCCATGCGGGGTGCGGTGCGGTGGTGGCAGGCGACGATGAGGGTCATGACTTCGAGGGCGTCGGCGACGGTGGTCATGGGGTGAGTTCCTTCCGCTGAGTGGATTCGATGTCGGCTTGCTGTTCTTGGGCGCGGACTTGTTGTGCGAGTTCGGCGAGTCCGCGCATTTTGTGGACGGGGCGGCCGTTGTTGCCGGGGGTGGCGCGTTGGTTCTTGACGAGGTCGCCGAGGACGGTGGGGAGCCATTCGGGGCGTGCGTCGGTGCGCTTGTCCCATTCGGTGAGTGCTTGGCGGATGAGTGCGTCGGGGTGTCCTTCGCGGGTGAGGTTTTCGACTTGGCGGGCGAGGCGGTCGACGAATGTGCGGGGGTAGGCGGCGAGGCCGGTGTTGCCGAGGGTTTGGCGGACGACGGTCTTGGCGGCCTGGCTGGGTTGGCGCGGTGTGGGCTTCGCTGCGGCGTTGTCGATGTGCTGGGGCACGGTCCCGTAGTCGTCGTCTGGCTCCGGCTCGGGTGGCAGCGGGATGTCGTTGTTGCCGCTCGGATTACTTACGTAAGAGTCGTCATTTAGGTGAGTAGAGATCTCTTTAGTTGGGTTGGTGTTGGGTAATACCCGGGACTCCCCGGGGGACATTTGGGTGGTTGCGCTGGTGGGGGCGCTTTCGGTATGCGCGTTTTCGTCTATGTACCGCCCGTTGTATTGCGTCTGTACCGTGCGTTGTGTCGCGTCTTTTTGGGTGCTTCCGTTCCGGCTGTCCCCTGGGGACACTTCGGGGTTGTCCCCTGGGGACTCCCCTTGGGACGCGGCGCGCTGCGCGGCCTTCTTCTTCCGCCACTTCTCGCGGTCGGCTTCGATCTGCGCACGGGAGTCCTGGCGGCCCGGTCCGGTGAATTCGTGGAACTGGTAGCCCTTCTCGCCGTCGCGCTCGGCGCCGCCGTGCCACAGTCCGGCCGCGATCAGGCGCTTGGCCTTCGCCACGCCCTTCGGCTGCTGCTTCACCCACCAGTCCGGCACGAATCCGTCGGTGAGGTAGGCCATGCAGAACGATCCGGCGCGCACCCACATGCCGATCGCGTCGTCGCCGGCGCGCTGCGCCTTCGGGTGCCCGTGCAGTGCGTCATCGACGCGGAAGTGCGGCACTACCTCACCGCCGATTCAGGGTTGGTGGGTGTGAGCATGGCGTCGATCTCGTTGAGGTCGTAGCGGATCAGGCGCGGGCCGACGTTATGGGCGGTGAGTTCGCCGCGGGCGGTCATGCGTTGGACGGTCTTGACGCTGACGCGGATGTGTTCGGCCACTTCCTCTTTGGTGGCCCATCGCCGGGTGTTCGTCACCTGTCCCCCTGCGGTCGTGTCATGTCCCGTTGTGTACCCGGTTGGGGTGCAGCGTCGGGATCGCTGTCCCACGTTGGACATTCGGGGTGGTGGCCCTGGGTGGGCTCGTGCCATCCGCAGTCGGCGCAGCGCTTCATAGCGATGAGTTGGGCGCGGGTGAACAGCAGGCGGATCTTCGGGTCGGTCATCGGGGGGCTTCTGCATCGAGTTGCCCCGTCCGATACGACGCCTCAGCCACCGCGTCCTCACGTGCCTTCAGCCGTTCGACCTCGGCGCCGAGTTCAGCCAGCCTCTCCCATATCAATCCCCAGTCACCGTCGCCGTCCTCGTCGATCAGGTGGTGTAGACCGGACGCATCGAGAGCCATCCGGCATTGGCTCTCCACCACCTCGCCGAGCCTCCTGCATGCGCGCCGCGCTCGCTCCAACTCGGCGACCAGCTCAGGTACGAGAGTGCGCGCAGCGGCTATGAAATCGGCGTCCTGAGGCCTGATTGCGCCGAGGCCGCATCGGATGGCGAGCGGGTAGATGAACCCATCTCGCACGTCCCACGGCTCCGGCGTGACGCCTTCCAGCGCGGCCTTCGCGCGCTCAACAACATCGCTCATCGTGTGTTCCTTCCGATTCGGTAGCCGCCTTTGGGCATGGGGCCGGGTGGTCGACGGGCGCGGCCCTTGTCCGTGCGTTCGAATCCGCCCCAGATGCCGTGGCGTTCGCGGCGAGCGTTGGCGTCGGCGAGGCATTGGAAGGTGACGGGGCACGCGGCGCAGATGGCTTTGGCTCGGGCTTCGGCGTGCACGTCGGAGGGGTTGGGGTACCAGATGTCCGGGTTGGGGTGGCCGCGGCATTCCGCCCGGGATCGCCATGTCGGGTCGGTGGTGGTCATGAGGCTTCTCGCTCCCGCTCTTGGGCCGCGGCTGCTGCTGCTTGGGCGGCGATGCGGGCTCTGATGCGGGCCTGCAGCGCGGGGCTTTGGTGGGTGAGGTGCCAGTGCTCGCCGCACGGGCATAGGTAGGGGTAGAGGCGGTCTTTCTTCTCCCCGGCGGGAGGCCGTCGACGCCGTTGGTAGCGGTTGGCTTTGGCTTTCGATCGGTAAGTGCGTTTGTCCGGCGTCGGGCAGGTGATCTCGTCGCCGTCGCGCTCAGGCGCGGTCATAGCGGGATCTCGCTGAACAGGTCTGGTGACGGCGGGGCACCATCGGGCGGCGGAGACTCCACTGCCGCGGCTGGTGCTGGCGGTGGTTTGGCTGGGCGGCCGGCCTTGCCGAGTTCGGTGAGCGCCGCGCCGAGCCGGTCGAGTGCGCCTTGGGTGTTCTTGACGGGGTTGGCCCACCGGTCGGTCAGTGCCGACATGGCCCGCTGCACGTCGCCGAACGCGCGGACCGCTGTGGCGATCTCGCGGATCTGCGCGAGCGTGACTTCGCCGCTCCACCCGTACCGACCCGACGACCGATCAGTCGCGCCGGCGGTGAAATCGATCTTGGCGCCGAGTGCCTGTTCGACCTGGGCGAGGCGCTCGCGGATCTGGGCGGCGTCGTGCAGGCCACCGGCGGCCAGGCGGCGGTCGACGGCAGCCTGCACCTGCTTGTCGAAGTCGCGGCGCGCGTCTTCACGGGCGTCGCGGCGCACGGCTTCGGCGGCCTGGGCGCGAAGGGTGTCTTGGCGGGCCATGATGCTGCGCACCGCATTCCAGCCCGGCCGGTGCACGCGGGGGTCCTTGCGGTGGGCCTGGGTGTGGACCTGCATGCGGTTCTTCGACCGCGGTGACGGGCTCATGAGGCCCCACCCGGCGGGTAGTTCGCCGTCGTGCACAATCGCGGGATCGCTGACGACGAGCCACCATTCGTGGCATTCGTCGGCCCAGGCATCAGCCTTGCCGGGCTTGCTCAGTTCGTTGAGCCAGTCGCTGCGGCTGATCTTAAGTTCGTGGCCAATGAGGATTCTGCCGCTGCTGCTGGTGAATCCGACGTAGATGGCGTCGCAGCGGCTGCCGCTGCCCCAGCCGCCGTTCTGCCCGACTTCGGGGAGGAACACGCCGCCAGGCATCGGCGCCGAGGGTTTGATGTAGTGCCGCTCGAGCTGAGCGAGCAGGTCGCTCGAGGCGCTCACCTGTCAAGCTCCGGTGTGTAGAGCACGCGCACGGGCAGCACGATGGCGGTCGCCGGTTCCTCGACTTCGGACCCAGTCGCCCACCACGGTTCATTGCGCGTGTATCTACCGTCTTTCATCCATGCGACGTCGCGGTGCGACTCGTGAACGATGCTGCGGTCAGGCAGCGCGTCGAGCTGCTCCACGGTCTCGATGAGCGTCGGGCGCAGACGCCGCACCTCGGCGATCAGCAGTCGGTGCGCGTCGACGATGCGGCCCAGCTTCTCGCTCGCCCGGGTGCCATCGGACATGTACACCAGTCCGCGGGTTGCGTTTTCGAGTTCATCGAGGTCGAGTTCAGACATAGCGCCACTCGATTCGGGTGACCATCGAGTCGGGCCGGCAGCCCTTGTGGGAGTCGCAGAAGAACCGCACGAACTCGTCGGGTGTCAGCTCGGGGAAGCCTTCGCGGGCAACGTCATCGACGTCGATGCGGTTCAGCGGCTCCCGCCGGACGCTGACCACCTCCACATCGGTGATCCGCACCAGCGGCTCACCCTTGCGGCGGCCCATCACTTTGCGGCACAGGGTCAAACGGTCGCCGGGCTTGAGGATCAGCCACCCCATGCGGCGCGTCACGTCCTTCGTGCGGGCGACCACCTGCACCTCGGTGAGCGACACCGACATCAACCGCGCCATCAGCAGGCCCCGTCGCAGTAGCAGCCACCGCATTCGCAGCAGCAGCCGTCGTTGTCGGTGCCGAATCGTCCGGCCGCGCAGTCGGTCGTCGAGGTGCCGTCGTCCTCGACACCACCGCCACAGGTCTTGCAGGTGTTTGGGTCAGCCATGTCAGTCCTCCTCGTCGTCAGCGGGTGGTTCCCAGCCGGGGCAGTCGCACATCTCGTCGATAGCGGCGCCGGGCGGTAGGTGGCAGCAGGCGGTGTGCACCACGCCGTCGCCGTGGTCGTCCCGTGGGTGATCGCAGAGCGCGCACACGATTTCGTCCATCAGCCCGTCACCTCGAATAGTGGGTCCATCTGTTCCTCCAGTGCGGCGCGGCGGGTGGCCGCTGCGGTCTGCTTGTGGTGCTCGATGTCGTAGTGCAGGTGGCAGCCCTGGCACATCGCGCGGAGGTTGTCGTCGCGGCAGTCCTCGGGCGTGTGGTTGAGGTGGGCGACGGTGAGCACGACCTTGCTGCCGGTGCCATATGCGGGCTGCCCGTGGCGGTTTGGGCACCGGCCGGTGTGGGTGCCGCGGCCGCACTCACCGTGGCATTCGCAGCGGCCCTTGGCGCGCTCGAACCGGATCCGCCGGCTGATCTCCCGCCAGTCGGCTGGGTAGCGGTCACGGTTCTCGGGTCGGATCGGCATCAGGACCGCCCGGGATCGGCGTCCGGGTCGTGCACCGGTTGCCACTCTGGGCATGCGTCTGGCTGCGCGGTGCGTTGCGTCGACTCCGCAGCGTCGGCGGCGGCAAGCACGTCCGCGGCGAACACGCGTGCCTCGAGAACGTTGGCGCGGAACACGTACTCGCACCGCGCGCCGATCTCGATCTCGTCGCCGTCAACCCTGGTGTACGGGTAGTGATTCCACTGCGGCTGGTGCTCTGGCCCCCAGTACTCGGACGGCGACTTGGGCAGCTTCACGAGCGCGTACCCGTTGGTCTTGAGGGCATCGAGGTGAGCGGCGATAGCAGCATCGGCGAGGTGATCGGTGTAGCCGAAGCCATGCTCTGGCTTCCAGCCGCGCGCAGCCCGGATCGCTTCGGCGACCTTCTCGCGTGCGGTGTCGGTCATTTCGTGCCTCCTAGGGCAAGTTGTTGGGCGCGGATCATGGCCCGTGCGTGGGCGTTGGGCCAGGCGGTGACGCGGTAGAAGTTGAGTTCCCGGTTACCTCGGTTGATGGCCCAGCCCTGGATGCGTCCATTGGCGGCGCGGACCGGCACGACCCTGATGCGGTTCGGGCACCGAGGATTTCCCTTGCATGTGCAGTCGTACCCGCCACCAGCGATTGGTGGGCACACACCGCAACATCCGATCGGTCGGTCAGTCATGGCCAGCCTCCAGCGCGGCGATGATGCGTTCAGGCTTCACAGCTACTACGCCCGTACCCGAATAGGTTGCGGGATTCTCGGCCAGTTCCCGCACCCGCTCAACGATCGCCCGTAGCCGCTCGTTGTCGGTGCCCAGCTCGGCAAGCCTCTCCCACACCAGTCCCCAGTCACCGTCGCCGTCCTCGTCGATCAGGTGGTGCAGGCCACTCGCATCCAGGGCCATCCGACATTGGCCTTCCACGACCCCGCCGAGTGTCTTGCATGCACCGCGCAGCTTCTCCACTTCGGCGACCAGTTCGGGACCGTGGTCCAGTGCCACATGACGCGCCATCTCCGGTGATCTGGCAGCCATCTCAATGTCAGCGCGGATAGCGTCTAGGTCGATGTCACTCATGGCCCAACTCCTCGGTGGTGTAGGCCAATCTGGCTGTTGCACACGGCCATACCTTCGGACCGAGGCAGTGGTTGCACACCACGTCATGCGGCGAACGTGGATCGTTCGTGGCGAAGGGGCGATGTAGATCCCGGATCGGGGCCAACGCCTCACGGGCAGCGTCGACCGACAACCTTGTGACCTCGCCGGACTCGTCTCCACGAACTGCCCACGCCCTTCGAGCAGCTTCGATTGCTGGGTCGCTCATCGTGTCCTCCTGGTCCACATTGATCCGGTGATGCGTCGTCGATTTCGGTGGGCGAGCATCGATTCCGCGTTCACTGGTCGGCCTCGGGGTTGTAGAGAACGGTTGCTGGAAGCGGAACCTCACCGGGGTACTGGCCGTCCTCGCACCCCGCGTCGTACCAAACAGCCGAGGGCAAACGTGGATTCGGTGAGTGCTTCGCCCAGGCGAAGCCCCGCGCGCATCGAACAATCGACCTCATCGGCAGTGCGTCGAGTTGCTCAACGGTGGTGATCGTGCGGGCCTTCACTACAGCCGCACGCTGCTCCTCGGCTACGTGTCGGGCCCACTCGTCGGCGGTCAGCACGATCCGCCGACACCCACACCGCGAATGCGTGCCATGAAAGAACGGGCCCTGATGCACACGCAGGACCGCCGCCAACTCATCGATGGTCATCGGAAGCTCAGAAGGACACAACGGTCAGCGGGAATGCTCCCGATGTCTCAGCGGTGCACCAACTGAACCTCTCGGCGTTGTGATCTACGAACTTGGCGTAGACGTGCTCAACTCCGGTTCCATCGATGTCGTCGAAGTCGCCCGACGGGATCATGTGGTTCAGGTAGCGGGTGACCTCGGCCAACATCTGGACTTCGGGCACGTGGCCATATGCGTAGAAGCGTTCTCCGTCCTCGTCTTCCGTGACGGTGAACACTGCGCCGCAGTCCTCGGTGTTGAAGTCACCCTGCTCGGCGACGGGCCAGTTGATCTGATCGATGGTGATGGTCTTCATGGCATTCCTAACCTTGAGATTTTTCGTGGCCTGTCGCCACCCGGCGGTACGGTGCCGTCCATGTCCCGCCCCACCACCACTGACTGGTCCTGGTACCAGTCCGCGATGGTGCAAATCCGCCCCGACGCGTGGATCGCCACACTCCCCATGAGCTGCCCACGCTGCCTACTCCCCTGGTCCGACGACGGGCTGACACCGATCCGAGGACACGTCCACCGCGGCCGAGGACACCCACCCCAAGCGCAGGTATCCACCACCAGCTATCGGTGCGCCCAGTGCGGACACACCGCCTACGAACAGAAGTGATCACGCGGCCACCGCCGACACTGGAAGTAGCCAGCGCAAAGCAGCGATGGCCTGCTGCGGGCAGACACCGTTGCCGATGATGCGCAGCGCGTCGTTGCGGCTCACCCCAGGGACATCAGTGACCCAGCCAGCCGGCCAGCCCATCATCCACTCCGGAAAATGCGCTGCCAGCCTTGGGTTTCCGAATGTGTTCGGCTCAGTTGGCGAAGGCGCTGGTCGGGTCACCGCCTCCCAACGTTTGATGGCCGGGGCGTACTTGCCCCACTGCTGAGCCATCTCCACGGCCTGGCCCGGTAGCAGGGGCTCGTTGCCCCGGTCCCCGCCACGCGCCTTCCTGCTTCCATCGCCGTCAGCAGCTCTGGGCGTTTGCAGCAGCCGAATGACCCTGGTCTCAACGTCGTCCATCCGCTCGGCGCGAGACAGCGGGTTAGCCCCGCCATCGCCATCGCTTCGCCTCGGCGTCGGTAGAAGATCCGTGATGCTGTCCAGTGACGGGCGAACCGCTGCACCCGGCGACGCCGACTGATTGTTGCCCGACCGCGCAGCGCACGGGGTAGCAAGCAGATCTACGGCTGCCAGCTCGGCGGCAGCTGCTCCCATGTCTCGAATTCCCGCGGCAGCTTCCCGGCTGCGATCTCGATCGCCTGCTCCAGCGACGGCGACGACATGCTGTCCCGCCGTGTCGCCGCTCCGCGCGATGTCCGCTCCGCGCACCCTCGTGGAGTCGGCATCAACTGCGAGGATGATGACTCGCTCGCGCTTGTGGGGTGCGCCGACGCTGGCAGCGGAAATAGTCGTCCATTGCGCGTCATACCCGAGGTTGGCCAGGTCGGCAACAACTGTCCCGATGGCTCGTTGAACAAGTCGACGCTTGAGGGTTCGGAATCGAGCCAATGCCCGGTCTCGGAGTCGAGCCATCCGATGCAGCTCGAATTGCTTGCGCTGCTTGTACTGTCCATGCCACCAGTCCTCTCGCATGGCTCGGTTGATCTTGCTGTGGATGAGGGCGACGACGCGAGCAAGGCGCGCCCACTCGGCGTCGGCGGCGACCACTTCAGCCGGCCACGCCTCACCGTCAGCGCTGAGCAGGTTCCTTACGTTCTCGATGACCACCAGACGCGGCCGGAGCGCTGCGATGGCACGGGCGAACTCGGACCACAGGCCCGAGCGGGTACCGGCGCCCATCCCGGCCTGACGGCCAGCGCTACTGATGTCCTGGCATGGGAACCCGCCGCACAGGATGTCGATGGCCTCGACGGTCGACCAGTCGACGGCGGTGATGTCGCCGTGGTTAGGTACGCCCGGCCATCGATGAGCGAGCACCTTCGACGCCGCCGCATCGAGCTCGCAGTGCCACACTGTGCGGCCGCCGAAGAACTGCTCGACGGCCATGTCCAGGCCACCGGCTCCTGAGAAGAGCGATCCGACCCTCAGCATGGGTAATGCGGCATCAGTTCGTCGGCGCGCAGCGTTTCCACTGGTCCGCCGGGTTGACCTTGGAACGAGACCAGGCAGTCAGGGCCGCCGAGTTCGAAAATCCAGTCGAGGCAGCTACCGCACGGGGTGAATCGCTCACGCGCAGCAGCGATCACGATCGCCACAGCCGGGCCGTCGCCAGCGGCTGTCATCGACGTGAGCGCGTTCACTTCGGCGTGCACGTCGTGGGCGCGGAACCGGTGCTCGACGTTGCAGCCCGAGTACATGTTGCCTTGCGCCGACAGTGCGGCGGCGCCGACAGCGGTCTTCCCGTGGAGGTGCGCGTTTTCGCGTGCACCCCACGCAGCATCTGAGAGGACGGTGATCATGCGCCCGCCTCATTGATAGCCCTGATGGTCGGGCACGGCCATTTATCGGCGCATTCGATGCACAGCGTGGTCTCGCGCTCGTGCAGTTCCCGGATGGCGTTGAGCGCCTGGGTTTGTCGTTCGGCGAGTTGCTTGGTGGCAAGCACCGCGTCGGCCGCCCCGAGGACACCGATCACGGAGCCGCGTTCGATCGCTTCCAGCAGGGTGCCGATGCCGGCGTCGTAGCGGGCCGGGACGTCGGGGTTCTCGCCGAGCGGTTCGGACTGGTCTTCGCAGGTGTTCATGAGCCACTCACCTGCGGCTCGACTGAGCGCACGCGGTCCAGTTCGCCGGCCCACGTCTTCGCCGAGTCCAGCGACGCGAACGCCTTCCCCTCGACCGGGATGGCGAGCATCGTGAGACCGTCGTGGCCCTGGCCCTGCAGGATCCACTCCGGGCCGACTCGTTGCACGCTGTACACGCCGCGCATCCCAACCGCGGTCTGGGTGCCGATGATGTGGTCGTGGGATGTCCACTGCAGCATCACAGTTCGTCGCCTTCCACTCGGATCTCGACGCCCGCCGTCTCCCCGATCTCAGCGAGCCGCTTGTACGCGGATAGGCCGATGACCTGCGAATCGTCGGAAAAACATACGTCCGTCAAGGCATCGAGACAGGCCCTCGAGAGCTTGTCGATATCCGGCCTTCTCACCGCCGCCGGGGTCCTGGTCTTCGGCGCCGACTTCGGGCGCGGCATCACGAAGTTCAGCGACACCGTCACTGCGCCGCCGAACAGCGGCCGGCCAGCCATCGCCTGGTGCGCGGCCAGGGCGACGCGTTCACGCCACGGCCCAACCTCTTTCGACGACTCGACCAAGATGCCGCGCCCGACGTGCCGCTTGCTGCCCTGCGGGGCGGCCTTCCCCGGCACGAAGAACCGCACCGAGGCGTCGGCCCCTGGCAGTGTCGGGGCGGTCACTGGTCGCTCACCTTCGCGGCGGCGTCGGCGATGATCCCGCCCAGCTCCGTCTGTGGGTTCTCCACCGACACGGACACACCGCTCGCCTTCATGTCGCGCAGCGCCGCAACCAGATCGGCGTCAGCGGCCAGGACGGGCTCGATGCTGGGGCCGTCCGTCGCATCGCCGGGCACAGGCGTGCCCGGCATCGCGATGCCGATCCACGTGTCGCCGATCTGCACGATCTGCAGCAGTCGAGTCGGCGACCGGAACATCTGGATCTGCATGTTGCGGCGCCTGGCTACGGCCACCAGCGGAGCCAGCACTGTCGCCGACCAAAGGGTCAGCGGTACCTCGGCGTAGTCCTCTTTCGTGACGAACGTGTCGGTGCCGATCCGGTGCACGATGCTGATCGGGAACTTCGTTTCGTGGTGCGCGTGGAACTGAAACTCATTGTCCGAGTCGAACAATGCTGGCGTCTCAGCGAGTGTGACCGTCCAGCCGGGGTGCTCGTCGTCCTTGCCGTCCTCCGGTGGATCGGCGAGCACCAGGCTGATGTCGACGGTGTGCTGGTCGCCCTTGATTTTCTTCCATGACTTGATCAGCGACAGCACGTTGGCGACCGACTCGCACGGCCACACCATGGGGTCGATGCGGCCATCGCAGGGAATCCACGTGTGCCCGAGCACGTACCTGTTGGTGGACGATGCGGCGAGCAGGTCGACGTCGCTGGGTTCGTCGCGCCAGGGCGCCCTCGTGGTGGTCAGGTGGACGCCGCCGACGTCGTTGCTGGCGGTCTGCAACGCGTCGGACAGGATGTCGATCAGCTTCGTGGTCTGGACAGTGATGCCCATGCTTGTTCCTTTCCGAGGATGGGGATTACAGGCGGTCGCCTGTGGCCTTGCGGGTGTCGATGGGGTGGCGGCCAAGGATCAGCTGCGTGAGCCGGTGGCGCTGGGCGCCCGGGTCCAGGTCGTCAAAGTCGGCATAGTCCGGCTCGTCGACTAGTCCGGGCCACCACGGGGATTGGGCGAACTGAGCGTGCAGTTCGGCCAGCCGGAGCTTGAATGCGACGTGGGGCAACTTCGGCGCCACCTGCGGGTCGGCGTGCTCCAACTCAGCCAGCAGCTCGTCAGCACGCTGGTAGTGCTCAGCGGGGGTCAGGGTCATCGGAAGACCCACCCGAAGACGACGAACAACGCGATCCACGTCGCCGCCTCAGCCCACGTCATTTCGACGCCTCCGCGAACTCCGGGTGCTTGTTGGCCATGTGCTGACCGAGATTCGCGAAAGACCGGTTGCAGCAGGGGCACACACCCTTGGCGATCCGGTTGCGCGTCTTGGTCAACTTGCCCTTCGTTACCGCGTGCGCCGCCTTCGCCGCGCGCAGATCCTCATCCCGGTTGGCCAACTGCCGCTCGAGCCGAGCCACTGCAGCCTTCGCCACCTCGGTCTCGTTTTTCTCGGGGTAGTAGCGGCTGTGGCCGTTCGGGCAGTACCACGTCCGGTGGTCCCTCCTGCGCTCGCGGATGAAGTCATCGTTGAGCGCGAACGGCACACCGCATTCCCCGCAGTGGACGATGGAGTACGCCTCCACCACGCTCAGGGCCGTCACTGCTCCGGCCCGTCGAACAGCGAAATAACCGCGGCGGCTTCGTCGTACGTCACATCAGCCGTACGCCTAGCCTTCACCCCAGCCGCATCACCGAGGTAGGAAAACCACTCGTCGTCGGAGTCGTACTTCTCCGACTTCTGGATCTGCGCCAGCCTGGTGAGTTGCGCCTTCGTGGCCATGCGGATCTGGGTCGGCTCGCCGTCAACCATCTGCGGGTCATCGGCGGGAGTCTCGGCCGACGCGGCGATCTCCGGCTGCCCGGACGGAACCACCTCGCCGTCGATGAACTCCGTCTGCGCATCCACCAGTGGGCCCACATCGGTGCGGACCGTGCCGTCCAGCGACACAGCGCTATTGAACTCCGCCGACAACGGCAACCACTTCGACAACTGCCGCACCGCGGTCTTCTTGGCCATCGCTTCCCAGTCCGTCACCCACGGACCGTTATTCGCCGCCATCGACCGCCTGCGGATCGCCTCGACCTCGTTGACCGTCATCGTGACGAACGTGGTGGTCCCGTCCTTGAACTTCGCCACCGCGTACACGTCAGTCGGCTTGCCGCGGTTGTTGCGGTCGGCCGCTTCCTCATGCTCGATGTTGCGCTGCAGACCACGCGTGACCTTGAACTTGTCGTTGGCGTAGACGATTTCGGCGTAGATGTCGGACACCTGACCCGACTGGCGGGCCAGCTTGATCAAGCCCCGATAACCCGGGATGAACGTGCACGTCTGCTTGTACGGCACGAAATACGCCTCACCAGTCGGGCCCGGCTCCAACCCCAGCTGGCTGGCCGTGAGCAGCGCACCCAGGAACGACGCGGGCGAGCACTCCGCCAGCTTCGGTGTCGCCCGCACAACCGTGACGGCGATGCGCGCCATACGTTCGGGGGTGACGTGCCTCGGCAACGCCTTCGCCAACTCTGGCGTCATGTCGGTGATGAGCTTGGCGAGCGTCTTCTGCTGCGGTGTCTGGCGAACCACTTCGGCGCTTGTCACTGATAGATCCCTTCCAATTCGGCAATGAGGTGTTCTGCTTCTTGTTGCGTCACTGCGGCCTCGGCCTCACGGGCGGCCCAGCCGGGCAGGCTGATGGTCACGACGTCGTCGCTGTAGCCCGGCCACACACCGCGCTCCTGGCACTCGGCATAGAGGCGGATGGCCTCACGGTTGAGCCGCTGCCCCTCGGCGATGGCCTGGTCGTCGTACTCCACGACCGTCACGACGAACGGCGGTTCTTTCTCCACCACCACGAACCGGAACCGCGGGTTCTCCGCGATACCCAGCGCGATGACGAGATCCCGGTACCAGGCCGCCTGCATGAAGTAGCTGAGCGTCCAGAACTTCCGGACCAACTCGGCCGGGTTTGCGGTGGTGCTGGTCTTCACGTCGTCGATGTCGCCGTTTGGTTCGAGCCAGTCGACCCGGCCCCGCTTCTGCACACCGGTCTCCGGATCGGTGTGGTAGAGGCTGACTTCGGCGTCACCGTCACGGAAGATCGGGCCGGCCGCCGGGTGCTGCAGCACGCTGGCGGCCAGCATTTCGGCTGCGCTGTGGTCACTCAGCGAGATCGGGACCTGGCCACGCTCGCGCGCCTCGGCGGCCGCGTTCCTCCACTTGGTGGTCGCCGTCGGTTTCTCCGACATCGTGCCGTCGGCTTTGAGCCCGTGCACCGCTGGATCCAGCACCGCGAACTCGGCGCCCTTGCCGAGGATCAAATGGTGGGCGACGTGCCCGAAGTCCCATTCCTTCTTGGGTTTCCGCTCGTTGTCCATGGCCCACCGGAATTTGGCCGGGCAGCTGGGCGGCAGCAGCAGCTTCGCGCCCGACACCGAGAGCGATCCACGGTCAGCGTGGTAGACCTCTTCCGGAACGACCCGGTGGAGACCGTCTTTCATGGTCGCGGCGGTCATCGGTAGTCGGCTCCCCCGTATCGCACGTCGTCCAGGTCGCCGCACATCCCGACCGACTGGCGGGTGCTGATCGCCGTTGTGGCGCGGTCCATCTCGGACAGCTGGTGGTTGGCCCTCGCCCACTCGTCGGACTCGAATTCGTACGCCATCACCGATTCACCCCTTGCTTGTTCTTCCGATTCGTCTGTCCACCACTCGTCGTTGGCCCATTCGTCGGGGTCCGGGTGGACACGGAAACCCCACGCCAATACCGATGCGGCGGAAAGGATCGCGGCCGTCACGAACAGCGGCAGACACACCGCCAGCCCGATGTAGGCCAGCGCGCCGAAGACCCAAGCGGCGAGCCACAACGCGCGCGTCACGACGCCACCGCCGACATGTGCCGCCCCACGCGCGACTCCGTGATGGCCTCCACGCGCTCCTGCAGCGCAACCGTGCCCTCATCGGGATTTACGAAAGCCGCGAGCGCCATGGTGATCTGGGCGTATTTCGCCGGATAGCGTTGCGCCAACAACCGCAACTCCTCGAACAGCCGACGAGGGTCGTCGTCGCGGATCTTCACCGCCAACCCCAGCGCCACCTCGGCGACGCGATCGAGGTTCGAGTCCAGCGTCTGGTCAACCACCGGCGGCTTCACTGCGCACCGCCTGGTCTGAGCGACCTGAGAACGAAGGCCAGGTTTCGTCTGAACTCGTCGTACGCCTGCTCCTCCCGGATCTCGGTCTGCAGGTCGGTGACTCGTCGGCTGAACCTATTGGCGCGGTGCCTGCCCCGGTATCGGCGGCCACGCGTCGCGGCAGGGACCGCTGCGACCGGCTCGTGCAGCGCGGCGGCCGCAACGGTGGCGTCGAAATCGGCCGGCGTCCACACCGGTTGCAGTGCCGTCATCGGATGACCACCGATCCGGTTGGCAGCCAACCAGGTTCATCCGGTAGGACCGTGGCGTCGGTGACCGCGTACTCCTCGTAGCGTGCGACGCTGTCACCGACCGGGTAGCCACCCGAGCAGGACCACCGGTAGCACGACACCGGCACGTAATGCGCCGGCGTCCAATACTGCCGGGTGCGCCACCAGCTGCCGTCCGCGTTGCGGGGCGAGTCGCAGATGGTGCGTTTCTGCCCCCAGGCAAGCAGGCCCGGCGCGGCGATCGTCTCGCAACCCACGTTCGGCGAGGCCTTCGCTGTGCCTGCGGCCCACAGGGTTCCGACGCCGGCGAGGATCGCGCCGTAGACGATGAGCGCCAGGCCTCGGCGCACTGCTCGCGCCGTCACGCCGACACCGCCGCATTCTCACGGGCCTCGACGAGACGCGCCACCAGGGCAGCGTGAAAATCCAAGACCTGTAACGCCGCTGCCCGGTCCTCGGCGAGAAAGTCAGCGCTGCCAGCGTTCTCGTCCCAGACGATCACGAGCCAGCGTTCGCCGGACGGGTGCGGCATCGCCACACCGACCTGCCTCGGCACCTCGGGCCACTCCGGGCGCTCGACGGTGGCGACCAACGCGCCGTCCTCGCGCTCGTTGATCTGATAGGTAGACTCTGCGGTTGGCACTGGCGTTCCTTTCGATGGGGTGTTGCTGGTGTCGTGGGCTCCGAGCTGGTGACGCAGCACGGGGCCCTACTTGCTTCGGAGAGCGATGGAGTGGTCGGCGAGAAGGCCACTGGCGATGAAGTCGGCGGCATCTTCGAAGTTCCCTGCGTGGGACATCCGGAACTCGCGAATCGACGCGGCGACGTGCGCGGCCAGGTCCTCGTGGGACACCGAGACAGGTGCGTTGGGCCACCGGACGATCGCCCGGTCGGGGTGCTTGTACGAGATGTGTTCTCCCGCATGCGCTGCGGGAAGCTCGCAGAAAATTGGGTTAGCAGGTCGAATCGGCAGAGCATCACCGGCGAGATAGACGCCGCACGGTGGCACATCCTCGGCCCGCCGGTCCCCCTGCTGCTGCCACCGCGACTCTGCCGAGCCCGTGTCCAGATCAGCACCACCCGATCGACCACAACCATCGGCAGCAGCAGGGGAAGTAAATCCGTCGCGGACCGTCGCGCACCCCCAGGTGATCGGCGAATCGTCGTCGCTGTGGAACCAATACGTCGGGCCGTCGGGACCTTCGGGCTCGCTATAGATCTCGCGGCCGCACCCGCAGTACGACGGGCACTTGCAACCAGGGCAGTGCACCTCGGCGTCGACCACATCGTCGGCGAACTCGTCTGGCACCATCGAGTCGGCCAGCCCGGCGGCGTCGAGATAGTCGCCGGCCTCACGCTCAGAGAAGCCCGCGCGACGTTCCTCGAGCGCCTGGTTGACCGCGTCGATGAAATCGGCTGCGCCACGCATCAGGTCGGTGATCACGGCGTCACCGCCGCACGGTCGCGAGACGACGGCACGGGTTCCTTACCGAGGAAGTCCAGTCTCTCCCGCACCTCCTCCAGTTCGGCAGTCAGTTCGTCGACGCGGACCTGCAGCTCATCTCGCTCATCGCGGACCTGCTCGCGGTCCCCTAGCAGTTCGGTGAACTCGCGTGCGATGGCGGCGTTCGCCTCGCACGCCGACCGGAGTAGCGGCCCGAAATTGTGATGCTCGGCCAGAACCTCGTTGAGTTCCTCACGGGTGGCGTGCAACTCAGCGATCGCCGCGTCGTAGGTGGCCGGGATCGGCCAGTGCCTGGACGACATGTTGAGACGGCGGTGCGCCTCGCCGCCAGTGAACGGACGATTGTGCTCCGCGGCAGCGTCAGCCAGATCAGTGATGCAGGCGGTCATGCGGACACCTGGGTGTGCTCGGCGATGAACCGGTCGATCTCCGTCACGGGGACGAACCGTCGGCCCGCCACCTGTAGTGAGCCGAGCAGCCCGGTTTTGAACAGCTCGTACACCGTGGTTCGTCCGACGCGCAGCGCGGCGGCGGCCTCGGGGATGGTGAGCAGCTTCCTCAACGGGCTGCTCGGCTCTTCTTGTGGCACAGACCTTTCCTTTCTGCTGATGTCGCCAGGTTTCGGCGGTCAGGCGGATTGACTGGTGACACATGCACCAGTTGTCACATCGGACGGCAAAGAATCCTCACGGGCCTCGAAGAGGTCCTCCCACGGCACGTCGAGCCGTGCAGCGAGAGCCAACGCCAGGTCCTCGCTGATGGCCCGCAGCTTCCCGGTTTCGATGAGGTAGATCGTCGACTGGGTACGCCGCACCAGGAACGCGAGCTCTCGCTGGGAGTAGTGACGTTGCTTGCGCCACCGGCGGATCCGGGCTCCGTCTATGACGTGCATCCACACGTCCTTTCTTCGCTGCGGGGGCTTACGCCGTTGTGATTTAGCCATCATGGCCTCCAATCTTCGGGTTGACAAGTGAAGCGTGCACCAAGAACCATCTACTCGTCAAGATGACAACTGGATAGATTGCTGGTTGTCGCATCGCGGAGCGTGATTCACTTGTCACAAATTTCGTGCGCGTGTCTGGCACGACTGAACGAGAGAGGCACATCATTTCTGGCGTGACCGAGAAACACACGCTCCCCGAGCTCATCGAGCAGGCGAGCGGCAAGCACAACGGGGCGTCCGGTCGACGCCTCGCGGACATCGCAGCCGAAGCCGGTTTCGATGTGTCACACACCACCCTCAACCGAATCCGTAGCGGCACATACCAAGGAGTCCCAACACCCACAACGATCAAAGCCATCGCCTGGCTGGCCGGCATCACAGACGAGGAGGCGTTCGCCGCGGCCGGCCAGGGTGTCCCCGGCGCCCCGTTCGCCAGCGTCCTGCCACCAGGGGTCGACAACCTCGGACCGAGCGAACGCCGCGCCGTCGTCGAGCTGCTCCGAGTGTTCACCCAGTACCACCAACGAGATTGGGATCGGTCGCAGCGCGAATGGGCCCGAATCAGAGACCTGACGGCCAACGTCGCCGCGTCACTGCGGGCCGGCGCCGACCTTCACGAATGGGCAAAGGAGCAGCTGCCCGACGGCCAACAGGACGAGCTCGATCGGCTCATGCTCGCCGTCGCGCAACCACTGCTCCACATCGCCACCTGGTGGGGAGAGCACGCCCAAACGCTGGCCAAGGAACGCAACGCATCAATCGCCGCGCGCTCCGAGATCGACGAAATGTTCAACGCCGTTGCTGCAGTGCAGCACCTTCACAGAGGAGAACGCGATGACCTGGAAACTACGACGCAACCGGATGCATCGGCGGAAGGCCAGCAAGGCCAGGAGGCCGGCGCAGACGATGCCGGCGAGGAGGCAGTCAGGACGTCAGGCCCTGAGCCGCCGCCTGGATCGCACGAGCCCTCCGCGGCACGGACGGCTCGGGCGTTCCGACGGAAGGCTGCCAAGAAAGTCGGCGACTAGCCGGGCTTGCAACAATGTCCAGACCTCCGGCGGGTACGCCGCTAAGGCGTCCTGAATCTGGTCGTGAACCCGGTCTAGCTCGTCCATTCCCCTCTAATCCCCTCGGCTGAAAAGTCCCTGTGAGACCACACAGTAGGTCCTTCCCCCGACAAGTTTTTGACGACCTAGCAAATTACATATGTGTTGTTCAAACAAGCGTTTGACCCCGTATCCCACCCGCGAAGAAACCCAGGTTAGCGACATCAGCAAAATCGCGGGGGGGGGCGTCCAGGCAATCTTTTTTCACCAGCTATCCGCAGATGCAGGGCGAAAATCGTCAGCTAACACCGGCTGCGGGTAACCCGGTTTCTCGCACCCAATGCCCACACAAACATGCGTTGCAGGGCAGGCCCCCAGCAATCATCACCTCGCCAGAAAGGGCGGCTTCACCATGGCTGAACGACGGCAGCTTCCGCCGCAGATCAAACGCGTCGAACTTGCTGCGCGCCGCGGCGGCCGCCCCGTCGTGCGCTACCAGCTCACCGTCGACGTCGGCCAGGTCGACGGGAAACGCAAGCAGTTGCGGAAGCGGTACCGCACCGAGGCCGAAGCCCGGGACGCGCTCGACACGATCCGCGGCGACGTCGCCAAGGGCACCTATGTCCACCCAACCGAGCGCACCGTCAAGGCGGCCATCGATGACTGGCTCGCCGGGAAGCGTGCAGCAGACAGGGCAGAGTCCACCGTCGACGGGTACGCCGAGAAGTTCTCAGTGGTGATCGACCAGCTCGGCGATGTCCAGGTGCAGAAGCTGACGAAACGACATGTCGCCGACCTCGTCATCGCGCTGCGCGCCGGCGGGCTGCTCTCCCCCACGGGCAAGGCCCGCAAGCCGTGGTCGCCGCGCTCGGTCAACTACCTACTGGGAATCCTCGAAAGCGTTCTGGACAGCGAGGTCAAGCAGGGTCACGTGGTGCGCAACGTCGTCGCGCTCGTCGACCGCATCGACGGTGACGCGAAGCCACCAGACCCACTCACAGAGGCGGAAGTGGAAACCCTGCTGGCGCACATCGAGGGTGACAGATACGCCATCGCATGGCACCTCGCGCTGGCCGGGCTGCGGCTCGGCGAGATCTGCGGGATGCGGTGGTCCGCCATAGATCTTGACGCGAAGACCATCACGGTTGAGAACACACGCCTACAGCGCGGCAAGAAACAGATCGAGAAGACGCCGAAGTCGCGCGCCGGGCGCCGCAAGTTGCCGTTGCCGGACCACCTCGTTGCGGTCCTCAAGGCCACCCGGAAGATCCAGGCGGCTGATCGGTTGAAGCTGGGCGAGGCGTACGAACCGAGCGGGTATGTCGTCGTCAACGAGGCTGGCGCGGCACTGACCCCGAACGCCGTCGAGGATCGTTGGCCCCGGGTCCTGAAAGCCGCCGGCCTGCGTCATCACCGCCTTCACGATGCCCGGCATACCTGCGGGACGCTGATGCATCTGAAAGGTGTTCCGATAGCGGTCATTTCAGCGTGGCTAGGTCACGCGTCGAAGGCGTTCACGCTGCAGACGTACGTGAATCCGAAGCCGGAAGCGCTGGCGGTGGCCGCGCAGAGTTTCGCGCAGGTTGTGACAATCCGTGACAAATCCGGATCCTAGAAACACCTCAGGCCCCCTCGAAAGGGGGCCTGATCAGTGTGGCAGGTAGTGGATTCGAACCACTGTAGGCGTAAGCCGACGGATTTACAGTCCGCTCCCATTGGCCGCTCGGGCAACCTGCCTGGTGTCGCATCCGCCCCGTCTCCGGTTTGGTGCGACTAGCAGGGTACAACGAGGATGTACCAAAGTTACAAACCGGCAGCACACGCAGAGGGAGAGGAGAGGCGTTCCAATGGCGGATTCCAGCTTCGACGTCGTCAGCAAGGTCGATCGCCAGGAGGTCGACAACGCGCTCAACCAGGCCGCGAAGGAGCTGGCGACCCGGTTCGACTTCCGCGGTACCGACACCACCATCGCCTGGAAGGGCGACGAGGTGATCGAACTCACGTCCAGCACCGAGGAGCGCGTCAAGGCCGCCGTCGACGTGTTCAAGGAGAAACTGGTTCGCCGGGACATCTCGATGAAGGCCTTCGATGCGGGCGACCCTCAGGCCAGCGGCAAGACCTACAAAGTGTCCGGCGACATCAAACAGGGCATCAGCAGCGAGCAGGCCAAGAAGATCACCAAGATCATTCGTGACGACGGCCCCAAGGGCGTCAAGGCGCAGATCCAGGGCGACGAGATCCGGGTCAGCTCGAAGAAGCGCGACGACCTGCAGGCCGTCATTTCCTTGCTGAAGGGCGCCGACCTCGACGTAGCACTGCAGTTCGTCAACTACCGCTGAGCTGACGCGTCGAGTCTGCGGTGAGGGCGCTCGCCTCTCGGTGTTTTGCGCCTCCACCGCAGACTCGATGGGGAGGTAGTCGAGTGCTAGTCGACTGCCCAGCGTCGCACCCGCGCTGCCTGCATTACTGCTCGGCCGTGACGAGCGTGCGTGAACTGCTGTCCTTCCCCGGCGTGTCGGGCAACAGACCCGCACGCTCGCGGTGCAGGGTGAACCGGCTCGGCTGGTGGGAGAGGCCGTAGTGCCCGCGCAGTGTGGTGGCGGTGTACTCGGTGCGGAACAGCCCGCGCCGGCGCAGGATCGGTACCACCTGCTCGACGAAGTCCTCCAGACCGCCGGGCAGATACGGCGGCATGATGTTGAACCCGTCGGCGGCGCCTGCGGTGAACCACTCCTGCAGATCGTCGGCGACCTGCTCGGGCGTGCCTGCGATGGTGCGGTGACCGCGGCCGCCGCCGAGCTTGGCGATCAACTGCCGCACCGTGAGCGCCTCGTGGTCGGCCAGATCCTTGACCAGTTGATAGCGGCTCTTGTTGCCCTGGATCTGCTCAATGGGCGGTAGCGGGCGCAGTGGGGCGTCCAGAGCGTGGGCCGTCAGGTCCACGCCGAGCATCTGCGACAGCTGGCGCAACGAGTACTCCGGCGAGATGAGGTCGGTGAATTCCTGCTCCAGCTCGCGGGCGGCCGCAGCAGTGGGCCCAAGGAACGGCACGATGCCGGGCAGGATCAACACGTCGTCGGCACTGCGGCCGAATGCGACGGCGCGGGCCTTGACATCGCGATAGAACGCACGCCCTTCCTCGACCGATCGCTGGGCGGTGAAGATTGCCTCGGCGTAGCGGGCCGCGAAGTCCCTACCGGTTTCCGATGACCCCGCTTGAACCAGCAGCGGCCTGCCCTGCGGCGACCGAGGCGAGTTCAGCGGGCCCGCCACCGTGAACTGCTCCCCCGAATGGTCGATCGAGTGGACCTTGGCGGGGTCGGCGAAGATGCCCGTCGCCTCGTCGAGGATCAGCGCATCGTCCTCCCAGCTGTCCCACAATGCCGTGGCGATATCGACGAATTCCGCTGCCCGCCGGTATCTTCCGGCGTGGTCGGGGATGCCGTCGAAACCGAAGTTCGCGGCCTCGTCGGCGCCGGCCGACGTGACGATGTTCCATCCGGCCCGGCCGCCGCTGATGTGGTCGAGTGAGGCGAAACTACGAGCCAGGGTATAGGGATGCAGATACCCGGTCGACGCGGTGGCGATCAGACCGATGTGCTCGGTGGCGGAGGCGATCGCGGTCAGCAGCGTGATCGGTTCGAAGATCGCCTGGATGTTGTGCTTGACGCGCGGGTCGACGGCCAATCCGTCGGCGAAGAACACCGAGTCCAGCAGGCCGCGTTCGGCGATCTGTGCGAGATTCTGAAAGTGCTTGACGCTGCTGAGGTTCCGGCTGTCGGTTCGAGGATGTCGCCATGCGGCTTCGTGGTGGCCGACACCCATCAGGAAGGCGTTGAGATGCAGTTGACGCGGCAAGGTACTCCTCTTCTACGTGGTGTGACGCCAGCCCGACAGGCGTCCTTCGATCGCCACGAGGACACCGTTGAAGGCGACCCCGACGAGGGCGATGGTGACGATGCCGGCGTACATGTTCGGAATCTGGAAGTTCAGCTGTGCCGCGGTGATCAGATAGCCGAGCCCGGCCTTGGCGCCGACCATCTCGGCGGCGATCAACACCAGGATCGACGACGCGGCCGCCATCCGCAGGCCGGTGAAGATCGTGGGCACCGCTGCGGGCAGGACCACCTTCTGGAACAGCCGCACCGGGGAAAGACCCAGGGAACGCGCTGATTTGACCAACAACGGGTCGACGGTACGCACCCCGGAGATGGTGTTGAGCAGGATCGGGAAGGCCGACGCGTAGATCACCAGCGCCACCTTGGACGTCTCCCCGATTCCGAGGATGAGCACGAACACCGGGAGCAGGGCCAGCGCCGCGGTATTGCGGAAGAGTTCCAGCAGCGGGTTGAGGAATTCGGCGACGGGTCGATACCACGCGATGGCCACACCCAGCGGGATGCTGACGACGACGGCGACGAGCAGCCCGACGAGTGCTCGCGACAGACTCGCCGAAACATGCTCCCAGAGCTGGCCATTGGCGCCCAGTGCGAACAAGGCACCGACGACCTCGCTGAACGGTGGCAGGAACACCTTGTCCACCAGCCCGATCCGGGGTGCTACCTCCCACAGCGCCAGGAACCCGGCCAGCGCGCTGGTGTAGCGGACCACCCGCCACAGCACCGCCGTACCGCGCCGAGACGAGTGCACCGGTGCCGGCGGAGCGGGCTGGGCGACGACGGGGGCAGCGGCCTCCGCGATGGCACTAGACATGCTGAACCTCCTGAGACTGTGCCCGTTGCACCTCGTCGTGCAGCAAGGTCCAGATGTGATGACGCTGAGCACGGAAACCCGCACTGGACCGCACATCGTCGGCGCTGCGGTCGATGTCGACATCGACAACCGTCTTCACCCGGCCCGGCCGTGACGTCAGAACAGCGACCCGCTGCCCGAGGTAGAGCGCCTCGTCGATGCCGTGGGTGATGAACAGGATGGTCTTGCCGGTGGCCTGCCAGATCCGCAGCAACTCCCCTTGCAGCGATTCCCGGGTCTGCGCGTCGAGCGCGGCGAACGGCTCGTCCATCAACAGCACCTCGGGATCGAATGCCAGGCTGCGGGCGATCGCGACGCGTTGCCGCATGCCGCCCGACAGTTCATGCGGGTAGCGGTCCGCGAAGGCCTGCAGGCCGACCAGCTCCAGATAGTGCTCGGCACGCCGACGACGTTCGGCGGCGCGTAAACCCTTTGCCTCCAGCCCGAATTCGATGTTCTTGCGGGCGGTGCGCCACGGCAGCAACGCGTACTGCTGGAACACGATGCCGCGGTCGAGTCCGGGCCCGGTGATCGGCCGTCCGTCGAGCAGGATCTCCCCTGACGTGGGTGTGCTGAGCCCGCCGAGCAGGTCGAGCAACGTCGACTTGCCGCATCCGCTGGGACCGACCAACACCAGGAACTCGCCGGCGGCCAGCTCGATGCTGATGTCCTCGACAGCGGTGAAACGGGCTTTCTCGCCGCGGATCTCGAACTGTTTGGTGACGTAGCGCATCTGCAACTTCGGTGTGGTGCTCATTTCTGTGCCAGGGCTCGGCCGTCGGGACCACTGCCCTCGGGATACGTCCCGTTGGCGTACGGGTTGAATTCGTTGGTGTAGAGGTCTTTCGCCTTGAGCTGACCGTCCTTGAGTTCCCCGTTGCGGACCAGCCAGTCGATCCAGATCTGCAACTCGCGCTCGGCGATCACCGCTCCGGGGACCGGGATACCCGAGCTGCGCCAGTATTCGATGGTCTTGGTGTCCTCGTTGCGGTTGCGCTTGGCGATGATCTCGTGGAACTTCGCGACCACCTGATCGCGTGGCGTGACCTGGGTCCAGCGGATGGCCCGCGCGGTGCCCTGCACGAAATCGGCTGCGGCTTCCTTGTTCTTGGCGATGAAGTCGTCGCGCATCACATAGGTGCCGTAGCTGAACGCGCCGAACAGCGACTTGTCGGTGAACAGCGGTCTGATGCCGCCACGCTCGGTCGCCGTCTCCCGCCAGATCGTGTTGAGCGCCGCGACATCGATCTGCTTTTCCCGCAACGCTTGTTCGGTGTTGACGGGTGGCACCACGGCGAGGGTGACGGTCTTGATCTCGTCGTTGGTCAATCCCTGCTCGGCCAGCCACTCCCGGGTGAGGAACTCGTGATGGGCACCGAGGGTGTTCATCCCGACCTTCTTGCCGATCAGATCGCGGGCCGTGTGGATCGGGCTGTCGGCCAGGACGTAATAGCCCGTGTATTCATCCTCATCGGCGCCGTACGAGCTCAATACCGAGGTTATCGGCGCACCCGCCGCGTTGAGCTTGACCACCGCCCCGTTGAACGCCGAGCCCACATCGATGTCCCCGGTGGCCACCGACTGGATGTCCTGCGGACCACTCGTGGTGTTGCCCACCCAATCCAGCTTGATGTTCTTGTAGTAGCCGAGTTCTTCGGCGAGTTCCTCGAACTGCACCTCGCCGGTCCAGCCTTGATAGCGGACCACGGTCTTGCCATCCGCAGTGCGGGCCGCGCCACCGGAGGAACCGCACGCAGTGACAAGTACTGCCAGCGCCGCGAACACCGCGACGGCGGACCTCGAACGTATCGACCGCATGACGGTCCTCCCCCTGTGGAATTGCCGGTAGACCTCGCCCATGGTGACAACGAACATCTGCGGGGTAACCCCTTAATCTCGCGCGGAGTCAAACCTCAGGCCTGGCCGCGGAACTCCGCGCCGGCGATCGATGTGGACGTCCGGCCATCGGGTCCCACCGGGATGTCGCCCTCCAACGTGGTGCGGTAGAGCACCCGCGTGACGTCCTGGTCGTCGAGGTCGGTGGGTGCCAGGTGCGCGGTGGCCCGGTTGTCCCAGAACGCGACACTGCCGGGGCGCCAACGGAACCGAACGGTGTATGCCGGTTTGGTCACCTCTTCGAAGAACAGATCGAGCAGCCGATCGCTCTGGGTGGGCGAGACCCCGATGATCTTGGCGGTGAAGCCGGGAGTGACGAACAGCGCGCGCTCTCCGGTCACCGGGTGCACCCGCACCACCGGATGCTCGGTGATGAGCGGGTTCTCCTTGGTTTTCGTCGCGTAGTCACTGTCCTGTGCCCACTGCGCTTTTCGACCGCCGAATCGGTGCTCGGCACGCAACTCGTCGGCCAAGCGGCGCAACGGGGCGGGCAATCCCTCATACGCGGCAACCAGATTGGTCCAGTGGGTGTCACCGCCCTGTTCGGGGACGATGTGCGCGCGCAGTATCGTCGCGGCCGGCGGGTTGATCAACGCGGTCACATCGGTGTGCCACTTGTTGTCGTAGCTGTACTTGCGCCTGCCGAATCGCTTGGCGTACTTACGGCTGTCCACCGCCAGAATCTCCGGAAACCCTTCCGGCGCTTCGTCGTCATACGGATGCGACGGCGTGACGTCGCCGAAGTACCGCGAGAATGCGATCTGTTCGGCGTGCCCGATCTGCTGATCATGAAAGAACAACACCTTGTAGCGGTGCAGGGCCTCGCGTATGGCGTCGGCCTGCGTCGTCGTCAACGTCTGCGACAGGTCCAGACCGTCGACGTCGGCGCCGATATGCCCTGCCACCGGAATGAACCGCAGCTGGGGTGCGGTCGAATCCTGTGTGGTACTCCTGGTTTCGGTGGTGACACTCATGAAAAGTCCCTTCTGCCGGTTGGCTCCAGTTCACCGTCGGAGGCACGTTGGGAGAAGCCGGTTTTCACCAGGTGAAAAAGACTCACCGCGAGGTTTTCTTCGGCATGGTGGCCGGCCGCGGGATCCGCTGTGCGTGGCGGTGCATCACCGGCAGGATGTCGTGGACGAGGTCGTCGGTCAGCCGTCGTCGCAACGCTTGGACACCGACCGCGCCCCAGGCGGCACCGTCGGAACCGAGCACCGGAACCGCGATGGCCCTGACATGGTCACCTTGCCGTCCTGTGGCGTCGGCGTAGCCGCGGCGACGCACGATGTCCAGCGACGGCGCACCGAGCCGCTTGCCGAAGGCAAGCATCGCGATTCCCATCGCGCTGTGCTGCAGCGGCTGACGCGGTCCTGGCAGCTGGTTGCCGCAGAATCTACTCACGGGCCGCGCTGAAAACAGCGTCAGCACATCGTCGTCGGCGAGCACCCCGAAGCTTGCGGTGATCTCGATACCCGCGGCGAGCGAATACAGGTGAGGCGCGAGCATGTGCACGTCGACGTGCTGAAGTGCGGGGGCAGCCAGCGCGACCAGGCCCAGCCCGATGCGGTAATCGTCGCCCGAACGCTCCAGAAGGCCATCGTCGAGCAGGGCCTGCGCCAGTCGGTAGGTGGTGCTGACCGGCAGGCCGGTACGTGCCGCGAGCGAGGTCAACGACAGCTCCGGCTCGGCCGGGCTGAAAGCACGCAATACGGCGATGGCCCGCTGCACAGCTTGGGGCATGAGCCGACGATGCCGCCGCAGGCGCGGCCGGACAACAGTTCCGGTTGCCGTGAGCACAACCCTGACAATCACTTTCGATGTCTGCCACTGTCGGGGCATGCTCGATCTCATCGCGGATGTGATGGTGGTGGGCGGTGGCCCGGCGGCAGCCTGGGCCGCGCTGACCGCAGCGCGTGACGGTGCGGACGTGGTGCTGGCCGACAAGGGCTACTGCGGCACGAGCGGCGCGACAGCCTCTGCCGGCACCGGCGTCTGGTATGTCCGCCCCGATCCGGCCGAACGGGAGGCGGCCATCGCCGCACGGGCAGCGCTCGGCGGTCATCTTGCCGATCATCGGTGGTCAGTGCGCGTTCTCGACGAAACCTATGCGCGGGTCAATGAATTGGCCGAGATCGCGCGATTTCCTTTTCCCACGGCGCCTGACGGGACTCCCTTGCGCAACGGATTGCAGGGACCGGAGTACATGCGCCGGATGCGCATCCTGGTCAAGCGCGCGGGGGTTCGGATCCTCGATCACAGCCCCGTCACCGAGCTGCTGATCGATCCGCAGGGTGCGGTCTCCGGCGCGGCGGGCTACCGCAGGCAGGCCCGGCAAGGCTTCCGTGTGCGGGCCGGCGCGGTCGTCGTCGCGACCGGCGGGTGTGCGTTCCAATCCAAGGCGCTGGGCTGTGACGTCAACACCGGCGACGGCGCACTGTTCGCGGTGGAGGCCGGGGCAGAGCTGTCCGGGATGGAATTCTCCAACGCCTACGGCATCGCGCCGGAGGGCACGTCGGTGACCAAGACGGCGTTCTATCACTTCGCCACGTTCTACCGCTCCGACGGCAGCGTGCTGGACGGCGCCAGCAGCCAGCAGCGCTCCCCCATCGCCGCTGAACTGCTGCGCGACAAGGTGTTCTGCCAACTGGACCGGGCGGCACCAGCAGATCGGGAAGCGATGCGCCGCGCGCAGCCCAACTTCTTCCTGACCTTCGACCGGATGGGCATCGACCCGTTCACGCAGAAATTCGCGGTCACGTTGCTCGCCGAGGGCACCGTGCGCGGCACCGGCGGAATCCGCGTCGTCACCGACGATTGCGCGACGACGGTCCCCGGCCTGTACGCAGCGGGCGATGCCGCGACCCGCGAGTTGATCTGCGGCGGGTTCACCGGCGGCGGCAGTCATAACGCGGCGTGGGCGATGTCGTCGGGCAGCTGGGCGGGACGCGGCGCCGCGCGGCACGCACGCAGCCTTGGGCCGCAAGCGCAGTCGCGACGGCTGCACCCGATCGGCTGCGGCGGGGTCCGCCCCACCGGATCCCGCCGCAGCACCGATCACCGGGCCGTCGTCACCGCCGTGCAACGCGAAGTGTTGCCCTACGACAGGAACTACTTACGGCGCGGTCCGGTCCTGGCCAAGGCGCTCGGCACGCTGGACGGCATCTGGGCCTCGGTTCGCGAGTCACTGTCCGGCGATGGAGAACTGCGGTTCAGGGCACGGGAGGCCGCGGCGATGGCCGCGCACGCCCGGTGGATGTACACCGCTGCCCTGGCTCGCACCGAGACCCGTGGCATGGCCAAGAGGCTGGATTTCCCCGATCAGGATCCCGCTCAGCACCGTCGTCTCGTCACGGGCGGTCTCGACGACATCTGGGTGCGGCCGGAACCGATACGCATGACGGCCGGGATGGCCTCATGATCGAGATCGTCTCCGCGCAGCGGTGCATATCCTGTGACAAGTGCATCGAGGTCTGCCCCACCAACGTCTTCGACCGTGGGCCGGCCGGAATACCGGTGATCAGCAGGCATTCGGATTGTCAGACCTGTTTCCAGTGCGAGGCCAACTGCCCGGTCGACGCGCTCTACGTGTCACCGTTCACGAAGCCGACGCCGTCGGCCGACGAGCACACCCTCGCCACCAGCGGGCTGCTCGGCAGTTACCGCCAGCAGATCGGATGGGGCAAGGGGCGCACGCCCGGTGCCAGGAATGCCATCGGGCCTGCGCTCGGGAACCGCGGCGGGCCGCTGATCAGCTGAGCGCCTCCGATTCGCGATTAGCCTGCGCCACAATCGAACCCAGCAGCCCGGGGATCGCATCGTCGACGTCTTCGATGCGCAGGCGCTGATGTGTGTGCCCCTCAGCGGGCTCGCGTTCGATGATTCCGGCGTCACGCAGGATGTTGAAGTGATGGGTGGCCGTCGATTTGTTGATGCCGTCGTACAGTTCAGCGCACCGCACCGGCCGCCCGGCGTTGTGTAGCCGGCGCACCATTTCCAAGCGCACCGGGTCCTGCAGTGCGCACAGCACCTGCCTCAGCGGCGCGACAGGGTGCCGGACCGGCTCGGCCAACTGCGCCTGAACCATGCTGTGCCCTCCATCACGCGATAATAGGTTTGACCATCATCAAACCCCGGGTAGCCTCATCGATGTTCGATGAACATCAAACTTACCCCACGGGAGTCCCGGTGACGCTGGAAGCAGACCGCACGGTCGGCAGTGACGCTCAGCGGTGGGCATACCCGCTGCTGCTCGTCTTGTGCGGGGTCGCGCTCGGGGTGTCCGGCGTACCTGCGCCGCTGTACGGGCTCTACGAGACGGTCTGGCATCTGACGCCGCTGGCCACCACCATCGTGTTCGCGGTATATGCCGTTGCCGCACTGGCAGCGGTGTTGATCTCGGGCCGGATCTCCGATGTCGTCGGCCGTAAACCAGTGCTGCTGGGCGCGCTCATCGCGATGATCGCCGGTCTCGGCGTCTTCCTGGTGGCCGACAACATGACGCTGCTGCTGGTGGCGCGCGCCATCCACGGCGCCGCGGTGGGCTCGATCGTCGTGGTCGCCGCGGCTGCCCTGCTCGATCTGCGGCCGCAGCACGGCGTGCGATCCGGCCAACTCAGCGGCGTCGCATTCAACATCGGGATGACCGTCGCGATCGTCGGCTCCGCGGTGCTGGCCCAGTACGCCCCGCATCCGCTGCGTACGCCGTATGCCGTCGTCGCGGTGTTCTGCGCCATCCTCGGCGTCGGCGTGGTGGCGTTGCGTGAAACACACACCGTGCGCCAGTCCGGCCCGATCCGTATCTCCAAACCCGCAGTGGCCCAGGACATCCGGTCTGACTTCTGGTTCTCGGCGATCGGCGCGATGGCGTCCTGGTCGGTGCTCGGAGTGCTGCTGTCGCTCTACCCGTCGCTGGCGTCGCACCAGACCCATATCGACAACCTGCTGTTCGGCGGCGGGGTCGTCGGTGTCACGGCATTCGCCGCCGCGATGGCGCAGCTGGCGGCCACCCGGGTCCCGGCGCACCGCGCGGCGATCGCCGGCGACGTCGGCATGGCCGTCACCTTGGTGTTGACCGTGCCGGTGCTGCTGACCCATTCCTGGCCGCTGGTGTTCGTGGCAGCGGCGCTACTGGGTGCGACGTTCGGGCTCGGGTTCGGCGGCTCGCTGCGTCACCTGTCGCATGTGGTGCCGGCCGATCAGCGCGGCGAGACCATGTCGGCGTTCTACGTCCTGGCCTACACCGCGATGGCTGTGCCGACGCTGCTTGCCGGCTGGGCGGCCACCCGCTGGGACCTGGCCACGGTTTTCCCCTGGTTCGCCGCGGCTGTCGCGTTGGCCTGCCTCACCGCGGCCGTCATCGGAGCTCGATCGCTGCAGGCTCAGAACCAGGGACCTGCGTAGGCAGCAACCGAATCGCGTCCCAGGCCGCCGCCGCCGACCTAGTCTGATCGCCATGGCACCAGCGCAACGCGAACCGAACGTCGTCGTCCTCGGTGGAGGGTCGTGGGGCACCACGGTGGCCTCGATCTGCGCGAGGCGGGGACCGACGTTGCAGTGGGTGCGCTCGGATGAGACCGCCACCGACATCAACGAGAATCACCGCAACTCGCGGTATCTGGGCGACGAGGTGGTGCTGCCGGAAAGCCTTCGCGCGACCCATGATTTCTCCGAGGCGGCCAACTGCGCCGACGTGATCGTGATGGGTGTGCCGTCGCACGGTTTCCGCGGCGTGCTGCAGGAGCTGGCGAAGGAACTGCGGCCGTGGGTCCCGGTGGTGTCCCTGGTCAAAGGCCTGGAGCAGGGCACCAACATGCGGATGAGCCAGATCGTCGACGAGGTGCTTCCCGGCCACCCGGCCGGAATCCTGGCCGGACCGAACATCGCGCGCGAGGTCGCCGAGGGCTACGCCGCGGCCGCGGTGCTGGCCATGCCCGATCAGCATTTGGCGGCGAAGCTGGCAGAGTTGTTCCGCACCAAGCGTTTCCGCACGTACACGACTGACGATGTGATCGGCGTCGAGATGGCCGGTGCGCTGAAGAACGTGTACGCCATCTCCGTCGGCATGGGGTATTCGCTGGGCATCGGGGAGAACACCCGGGCCATGGTGATGGCCAGGGCGGTCCGGGAGATGTCCAAGCTCGGCGAGGCCATGGGCGGCCATCGCGACACCTTCGCCGGCCTGGCGGGCATGGGTGACCTCATCGTCACCTGTACATCGCAGCGCAGCCGCAACCGGCACGTCGGCGAGCAGCTGGGGCAGGGCAAGAAGATCGACGAGATCATCGCCTCGATGAACCAGGTCGCCGAGGGCGTCAAAGCCGCGAGCGTGATCATGGAGTTCGCCGAGAAGTACGGACTGAACATGCCCATCGCCCGTGAGGTCGACGGGGTGATCAACCACGGCGCGACGGTCGAGGACGCCTATCGCGGGCTGGCCGCCGAGAAGCCCGGCCACGAGGTGCACGGCTCGGGGTTCTGAGCCTCAGCTCCCGCGCAGCGCGGCGCTGAAGTCCTCGGCGCCCACCGGCGGCGCGATGGTCCACAGCACCTCGGCCTCGCCATCGGTGGGGTTGTGCCAGTCGTGCAACTGGGTCGCCCCGAACGTCATGCTGTCGCCGGTGTCCAACAACGTGGTCTGCCCGTCGACGGTGATGCTCAGCGCGCCCTTGAGCACGTACACGAAAATCGTTGTGGCATCGAGCCGGTAGGCACCGCCCGAGCCGCCGCCGGGACGCATGACGGTGTGCATCACCTGGACGTGCCGCTCGGATTTCGGGGTGAGCAGCTCTTCGCGGACGTCGTGGCCACCCATCTCCAACGGCGCCCCCGCGCCGCTGCGGACGATCGGCGCGGTGGGGTACTCGAAGAGATCGCCGATGCCGATCCCGACCGCGTCGCAGATCCGCATCAGGACGGGCACCGACACGTTGGTCATGCCCCGCTCGGCCAGGCTGAGAAAGCCCTTCGTCACCTCGGCCCGGGCGGCCACCTCGGTGAGGCTCAACCTGCGCTGGGTGCGGAATTCCCGTAACCGCGCCCCCGCGCGGCCCATTCCGGTGTCCTCACCGTCCGCCACTCAAACCCTCCCCTGGCTGTTGACGCCTGTTCGTTTAGTGGTGTAAAACACCGATCAGCGTTTTATGGCATTGAACCCTACCCGCGGTGACAGCCCCTTCCGACCAGAAAGGCACGTAGTGTCCGAAGCTCACGACACCCAGCACAGGACACGCATCAGAGCTGCGGTCTTCGACGGGAACGGCGGCATCTCCGTTGAAGACGTCGACCTCGCCGCGCCCGGCCCCGGCGAAGTCCGCGTCAAGATCGCGGCCGCCGGTGTCTGCCACTCCGATCTGCACGTCACCACCCGCGCCTGGGACGTCCCCGCACCGGTGGTGCTCGGGCACGAAGGCTCAGGAGTGGTCACGGCCACCGGCGCGGGCGTCGACGATCTCGCGCCGGGCGACCACGTCGTGCTCAGCTGGGTGCCCGGCTGCGGCGAGTGCCGGGCCTGCCTGGCGGGGCGGCCCGCACAGTGCTCCCTGGTCGCGTCCGTCGTCGCCACCGGCGGAACGCTGTACGACGGCACCACCCGGTTGTCCAACGAACGCGGCACCATCCACCACTACCTCGGCGTCTCGTCCTACGCGGAAGAGGTCGTGGTCCCGCGCAGCGGTGCCGTCAAGGTGCGCAAGGATGCACCACTGGAAGACATCGCGATCGTCGGCTGCGCGATCGCCACCGGCGTCGGTGCCGTCCGCAATACCGCTGGGGTAGAACCTGATTCGACAGTGGCCGTGATCGGTTGCGGCGGTGTGGGCCTGGCCTGCGTCCAGGGCGCCCGGCTGGCCGGCGCCGCACGCATCGTCGCAGTGGACGTCGTCGCCGAAAAGCTCGACCTGGCACGCAAACTCGGCGCCACCGATGTCGTCGACGCGTCCGCCACCGATGACGTGGTGGCCGCGCTGCGGGACGTGGTCGCCGACGGGTATGACTACGTGTTCGACGCGATCGGCAAGATCGTCACGGTCGAACAGTCCATCGCCGCACTGGGTCTCGGCGGCGCAGCGGTGATCGTCGGACTGCCGCCGCAGGGCGAACGGGCCAGCTTCGACCCGCTGGCCCTGGCCGAAGCCGATCAACGCATCCTGGGATCCAACTACGGCTCGGCGGTGCCCGAGCGCGACATCCCCGCTCTCGTCGACGAGGTGATGGCGGGCAACCTGGACCTCGCCTCGATGATCTCGGGCCGTCGTCCGCTCGATGAAGCCGCGGCCGCACTCGACGATCTCGCCGCCGGGCATGCGCTGCGTCAACTCCTCATCCCCTCAGCCTGACAGGAAACGAGAACCCCAGTGTCCGAAGAGATTCAGATGGGTCCCGATGCCACCAGCGCCGATGCCGGGCTACGCCGGGGCGTGATGGGTGGAGGCGAACTCGCCGCCCAGGCCATCGCCAACATCGCGCCGAGCGCCGTCATCGCGTTCACGGCCGCCGCCATCTACAACACCGCCACCAACGGCACCTGGGTGTCGTTCGCGTTGGCGACCGTGGTCATCCTCTCCGTCGGCTACTGCATCTCGCAGTTCGCCAAACGCCGTTCGTCGGCAGGTTCGCTCTACAGCTACGCGGCAACGGCACTGGGCCCGTTCGGCGCCTACCTGACCGGCGTCAGCCTGCTCATAGGCTGCTTCGGCATCGCGGCCGGGTCACTCAGCGGGTCGGTGGCCTACACCGCGACGCTGCTCAACCAGCTCGGCATCCCGGTCCACGGCACCGTCGCGCAGATCGTGCTGGCGATCGTCCTCGGCGCGCTGGCGACCCTGTTCACCATTCGTGGCATCCGGCTGTCGGCGCGGGTTTCGCTTGTGCTGGAACTGGTTTCGGTGTCCATCATCACGCTGCTGCTGGTGATCACGCTGGTGCACCTGGGTGGCGGTGCGTTCGACGCCGACCAGTTCGAGCTCACCGACGTGAAACCCTCGGGCATCGTGGTGGGCATGGTGCTGGCGATCCTGGGTTTCGTCGGCTTCTCCAGCTCGGACGCCCTGGCCCGGGAGGCCAAGGACCCCTACCGTGCGGTGCCGCGCGCGATCATGTGGAGTGCGGCCGGTGTCGGTGTGCTGTACGTGTTCGCCGCCTACACGCAGGTGGCCGCCCTCGGGCCGGCGCTGGGCTCGTCGGCGCAGCCGCTCGATGACATCGCGACGCTGGTCGGCATGCCGACATGGTTCAACCCGATCCTCAACTTCGGTGTCGCCGCATCGTTTTTCGCCGTCGTCGTGGCCCCGCTGAATGTCGTCGGCCGCATCCTCTACGTGATGGGCAAGGAGGGGGTGGTCAGCCCGGCAATCGGGCGGACCCACCCCACCCACCTGACCCCGCACCGCGCACTCGTATCGGTCGGACCGCTGGTGATCGCCGTGCCCGTGGTGATGTACCTGTTCGGCGCAGACCCGATGAACGTCGTCACGTGGGTGGATACCTACGGGACCTACGGCTACATGGTGGCCTATGCGGCCGCGGCGCTGGCTGCCGTGGTGTTCCTGCGCGGCATCAACGCGCGGGTTCCGCTGGTGTGGCCTGCCGCGGGCGTCGCGATCGTGTCGATGGCATATGTGTTCTACGCCAACGTATATCCCGTTCCGGCGTACCCACTCAATGTCATCCCATGGCTGTTCATCGCGACCGTGGCCGCGGCGCTGGCATGGTACTGGTTGCTGAGTCGTCGTTCACCGCACGTGATTTCGGCGATCGGCACCAGTGAAGTGGAGACTCTGGAAGGGATCGGCTGATCAGCCGATCCGCACCGAGGGCTTGATGCCCGACGGCCGGTCGCCGACGACGTAACTGCCCGCGGGGCTGATCACGAAGCCCGACTGGTTACGCCCGTCGACGCAGGCCGTCATCACCCCGTCCGTGCCGCAGCTGACGGTCTGGTAGCTGATCCGGCTGTTGGCAGGCAGCGGCTTGGCACCGTCGACCACGGAGAACACCGGAGCCGCCGCACTGGCGAAGCCGGGAGCCCCGGTACCACCGCTGACCATGTTGGCGCCGTTGGGCGCGGCGGGGATGGCGCCACTGCAGCCATACCCGCCGTCGCGCTGCAACACGCAGGTGATCCCGTCAGGCGTGGTGAAGGCGTACCACTTGTTGTCCATCACCGCGTATTCCGACGTCTTCACCGGCGTGAACGCGTTGACGTTCGGCAGCGGCGGCGGATCATCCGCTGTCGCGACCCCGGGCACGCCCATCACAGCCGCCCCCGCGGCGCTCATCAGGCCGATCACCACTCTGCTCAGCACCCGGACACCCTAACGTGAAGCCAGTGGATCAGCCACAGGCCAGATCGACGTAGACCGTGGTGTAGCGGACCACCTCGACGGTGTTGCCCCGCGGCGCCGCGGTCAGATCGGTGATCGGGCGTCCGGGCCGCACAGCGCTGACCGTGCAGTTGTCGATCGATCCACTGCCGACCTTGGTCTGGATCACCTTGTAACCCTCGGATTCGAGCTGCTGGATGGTCTGCCGGGCGGTCTGCCCCGACGGCGCCGCCGAGGCCGGCGCGGCCAGTGCGATTCCGGTGGCAGCCAGGCTGACGGCAACGGTGGCGACAACAGGCTTTATCATTTCGAATTCACCCTTCCTATTTCGCTGAATTCTCTTCCAGCCTAGGTGGGCATTCACGCGTCGGCCATCAACTCATATCGAACGCATACGATTTTTCGCATAGGCGTCATTCAGGCTGAATTCATATGGTTCACGACGTGGCCGAGGCCACGCCGGCTGGCCGGGCGGCAAGCGGTATACGCACGGTAAATACGGTTTTTCCGGGGGTTGATGCGACGGCGACAGTGCCATCATGGGCCTGTACTATCGACGCCACAATGGCCAGCCCGAGCCCGGTGCTGCCCAATTCTCGGGACCGCGCTTTATCGGCACGCACAAATCGCCCAAAAAGGTTCGGCAACAATTCCGCTTCAATTCCGGGACCGTCGTCGGAAACGGTCAATTCGGCAAATTCCCCGGCGACAGTCAGCGTCACCACCACCGTCACCCCCGGCGGCGTGTGCACCTTCGCGTTGGTCAGCAGATTGCTCACCACCTGGTGCAGCCGGGCCAGGTCGCCGCGCACCCACACCGGGTCGTCGGGCAGCCGGGTCACCCAATGATGGCTGGGCGCCGCTACCGCCGTGTCGTTGACCGCGTCGACCACGAGGTCGTTGAAGTCGACGTCGTCGGTCTCCAGGTCCTGCCCCTCACCCAGGCGCGACAACAGCAGCAGGTCGCTGACCAGCACCGTCATCCGGCGGGCTTCGGCCTCGATGCGGGCCAATGCGTATTCGGTGGTCGGCGGCAGCATCGTGCTGTCCTGACGCGTGAGTTCGGCGTACCCCTGGATCGCGGCCAGCGGGGTCCGCAACTCGTGGCTGGCGTCGGTGAGGAACTGCCGGGTGCGCCGGTCGGAGGCGGCCAGCTCGGCCAGCGCGCTGTCCACGTTGACCAGCAGCCGGTTGAGCGTCTCCCCCACGATGCCGACCTCGTTGTCCGGGTCGGTGTCACGTTCCCGCACGCGGGCGGTGATGCGGTGATCGTCACCGTCGAGCCGCAGCGTGGCGACCTTCCCCGCGGTCGCGGCGACCCGGCGCAGCGGCCGCAGCGCGAACCGCACCACGAGGACCGTTCCGACGGCCGTCACCATGAGCGCGATGACGATCATCACCGCGACCGTCACGGTCTTGCGGGCGATCACCCGGTTGGCGCTGTCGAGCGAGACCCCTGAGACCAGCACATCCCCGTCCCCAGCCGCCTGGCTGGCCAGCCGATAGGAGCCGAGCACCGGCAGTTTGACCGTGCGAGGATTGTGGTCGGTCCAGGGCTGCGCGTCGAGAGCCTGGGTCACCGCGGCGGGGGCGGGTCGCGGCTCGCCGTCGGAGAACATCGCCGACTGCACCACCTCACCGTCGCGGACCACCGCGATCAGGTTGCCCGGAGCCTGCCCGACGAACGCGGTCAGCGCATCGGGCGCCTCGTCGATCTGATGCGCGGGATCCTGACCACGCAGCTTCTCGAAGGAGTGGCTGAATGCGGCCAAGGACCGCGCCACTTCGTTGTCGCTCATCGTCGACACGTAGGTGTGCAGGCTGTAAACGGACAACGCACCCACCGCGGCCAGCACCACCGTGACGATCGCCGTCACGCCGAGTACCAGTTGTCTGCGGAGCGAACGCGGCCGCCACCAAGGGCTGACCCGGCTCATCGCGGGGCTATTCGGCGGGCCGCAGCATATAGCCGACGCCGCGCACCGTGTGGATCATCGGTTCGCGGTCGGCGTCGACCTTCTTGCGTAGGTAGGAGATGTAGAGGTCGACGATGCTCGACTTGCCGCCGAACCCGTAGTTCCACACCCGGTCGAGGATCTCCGCGCGGCTCAACGCCCGGCGCGGGTTGCGCATGAGGTAGCGCAGCAGCTCGAACTCCGTCACGGTCAACGCAATGGGCTCGCCGCCGCGGGTGACCTCCCGGCTGGCGCCGTCGAGCACCATGTCGCCTACCCTGAGCACCTCGTCGGCCGGAGGTGTGGTGTGACTGGACCGGCGCAGCAAGCCACGCAACCGCGCCACCAGTTCCTCGAGGCTGAACGGCTTGGTCATGTAGTCGTCGGCACCGGCGGTCAGGCCCGACACCCGGTCGAGCACCGAGTCCCTGGCGGTCAGAAACAGCGTGGGCGTGTAGCCCGCGGCCTCGCGCACCCGCTGCAGGATCTGCAAACCATCGATGTCGGGCAACATGATGTCGAGCACCACGACATCCGGCTCCACCTCGTCGAACTTGGCACGAGCCTCCTCGCCGTTGTGGGCCACCTCGACGACCCAGCCCTCGTAGTGCAACGCCATCTTGACGAGGTTTGTCAGCGCCGGTTCGTCGTCCACCAGCAACACCCGAATGGGTGAACCGTCAGCCCGATTGATCCGGGGCAACTGCCCGAGAATGGCCTGGCGCGGCTGGTGAGCACGTGGAGATACCGACATCGTGGTCATACTGCCATTCTCCTGAGCACACAGTTAGTTGTCACGGAGTTCATATCGAGTTCTTACACAAACCCATTCGGCGCCAAAGCTATGACGTGCATCACCTTGCGCGCCACAGGGTGAGCCAGTCGAGAATTGTTGCAATACATATGGTTTCAATCGCTCACGTGAACTCTTGGTTACGCCGTTCGCCGCGCGCGGCGCGTTTTGCCTGCACAACAGGGCAATTCGAGCGCGCGGTGGTCTCCGCAGAAAATTTGCGTTCTCTATGCGTACACCGTCTTTCGTTGACGCTCGCTCACGGCGATAAATACGCTCGCCCATAGCAATTGGATGCTTGAAGCCAGCTGTGAACACTCGACGGATTGTGTATTGCTGCGCTGCAACATCTTTCAATGACACCGTCGTCAATTCGCCGAAAGGTGCGCGGTCGCGCGTGCACCGACAACAGCCCGAATCGAACTGGAGCACGTGATGCAGCAAACTTTTCAACTGGCAGACCGGGCCAGATCCGTCCTGCGCTACGACCTCCCCGCCTCGCTGGTGGTGTTCCTCGTCGCACTACCGCTATCTCTGGGTATCGCGGTCGCGTCCGGGGCGCCGGTGCTGGCCGGGATCATCGCGGCGATCGTCGGCGGCATCGTCGCGGGCGCCCTCGGCGGCTCCCCGCTACAGGTCAGCGGACCGGCCGCGGGGCTCACCGTGATCGTCGCCGGGCTGGTGGCGCAGTTCGGCTGGGCTGTCACGTGCGCGATCACCGTGTGCGCCGGCATCCTGCAGGTGCTGTTCGGGCTGAGTCGCGTGGCCCGTGCCGCGCTGGCCATCTCGCCGGTCGTCGTGCACGCGATGCTCGCAGGCATCGGCATCACCATCGTCCTGCAGCAGGCCCACGTCCTGCTCGGCGGCAGCTCGAACAGCGCCGCCTGGGACAACGTCAAAGAACTCCCCGCGCAGCTCATCGGCGCGCATGGCCACGGCGTCGTCCTGGGCGCACTGGTCATCGCGATCCTGGTCGGTTGGCGCTGGATGCCCGCTGCGGTCAAGAAGGTGCCCGGTCCGCTGGTGGCCATCGCAGGCGTCACGGCCTTATCGCTGCTGGCACCGTTCAGCGACGTCAGCCGCATCCAGCTGAACGGCTCGCTGCTCGACGCCCTGGCACTGCCCAGCCTGCCGGACGGCAATTGGGGCGCATTCGCCACCGGCGTGCTGACCGTGGCGCTGATCGCCAGCGTGGAAAGCCTGCTGTCGGCGGTGTCGGTCGACCGCATGCACACCGGCCCCCGCACCGACTTCGACCGCGAGATGATCGGCCAGGGTGCGGCCAACATGGTGTCCGGTGCCATCGGCGGCCTGCCGGTCACCGGCGTCATCGTGCGCAGCTCCACCAACGTGGCCGCAGGTGCCCGCACCCGGGCCTCGGCCATCATGCACGGCGTGTGGGTGCTGGTGTTCGCGGTGCCGTTCGTCGGCCTGGTCCAGCTCATCCCGACCGCGGCGTTGGCCGGCCTGCTGATCGTCATCGGCTGCCAGCTGGTCAACCGTGCACACATCGAAACTGCCCACCGCACAGGTGATCTCGCGGTGTATGTGGTCACCGTTGTGGCGGTGGTGTTCCTCAACCTGCTCGAAGGCGTGCTGATCGGCCTGGCCCTGGCGGTGGCCCTGACGGTGTGGCGGGTGGTGCGCACGAAGATCGCTGCCGAGCCCAGCGGTGGTGACTCCTGGCGTGTGGTGATCGAGGGTTCCTGCACGTTCCTGTCGCTGCCCAAGCTGACCAGCGCGCTGGCCGAGGTTCCGCCCGGCGTGCCCGTCACCGTCGAACTCTCCGTCGACTTCCTGGACCACGCCGCACACCAGACGATCGAGGAGTGGCAGCGCCAGCACCTGGCCACCGGTGGCACCGTCGATATCCACGACGTGGGTGCGGTCGAAATGCACAGTGCCGTGGCGGGGCCGCCGGTGCGCGGGTTCACGCCGTTCGACAAGCGCTCGGGCGTGGTGCCGTGGAGCTCATGGCAGCGCGACGATTCGCCGTCGGTGCTGCACGGTCTGGCCGCCTACCAACGCCGCACCGCCGCGGTGTTGCGACCCCACATGCAAGACCTGGTCGACGCCCAACGCCCGGAGACGCTCTTCCTCACGTGCGCCGATTCGCGGGTCATCCCCAACGTCATCACCAGCAGCGGGCCGGGCGACCTGTTCACCGTGCGCAACGTCGGCAACATGGTGCCCGCCGGGCAGCGCGACGCCTCCATCGAAGCGGCCATCGCGTTCGCGGTCGATAAGCTCGCCGTCAGTTCCATCGTGGTGTGCGGACACTCCAGCTGCGGTGCGATGACGGCCCTGCTCGGCAAGACCAACCTGGGCGACGAACACCTGAATTCCTGGCTGGCCCATGGCAATCCCTCACTGGAGGCGTTCGACGACGGTCGGCATCCCGTCGCCCGGTCAGCGGCCGAGGCAGGCTTCGGCAGCGTCGATCAGCTGTCGATGGTCAACATCGCGATGCAGGTGCAGACCCTGCAGTCACATCCGCTGGCCCGCCGGGTCAACGTGATCGGGCTGTTCTACGACATCCCCAGCGCCGGCGTGCTGCGGGTTACACCCACGCAGATCGAGGCGCTCGCCGACGCTGCGTAGGTGGTTGCACCTTGCACCTCGCACCTTGCACCGCGAGCGTGCGCGTCTGCTGCCCGACACTCCGTGTTGGGACAGCAGTACGCGCACGCTCGTCGTGCGTCGTCAGGGCCGCCAGTCGAACGGGAAGTGCTTGCTCGAGCCGCCGCGGTACTTGTGCGAGAAGTCGAATCCCACGGCGTCGTCCTTGGTGACCACGCCCCACGTCGCGACCTGACCCGGACCGACCTCGGCGCCGGGAGCGTTGACGGTGGTGACGCGCCGGCTCGGATCCGAGGTCGGACCCGTCAACGCCTGCACCCGCACATCGACCTTGCCCGGAATCTCGGCGCGCCAGTATGCGAGATCCTCGGCGGCATCGAATGTGATGGGTGCGTACTCGATTCCACGCAGGTCCTTGATGAGACTGCCGAACTCCCCCGGCCACCCGCCTTCGTACCCGGTGAAGATCTGCTCGAGCGCCTGGCGCTGCTCCGCGTCGGCCTTGTCGTCGATGTAGAACATCAGCGACATCATGGCGTCGGGATCGCCGACCCACATGTTGCCGGTGAACTCGCCAAGCGCGACCACGCCGAGATCGCTCAGATCCGTTTCCGCGTAATGGCCTTCGTGGATCTTCCAGACCAGAGTGAACAGGCAGTCGCCATGCGTGGGCTCTTGCGCAAAACTGCACGGGCAGGGCAGTTTGCAGCTGCACACGTCGAACCACTCGCCCTTCAGCTGCCAATCCGTCGTCACTGTGGCCATTGCCCGTTCCTCTCGATTTATACCCCTTGGGGGGTATCTAACGGAGCTGACGCTACACAGTCGCCAACGCATGCACAAGTACCCCCTGGGGGTATCTATTTTTGAGGTGGCAGACGCCGCGAGCGTGCGCAAAATGCCGACCGCGAGCGGCGTGTCGGGCAGCAGACACGCACGCTCGCGGTGCAAGGGAACTAGTAGTGGCCCGGGCCGCGGCCTGCCATGTCCTCGAGCCGCCGGATGCGGTCAGCGATCGGCGGATGCGTGGAGAACAGCTTGCCGATGCGCTCGCCGGCCCGGAACGGGCTGGCGATCATGAGGTGCGCCTGGTCGGCCAGCTGCGGCTGCGGGGGCAGTGGAGCCGCCTCGACGCCGCCGGAGATCTTGCGCAGCGCCGACGCCAAAGCCAGCGGATCACCGGTCAGCTCGGCTCCAGACTGGTCGGCCTGATACTCGCGCGACCGCGACACCGCCAGCCGCACGACCGTGGCGGCGATGGGCCCGAGTAGCGAAACCAGCAAGAGCGCAAAGGGATTCGCATTGTCACGGTTACCGCCGAACATGCCTGCGAACATCGCGATATTGGCCAGCGCGGTGATGACCGACGCCATCGCGCCCGCCACGCACGAGATCAGGATGTCGCGGTTGTACACGTGGGACAGCTCGTGGCCCAGCACGGCGCGCAGCTCCCGCTCATTGAGGATCTGCAGGATGCCGGTGGTACAGCAGACCGCGGCATTACGCGGATTGCGGCCGGTGGCGAAGGCATTCGGATTGGCGGTGTCGGAGATGTACAGCCGCGGCATGGGCTGATGCGCGGTGGTCGCCAGTTCGCGGACGATCCGGTAGATCTCCGGGGCCTGCAGTTCGGTGACGGGCTGCGCATGCATGGCCCGCAGTGCCAGCTTGTCGCTGTTGAAGTACACATAGGTGTTCATGCCGACGGCGAACAGCACCGCGAGGTACATCACGTTGCGGCCGAACAACGAGCCGACGAACACGATGAGCGCCGACATGCCCACCAACAGCAGGAATGTCTTGAGTCGGTTGGCGTGAGGATTCCAGGTCATCAGCTTCCTCCTCGAGCTGGGAAGTCTTCGCCGATTAAACGCTCAGCAAGCCCGCCTGGGTTCCGGAATCAGCCGTGCCGGTTCACGGTGTAGTCGACGAGCGACAGCAGGGCCTGGCGGCCCGGGACGTCGGGCAGGCTGTCCAGTTCGACGCGCGCCCGCGCCGCGTACGACGCCACGGTCTCCTTCGCGCGGGCCATGCCCGGGGAGGACCGCAGCAGGCTGAGCGCCTCGGCGACGTCCTCGTCACGCTCCACCGGCCCGGCCAGCAGCACTCGGAGCCGGTCGGCCTCGGGCCCGGTCTCCTGCAGTGCGTACAGCACTGGCAGAGTGTGGACGCCTTCCCGCAGGTCAGTGCCGGGAACCTTGCCTGACTCATCGGGATCGCTGTCGATGTCGATGATGTCGTCGGAGATCTGGAACGCGGTGCCGACGATGCCGCCGAGCCGGTCCAGCCGCTCGATCTGTTCGTCGTCGGCGCCGGAGAAGGTGGCCCCGAACCGCCCCGATGCCGCGATCAGGCATGCCGTCTTCTCGTAGACCACCTTGAGGTAGTGCTCGATGGGGTCGGCCTGCTCGGCAGCGCCGCGGGTCTCCCGCATCTGGCCGGTGACCAGCTGGGCGAATGTGTCGGCAATCACGCGCACGGCGTCGGGGCCGAGCCGCGACACCAGCCGGGAGGCGGTCGCGAACAGGTAGTCGCCGGCCAGGATCGCGATGTTGTTGCCCCACCTGGCGTTGGCGCTCGGTGCCCCGCGGCGGACCTGGGCCTCGTCCATCACATCGTCGTGGTACAGCGTGGCCAGGTGCACCAGCTCGATCACCGAACCCGCGATCGCGACGTCGGGATCGTCGGGGCGGGGCCCGAGCGAGGCGGCCAGCACCGTGAACAGCGGGCGGAAACGCTTCCCACCGGCCTGGAACAGATGCTGAACGGCCTCGGCCATCAACTCATCGGCTTTGCCCAGCTCAGTGGACATCAGATCTTCGATGCGGGCCACGCCACCGCGGACTTCGGCGGCAAACGCCTCGTCCCCGAAATCCACGCCCGCCACCACAGTCGCTGGTGTCCTCATTCGTCCAACATACTGGGACCGATGGACACCAATGCAGATGTGGTCGTTGTGGGCGCCGGTCCGGCGGGGTCGGCCGCTGCGGCGTGGGCGGCGCGCAGCGGCCGCGACGTGCTGGTGATCGACGCCGCGCAATTCCCCAGGGACAAGGCCTGCGGCGACGGGCTCACCCCGCGTGCGGTGGCAGAGCTGGAGCGGCTGGGCATGGGCGGCTGGCTGGACACCAAGCTGCGGCACCGGGGATTGCGGATGTCGGGTTTCGGTGCCGACGTCGAGGTGCCGTGGCCCGGACCGTCGTTCCCTTCCACCGGCAGCGCCGTGCCGCGCACCGAGCTGGACGACCGGATCCGCTCGGTGGCCGCCGACGACGGCGCGAAGATGCTCCTGGGCGTCAAAGCCGTTGGCGTAAGCCATGATTCCAGCGGCCGGGCGGATGCGCTACACCTCGATGACGGCAGCACGATCCGATGCAGAGACCTGATCGTGGCCGACGGGGCCCGCTCGACACTCGGCCGGGAGCTGGGTCGCACGTGGCACCGGGAAACCGTCTACGGCGTGGCGATCCGCGCCTACATCCCCTCCCCTCGGACCGCCGAGCCGTGGATCACCTCGCATCTGGAGCTGCGCTCGCCCGAAGGCGCCGTGCTGCCGGGCTACGGCTGGATCTTCCCGCTGGGCAACGGCGACGTGAACATCGGGGTCGGTGCGCTGGCCACCGCGAAACGGCCCGCCGACGCCGCGCTGCGGCCGCTGTTGAACCACTACACCGAGCTGCGCCGCGACGAGTGGGGGCTGACCGGTCAGCCGCGTGCCGCGCTCTCGGCGCTCCTGCCGATGGGTGGCGCGGTCTCTGGCGTAGCCGGACCGAACTGGATGCTGATCGGCGACGCCGCGGCGTGTGTGAACCCGCTCAACGGCGAGGGCATCGACTACGGCCTGGAGACCGGCCGGCTGGCCGCTGAACTGCTCGGTGCCGGCGGAGCTTCCGGTTACGCGACGGCGTGGCCTGCGGTGCTGCAGGAACACTACGCCCGCGGGTTCTCGGTGGCGCGGCGGCTGGGCGTCTTGTTGACGCTGCCGCGCTTCCTGCCCGTGACCGGCCCGGTGGCGATGCGCTCGACGTTCCTGATGAACGTCGCCGTGCGGGTGATGGGCAACCTCGTCACCGACGAGGACGCCGACTGGGTAGCCCGGGTGTGGCGGGCCGCGGGGCTGGCGTCGCGACGGTTCGATCAGCGCATGCCGTTCGCGTGAGCTGGCCAGTCGGGCGTGTCGCCGGTGGGCGGCATACTTCCCTTGGAGATCGTCAAAATTTTTGACGATATTCAAGGGGGACAGCCGATGGGAACGGCCGACGAACCGGCAAGTGGACCGGCCACCGAACCGTGGTGGGACAACGATCCTGAGCTGCAGGAGATCATTCGTCGCTCAACCGAACAGTTGCAACGCGAAATCGAAGCTTGCGCACCACTGCCGGGACCGCAAGGCGACCCGGTCGTCGAAAATCTCTCGCCCACGGCCGGTCTGCCTCAACTCACCCATATACGTGAAGAACTCGACCGCCTACAGACGCGGTATGAGAAGGCAGTGCTCACAGCTCGCAACGCCGGGCTCTCGTGGGCTCAGATCGGCACTGCGCTCGGCGTCTCAAAATAGAACCTGCACAACCGATTCCGCGACCAAGATCGGGTCATGCAACGGCGGCCGTTCAGCGGTTGAGCATCCAGATCCGCGTGGAGAGCGCCGTCGCGAAGGCACACCACAGCGGATAGGGTGCGAGGACGGCACCACGCGGGCCCTGGGCGGCCACGGCGCGTCGGGTGAGATCGGCACTGCTGGCGGTGAGCGCCGCAGCGACGACGGCTGCGGTGCCGAGCCGCTTCTGCGAGAAGAAGATCCACGACCAGCCGGCGTTCATGACGAGGTTGGCGGCCAGTGCTGCGCTGAATGCGCGAGCCTGATCATCGCGGTTCTCGGCGCGCAAGGTGTCCAGCGTCGTCGCCGACACCGCTGCGATGTCGGTGTAGAGCAGCGGCCACACCACCGGAAAGGCTTGGCGGGGCGGCTGAAACGACGGCTTGCGCAGTTCGGCGTACCACGGTGACTGCGCCGGCCGGCTCGCCAGGCCACCGACCACGGCAGTGGCCAACGCGGCAGATGCACTCTTGATCAATGTGATTGGTCGCATCATTCGTTGCTACCACGATTCGTCAGTCGGCGTAGCGGAGCACCCCGAGGATTGCCTGTTCGTCGGGTGGCTCCGCACTGACACAGTCCTGCAGTGCCGACCGCACGGTGTCGGCGCACATGTCGGTGCCGATCAGGACCAGCGTGGTCGCGCGCTGTTCGGCGCTGTCCCAGCGCCGCCGGGAAAACCGTAACGACCTGCCGACCAGTTGCAGGAGGAACTTGCGCCCGGAACCGGCCGCGCCGAAATCGATGAAACCCTTGGCCCGGTACAGGCCGGCGGGCCGGTCTCGCAGGAAGTCCATCAGTCGGCGGGGGTCGAGTGCCCGGTCGGTGGTGAACTCCACGCTCTGATAGGCCGCATGCTCGTGATGATCGTGGTCGTGTGTGTCCCACAGCAATTCGTCGAGGCTGAGCTGGCCGGCTCGCGGCGCGCGCTCCGGCACGTCGATCAGCAGCGCCGGGTCCACGCGACCGAACTCGGTGGGCAGCACCGGAACTCGTGGATTGAGCTCGCGGACCTTGGCGGTGACGGCGGCCAGCTCGTCGGCGCTCACCTGATCGGCCTTGTTGAGTACGACCAGATCCGCCACGCGCACACTGTGCCCCAGGTCGCCGCGGGCGAATTCGACCGCGTCGACCATCAACACCAGACCCGCGTAGTGATACCGGCTGTCGTCGGCGGTGGCCAGTGTGCGGGCCAACGCGGACGGCTCGGCCACGCCGCTGGCCTCCACCACGATGAGGTCCAGCCGGGGCTTGACCGCCGCGAGCTTGCCCAGCATGTCGGCCGCCTCGTCGGCGTCCACCGCGCAGCAGATGCAGCCGTTGGACAGCGACGCCATCGCGTCCACCTGACCTGCGATCAGCATGGCGTCGATGTTGACCGCGCCGAAATCGTTGACCAGGGCACCGATCCGTACGCCGCGACTGTTGCGCAGCAGGTGGTTGAGCAGCGTGGTCTTACCCGCGCCGAGATGGCCCGCGACAGCAAGTACAGGTACCGATCCCGACGCCGCCATCCGGCCATCGTAAGGACTGCAGGCAACCCCTTACCAGCTAAGTTAATGCTGAATCTGAAATCGGGCGATCACAAAAGTCGCGGTTCCATGCCTAAATACCAGCGATATTGATACTGGTAGCTCGAGAATAGTCATTTACTTAATGCTTGCCGGAGGACCTCCGGATGTGACATGCTCCACACGCGGCCGGGGGGTCGAGAGCTCCCCCACGCGCACACCGTCGCGGAAGGATGTCGATGAGCTACGAGTTGCCCGCACCCAAGGGGCCCATGCGTGACGTCCTGGTCCAGGGCGGCTACGTGCTCGGGTTTTCGGTGCAGGCCATCGTCAGCGTCGTCGTCGCGGTCCTGCGGCGGCGGCTGGTCGCCGACGATGTGGTGGCGCAGACCCTGTTCATCGGCCGCGTCTGCACAGGCCCGGCGCTGCTGCTGATGATGCCGATCGGCGTGTTCATCGCGGTGTCGGTCGGCGAACTCGCCGGGCGGATCGGGGCGGGTGGGTACTCGGGCGCCGTCGTCGCGTTCATCATCGTCGGCCAGGCCGCGGCGCTGGTGTGCGCACTGATGATGGCGGGCGTGGCCGGGTCGGCCATCTGCACCGACCTCGGCTCGCGCACCATCCGCGAAGAGATCGATGCCATGGAGGTCATGGGCCTCGACGTGATCGAACGGCTGGTGGCGCCGCGACTGGTTGCCGCGGTGATCGTCGCGCTGGCGCTGTGCTCGATCGTGACGTTCGGCGGCGTGATGGCCTGCTACCTCTACCACATCGGTGTGCAGCACCTGCCCGCAGGAACGTTCCTGGCCACCTTCAGTCAATACGGACAAGTGTCGGATTTCCTTATGGCACTGACCAAGTCGGCCGTATTCGGCCTCACCGCCACCCTGGTGGCGACCTTCAAGGGCCTGCACACCAAGGGCGGTCCCGGTGGCGTCGCGAACTCGGTGAACGAGGCCGTGGTACTGGCCTTCGCGCTGGTCTTCGTGCTGAACACCACCATGTCGGCGCTGTACACGGTCGTGGTTCCCGCGGTGGGCAACTACCGATGACTGCGATCACCACAAGTGCTGCGCTGCACCGGTTCTCGCGTCCTGCGGTCGCCGGATACGACGCCCTGACGGTCATCGGCCGCCACGTCAGCTTCTACGTGCGCGTCGTCATGTCCCTGCCATACGCGGCGGTGCGCTATCGCAGGCACACCCTGAGCCAGATCGGCGAGGTGACGTTCGGTACCAGCTCACTACTCTCCGGTGGCGGCACCATCGGCATTGTCTTCGCCATGTCGCTCGCGGCGGCCATGATGCTCGGTGTCGAGACCCAGCGGGGACTCGACCTCGTCGGCATGAACACACTGTCGGGCATGCTCGCCGCTATCGCCAACACCCGCGAGCTCGCCCCCGTGGTGGTGGCAATCGCATTGGCCGCCAAGGTCGGAACGGGATTCACCGCGCAGATCGGGGCGATGCGGATCTCCGATGAGATCGACGCGCTCGATGCCATGGCGTTGCGGTCCGTGCCGTACCTGGTCGGCACCCGGGTGCTGGCCTCGGTGGTCTGCGTCATCCCGATCTACATGATCGGCCTGCTCGCCAGCTACCTGTCCACGCGCACCGTGGTGGTGATCTTCAACGGTGCGTCACCGGGGACGTACGACTACTTCTTCCACCTGGCCCTCGGCCCGCGTGACCTGTTGTACTCGGGCATCAAAGCGGTGGTCTTCGCGGTCGTGGTGGCGTTGGTGCATTGCACCTACGGCTATTTCGCCTCCGGCGGCCCGGCCGGAGTGGGTCAGGCGGCAGGCCGTGCCCTGCGTACCGCCATCCTGGCCGTCGGCATCCTCGATGTGCTCCTCACCTTCGCGTTGTGGGGCCTGGTCCCTCAGATCCCGGGGATGGGCGTATGAGGTTGCGCAGACGACGGAACCGTCCGGCCAGTCGCCCCTGGCTGGCGGTGCGCGGCGTGGCGGCCGTCCTCATCGGCATGGCCGTCGCCGCGGTGCTGGTGGCCCGCGCGACCGGAAACCTCGACCGCACCGACGACGTGTTTGTCGGCGTACCCGTGTCAGCGGGCCTCATCACCAGCCAGTCACCGGTGCGCTATCACGGTGTCAACGTCGGTCGCATCTCGGCGATCGAATCGGGCACCGCGACGTCGCGCGTGCGACTGGCCATCGAACCTGGTGCGCTGCAGGTGATCCCATCTTCGGTCGTGGCCCGTATCGTGCCACGGACTTTCTTCGGGGACATCTACCTGCAACTGGTCGACGGCCCCGGTGACCGGTCGGCATCCGGGCTACGCCGCGGCGAGACCATCTCCATCGACCACAGCCCCGACGCGATGGCCCTCTACGACGTGTTCACCAAGATCGTCGACCTGTTCTCGCAGATTCGGCCCGAACGCATGCAGACCGCCCTGACGGCGATCAGCCAGTCATTGGATCACCGCGGCACGAAAATCGGTTCCACCATCGACGATCTGAGCGCAGCAGCCGGCACCCTGACACCGTCGCTCATGCGCTTCCTGGACGCCACCCCGCAGTTCCGCGACGTGATGACCGCCCTGCACACCGCCACCCCGGACATCGTCACGACACTGTCGGCGGCGACATCGGTGTCCAACCGCATGGTCGAGGATCAACGTCACTTCTCTTCGGCGATGGACGGTTTCGCCCGGTTCTCCAGCGTGCTCACGTCATTTCTGTCCGACCACCGCGAACAGATGATCACCGTCGTCGACGCGGCAGGAAAGATCCTCGCGACGACAGCCACCCAGCCGCTCGGCCTGGTGGACACACTGGCCGGTGCGCAGGCCTTCGGCGAGGCCGGTGCCAAGGTGTTCGCCACCGGCAAGTTCAACATCACCGCCGTGGCGACCTTCGCCGGGCCCATGCCGTACGCGTTGTCGGACTGCCCGGTCTATGGCTCCAGATCCGGTGCGCGCTGCGCCGATTCAGCACCGTCGGGCGCGGTTCCCGAGCAGCCGGAGGACCCGCTGCGCAGGCCTGCCGCGGACCTGCCGCTCACGCCCTTCACGCCACCGGCACCACACCTGCCCAACCAGACCGCGTTGCCGCCCGGGCCGGGATTGCCTGCATCGGCACCGATTCCGACAGAAGCGGCACCGGCGTCGGCGGTCATCGACACCGATCGGCAGGCACACGCACTCGCGGTGCTGCAGGACACCGTGGCGCCGCAGGCGGCAGGCCCCGCGACCGCCCCGAACATCGCAACTGTGCTCATACTGGGCCCGCTGGTCCGCGGGACGGAGGTGCGGATCGCATGAATACCCGTGGCCGGTCCTGGATCAAGCTCGGCGGCTTCTGTGCGGCCGGTGTCGTCAGCGCGGTGCTCGTGACGAACACCCTGTCGGTACCGGTCCGCGGCAGGACCGTCACCTACCTCGCGCAGTTCAGCAGCGTGGAAGGGCTCAACGTCGGAAACCCGGTGACCATGAACGGCATTCGGATCGGACGCGTCGAGTCCATCGCGTTCGCCGGTAACCCGGACGGGACCAGCCGAGCCGACGTCGGCATCGAAGTCAAATCCGAGTACACCTTCACCACCGACGTGACCGCGGCGGTCCGCTACGGCGACATGCTCGGCGCGCGCTATGTCGCGCTGTCGGATCCCGACGGCGTCGTCATGAACGTGTCGACCGACGACGCACCGGCCAAACTCGCCGCAGGCGGGATCATCCCACTGGCCCACACCGCGCCCGCGGTGGATCTGACCGCGTTGCTCAACGGTTTCAAACCGCTGTTCGACGCGCTCGCACCCGACCAGGTCAACACGCTGACCCGTGGCTTCGTCGAGACGTTCAGCGGCCAGACCCAGACCCTCACCACGCTCCTCACCCAGATCGCCGCAATGACAACCGCGTTGAGCAACAACGCCGGCATCTTCACCCAGCTCATCGACAACATGTCGACGCTGATGCGGTCGATCCACACCCGTCAACCGCAATTGGAAGAAATGCTCGGTGGGCTGGGCCGGCTCAGTGCGGCGATCACCAGCGGGGACAGGCAACTCGAACTGCTCATCGACCAGGGCAACGCGGTGCTGGCCACGCTGGCGGGCACCGTCGAGCGCGGAGGCGCGGATTACGGCGACACCATAACCAATCTCAAGAACATGCTCGGCTCCTGGCAGCCCAACAGCGACCAGTTCGTCGCGCTGCTCGGCAATCTGCCGCAGTTCGGCGACGCGATCAACCACACCACCAGCTACGGCGGCTTCGTGAGCCTGTACCTGTGCAACTTCACCCTGAAGATCGCCAGCCACGAGGCGAACATCTTCGGCCGCAGGCATTCCGAGGTGTGCCAGTAGATGTTTCTCGTCAAACTGATCGACCTGTTCGTCGGCGCGGTGATCTTTCTCTTCGTCAAGGATCAACGCAAACACAACCCGTCAATTCCCCTGGCGCTCGGCGTGATCGGCACCATAGCCCTGATCACCATCATGCTCATCTCGATCGGCGTGCCACGCGTGGTCTACCAGGTACGCACCAACGCCTACGCCGCCGAACTGGCCAATGCGAGCGGACTGACCAGTGGCGACCCGGTATACGTCGCCGGGGTGCCCGCCGGGCGCGTCGAGCAGGTCGCTCTGGCCGGCAATCGCGTGCGGGTGGGCTTTCGGCTCGACAAAGCGCAACCATTGGGCAACCGCACCACCGTCACCGTCCGGTTGCGGACCGTGCTGGGCAAACGATTCCTCGACGTGATGCCTGCCGGGACCGTCAATCCCGGGGATTCCCACACCATTCCACTTGCTCGCACCACCGTGCCGTACAGCCTCGACGAGGTGGGTCGTCAGGCCGCGCGCGCCGCGACCGGCGTCGAGCAGCAGCCGCTCGCCGACATGATGAACACACTCACCGAGTCGATGCCCGGCGACAGCGCCGAACTCGGCCGGGTGCTGGCCGGGATCAGCAGCGCCAGTTCGGTATTCGCCCAGAACGGCGACAAGGTCGACGAGCTGCTGCGGGTCTCGCGCTCCCTGTCGGAACTGCTGGTACAGCAGACCGATTCTCTGAGTGCCACCGCGGCCAACGCGCAGCACATCGTGTCGGCGCTGACCGCTCGCCGGCAGGCGCTGACCGACATCGTCGCCAATCTCGGTGCGATCGTGCGGCAACTGTCGGAGGTGTACGGCGCCAAGCAACAAGACTTCGGCGAGCTGATCACCGACCTGGCAGCGGTCACCGGCACCCTGAAGGCCAACGCCGACAAGATCGAGCAGACCCTCGTGCAGATGCCACCGGCGATCCGTGCAGTCACCAACGCCACCGGCAACGGCACGTGGGCCGACGTCAACTCGCCGTCCTTGGTGATGCCCGACAACCTGTTGTGCTTCTTGAACGTTCAGCGGGAGTGCCGATGAACCGTCGCATCCTGACCCTGCTCGTCATCGCGGCCTTCCTCGGCGGCGGTGGATGGTTCGTGTTCGGCCGCAGCGACCGGGCCACCACGGTGCACGCCGACTTCAGCTATATCAACGGCATCTATCCCGGCAGCAAGGTGACGGTGCTCGGCGTCCCGGTGGGGCGGGTCACCGCCGTCACGCCGCAGGGCACCACGGTGCGGGTCAGCATGAGCGTTCCCGGTGACGTCGTGCTGCCTGCCGACATCGATGCGTACGTGCTCAGCCCGGCCCTGATCAGCGATCGCAGCGTTGAACTCGGGCCGGCGTACAGCGGGTCCGGACCCACCCTCGCCGACGGCCACGTCATCCCCGCCGACCACAGCCACGCGCCGATCACGTTCGACACCATGCTGGGCAGCCTCAGCACCCTGACGTCGGCGATCGGCCCGGGCCAAGGCGACATCGGCAAGGTCTTGACCCGCGGGGCCGACGAATGGCGTGGCCAGGGAAAGCAGTTCAACGAAGCGATACGCAATCTCAGCGCGGCCAGCGGTGTGGTGGGCGCGCGCGCCGACGACATCGGCGCCGTAGTCGACAACCTGACCACGCTGATGGCGGCGTTCAACAAACGGCAGGTGTCACTCAACCAGGTGATCACCGAACTCAACCAGCTCGGTGGATCGTGGGCGGACGCGAACATCGACATCAGCGCGCCGATGCAGGATCTCAAGTCGGTACTCGAGCAGATCGACCGGTTCGTGGCCGAGCACGGCGACGAACTGGGCGCCATCGCGGCCAACCTCAACGCCGTCGGCGCCGTATTGACCGCCAAACAGCCCGAACTCGCCGAGTTCATGGATCTCGTCCCGCTGATGATGCAGAACCTCTCCAATACCGTCGGACCGGACCGCCGCGGCCGCATCCGGCTGAACGTATCCACGGTGCTCACGCAGTTCGCGGCCGCGCAGAACTTCTGCGACCGGTGGATGCTGCCGATGTGTGTCGGTGCCGGAATTACCAATCCGGTCTCCTATCCGATCAGCAGGTCGGACCCGCTGGGCATCGTGTCGGCCGTCACGGGCACCGCTCCTGCACCGAACCCGAGGTACCCGCGGTGATCAGTATGCGCAGACCTGCATTGCCCGCCGTGTCCACCGCCGGGGCCGTCGTCGCCGCCTGCGTCGCAGTATGGTCGTTGAGCGACATCGGGATTCAGGATCTCCCGGTCGGACGTACCGCTCCCGGCGACACCATGGCCATCACCGTGGTGCTGCCGACCGCGGACGGCATCACCATCGGGGCCGACGTCCGCAACGGGCAGAAGGTGGTGGGCCGGGTCAGCGCGATGACGATGGCAGCTTCCGGTGCCGCGGTGCGGCTCAGCCTGCAGGACGCCAGCGGCCTGGGTGCCAACACCGTCGCCAGCGTGGAACTTCCCTCGGCGCTGGGTAATCCGTTCGTCAGGCTGACGGCTCCCGACCATCCGCCACAGCGGGAGCTGCGTGACGGCGACGTCATCCCACCGAGCCACACGCAGCTGGGACCGCAGATCGAAAGCGCGCTGGCCACTTTCGGGGCACTGCTCAGCCGCAGCGGCGTCGACCAACTGACCACGATCGTCGGGGAACTGGACAAGGCGTTCAGCGGCCGCGGCCCGAAAGTACGTGGCCTGATCGACGCGATGTCGCAGTTGACCGCGAAAGCCGCTGACCACCAGGGCGAATTCGACCAAGCCATGACCCTCGCGGCCAGTATCACCGGGCAGTTCGACCGCGAACAGCAGGCCGTCACCGGCTATCTCGACACGGTGCCGAAAGTCGTGGCCATGCTCGACGTGCAGCGCGCCAAACTGCAGAGCCTGTTCGCCTCGACCACGGCGCTGTCCGCGACCGCCAACAACGTGCTGGCCGGAGCCGACCTGAGTGCCATGGTGACCGACGCCAACACCGTGGTCGGACTCCTCGGCACCTTCAACGACCGCATCGGCGCGACGCTGACGGCGATGAACACCTTCTTGCAGAAGTTCGGCCAGTCGGTGCACGGCGACTACCTGATGTTCGATGGCGCCCTGGACATTCCGGGCACCATCGACAAGCTGCTCACCGGAGGCTTGATCGTCAACGGCACGCCGATCACCGGTGACCAGGCGCTCGAAGGGTTTCTGTCGGGAGGTCTGAAGTGAGACGCCTGGTGGTGGTCCAGCTGGCGATCTTCGCTGCCATCGCGGCGATCGTGGTGCCGTTCGGGGTGCGTTATGTGGCCGGCCCGCAAGGCTTCCGCACACCACTGCTGCTGAACGCGACGATGACCGACGCGTTCGGGCTGACCGCCGGGACCAGCGTCACCGTGCGGGGTGTGCAGGTAGGCACGGTGGATGCGGTGTGGCTGGACCGCGACGGCACCGCAATGGTGCGGTTGGCGCTGGACCCCGGAACGCGGATCCCGCACGACAGCATCATGACCATCGGCATGGGTACCGCAGCCGGGATCCAGAGTGTGGACATCCTGCCGCAGACCGACACCGGACCGTACCTGGCTTCGGGCGACACCATCGCGGCCCCCGCCGACCGCCAACCGGTGCAAATGGACCGCATCATGGGCGACACCGCGCAGCTCGTGAAAGGCATTGATGCACAGTCTGTCCGGGAGGTGGGCACCGAACTGTCGAATGCGTTCGACGGGCTCGGCCCCGGCCTGGCCGCTCTGATCGACAACGGCGCAGACATCTCACGGCGCATCCACCGCCAGGCCGGCCAACTGCAGTTGCTGATCGACGGCACCGCCGACCTGGTGACCACTATGGCCGCGCAGCACGACCCGTTCGTGCGGGGCATGGCGGCCAGCGCCCGGTTGGCGACCCAACTCGACGGCAGCGGCCCGGTGTTCCTGTACCTGACCGATCATGCACCGGCGACGCTCAATTCGTTGCAGCGCGTCCTGGACACCTACCGCGGCACGTTCGGTGCGACCTTGGCCAACCTCGCCACCGTGATGCCGATCATCGGTGACCGCACCGATTCCCTGCAGACCGGACTTTCCACGATCCCGAAGGGTCTGCAGGATCTGACCTCGATCGTCAAGCACGACGCCACCGGCCAGACCCGGGCCGACTTCTCGTTGATCGCGACCCAGGGTCCGGTGTGCAACTACGACGTGGACCGGCGGGCCATCGGCGACGTCAGCCCCACCCAGCCCGATCTGGTGATGTACTGCCCGCCCGCACCGGATCTCGGCATGCGCGGAGCGGTCAACGCGCCCCGGCCCAACGACCTGGGCCTGCAGCACTCCCAGACGCCGGGATATCCGATCGGCCCACCGGTGGTCGACGACCCCGTGAAGATCCCGACCCTGGCCCAACTGGTCTACAAGTGGCGCAGCATCCTGAAAGGCGGACCGCAGTGAATCCTGACGATGACGACGAGGGCGCCGAGACGGTTCTGACCTTGGAGCGCCCAGACTCCGAGCCCGAGCCCGCTGACGACCCCGCGCCGCGGCGCCGGCCCCCGCGGCGGCTGATGATCGCCTTGGTTGGGTTGTTGGTGGCAGCCGCTGTGGCCGGAGTGACCGTGGTGTCGATCGGCGAGTACCGGCACCGGCACACCGAAACGCTGCGAGCACAGGCTGTTTCGATGTCACACGACTATCTGGTGGCGATGGCCGCGTTCGACTACCAGAACCTCGACGCCAACCGTGGGCGTATCGTCGCCGACTCCACCCCGGAGTTCGCCACCAAATACGACGAGATGGTCAAGGCGCTGCGCGACATCGTCGTCACCAGCAAGGGCGTGGCCACCGCGACGGCTGACCATGTTGCCGTCGAGCGGCTCGACAAGGACTCCGCGACCGTGATCGCGTTCGTCGACCAGCACGTCACCAACGTGACTGCACCGCAGGGCAGCAATCAGAAGTACCGGATGGTGGTGTCGCTGGTCCGCAGCGGGGACCGCTGGATCGTCAACGACGTGCAGACCGTGTGAGCGACTCGAAAGGACCTTCATGCCAGCCACTTACGTCGATCTCGCGGCGCCGCCCCGGCTGACCACCGCGGAGACCAGGATCACCATCACCCAGCGGGTACCCCGGTGGAACCGGAAGAAGGACGTCGACCTCACCGACGCGCTGGACTTCTGGTCGGCCGCCGGTGCCGCCGCCAACGTGATCATGCAGATGAGTTGGCCCGAAGTGGGCTATGGGGTGGCGGAAAGCCGTGTCGAGTCGGGCAGCCTGGTGCGTCACCCATGGAAACGCTTGCGCACCACCGCACAGTATCTGGCCGTGGCGATCCTGGGCACCGACGAGGAGCGCGCCGCCTACCGCGAGGCGGTCAACGCCGCGCATCGGCAGGTGCGGTCCACCGCCGAAAGTCCGGTGTCCTACAACGCGTTCAACCGCGAACTCCAGTTATGGGTGGCCGCTTGCCTGTTCATCTTCTACGAGGACACCCATCAGCTGTTGTACGGCAAGCTCACCGATGAACAGGCCGAAGGGTTCTATCAGAGCGCCATGCCGATCGGGACCACGCTGCAGGTGCTCGAAGAGCAGTGGCCGGCCACCCGCGCGGACTTCGACGCGTACTGGAACACCGCGTGCGAGCGGGTGCAGATGACACCGTTCGTCTACGACTACTTGATGCGCCTGGTGCAGCTCAAAATGATCAACCCGGTACTGCGCGTCATGCTGGCTCCGCTGCTGCGGTTTCTCACCATCGGGTTTCTGGCACCGGTGTTCCGCGACGTGATGGGATTCGACTGGACCGACACCGACCGACGCCGGTTCGAGCACCTCTTCCTGTTTGTGTCATTCGTCAACCGGTTCCTGCCGAAGTCCTTGCGCAACGGCAATTACGCTGTGCTGATGACCGATCTGCGCCGACGCATCCGGCGTAAGAAGGCACTGATCTGAGCGTAAGCACGCGCGGTGGCGGGCCAGCCGAGCTATCGGACTTGTCGAATCAGTGTGCGCGATCACCGAGATTCACCACAGGGACAAATGAGCCGCGGAATTTGTCCCTGACGTGAATGTCGGTGCGGTCAGCACCGAAACTTGTCGGTGGCCCATGCAGCCGCGCCTACTCCGGCTTCGTCGCGGCATGTAGCGCGACGATGCCGCCAGTGAGGTTGCGCCAGCGCACATTTGACCAACCGGCTGTTCCGATGCGGCGGGCCAGCTCGGCCTGATCGGGCCATGCCCGGATCGACTCGGCGAGGTAGACGTAGGCCTCGGGGTTGCTCGACACGGCGGTCGCCATAGCCGGCAGAGCCCGCATGAGGTACTCCTTGTAGACCGTGGCGAACGCGCGATTGGTCGGCGTGGAAAATTCGCACACGACGAGCCGGCCGCCGGGCCGGGTTACGCGGGCCATCTCCCGCAGCCCTTCCACATGGTCGACGACGTTGCGCAGCCCAAAGCTGATGGTCACCGCGTCGAACACGCCGTCGGCGAACGGCAGCCGGGTGGCATCGGCCCCGACTTTGGGGACCGGCCGATCCGCACCGGCCGCCAGCATCCCGACCGAGAAGTCCGCGGCGACGCACCACGCGCCCGAGGTGGCCAGTTCGACCGTCGACACCACGGTGCCTGCCGCGAGGTCCAGCACCTTGTCCCCCGGTCCGATGCCCAACGCCGCGCGGGTCTCACGCCGCCAGAACCGGTCCTGGCCCAGCGACATCACGGTGTTGGTCAGGTCGTAGCGCCGCGCCACCGCATCGAACATCGACGCGACCTCGTGCGGGTTTTTCTCCAGGCTCGCTCGACTCACCGTGCTGACGCTACCCGGCCGGTCGGTCACAGCCATGCCCGGTGCCGCCGCAGGTACCGGTGTTTGACGAGCTGCGCGCACGAGGCGTAGCTGACGGCGACCACGGCCAACCACAGCACGTAGCCGGCCGGCAGCGACGTCAGGTGCAGCGGCGCGGCCAACGGCGTCACGGGCAGCACCAGGCCGATGGAGGCCGCACACCACAACGCAAGCACCACAATCGCCGCGGGGCCGGGACGGCGCCACGGCAATTCGCGGGTGCGCAGCACGAGCACGATCAGCAGCTGGGTCAGCAGACCCTCGACAAACCAGCCCGTCTGGAACAACGACGGCGCATTTGCACCGCCGAAAGCCCACCACAGCGCACCGAACGTGGCGAGGTCGAATAGCGAGCTGAGCGGGCCGAACGTGAGCATGAATCCGATGAGCCCGCCAGAGCGCCACCGTTGCGGAACCCTCAGGTAGTCGTCGTCGACGCGATCCCAGGACAGTGCGAGTTGTGCGGTGTCGTACAGGAGGTTCTGGACCATCAGCTGAATGGGCAGGATCGGCAGGAACGGCAGCAGCACGCTGGCCGCCAACACCGAGAGCACGTTGCCGAAATTGGAACTGGCGGTGATCTTGACGTACTTCATGGTGTTGGCCAGCGTGCGACGGCCGTCGACGACACCGCGTGCGACGACGGCCAAGTCGCGGTCGAGCAGGATCAGGTCGGCCGCCTGCTTGGCGACGTCGGCCGCGGTGTCGGCAGCGATCCCGACGTCCGCGATACGTAGTGCGGCCACGTCGTTGACCCCGTCGCCGAGGTAGCCGACGGCGTGTCCTTCCTGCCGCAGCGCCGCGACGATGCGCGCCTTGTGCGCCGGCGTCAGCTCGGCGAACACGTCAGCCGCGCCGGCCAGCGCACGCAGCTCATGATCGCCGGCGTCATCGATGTCTGCTCCGAGAACCGTTGCGTGGGAGTCCAACCCGACGTGGTTGGCCACCTGCGCAGCGACCACGCGGCTGTCGCCGGTGAGGATCTTCACCCCGACGCCGTGATCCGCGAGGCTGGTGACGGTAGCGCCCGCACTCTCCCGGATCGGGTCCACAAAGCCGACGAAACCGACCAGCACCAAGCCGAATTCGTCGGATTCGCCGTAGTCCTCCCACCTCGCGGGTAACTCCTTGACCGCCACGGCCAGCACCCGCATGCCCTGGCGCCGGTAGGTCGCCACGATCTCCTTGGCCTCGGCGGTCAGCTCGTCGTCGAAGGCGATGACGCGGTTGTCGATGCGGATCTCGCTGCAGCGGGCCAACACCTGGTCGGGGTCACCCTTGCAGATCATGATGTGCTCGTCGCGCTGCCGGGTGACCACCACGGTGTTGCGACGCCGGCGATGGTTGAACGCGACCTCATCGACCTTGGCGAACGCGGCGTCGGCGATGAACTCCATCTGCCCGCCACCGAGCAGTTCGAGGATCGCGGCATCGAGTGGGCTGTGCGCGCAGTCCTGGAAATACACGCTCAGATAAGCGAATTCGGCGACGGCCTCATCGGGGCGTCCGGTCACGTCGATGCTGTGCGCGTAGATGATGCGGTCCTCGGTGAGGGTTCCGGTCTTGTCCACACACAGCACGTCCATCGCACCGAGATCCTGAATGGCATTGAGCCGCCGCACGACAACCTTCTCGCTGACCAACCGGGCGGCTCCGCGGGCCAGATTCGTCGTGACGATGACGGGCAGCATCTCAGGGGTGAGGCCGACGGCTACGGCGACGGCGAACATCGCCGCCTGCGCCCACACGCCGCTCACCAGCCCATTGACGACGAACACGATGGGCGCCATGACCAGCATGAAGCGGATCAGCGTCCAGCCGACCGCGCGGACCCCGCGGTCGAAGCTGGACTCCGGACGGATCGCCGCAGCCGATCTGGTCAACGATCCGGTGTAGGTGCGTGGCCCGGTCGCGATCACCACGCCGGTGGCGGCGCCGGCCACCACGGCCGTACCCGACAGACACAGGTTGGGCGCATCGACGACCGCGTCGCGCAGCCCGGCCTCGGCACCCGACGGGCCCGGCCGCGCCGACTTCGACACCGGTAGCGATTCGCCCGACAACACCGACTGATCGACCACGAGGTCGGTGGAGGTGATCAGCCGCACGTCGGCGGTGACGACGTCGCCGGCGCCCAGCAACACGATGTCGCCGGGAACGAGGTCCTGTGGCGACACCTCGCGCTCCATGGGTTCGTCGTCATCGTCGGCGCGGCGACGCACCGTCACCGTCGCGGACACCAGCTCTTCGAGCGCACGGGTGGCGCGCTCCGAACGGGTCTGCTGCCACAGCCGCAGCAGCACCGCCAGGGCGATCATCAGGCTGACGATTCCCACTCCCCGGATGTCGCGGACGAGCAGGAACACCAGGTCGAGCCCGGCCAGCAATGCCACGAAGGGGCTACGGACCGCCGTCCGTAGCCGCGCCCACGCACTGTCCTCGTCGGCGGGCGCGGGGTCGTTGTCACCGAACCGGCTCAGCCGGTCGGCGGCCTCGCATTCGGTGAGACCGCGCGGAGAACTGTGCACCTGGTGAAACAGGGTCAACACGGGTGCAGCGGCGAGCTCGCACAGGCGGTGGTTCTGGTCGTCGAGGACAGTGCCGAGGCCGGCTGCGTCGTCTGTCATCGTCGGCCCCTCACGCGGTCGAAATAGCGTTGTCCACGGTACCCACGCGCGGCGCCGGACCTGGCTGTCGCGTTCGCGTTGATCTGGTCGGACAACAGCGGCCAACCAGGAAACTCAAACACTTGCACAAGTGTTGAGTATGAGACAGTCTAGGTCAGGGACATCGAGAGGAGTTCCGTGCCCGCCCCCACCGCCGCGCCCGACCCGGTCGACCCTGTGTCGCCCCGGGTGCTTCAGGACACCGCGTCGCTGTTCGGTCTGCTGTCGGCCACTGTGCGGCTGCACATCCTGTGGCTGCTCGACAGCGGCGAGCAGGACGTCGGGACCCTGGCCGACAAGACCGGCCAAAGCATCGCCACGGTCAGCCACCACCTCGGCAAACTCAAGCTCGCCGGATTGGTCCGCGCCCAGCGGCAGGGCAAACGGCAGGTGTACGTGGCCACCGACGACAATGCCCTCGCGGTGATCCGCGTGGCGCTCAGCGCAGCTCAGCCCACACTCAGGGCGTCCGACGTCGCCCGCCACGCATAGCGACCCGACTCATCCGGCATGCCGGCGCAGCGTCACGTCGGCGCCCGGCTGCACGGCCTCGTAGTGCCCGAGCAGTTCATCGCAGATCGCCGGCCAGGTGCGCCCCAGCACACTGCGACGCGCCGCCACCGAGTACCGCGCCCGTTCGGCGATCAGATGATCGACCGCCGCGGGCAGCGTGGCCTCGAATTCGTCGACCCCGAGCAGCAGCCCGGTTCGGTACGGCGCCACGAGATCTCGCGGGCCACCGGCGTCGGGAGCAATCACCGGCAGACCCGACGCCATCGCCTCCTGGACCGCCTGGCAGAACGTCTCATGCTCACCGGGGTGGACGAACACATCCATGCTGGCGTACGCCGCGGCCAGCGCCGGCCCGCGTAGTTCACCGGTGAAAACCGCTGAGGGAAGCATTGTTTGGAGTTTTGCGCGGTCGATGCCATCGCCGACGATCACCAGCTGCAGGTCGTCACGCGCCGCGAGGGCGGCCAGCCGTTCCACATGTTTTTCCGGTGCCAGCCGGCCGACGAATCCGACCACCGGGCGACCATTTGGCGACCACGACGCCCGCAGCGCCTCGTCACGCGCGGACGGCGCGAAACCGGTGATGTCCACTCCGCGAGCCCACTTGTAGACCCGTGGAATGCCATGGGCTTCAAGGTTTTCTATCGCAGAGGTGGACGGGGCCAGGGTGCGGTCGGCCTTGGCGTGCAGCCGACGCGTCCACGCCCAGGACGCCCGCGACAGCACGCCGACGCCGTAGCTCTCGGCGAAACCGGCGACATCGGTCTGGAACACCGCGACCGTCGGCACACCCAGGTACCGGGCGGCATGCACGCCGCCCCAGCCGAGCAGCGCGGGTGACGCGAGGTGCACGACGTCGGGCGCGAACCCGCGCAGCACACTGACCATCCGGGGCCGCGGCACGCCCAGCGGCAGCGAGGTCACTTTCGGGAACATGTGCGACGGCACCCGGTGCACCCGGATACCGTCGTAGACCCGGTCGGCCGGCGGTTGCCGGCGCGGGGTGTCCGGCGCGATGACCAGGACCTCATGGCCGGTACGGCGGAGATGTTCGATCACCCGAAGCACGGAGTTGGTGACGCCGTTGACATTCGGGAGGAAGGACTCTGCAACGATTGCCACGCGCACGTCACGATCGTCGCAGCGGCACCTGTCGCAAAGGTTGCCGACGGGGATACGACACGCAAAAACCTGACCTGCCCGCTCCGGACATCCTGGGACTACGCTCAGGTGGCATGCGGTTCACGCGGTTGCTCGGCGCGCTGGCGATGAGCTTGGCACTGACCACCGCGGGCTGCACCCAGGTGGTCTCCGGCACCGCCGCTCCCGATCCCAACGGCCCGCCGACCGAGATCACCAAGGACGGCTCGGGCATTCAGGTGGGGTTCACCGATGCGCCGCTACAGATCGAGATCTTCACCGAACCCCAGTGCCCGCACTGCGCCCAGCTGCAGCACGACTTCGGCGATGAGATCAGCAGCTACATCAACCTGGGTGAGCTCGCCGTCACCTACCGCCCGATGACGTTCCTCGACGTCGACGGCCACGACTACTCGGCCCGGGTGAGCAATGCCCTGTTCCTCGCGGCGGGCCCGGGCACCGGCGGTGTGCAATTCCAGCGCTACGTCGAGGATCTGTGGAGCCACCAGCAGCCCGGTGCCCAGGCACCGAGCGATCAGGAGCTGGCCGACATGGCGCGCGAGAGCGGCGTCGGGTCCGAGCACGTCGCCAAGATCGCCGCCGGTGAGGCCGGTGTCGACACCGGCGAGATGGCCGACCAGAACGTCGAATTCCTCAGCGAGATCCAGGACACCATCGGCACACCGACGGTCTACGACCTGAAGAACGACAACATCATCGACATCTACGACAACAACTGGCTGGCCAAGCTGTTGTCGGCGATCTGACGACGGTCGAGCCGCTTCTGCAGCAACGCCAGCCCGGCCAGTGCCGCACCGGCAACCAGCCAGCCCACCACCGCGATGGACCCGGCCGGAACGATCGCCAAGGACGCGTTGCGGTTGCGCACCCGCACGAGGTCGGGGTCGTTCTTGTCGTATTCGACGTAGATCCGCATGCCGGTGTCGAGTTCAGAGGGATAGAGCACGCCGAGCTCCGGTCGGTAGGTCACCCGGTCGGGCGTGACGAACTCGATGGTCGAGCGCCGCGGGCCCGCGCTGAGCACCTCGGCGGCCGCCACACCCATGTGCCGCTCGATCTGGCGGTCGTTGCGCCAGGCGCCGAGCACCAGCAGCACTGACTGCAACGTCACCAGGCACGCGACGATCACCACCCCGATACGGACCCGGCGGATGACGCGCTGGGAGCGGGTCTCGCAGGCCTCCCCCGAGAGCCGTGGCAGCAGGGTCTGCGCCGACGCGCGCAGCCGATGCACGGCCGCGCTCACGCGCACTCTCACAACGCTGCCTTGATGGACGCGTGCAGCGCGCGCAACGAGGACCGGTCGGCCTTCACCTCCAGCACCCGCATCGCGCCGCCCGGTTCGGCCAGCGCATCGGCCAGCCCGTCGACCTCGATCTGGCGATGCTCGACGTGATAGGCGCGGCACAGGGCACCGACGTCGACGTCGTGTGGCGTGCCGAAGACGCGGGACGAGACGTCGGAGAACCGCGGGTCGCCCTGTTCGAGCAGCTCGAAGATGCCTCCGCCGTTGTCGTTGGAGACGACGATGGTCAGGTCGCGCGGCGTCGGCTCGGTCGGGCCGATCAAGAGCCCGGAGCTGTCGTGCACGAAGGTCAGATCGCCCATCAGCGCGATCGTGCGGCCGACGCGCTCGTGGGCCAGGGCTGCGCCGACGGCTGTCGACACCGTGCCGTCGATGCCGGCCACCCCGCGGTTCGACTGCACCTTCACACCCGTGGCGTCCAGCGCCACCAAGGCGGCGTCCCGCACGGGGTTCGACGCACCGAGCACGAGCTGGTCACCCGGTCGTACGGCTGCGGCCACCGCCGCCGCAACATGCAGGCCGGTGGTCAACGGATGAGCTGTGAGCTGGTCGCGCACCGCGGCCACAGCGTGCCGGTTCATCTCGGCGCAGCGGCGCAGCCACGCCGGGTTCGGAGTCCCCGAGGTGACCGCGCGGGTGCCGGTGGCCTGCGAATTGCCGGAGACATCGGGCCAGCGCGGGCCCGTCGTCAACGCATAGACCGGCACCGAGGGGTCCGCCAGCAGTGACGACACGGGGCGGTGCAGAGTCGGCCGGCCCAACATGATGACCTGTTGCGGATGCACCAGGCGCAGCGCCAGCGGGTGCAGCGGGTTGGCGGCAGGCGGCGCGGTCGGCTCGGCGACCGTCGGCAGCTCCGCCAGGTTCGGATGTACACCCGCGCCATGCCCGGCGATCACCACGGTGTCCGGCGTCAGGTCGATGTCCAACGGCTGATCGAAGGTGACCGGCGGGGTGAATGTCCACGGCTTGCCACCGGGCCTGCCGCCGGGAAACGCCGGGGACGGGCCTGCGGCGTCGTCGGGAACCAGCGGTTCCCGCAGCGGGATGTCGAACTGCACCGGGCCGGCGTTGGCGGTGCGCGAGCCGGTGGCGGCCGCGATCACTCGACACGTCGCCGAGCGCCACTGCGCATTGAGGGCATCCATCTCGCCGTGCGCACCACCGCTGAGGTCGGGGGCCAGCCCGAGGCTGATGTTGGCCCGCACCTGGGTGCCGAAGTAGCCGAGTTGTTCGAAGGTCTGGTTGGCGCCGGTGCCGAGCAGTTCGTACGGCCGGTTGGCGCTCAGCACGATCAGCGGAACCCGAGCGTAATTGGCCTCGACCACCGCGGGCCCGAGATTGGCCACCGCGGTGCCGGAAGTCATGGCCACGCAGACCGGGGCGCGTTGCGTGCCCTCGGCCCCGCAGGCCAGGCCGATCGCCAGGTAGCCGGCGGTCCGTTCATCGATGCGCACGTGCAGCCGGATCCAGCCGGCGCGATCGGCGTCGGACAGCGCGAACGCGAGCGGGGCGTTGCGCGATCCGGGACACAGCACGACATCGCGGACGCCGCCGCGAATGAGTTCGTCGACGACGACACGGGCCTGTGCCGTCGATGGGTTCACCACTACAGCCTATTGGGCTCGTGATTCAGCGAAGAAATTGAGGATCGCGGCGTTGACTTCCTGCGGTTTCTCGATGAAGCCCAGGTGGCCGGTGTCGGGAATCTCCAGGTAGCGGGCGTTCGGTATGGCCTTGGCCACTTCCTGCCCGAGATGTGGCGGCAACACCACATCGTCGGCGAAACCGACGACGAGCACCGGCGTGCGAATGGCTGCGTAAGCGGGCAACCGGTTGCCGTCTGGGCCGACGTCGAGTTGGGTGCGCAGGCCCGGCGTCGGCTTGGTGGGCCACATGGTGAACATCTCGCTCCAGTCGCGCGCCGACACGTCGTTGTTGAGCGTCTTCGGCGAAAAGCTTTCCAGCATGCGCACTTTCGCGTCGAACGTCGGCGGCAGCTGCACCCCGGACTGGTCCAGGTCGCGCTCGGCCTCGCGGAAGAAGTTGCGTGCGCGATCGTGGCGACCACGAGTGGCCAGCAGCACGGCCGAGTGCACCAGCTCTGGGCGGGCCAGCATCAGTTCCTGCGCGATGAACGATCCCATCGACACACCGACGATGCGTGCCGGCGCCGCGTCGAGCTTCTCGATGAGCTCGGCGGTGTCGGCCACCATCTGGGCCGTGTCGAATCCCTCTGCGTTCTCGGTTGCGCCGATGCCGCGGTTGTCGAAGGTGATGCAGCGATAGCCTGCACGCTGGAACTCCGGCACCTGGTGCAGATGCCAGGTGCGGCCGGCGCCACCGCGGCCCGCGATGAACAGCACCGGCTCACCTTTGCCTCGTTCGTCGTAAGCCAGGTTCACCCGGCCGACATTACTGCCCGAATCAGCTCCGACTCAGCGGCGGGCGCGCACGGCGTCGAGCGCGCGGTCCCACAGCAGCAGCGTGGTCGCCTTGAGTGCGGCGGGTTTCATGACGTCTTTCGACAGCATCGCCGTCGCGGCCGCCTTGGTCGCGGCGGACGCCTTGGACATGTGACCGGAATCGAACGGCGGCTGCGGGTCGTACTCGATGCCCAGCTGGATGGCCTTGGCCTTGGCTTCGCCCGCGATCTGGCCGGCCAGCCACATCGCCAGGTCGATGCCCGCCGAGACGCCCGCCGCGGTCACGATCTGGTCCCCTGCGTTGACGATCCGCTCGTCGGAGACCGGCGTCACGCCCAGGGTCTTCAGGACCGGCAATGCCATCCAGTGCGACGTCGCACGGCGGTCGCGCAGGATGCCCGCCGCGGCCAGCAACACCGAACCCGAGCACACCGACGTCGTCCAGCTCGCTGTCTCATGGGCCTGGCGCAACCACGCGATGAGCTTCTCGTCGCGGGTGTGCTCGATGGTCGTCGGCCCGCCGGGCACCAGAATGAGGTCCGGAGAAGGGGTTTCGTCGAACGAGTGGGTCGCGCCGATGACCAGTACGCCGGAGTCCGCGGTGATCGGGCCGGGTTCATGCCACACGAATCGAACCTCGGCGTCGGGCAGGTAGTGCAGGATCTCGTAGGGCCCGATGAAGTCGAGCGCGGTGAAACCCGGGTATAAAACGATGGCGATCTGCATATCTCCTCTTTCAGGCGAAGGTTTTTCGGTATTGGTCGGGCGAAATGCCAATCCGCCGAACGAAGTTGCGGCGCATGGTTTCCGCGGTGCCGAACCCACAGCGCGTCGCGATGACGGTCACGGTGTCGTCGGTCTCCTCGAGTTGACGCCGCGCGGCATCGGTGCGAATCCGCTCGACGTAGGCACCCGGCGCCTCACCGACCTCATCGGTGAACACCCGGGTGAAGTGCCGTGGGCTCATGGCGGCGCGCCGTGCGAGCTCGGCGATGCTGTGCGCACCACCGGGTTGGGCCTCGATGGCCTCCTGCACATCGCGGATCGGTTCTCGTTTGGCGCGCGGCATCCACACCGGGGCGGCGAACTGCGTCTGCCCGCCCGGACGCCGTAGGTAGAGCACCAGCCAGCGGGCGACGGTCTGGGCGACGTCGGTGCCGAAGTCGTCCTCGACCAGCTTGAGCGCCAGATCGATGCCCGAGGTGACCCCGGCTGCCGTCCACACACTTTCGGAGCTGCGGACGAAGATCGGCTCGGGATCGACCGCCACGGTGGGGAATTCCTCGGCTAGTCGGCCGGCCGAGGACCAGTGGGTGGTGGCCGGGCATCCGTCGAGCAACCCGGCCTGGGCGGCGATGAAGGCGCCGGTGCACACCGTGACGACGCGACGGGCGTGCGGCGCCGCGGTTCTGATCCAGTCGATGACAGCTGGATTGGCGCGGGCGGTGTCGGCGCCCACACCGCCCGGGATGACGATGGTGTCGATCGGCAGGTTCGGATCCGGCGGTGGTTGTGCGACGAATTCCAGTCCGGTGAGGGTCGCGACGGGCTGACCGTCGATCGAAACCAGGGCGGCTGTGTAACCGTCGTCGACACGGCCCCGACTGGCCAGGTGCAAGGTCGCGCCGGTGAACACGTCGAACGGTCCGACCAGGTCGAGCGCTTGCACGCCGGCGTAGCCGAGAATCACCACCGATCGCGTCATGACTTCAGTGTTGGCGATGTCGGGCATGTCATCTATGCCATGTACCCCACAGATCAGGACATGAGCTGGTTTGTCGGATGGTGTCGCGATGATCGGCGCTATGACGGAATACACCTATCGTGCCGATTGGTCGCACGAGACGCGCGGGTACCTGGGCCAGTGCCTCGAATTCCCGTATTTGTGGTGGCGGGCGTTTACGCCGGAGGACGCGATCGCCGGAGTCGCCAAGAAAGTCGCCGATGAGGTGGCGGCGATCGTGGCCATCGAGGGCAGACTGCCCGAGCCGCTGACCGATCGCCGATACAGCGGCAAGTTCATGGTGCGGGCCTCGCCGGTGCTGCACGCCAGGCTTGCCGTCGAGGCCGCCGAGCAAGGCGTGTCGCTCAACCAGTGGGTGGTGCAGAAGCTCGCCGCGCGCCTGCAGGCTGTCGCGGAGTACTACTAGCGGTGCGGCGACGCTCGGAGTGTCCGACACTCGGCGTGTCGCGGCTCGGAAGGAATACCACCTCTAAAAATGCGCCACCACCGGCGATACCAAATAAATTGATACCGCCCGCGATAGCGGGTTTCCAGGTGCACCCACCCAACACGTCCAGGTGCTGCTGTGACAGCTGTGATTACAGCTTCTTGAGCTTGCGGACCGCACGACCGAACAAGACAGTCGACAGCAGCCCCTTGCGTAGATGACGTTGCAGTGGACCGATATTGGCGACCACGAGGTGGCGGACGCCATAATCGCGCCACTGAATGGCGCGGTCGATGATCTCGTCGGTCGTCCCGCACAGATACATCTCGCGCAGCACCGACATCGGCACTTTCTTGATGTAGGACAGCGCAGTCTGCTCGTCCCAATCCTGCGGCAGGATGTCTTGCGCGCCAGTGAAGCCGACGCCCAACGGGTGTTCGGCGCCGTGCCTGGCGTAGAACTCATCCGATGCCAGCAGTCCACCGGCTCTGGCCACCGCCGAGTCGAGCGCCTCGTCGACCTCATCCGAGCTACGCCCCGGCACGACCATGACCCACAGCGCAGGCGTGATCGCCATCGGATCCCGCCCGGCATCCGATGCCGCCGACCGCAGAGCATCCAACCGCTGGGCGTACTCCTGCGGAGTGTGCGGAAACGCCGGGAAATACCCGTCGGCGTACCGCCCGACCGCCCGCAGCATGCGCGGTCCGTGGGCGGCGATCCAGATCGGCGGCCACTTTCCGCGATACGCCGGCAGGTCGAAGATCGCGTTGCGCAGCGGAAAATACGGTGAATCCCGGTTCACCAGTTCACCTTTGGAATCCCACAACGCGCGGATGGTCGCCATGGCCTCCTCGAACCGCGCCACCGGCCTCGACCACTCCACCCCATAGGGCTCGTTGCCTTCACGCTCACCGGTACCGATACCGAGGATGAAGCGGCCCCGGGTGAGCAGATTCATCGTCGCCGCCGCCTGCGCGGTGACCGCCGGGTTGCGCCGCCCGGTGTCGGTCACAGAGACACCTAGCCTCAGGCGGGCCATCCGATTGCGAGCCGCGAGGTTACCCAACATGGTCCACGGCTCCAGGTAGGCGTCCGCCGAGGGCAAAACCTTTGCGCCCGCCGCAAACTTCGGCTGCCACAGCGTCCTGGGAAACAACGCATTCAAGTGATCGGGCACCCAGAAGGAGTCGACGCCACACGCGACCGCGCTCAGATAACTGGCCCGAGTGAACGAGTCCACCCGAGGCCGCGAGGCAATCGCCGGATCCATGATGCCGACGCGAAATCCAGACATGGGCGACTCCTAGAGTTTCTTGAGCTTGCGGACGACGGAGTAGAAGAGACGCTGTGCCGCAAGCCCTTTGCGCAGGCTGGGCTGCAGAACAGTGCTGTTGAGCGCGACGACGTAGCGCACCCCGCAGTCTCGCCACTGCGCCGCCCGGTCCATGACCTCGGCTGGAGTTCCGACCAGCCCCATCTCCCGCATCACGCCCGTCGGGATGCCCTTGATGTGGGACAACACGGTTTGCTCGTCCCACTCCTGGGGCAAGACATCCTGTGCACCTGCGAAGCCGACGCCCAATGGATGCTGCGCACCGTGGCGCGCGAAGAACTCATCGGAGGCGAGCAGCGCACCGGCCCGCACGATCTCCGACTCGAGCACGTCGTCCACCTCGGCTCGGGTCGGCGCAGTGAAGATCGAGAGGACCACCGCAGGCGTGATCGACATCGGGTCACGCCCGGCATCCGACGCCGCCGAACGCACCACATCGAGGCGCTGCGCATACTCCTGCGGCGTGTGCGGAAACGCGGGGAAATACCCGTCGGCGTAGCGTCCGACGCTCCGCAACATGCGCGGTCCGTGGGCAGCGATCCAGATCGGTGGCCAGGCACCGCGATACGCCGGCAGGTCGAAGATCGCGTTGCGCAGCGGAAAATACGGCGAATCCCGGTTCACCAGTTCACCTTTGGAATCCCACAGGGCGCGGATGGTGGCCATGGCCTCCTCGAACCGCGCCACCGGCTTCGACCACTCCACCCCATAGGGCTCGTTACCCTCGCGCTCACCAGAGCCGATGCCCAGGATGAACCGACCCCTCGTCAGCAGGTTCATCGTCGCGGCACCCTGCGCGGTGACCGCGGGGTTGCGCCGGCCGGAGTCGGTGACCCCGACACCCAGCCGCAGCCGGCCGACCCGATTACGCGCCGCGAGACTACCGAGCATGGTCCACGGCTCTAGGTAGGCGTCGGCGGACGGCAGGAGCTTCGCACCGCCGCAGTACTTCGGCTGCCACAGCGCACGCGGAAACAGACTGTTGAGATGATCAGGCACCCAGAACGAGTCGATCCCCGCGGCAACGGCACTCAGATAACTGACCCGGGTGAAGCTGTCCACCGCGGGTCGAGAAGCAATGGCCGGATCCAGAAGGCCCACACGCATGCCAGACATTGCACGAGTGTCAAACACCCGCACGAAGTTCCCTAGAGTAAGCGCCTACCCGAATAGCAGCGGATAGCAGGCCCGCACGCGGTCGATCCACCATTGCCTGCGGTCCGGCGCCGCAGCGAGCGCCGCAAGCCGATCCGGCTCCGGGACGACGGGTCCGACCGGCAGGAACCCGTTCGCCGGAACCGCGGGCGCGACGACGTCCTCGACGAAAAGACCGCCGGTGCCCAACCCGCAGGCATGCTGCAGTTGCGGCAGCGCGGCGGCCGCCAGGAGCCCCCGACCGATCCCGACCGCGGAATCCAGTGCACTGGACACCACGATCGGAATGTCGATCTGCGCGGCGATGTCCAGCATTCGCGATACCCCACCCAGTGGCGCCACCTTCAGCACCGCGATGTCAGCGGCCTTCGCCCGCACCACGCGCAGTGGATCCTCGGCCTTGCGGATCGACTCGTCGGCGGCGATCGGCACGTCGATCATCGCGCGCAGCGAAGCCAGCTCTTCTACTGTGGCACAAGGCTGTTCGAGATACTCCAGGTCACCGTCGGCGGTCAGCGCAGCGGCGGCGTCGACCGCCTGCGGCACAGTCCAGCCGGCGTTGGCGTCGACCCGCACGGTCGGCACGCGTTCACGTACGGCGTTGACGCGCGCGACGTCGTCGGCCAGGCACTGCCCGGCCTCCGCCACCTTGACCTTCGCGGTCTGCGCCCCGGGAAACCGGTCGAGCACCTCGGGTACCCGGGCGGCATCGACCGCCGGAACGGTCGCGTTGATCGGCACCCGGTCGCGCAGCACCGGCGGGGCCGGCCGGTAGGCGGCCTCGATGGCCGAGGCCAGCCAGGCCGCGGCCTCGGGCGGCTGGTATTCGACGAACGCGCCGAACTCACCCCAGCCGGCCGGCCCGTCGATCAGCGCGAGCTCGCGGACGGTGATGCCACGGAACCGGACCCGCATGGGCAGGGCGACCACGTAGAGCCGCTCCAGCAGATCATCGAGTGAAGGCACGCCTCACATGCTGCCTCACACGGTGGCGCGGTCGTGCCCCTCCCAGTGGGGCTTGCGCAAGTCCTTCTTCATGATCTTGCCGGTGGGGTTGCGCGGCAGGGCCTCCATGAAGTCGACGGTCTTGGGGCACTTGTAGGCGGCCAGCCGCTCGCGCGCCCACGCGATCAGATCGGCCTCGGAGGCTTCGCCCTCGACGGCGACGACGGCCTTGACGGCCTCACCCCACTTTTCGTCGGGCACGCCGAAGACCGCGACCTCGGTGACGGCGGGGTGCTCGGCCAGCACGCGCTCGACCTCGATCGAGTAGATGTTCTCCCCGCCGGAGATGATCATGTCCTTGAGCCGGTCCTCGACGAACACGTAGCCCTGCGAGTCGATGCGGCCGATGTCGCCGGTGCGAAACCAGCCGTCGGCCGTGATGGCCTCGGCGGTGGCATCGGGTTTGTTGTGGTACCCCTTCATCAATTGTGGTGTGCGGAACCACAATTCGCCCTGCGAGCCGGCGGGAACGTCTTCGAGGGTATCCGGGTCGACGACCCGCACCTCCGCCTGCGGGATGAGCTTGCCTGCACTGACCATCCGCTCCTCGTCACCCGAGCGGTGATCCTCGGGCATGAGCCGGGTGACCACACCGCACACCTCGGTGAGCCCGTACACCTGGATGAACTCGGTCTCGGGCCAGGCCTGCAGGGCCTGGCGCAGCAGCGGCAGCGGCATGGGTGACGCGCCATAGGCGTAGGTCTTCAGGCCGCCGAACAACTGCACGGCTTCGGGCCCGGTGTCGAGCACCTTGGCCAGCACCGCCGGCACCAGGAAGGTCCGGTTCGCGCCGGCCAGGATGCCGCCGGCCAGCGCGACGCCGTCGACATCGCGGGTCATGTAGCTCGGGATGCCGTTGTGCAGGCCGTACTGCATGTATGATGTTCCGCCGACGTGGAACAGCGGCATCGCCACGAGGTTCTTGTCGTCCGGCTCGGCAACCCAGCTGTCGAACGCGTTGATGGTGTGGGCGATGACGTTGGCCTGGGTCAGCGCGACACCCTTGGGCCGGCCCGTGGTGCCCGAGGAGTACATGATGATGCACACGTCGTCGCTCTGGACATCTGCGGCGCGGTCGTGCGGAGTCGCCGCGGCCAGCATCGCCTCGTACTCGTCGTCACCCTCGGGTTTGACCTCGATGATCTCGCCGACACCCGGCAGCTTGTCCCGAATCGCCTCGACGCCCGGCTTCAACTCGGCCCCGACGAACAGCACCTTGGCCCCGGAATCGTTGAGGACATAATCCATTTCGTCGGCGGCGAGCCGAAAGTTGATGATGGCGGTGGCCGCGCCCAGCGACGCCGCGGCCAGCGTCACCTCGGCACACGCCGGATGGTTCTTGTCCAGGAACGCGACGACATCGCCGCGTTTGATGCCCCTGGCGCTCAACGCGCCGGCAGCCCGGCGGATGCGGTCGTACCACTGCGCCCACGTCCACGTCCGGCTCAGATAGGTGATGGCCTCTTCGTCAGGTTTGGTCGCGGCCCAGTGCGCCACCCGCTCGTCGAGAAACTTCGGTGTCGGCAAATCAGACATGTGGTGAGCGTGCCATGGCACGCCGACCGTCAACCCGCTTTCGGGTAAACCTGGCGACCGGCCAGGTAGGTGGCCTGTACCTCCAGGTCGGCGATGGCTTCGGCCGCTACGGACAACGGGTCGGCCGACACCACAACCAGATCGGCGTACTTGCCCACTTCCAACGAGCCGATCACGTTGTCGGCGAACAATTGCCACGCCGCGTCGATGGTCTGCGCCCGGATCCCCTGCTCGACGGTGAGCCGTTCCTCGGGACCGAGCACCCGGCCGCTCGGCGCGGTCCGGGTGGCCGCGACGCTGATGTTGCGCAGCGGCTCCTCCGGCGTCACCGGCGGATCGTTGTGCAACGAGATCCGCATGCCGGTGGCAACGGCCGAACCGCACGGCATCCACGTCTCGCCGTGCTCCGGGCCGAACAACCCGTCGACGATCACGTCACCCCAGTAGTGCAACTGGTCGACGAAGATGCTGGCGGTCACGCCCAGATCGTGGGCGCGCTGCAACTGGACGGGAGTGATGGCGCCGACGTGTTCGAGCCGCAGCCGGTGGTCGTTGCGGGGCCAGCGCGTCAGGGCGTCCTCGTACACGTCGAGGATGGTGTCCACGCCCCGATCTCCGTGCACATGGCAGGACATCTGCCAGCCCTTGGGATAGAAGGTGCCGACGATCTCGGCGAGTTGCTCTTTCGTGTAGTTCGCGTGCCCACAGGATCCCGGCACCACGCCGATGGTCCGGGTGGCGTCGGTGTCCAGGTACGGAAAAGTCAGGTCGATGTTGCCGATCCACGGTGAACCATCGACCCAGATCTTGATTCCGACCTGGCGCACCAGGTCGTCCCCCTCGAACGGGCTGGCATCCGTGTGCAATTCGGCGGTCGACATCTCGTAGGTGCGCAGCCGCACGGTCAGCTGATCGTGCATACCGGCGAGCAGCGGCCGGAACATCGGGTCGAATGCCATCTCCGAGCAGGTCGTCAGGCCGGCGCGGTTGAGCCGGGCGCATTCGGCCAGCAGCATCGCCGGATAGTCCTGCGGGTGAATGGCGCCGCCCAACAACGGGAACACCGCGGCGGATTCCTCGGCGGTGCCGTCGAGATCGCCTGCTGCGTCGCGGCCGTACTTCGCGCCCTTGGGATCGGGGGTGTCCCGCGTCAGGCCCGCGGCCCGCGCCGCCGCGGTGTTGAAATACGCCTTGTGCCCGGAGTTGTGCATGATGACCAGTGGAGTCTCGGCAAGACCGTCGAGCCAGGCCAGCGTCGGTTCAGGTAAGCCATTCTGCAGCAACGGATCCCAGCCGTTGAGGTAAGCGCCGTCGGCCCCTCTCTTGGCGACCTCGGCGTGGATGGCGGCCACCACAGCATCGGCGTCAGGCAAGGTGACGGGACGGATGTCGACCATCCGCTCCGACAGTGCGATCGCCTCCATCAACGGATGCCCGTGCGCCTCAACGAACCCCGGCAACACGCAGCCGTCGACCTCACGGACATCGGTCTCGGCGCCCAGCCAGGGCTGCACTTCCGCACGGGTACCGACCGCGACGATCCGCCCGTCGCGCACGGCAAGCGCCTCGGCGGTCGGTTGGGCGGGGTCGACTGTCAGGATGTTCCCGACGATGACAAGGTCGGCGGACTGCGTCGGGCTGGCCATAGCGTGGATGCTAGGCGGTCGAAAAAAACTTTCGAAAACTTTTCTCCGTTGTGTCGATTCGCCTGCTTGCCGTTCGACGTATGTGCGAGGGCACGATAAGCGGGCCCCTTCCCTACTCCAGAAGGAGACACGACAATGTCGCGCTACATGCTGATCATGCGGTCCACTCCCGAGGCGGAGGCCGCGATGGCCGAGCTCAACATCGATTTCAACGAGATCATCGCAGCGATGGGCCGCTACAACGAAGAGCTCATCAAGGCCGGCGTGCTGCTGGCCGGCGAGGGCCTGACCGGTCCCGAAGAGGGTTTCGTGGTGGACTTCAACGCCGACCCGCCGGTGGTCACCGACGGCCCGTACACCGAGGCCAAGGAGCTGTTCAACGGGTTCTGGATCCTCGACGTGTCCTCGAAGGAAGAGGCGCGGCAGTGGGCCGTGAAGTGCCCGCTGGGCAAGGGCGTCAAGCTCGAGGTGCGCCGCGTCCATGACACCGACGAGTTCCCGCAGGACAACGAATGGGTGCAGAAGGAAATCCAGTGGAAGGCCGATCTCGCCGAGAAGCTGGCCGTCGAAGCGCGTAAGGCCGCCAACCGCTGACGACGGTCCCGCGGTCCCCGGCGGGCGTGCTCACCGCCGGGGACCGGACGTCACAACCTGCACGGTCCGCCCAGTTCGGCCGAGTGCGGCACCAGCGGCAACGGCCGCTGGTACACGTTGTCGGTCGGCAGGAAGAACGGACTGTGGGTATCGAACCTGCATTGTGCGACGGCGTGCGCGGGCCCCGCCGACCCGATGACGCCGAAGCCGGCCGCCGTGAGGGCACCGAAGACGACCAGCAACGCGGTCGAGCGTGGCATGGGCAGTGGATACGTGAATGGGTGTGCCATGACAAACCTCCTCCGATCGCCTGTCACCGATGTCGGATAACTGGCAGATTACGGAGATCGACCTGCACAAACGCGCGTAGTGCACTACCTCAATCGACGGATTGGCCGATCCCTATCGGAGATTTCTGGAACACGTTCTAGTCTGGACGGCATGAGTGACCTGCTGCGCCATCCCCTGCACTCCGGCCACCTCACCGTCGGCGCCCTCAAGCGCAACAAGGACAAGCCGGTCCTGTTCCTCGGCGACACCACCTTGACCGGTGGCCAGCTCGCCGACCGCATCAGCCAGTACATCCAGGCGTTCGAGGCGCTCGGCGCCGGTACCGGCGCGGCGGTCGGGCTGCTGTCACTGAACCGGCCCGAGGTGCTGATGATCATCGGAGCCGGCCAGACCCAGGGCTACCGGCGCACGGCCCTGCATCCGCTCGGATCCCTCGACGACCACGCGTACGTGCTGGCCGACGCCGAGGTGACATCGCTGATCATCGACCCGACGCCGGCGTTCGTCGAACGGGCCCAGGGTCTGCTGGACAAGGTGCCCAGCCTCAAGCAGGTGCTGACCATCGGCCCGGTGCCCACCGAGTTGGAGGGCGTGGCCGTCGACCTGGCCGCCGAAGCCGCCAAGTTCAGCCCGCAGCCGCTGGTCGCCGCCGACCTCGCGCCCGACCACATCGGCGGCCTGACCTACACCGGTGGCACCACCGGCAAGCCCAAGGGCGTCATCGGCACGGTGCAGTCCATCACCACGATGACCACCATCCAGCTCGCCGAGTGGGAGTGGCCGGAGAACCCGCGCTTTCTGATGTGCACGCCACTGTCGCATGCCGGCGCCGCGTTCTTCGTCCCGACCGTCGTCAAAGGCGGTGAGCTGATCGTCCTGACGAAGTTCGACCCGGCCGAGGTGCTGCGGGTGATCGAGGAGCAGAAGATCACCGCGACCATGCTGGTGCCGTCGATGATCTATGCGCTGATGGATCATCCGGATTCGCATACCCGGGATCTATCGTCGCTGCAGACCGTCTACTACGGCGCCTCGGCGATGAACCCCGTGCGCCTGGCCGAAGCCATCCGGCGATTCGGCCCGATCTTCGCGCAGTACTACGGGCAATCCGAGGCTCCGATGGTCATCACGTACCTGTCGAAAAAGGATCACGACGAGAAGCGGCTCACCTCGTGTGGGCGGCCCACCCTGTTCGCGCGGACCGCTCTGCTGGACGCCGAAGGCAACCGGGTGCCCCAGGGTGAGGTCGGCGAGATCTGCGTGTCCGGGCCGCTACTGTCGGGCGGGTACTGGAAGTTGCCGGAGGCCACCGCGGAGACATTCCGCGACGGCTGGATGCACACCGGCGACCTGGCCCGCGAAGACGAGGACGGTTTCTGGTACATCGTCGACCGGACCAAGGACATGATCGTCACCGGAGGCTTCAACGTGTTCCCCCGGGAGGTGGAAGACGTTGTGGCCGAACATCCCTCGGTGGCCCAAGTGTGCGTGATCGGTACCCCCGACGAGAAGTGGGGCGAGGCGGTGACGGCCGTGGTGGTGCTGCGTCCGGACGCCGCTTCCGATGAAGCAGCGGTAGCCGCGATGACCGCCGAGATCCAGGCCGCAGTCAAGGAACGCAAGGGTTCGGTGCAGTCACCCAAGCAGGTGCTCGTGGTGGACTCCGTGCCGGTGACGGCGCTGGGCAAGCCCGACAAGAAGGCGGTGCGCGCCCAGTTCTGGGCGGGCGCTGAGCGGTCGGTGGGCTGAGTCGCCCCGCGGTTCCCGGCGAGCAGAATCAGGTGATCGACGGCTCGCAAACCGCGTTCAACGCCTTGACGATCTTGTTGCGCCGCAGCATCACGATGATGGATTGGAATGGCTCGATCATTCCGAACCGTGACACCCACGCAGACATCCACACCTGGACGTGAGTGCCCGCGTGATCCGGCTCCAGGTTGATGGACACCACGGGACGGCCGTCACGCCCGCCGAGAAAGAAGCCCGGGCGGATGTTGATGGCACCGTCCCCGCCGGAGGTCTTCCATCCGCCACGCAAAGCGCCTGAGCTGTCCAGAACTTCGAAGGCGTCATCGACGGATGCGCCCAGAAGGTGGAAGTCGATCTGCCGCTTCGCCAGCACTGTCAGAATCGCAGCGGCGACGAAGAAGACGGCGACGAACACGAAGAACCCAAAAACAATGTCCATCAGTACCTCTCAGAGATTGGGTGGAATCAACGCGGACGTGTCGGCCACGTTTCGGGATCGAAGCTACGAGCCACACCCACCGTGATCAATCGACCGTTCGGACTACGGCCGGTGGTGGGCAACGGTTTTCGAGTGACGCTCAACCGCGTCTCCTGTCGTTCGAACGAACGATATCGAGGCCTCTCGCCGGGTGGAAGAGTTCCGTGCCGGCAACCACTCTCGAAAGGATTCATGCCATGGAGTGCAAGAAATGTCACCGATCGCTTCACGACTGCCAAGGCTGTAACGGAGGCCGTGCGAGCGGCCTCGGAGGCAAGCTCGGCTGCAGCAAGTGCAACAGCACGGGACTCGTCTGCAGCCAACATGGCGGCCACTGGAAGTAAGGCCGCAGAATGGGGACATGGCAGAGGACCTGCGGGACACCGTCGACGCGGTGTGGCGCATGGAAGCTGCCAAGATCGTCGCGACGCTGACCCGCTCGATCGGGGACGTCGGTCTGGCCGAGGACATGGCGGCCGACGCCCTGGTCGACGCATTGACGCAGTGGCCGCAGACCGGGGTACCCCGCAATCCCGGCGCCTGGTTGACGACGGTGGCCAAGCGCAAGGCGATCGACTACTTCCGGCGCCAGGACAACCTCGACACCAAATACGTCGTGCTGGCTAGTGAACTCGCTGACCACGTCGATGAGGCATGGGATCCCGACCGTATCGACGACGACGTGCTGCGGCTGATCTTCATCTCGGCGCATCCGGTGTTGTCACGGGAAGCGCAGATCGCACTCACCCTGCGGGTGGTCGGCGGCCTGAGCACCGAGGAGATCGCCAAGGCGTTCCTCACGTCGAAGGCGACGATGGCGGCACGCATCACCCGCGCCAAGAAGGCCCTTGCCGGCGTGCCCTTCGAGGTGCCCGACCGCACCGAGTTCGGGGCGCGACTGGCCGCCGTGCTGGGCGTGATCTACCTGGTGTTCAACGAGGGTTACGCAGCGTCGTCGGGTCAGCGCTGGATCCGCGACGAATTGTGCAGTGAGGCACTACGACTGGGCCGGGTGCTGGCGGCCCTGACCCCCGACGAACCCGAAGTACACGGGCTGGTGGCGCTGATGGAATTCCAGTCGTCGCGATTCGCGGCCCGCACCGACGCCGACGGTAACCCGGTGCTGCTGGAGGATCAGGACCGCACCCGCTGGGACCGCGCCCAGATCCACCGCGGCGTCGCTCGCCTGGATCGCGTCAAAGAACTTGTCCAGCAACGTGGTTGGGGATCGTACGCGCTGCAGGCCGCACTGGCCGAATGTCACGCTGTCGCTCCCACCGCCGCCGACACCGACTGGGCCCGCATCGTGTCGATCTACGATGCGCTGCTGCAGATCACCCCCTCGCCGGTGGTGGAACTGAACCGGGCGGTGGCCCTGGCGATGCGCGACGGACCCGCCGACGCACTGCCCGTCGTGGACGGTATCACCGGACTGGACGACTCGTACCTGTTGCCGAGCGTGCGCGGAGAATTGCTGTCGCGGCTGGGCCGGAACGACGAGGCGGCAACCGAATTCGAGCGGGCAGCAGCCATGACGGCCAACGAACGCGAACGGACGGTGCTGCTGGAGAAGGTCAAGTCTGAGCGCGGCGCCTAGCCTCTGTCAGACTTCAGATGTCGTGGTGCCCGACATGACCCGGCCGCTCCCGCACTCCGAGTTCGTCCGAAAGATGCCCGAGCAGAGCCTTGAGCGTGTTCGCGAGTTGCTCCCGTTGAACCCGGGAAAGCCCTTGGAGCAGCTCACATTCGCGAGCCAGCACGGCCGCCACGAGCTCGTCGGCGGTCTCGTGGCCCCGCTCGGTCAGTTCGACGTCGACGGCTCGGGAGTCGTGTCGGCCCGCGCGTCTGACGAGTCCCTGTTTTTCGGCCCGGTCCACGCGTTGTGTGATCGCGCCGGCGGTGATGAGTGAGGCGGCGGCCAGCTCCCGCGTCGTCATGCGGTAGGGCCTGCCGTGGCGTCGCAGGGTCGAGAGGAGGTCGAGGGTGGCCATATCGGCATCACGGGCGCGCAGCAGCCGGGCCCGATCATCGCCGAGCAGCTTTGCGATCTGCCAGACCCGCGTGACGATGCCGATGGATTCCACCGAGACATGGGGTAATTCGCGCCGCCATGCCGCCGCGATGGCATCGACCGGGTCGTCCGATGTTGACTCGTCCACGTGCACTCCTGCTACCTTTGTTTAGATCTAAACATACAGGAGGTCCAGACATGCGGACAGTAGTTGTCACTGGCGGGGGTACCGGGATCGGCCGAGCGGTCGCCGCTCGATTCGCCGCAGACGGCGCGGACGTGGTCATCACGGGCCGGCGGATCGACGTTCTCCACAAGGCCGCGGAAGACATCGATGGCTCGGTACGCGCCATCGTGCTCGACGGCACCGACCCGCTGCGCACCGCGACAGTTGCCGAAGAGATCGGCGCGGTGGATGTGCTGGTGAACAACGCCGGAGGCAACACGGATTTCGACCGGGACGCGCCGATCGATCTAACCGACGTAGCCGAGGCGTGGCGGCAGAACCTGGACAACAACCTCATCAGCGCGGTGCTCATGACGACGGCGCTGCTCCCCAGAATGCCGGCCGGCTCCACCATCATCACCATCGGCTCGATCGCTGCCGACAAGGGCGCCGGTTCCTACGGAGCTGCCAAAGCTGCTGTCGCATCATGGAATATCGACTTGGCACGACAGATCGGCGATCGCGGTATCACTGCGAACGTCGTGTCACCCGGTTACATCGCGGATACCGAGTTCTTCCGGGACAAGCTCACCGACGATCGTCGGACCTCACTCCTGGACGCCGCGATGACCAAGCGCGCCGGCTCACCGTCCGACATCGCCGCCACCGTCGCATTTCTCGCCTCGTCTGGTGCGCGCCAGATCACCGGCCAGACCGTGGCAGTGAACGGAGGCGAATGGCCGAGCCGCTGACCGACGTGCGACGCCAGAATATTCAGGTGCCTCGGACACTCCCGGTGCGGTACACAGAAGCATGTGACTGAACTGACCCTGCGCGCAACCACCGACGATGACGACTTCCGAGAATTCATGTCAGCGTCGTATGGGGTGTTCCTGCAAGACCCTCGGATGGACGAGATCGACCTGATCCGCAAGTTCACCGACCTCGACCGGATGTTCGGGTTTCACGACGGGAAGCGGTGGGCGTCGACGGCCGGGGCGTTTGCGCGGGAGGTGATCCTTCCCGGAGGCCTGACCGCGCCGGTGGCCGCTGTCACGGTGGTCACCGTGTCGCCCAGCCACCGCCGCCGCGGTCTACTGACCGCGATGATGCGTCATCAGCTCGACGACATCCGATCCCGCGGCGAGGCGCTGGCGATCTTGTTCGCGTCAGAAGCGTTGATCTACGGGCGTTTTGGCTACGGCATGGCATGCTCCAGCGCCACGTTGAAGGGGCAGGTGCGCGAGCTCGCGTTCCGCCCGGACGTCGACCTCGGCGACGGCTTGGTGACAGCAGTCGATGCCGAGACACTGCTGAGCTGCGCTCCGGCGATTTACGACCAGGCGACCGCGCAGAAGCCCGGTCAGATGGCCCGAACCGGTCCGTGGTGGGAGTCCTGGATCCACGACAACGAGGAGCGTCAAAAGGACTCCGGCAAGATCCGCTTCGCGGTGCACCACGACGCTGACGGAACCGTCAGCGGATTCGCCATCTACCGCCCCAAGTCGCATTGGGCGGATACCGGACAGCCCGCTGCCGAATTGCACGTCCAGGAGGTGCGGGCCACTCATTCCCGCGCGTACGCGCGGCTCTGGCGGTACCTGTTGGACATGGATCTGGTGCGCAGCGTCACCTGCTACGGGGCCGCCGTCGACGAACCGCTGCGCTACCTGGTGGCCGACCAGCGCGCCTTGCAATGCGATGTGAGCGACGGTGTCTACGTGCGGTTGGTGGACGTCGCCCGCGCGTTGACGCTGCGCCGTTACGCCGCCCCGATCGACGTCGTCTTGGAGGTGAGCGACGAGTTCTGCCCGTGGAACTCCGGGCGCTACCGGCTGCGCGGCGGCCCCGACCACGCCGATTGCGAAAACACCACGGAGCCACCCGATATCGCCATCACCGCGCGTGATCTCGGGGCCATCTACCTGGGTGGGGTGAGCCTGCAGTCCTTGACCGCGGCCGGATTGGCAGTCGAACTCACCGCGGGCTCGGTGCAGCGGTCCGCGGTGGGCTTCGGCTGGCCGACGGCTCCGAGCGTTCCCGACGACTTCTAGCCGCCGGCTGGCACGATGGTTCCCATGGTGCATGCGGTGATGTTCGACTTTTCGGGGACCCTGTTCCGCCTCGAGGAGGACGAGAGCTGGTTCGAGGGGATGGCCGTCGACGAACAGGAGGTCGACGGGCATGTGCAGGCCGAGTTGATGCGTCGGCTCACCGCCCCCACGGGCCGTTCGGTGGAGATGTCCGACGAGCAGTACCACGCGTGGGTGAACCGCGACCTGGCCCCGCACTTGCACCGCGAGGCCTACCTGCACGTGCTGCGCGAGTCGGGGCTGGCCGATCACCACGCCGAGTCGCTGTATGACCGGGTGATCGACCCGGCCAGCTGGACGGCCTACCCCGATACCGCCGATGTGCTGAAAAGCCTTAAATCGCAAGGCATCCGAACGGCGGTGGTATCCAACATCGCATTCGACGTGCGGCCGGCGTTCGCGGCCGCCGGCGCCGACGCCTACGTCGACGAATTCGTGCTGTCCTTCGAGGTGGGCGCGGTCAAGCCCGACGCGGCGATCTTCGCCGCCGCCCTGGACAAGCTCGGGGTGGACGCCACCGACGCACTTATGGTCGGTGACAGCGAAGAAGCCGACGGCGGCGCGCGGGCGCTGGGATGCGAGTTCGCGCTGGTCGACCCCTTGCCGACCGCCGAGCGGCCCGCCGGGCTGCGTCGCGCCCTGACCCGCTACGGGATCCACACCTAGCCGGCACCGCCACCGTGTTCGTGGCGTTTTGAGATCGCGACCAGGAATGCGACGGACCGCTGCCATGAGCGGCACGACAATGCAGTACGCGGCACTATTCGGGGCAGTGTAGCCGCGGGTTTTCTGACCGAGATTGCTCTCGGCACAGGGTCCGGTTTTTGTCGGTGGTCTCCGCCATAATGGTGGCATGTCCTCGCAGCCAACATCTTTCGCTGATGATGGGGTGACGCCTGCGCAGCGGCTGGAGGTGTTGCTCGAGGAGTTGTCGGAGTTGGCCGGGCAACGCAACGCGATCGACGGACGCATCGTCGACATCGTCGCCGAACTGGAGCGTGACGAGTTGTGTGGTGCCACGGGTGCTCGCTCGATCGCGGCGTTGGTGGCCTGGAAAACCGGTGTCACCCCCAACAACGCCGACACCATGGTGGCGGTGGCGCGACGGGCTGAGGACTTCCCGCTCTGCGTCGAGGGCCTGCGGGAGGGCCGGTTGTCGCTGGATCAGGTCGGGGTGATCGCCGAGCGCGCCGCCGATGGTTCCGATGCGCATTACGCCGAGCTGGCCGCGGTCGCCACAGTGACCCAGTTGCGTACCGCCGTGAAACTAGAACCCCGCCCCGAACCCGAACCCACCCCGGACGCCGAGCCGGAGCCCAAACGGTCGTTCCGCAAAGAGGTCCACGCCGATTACACGACCTACCGGGTCACCCTGCCGCGCGAGGAGGCAGCGACCGTCGATGCGGCGATGCAGTCGCATCACGACGCCCTGATCGCACAGTGGAAACGTGACCACGAGGATGCCGAGAGCGAGCAGACGCCGCCGTTCCCGAACACCGTGGATGCCTTCATGGGCCTGGTCGAGTCGGGCTGGGACGCCGATGTGGCGGCCCGCCCGCACGGGCAGCACACCACCGTCGTCGTGCATGTTGATCTCGACCGCGACGGTGAGAAGCCGGTCGCGGCCTTGCATCTCGGGCCGGTGCTCACCGAGGAGGAGCGACGCTACCTGACCTGCGACGCGACGTGCGAGGTGTGGTTCGAACGCCACGGCCAACCGATCGGGGCAGGACGCACCGCCCGCACCGTCAACCGCCGCCTGCGCCGCGCCCTGGAGCACCGCGACCGCTGCTGCGCAGTGCCCGGCTGCGGGGCCACCCGCGGACTACACGCTCACCATCTAAAGCACTGGGAGGACGGCGGCGCCACAGAGCTGGACAACATGGTGTTGCTCTGCCCTTACCACCATCGGCTGCATCACAAGGGTGGCATCACCATCACCGGCCCCGCCCACCAACTCACGGTCACCGACGCCACCGGGCGAGAACTCCACCCCGGATCGCTCGCGCGGCCACCGACCACACCGCCACCCGATGTCCCACCCTATCGCGGGCCGACCGGCGAACGCGCCGACTGGTGGTGGTACACACCCTTCCAACCCGAGCCACCACCATCGCCCAACTAGGCACAGCCCTCGCGGCAACGCGGGGCGAATGACGCTGCTCGCCAATCGAATTCGCGCTATGCCCAGGCGGGTCGATGCGGTAGGACCAGATCCTACCTACCCAACGCATGGACCCCGTGGTAGCCGCGCAAGGGCGACCACTGACGACCACGATGCCACAGGGCCGGCCCGTGGCAGGATTTGCCGGCCGGGCGGGTTCAGCCAACGGGATCCGATGGCGGAATCCGTTCGTCGCGTGCGGGATTCACACCCGCAAGCGAAAATCAGCCGCGTGACATTAGTCTGGGTTCATGGCTGACGAACGCATCCGGCCACCGTGGTGGCTCAAGTACGTCAACAAGGTGATGATCGGGCTCAACAAGCTCGGCGTCGGTGGCGACAAAGGCCCGGTGGTGCTGACGGTGACCGGGCGTAAGACGGGTAAGCCACGGACGACACCGGTCACCCCGATGACTGTGGACGGTCGGCGCTACATCGTCGCAGGCCTACCCCGAGGTGACTGGGCCGCCAACGCGCGCGCCGCCGGTGAGGCCACCATCAATCAGGGCCGCCGCGCGCAGCGGGTGCGCATGGTGGAGATCCCGGCCGACGAGGCCCGTCCGCTGCTGCGGCAATTTCCCATCCTGGTACCGACCGGCGTCGGGTTCATGAAGAACGCCGGGCTGGTCACCGGGCCGAACCCCGACGAGTTCGAAGCCCTCGCCGGCCGCTGCGCGGTATTTCGGCTCGACCCGGTGTAAGCCCGTGCGTCAGAGGTGCGGCGCCTCCTTGATCTTGCTGTCCTGTTTGCCGGCCGTCTGACAGAACGTCTGCACCGACACCTTGGTGCCGGTGATCTCCAGCTGGGCCGCGTCGGTGCCCTTCTCGTCCTTGAGCATCTTCGCCACGGCGTCGTTCTGGGTCTTCTCGTCCGCACCCAGGTAGTCCTTGCAGCTGGTGTCGCCCCCGGTGGCAGCCGGCGAGCAGCCGACCAACATCACACCGGCGATCAGACCAGAGAACAACATGCCTGCCGAACGTTTCATCGCAGCCCTTTCTGTCCGCGCACAAGACACGCGCAACGGGCTTCATACCCGTGGGCCGCGCCGGTCAAACACCGCTCTACAGTCGAGCAGGTGAGCTCTGATTCCAGCGCAGCCAGTCCGTTCGACCCCGCGGCGTGGGAGTCGGTCGCCGGTTTCGGTGACCTGACCGACATCACCTACCACCGGCATGTCGTCGACGGCGCCAAGCAGCCGACGGTCCGCATCGCATTCGACCGGCCCGAGGTCCGCAACGCATTCCGCCCGCACACCGTCGACGAGCTGTACCGGGTGCTCGACCACGCCCGCATGTCGTCGGACGTCGGCGTGATCCTGCTGACCGGAAACGGCCCGTCGCCCAAAGACGGCGGCTGGGCGTTCTGCTCCGGCGGCGATCAGCGCATCCGGGGGCGCACCGGCTACCAGTACGCATCGGGGGAAACGGCTGAGACCGTGGATCCGGCCCGCGCCGGACGACTGCACATCCTGGAGGTGCAGCGGCTGATCAGGTTCATGCCGAAGGTAGTGATCTGTCTGGTCAACGGCTGGGCCGCCGGCGGCGGGCACAGCCTGCACGTCACCTGCGATCTGACGCTGGCCAGCCGCGAGCATGCCCGGTTCAAGCAGACCGACGCCGATGTCGGCAGTTTCGACGGCGGGTTCGGCAGTGCGTACCTGGCCCGGCAGACCGGGCAGAAGTTCGCCCGTGAGATCTTCTTCCTGGGCCGCAGCTATGACGCCGAGACCATGCACCAGATGGGTGCGGTGAACGAGGTCGTCGACCATGCCGAGCTGGAGACCGTCGGCCTGCAGTGGGCGGCCGAGATCAACGGCAAGTCGCCGCAGGCCATCCGGATGCTCAAGTTCGGCTTCAACCTGATCGACGATGGACTCGTCGGGCAACAGGTATTCGCCGGGGAGGCAACGCGTTTGGCCTACATGACTGACGAGGCCGTGGAGGGTCGTGACGCCTTCCTGGAGAAGCGCGATCCGGATTGGAGCGGTTTCCCCCGATACTTCTGATGTCGCCGGGTCACCCGCGGCCCGCGTACGGCATGGCCCGCGCCATCACCGTAATGGTCGGAACGGACACTTCCAGCGGCAGCTCGACGATGTGGCCGATGGCGCGCGCCACGTGGTCGACGTCGAAAGTCGGCTCGGCTGCGAGGCTTCCGTCGGCCTGCAAGGTCTGATTGCTGAACCCGGCCGTCATGCTGGTGGCTGCGTTGCCGATGTCGATCTGCGTCACGCAGATGTCGATATCGCGCAGATCCAACAACATCGACGCGGTCAGCCCGCTGATCGCGTGCTTGGTGACGGTGTAGGCGAGGCTTTCGGGGCGCGGGCGATGCGCGGATATCGAACCGTTGTTGATGATGCGTCCGCCCCGCGGCTGCTGTGCGGCCATGACGCGGGCGGCCTCGCGCGCACAGAACACTGCGCCGTCGACATTGGTGCGCCACACGGTGTGCCACTGCTCGTCCTCGATGTCGGCGATCGACGCCGACGGCCCGAACACTCCCGCGTTGTTGAACAGCACGTCGACGCGCCCGAAGGCCGACACCACGCCATCGAACAACGCCCGCACGGAGGCCGAGTCGGTCACGTCAGTCGTCACCGCCCGCGCATTCGGTCTGTCGTCGGCGGTTTCGCTCAGCGACTCGGGCGTGCGCCCGGCCAGCACCACCCGATGACCGGCATCCAGCAGCACCCGCGCCGTCGCCCTGCCGATACCGCTGCCTGCGCCCGTGATGACCACAACTTTGTCCACGGGATCGATTGTTGCTCAGGTCAAGCTGGAGGCGTGTACCCCGGCTTCCCGAGCAGGTCACGAATACCCGCATCGATGAAGTCGGTGTCCGCGGGATTTACTCCGCCCCCGGCGAAGTGCCCCCAGATGCCGGGGATGACCCGCACTTCGCCCTGTGGGATGAACTGACTCGCCCACTGCTCGTCTTCGGGCGGGAAGTACAGATCCTTTTCGGCAGGCATCGCCAGCAGCGGACATTTGATGGACGCCAGCGCCTTTTCCACGTCACCGCCGAACCCTGGTGTGTTACCGACGTTTCCGCTGTGCCAAGTCCGCAGCATCGCGATGAGATTGTTGGGATCGCGCCCGTCGCGGAAGAAGTTCTCCCAGAAGCCGTACAGAAAATCGTCGAACGACGTGAAGCCCAGCTCACGCCACGCTTCCTGCCAGTAGAACGCCTGCGAGTAGCCCCAGCCCGAGTAGACCCTGGCGAATGCACGTAATCCCTTGACCGGCAGCCTGTCCGGGGAGTAATCCCCATCGGCCCACACCGCGTCCGCCGTCAGAGCGAAGATCAACGACTCGAGGAAGACCTTGTTGTGTGGCGCAGTGATGCTCGACCCGCAGAACGGCGCCGCGCGCTGCACCAGTTCGGGATGGCTCACCGCCCACTGGTAAGTCTGCCCGGCACCCATCGACCAGCCGGTGACGAGTGCGATGGTCGATATGCCGAACTTCTCCGTGACGAGTTTGTGTTGCGCCTCGACCTGGTCGTAGAACGTCACATCGGGAAAGCGGGCGCGGTCATACGGAGCCGGTGTGTTGGACGGCGAGGACGACAGCCCGTTCCCGAGCATGTTGGGCACGATGATGAACCACTCGTCGGGGTTGAGCGTCTTGTCGGTACCGATGAGCCATTCGTTGTCCGTGTGCCACCCCGAATACCAAGTGGGGTAGACGATCACGTTGGACTTGTCCGCGTTCAGCGTGCCGTAGGTCTGGTACGCGAGGGTTGCGTTGCGCAGCGTGAGACCGCTCTGCAAGGTGAAGTCGCCGAGGTCGAAATATTCGGCATCAGTGGGTGCTGGCACGATGGGTTCCTTCCGAGGGGGCTAAGCACCTTTCCGGGCATCACCGGACAGTTATTTCCAAATGGTAATAACCGGTTTGAACCTACACGCTCGTCGAGGCCGGTCAAGCACAACGGCCAAATCTCTTGGAGCACCTCCGGCGCCTGGCGGTACGGGCCCGTTCCTAGACTCATCGCATGAGCAAGAGCCCGCTGCGCCGGCTGTCCGAACAGCTGCTGCTGACCAGCATGCGTCCGCCGCTGACCGACCGGTTGCACACCCGCGATGACATCGACATCGCAGGCAAGCGCATCCTGCTGACGGGCGCATCGTCGGGCATCGGTGCGGCCGCCGCCGAGAAGCTGGCTGCCCGCGGTGCCACCGTGGTGGCCGTGGCCCGTCGTCAGGACCTCCTCGACGATCTCGTCGGACGGATCACCGCCAACGGTGGTGAGGCCGTGGCGCACGCCGTCGACCTCTCCGACATGGACGCGATCGACGAGCTGGTCGCGACGGTGCAGCGCGACCTGGGCGGCGTGGACATCCTGATCAACAACGCCGGACGGTCGATCCGACGCCCGCTGGCCGAATCGCTGGACCGCTGGCACGACGTCGAACGGACCATGACGCTCAACTACTATTCGCCGTTGCGGCTCATCCGCGGGCTGGCGCCGGGCATGCGGGAGCGCCGCGACGGCCACATCATCAATGTGTCGACGTGGGGCGTGATGAACGAATCCTCACCGCTGTTCGCGGTGTACAACGCCTCGAAGGCGGCGCTCAGCGCGGTCAGCAGAGTCATCGAGACCGAATGGTCGGCAGTCGGCGTGCATTCCACGACGCTGTACTACCCGTTGGTGAAAACCCCGATGATCGCCCCGACCCGCGCCTACGACAACCTGCCCGGGCTGTCGGCGAGCGAGGCCGCCGACTGGATGGTGACCGCGACCCGGACCCGCCCCGTGCAGATCGCGCCGCGCATGGCCGTGACGGCCAAAGCGCTGAACACCGTGGCCCCCGGACTGGTCGACGCCATGATGAAAAGGCAGCGGGTCCAGCCAGTCTGACGTGTCGGGGCGCGCGGACCGCGGCCCGATGGTAAACAGTCAGCTATGGAGATCCTGGCCACCCGGATGCTGATTCGGCCGGTCGACTACGCGAAAGCACTGGAGTTCTACCGCGACGGCATCGGTCTGGCGATCGCCCGGGACTATCCGGGCGGCACGGTGTTCTACGCCGGGCAGTCGCTGATCGAATTGGCCGGCCATCACTCCCCCACCGAATCCGGAGTCTTCCCCGGCGCCCTGTGGTTGCAGGTGCGCGACCTCTACGCCGCCCAGGCCGAACTGCAGAGCCGCGGGGTGCCGATCACGCGGGCCGCCCAAGAGGAACCGTGGGGTCTGCACGAGATGCACGTGACCGACCCCGACGGCGTCACGCTGATCTTCGTCGAAGTACCCGACAACCACCCGCTGCGCCACGACACCAGGGATTGAGCCGTCAAATAACGAAAACCCCTGCCGCGGCAGGGGTTTTCGTGTTATGAGCTCAGCGAGTCGGCGTCGCCAACGGCCAGCCGACCGAGGCCAGCCGGGACGCCACCTGATGAATCTCCTCGGGATTCGGTGCCTTCTCGGTGATCTGGTGGATCGCGCGGTGAATCTCGTCGTCGGTCACCGGCGCATCGCCGTTGCTGGACCGCAGGATCGTCTGCGCGGCCTTGATGATCTCGTCCTCGGTGAGCGAGCGCTTCAGCAGCGCCAGCAGCGGAAAGTAGTCCTTGGGCGGAACACCCTCCGGGTAACCCTGGTGCAGCCAACCCAGAACGTTGTCGATGACACTCGTGCCTTCTGTCATGGTGGTCAGCTCACTTAGGGAGGAAGGGGACGGGGTTGAAACCGAAGTGGTGGATGATCGTGGTCCTGGTGATGTAGAGGATCGCGATCACGATCACCGCGGCCACCACCGCGAACAGCAGCAGTCCGAGGGCCTTGAGCGCCTGATTGGGCGCCGAGACCGTGCCGTCCTCGTGCGTGCCCCCGGCACCGCTGGAGTACGCCACCAGGCCGCTCGCGAACAGTGCGGGCAGTCCGGCGCCGAGAATCAGTCCGACCACCAGCACCTTGAAAATGGCTTCTACATAAGTCATCTGTCAGTCCCTATTCGTTGCGTCTCGGAGTCCGGTCAGACCGCTGCGGCTTTGTCGCCGCTTTTGGTGGCCTCGCGGACCTCGGCGGGCACGACGGAGTTGGTCGAATCGTCCCAGTCGGCGTTGACGTTCTTGGAGTCGACCTTCTGCTGCTGGGCACGCCACCACATGTAGCCGGACAGCGCCACCAGGATGAGGAAGATCAGGCCGTCGCCGGCCAGAGCCGAACCGGTGAGCGACTCGACACCCTCGGAGAGCCAGAAGGACAGCGCACCGACGATGCCCGCGGCGGGCAGCGTGACCAGCCACGCCAGCGCCATGCGGCCGGCGACCGCCCAACGCACCTCGGCGCCGGGCTTGCCCACACCGCTACCGAGGATCGAACCGGTCGCCACGTGGGTGGTCGACAGCGCCATGCCGGCGGCCGAAGAGCTCAGGATGACCACTGCCGAGGAGGCCTCGGCGGCGAAGCCCTGCGGGGACTCGATCTCGACGAGACCCTTGCCCAGCGTGCGGATGACGCGCCAGCCGCCGATGTATGTACCCAGGCCGATGGCCAGTGCGCAGGACAGGATGATCCAGAACGGCAGGCCGTCCTTCTTGACGTCACCGGTCAGGTGGCCGGTGGTGATGAGCGCGAGCGCGATGACACCCATGGTCTTCTGCGCGTCATTGGTGCCGTGAGCCAGAGCGACCAGCGAGGCGGTGGCGATCTGGCCCCAGCGGAAGCCCTCCTCGCGCCGCTTCTTGATGACGTTGCGGGTGATGCGGTACACCAGCCAGGTGCCAACCGCGGCAACGATTCCCGCGATCAGAGGCGACGCGACGGCCGGGATGAGCACCTTGGAGATGACGCCGCTCCAGTTGACACCACTGCTGCCCAGCGCGGCGAGGCCGGCACCGATCAGACCGCCGAAGAGCGCATGCGACGAGCTGGACGGGATACCGAAGAGCCAGGTGAGCAAATTCCAGAGGATGCCGCCGATGAGGCCCGCGAAGATGATGGTGAGGCCGGTCGACGAGGAGATCGACGGGAGCAGGTGGCCCGTTTTGCTGTCCTGGACCTTGATCACCGATGTGGTGACGGTGACAGCCACTTCGACGGAGAGGAACGCGCCGACCAGGTTGAGGATGCCGGCAAGAAGAACAGCCGTCTTGGGCTTGAGGGCGCCCGTCGCGATCGAGGTCGCCATGGCATTGCCGGTATCGTGAAAGCCGTTTGTGAAGTCAAAAGCCAGTGCTGTTGCTATCAACAACACCAGGATGATCAGCTCTGCGCTCATGGCGCTAATTCTGAGGGACTACTGGCAATTTTGACCAGCTGAAGCATCACCCGGTTTAGCCCTCCCAACAGGCAATTCAACTTGTTCGGCGATGAGTTCACCGATTGTTCATCTTAGGGCTTCAAGGCGTTTGCCCGTGGCAACAATCAGCCGGACTCCTGCGATATGTTCACTGTGATCCACAGCCCCCGACGGCACTACCATCGATGCAGTCTCCGTCGCATGTCCCGGGATCCCCGCCCGGTCCCCCATCAGGAGTTGCCGCAGTGAACACGTTCCTCGCCAAGATCGCGGCTTGGCTGAAGTCCGGCTACCCGGAAGGAGTGCCCGACGCCGACCGGGTACCCCTCCTGGCGCTGCTGGCCCGCCGTCTCACCAACGACGAAGTCAAGGCCGTCGCCCGCGACCTCATCAACCGAGGAGAGTTCGACCAGTTCGACATCGGGGTGCTGATCACCCAGATCACCGATGAACTGCCCCGTGCCGAAGACGTCGAACGGGTACGCGAGCGCCTGGCCGCGAAGGGCTGGCCGCTGGACGATCCACGCGACAGCGAAACCGGCGAAGAGCGCCCCGACGGCAACGAGGGGCCGGCATAGCCACCCTGCGTCCGGTCAGCGTCGGCGAAGCGGCGCCACTTCTGCCGGTGCTGGAGAACCTGCTGGCCGGCCGGGACGCGGCGATCCTCCCGGTGCCTGCAGCCGACGAGCGCCAGGCGGCGCTGCTCACCACAGCGCTACGCGCCGGCTCACCGATCGATGACGACGTCGCAGTGGTGGTCTCGACATCGGGCACCACCGGTACTCCCAAGGGCGCATTGCTGACCGCGGCGGCATTGCGGGCCAGCGCCGACGCCACCCACGACCGGCTCGGTGGTCCCGGCCGGTGGCTGTTGGCCCTGCCGGGCTATCACATCGCCGGGCTGCAGGTCCTGGTCCGCAGCGTCGTCGCCGGCACCACACCGGTGTCGATCGCGCCCTCCTTCGACGTCGACGATCTGCCCGGCGCGATTGCGGCGATGGGCTCAGGGCGGCGATACGCATCGCTGGTCGCAGTGCAGCTCGACAAGGCGCTTCGCGACGCCGGCGCGGCGGCCGCGCTCGCCGAGCTCGACGCGGTGCTCATCGGCGGAGGCCCGATGCCCGCAGGCGTTGCCGAACGAGCCGAGGCAGCCGGCGTCACGGTGGTGCGGACGTACGGGATGAGCGAAACCGCGGGCGGCTGCGTGTACAACGGGGTGGCGCTCGACGGGGTGACGGTGCGCATCGTCGACGGCCGCATCGTCCTGGGCGGCGCCACCGTGGCGAAGGGCTACCGCAACCCGATCAGCCCGGACCCGTTCACCGAACCAGGATGGTTCCGCACCGATGACATTGGCATGCTGGATGATTCGGGTGTCCTGCGGGTGCTGGGCCGGGTCGACGACGCGATCAGCACGGGCGGGCTGACCGTGCTGCCGCAGCTGGTCGAGTCGGCTCTCGCGACGCACCCGGCGATCGCCGACTGTGCGGTGTTCGGGGTCGCCGACGAACGACTCGGCCAGCGCGTGGTGGCCGCGGTGGTACTGTCCTCGGCCGCCACACCCGAGGTCGCCGAGCTGCGCGCCCACGTCGCCCAGACGCTCGACGCGACCGCCGCGCCCCGGGAGGTCCACATCGTCGACGAACTACCGCGGCGCGGCATCGGCAAGCTCGACCGGCGAGCCCTGGCAACCCGATTCGGCTGAGCCTCGGCACGGACCGGACAAATCGGTTGCAGGCTTGGGCATCATGGACTCATGCCCCAGCAAGTGACATCCGTGGACCAGCTGCGTGCCATAGTCGGGTTCCCCAACACGTACGTGGCCAACAAGGTGTCGCCGCGGCTCTCGGAGGTACAGCAGGACTGGCTGACGCACTCCCCGCTGGGCTTCGTGGCGACCACCGACGCCGAAGGCCGCGTCGACGTCTCCCCCAAGGGCGACCCACCCGGCTTCGTGCACATCATCGACGACACCACCATCGCCATTCCCGAGCGGCCGGGCAACAAGCGGGTCGACGGGTATCTCAACGTGCTGCAGAACCCGCATGTCGGCACGGTGTTCCTGATTCCCGGCCGCGGCGACACCCTGCGGATCAACGGCACCGCCAAGATCCTTTCCGACGCAGACTATTTCGACGCGCTGGTGGTCGACGGCAAGCGACCCATCCTGGCACTGGAGATCGCTGTCGAAGAGGTGTTCTTCCACTGCGCCAAGGCATTCCTGCGTTCTGACGCGTGGAAGCCCGAATCGTGGAACCCGACGGCGGTGCCGAGCGTGGCGCAGCTGGCCAAGGCGTTCAAGCCCGACCTGAGCCAGCGCGAACTCGACGACTACTACAGCGAAGACAACCTGCGCAAAATCCTCTACTAGGCAGGGGCTTTCACCAGAACCGCGCGGGTGTAGAGCAGCTGGAAGCCGCGCCGCTGCACGTTCTGCTGAGATTGCGAACCGGGCGCGGTGGTGACGACGGCGATGTCACAGCCGGCGGCCGCGGCGTCGGCCAGCCGGGTGGCGAGCAGCGCCGTCTGCACACCTCGCCTGCGGTAGGCCGGAGCGGTCGCCGCGCCGGTGAGCTGGGCGATACCGTCGGCGAAGCGGGCGCTGCCACCGCCGGCCACCACGCCGTCGCACAACGCGACATATGCTGTGGCGCCGGCTTTTTCCATGTCCCGTTCGACCCGTTCGATGACGTCGCGGGGAAACTCCTCATGGCTGGGCACGCCGACACCGTCCGGGTGGGCGAACCCGTCCACCACCACGTCCACCCACGCGGCCAGGTCGTCGGCGCGCCGAACCTCGATGCCGGGCACCACCTGCTCGTCGCCGGTCGGAACCCGGCCGAGAATGTCCTCGAACCCGGCCACGTGGTAGCCACGAGCGGTCAGCATCGCCGCGATCGCCGGATCCGCCAGAGTGGACAACTCCACCTGAGTGGCCGCACCGCGGCCCGCCATCATGTGTTCGACCTCGCCGAGCAGCGCGGTATCCGGCACCCCGTCGAAGCCGAGCCCCACCACCTTGTTCAGCGGCGAGTGCGGTTCGGCGAAGCAGGCGTATCCACCGGCCACCGGAACTGCGAGCACATCGGCGCCGCGGCCGGCCGCCGCGTGTGTCGCGGCGACGATGAGCTGCGTCTCGGCCCGCTCGATACGGGCCGCCAGGTCAGTGCCACAGAAGAGTACGTCGGTGTCCACGTTGGCTACCTTCACATCGTCGAGCACATTTCTCCAGAGGTTTTACGCTGCGCGTCCCACGCCTCGCCGAGCGTCCACAGCGCCACCCCGATGAGCACCAGATCCTTGAGCAGGAATTGCCCCGGCTGCGCCCCGAGCACCGGGATGGGTCCCGCATGGTTGACCACCACTCCGGGTGTGGTGAACAGAAAGCTCAGAGTGCCGAGGAACAACACGACGGCCATGGCGCTGCCGATGGCCGAAAGCCGGGGCCACCACGGCCGCAGCGCGATCAGGACGGCCGCGGCGATCTCGGCGGAACCCAGCGTCGCCGCGACCGCTCCTGCGCTGAGAAAGTGATAGATCCACGACATCAACGGGCTGTGCTCGATGAGCACGCGGGCCTCCATCTTCACGTATTTGCCCACACCGATCCACGCGAGCACGATCACGAGCCCGTAGCGACTCACAATTTGGCCGGCGGCAGTGAGACGTTCTGGTAGCACTGTCATGAGTTCCACGATGCGTGCAATGTCGACCGAATCCCATGGCTCGCCCGCCGACGTCACCGAATGGTCAGACGCGGCCGCGGGAGGCCCGTTTAGGCTTGAGCGCATGCAGATCGGACGCCGGGAGGCTGCCGCGGTGATCATCGGTCTGGTCCTGGTGGTTGCGGCGTTCGTGGTGCCGCACCTGCACCTGGGCATCGTCACGCCGCTGATCAAAAGCACGGCCGCGCAGATTCACAGTTTCGCCGACACCGCACCGATTTTCGGCTGGTGGAACGCGCACGTCGGGTGGGGCACCGTCCCGGCGGTCGTCATCGCGGCGGCCGCTGTGTGGTGGGGTCCGACACTCGCGCAGCGGGTTCCGTGGCGGGCTCTGCCCGTCACGGCCTGGGCCGTATCAGGCGCGTGGGCATTTTCGCTCGCCATGATCGACGGCTGGCAGCGCGGTTTCGCGGGCCGGCTCACCGCGGCGCACGAGTACCTGAACCAGGTGCCGACGATCACCGACATTCCCGAGGCGCTGCGCACCTTCTCATCGAGAATCCCTGGCCATCAGCCCGATTCGTGGATCACCCACGTCTCCGGGCATCCGCCCGGTGCGCTGCTGACGTTCGTGTGGCTGGATCGCCTGGGGCTGAGCGGTGGCGCGTGGGCCGGATTGCTGTGCCTGCTGGTCGGTTCCAGTGCCGCCGCGGCGATCGTCGTCGCGGCCCGTGTCCTCACCGACGAAGCCACCGCACGCCGGGTCGCGCCGTTCGTGGCGGTGGCGCCGACGGCCATCTGGATCGCGGTCTCGGCCGACGGGTATTACGCGGGTGTCGCCGCATGGGGAATCACCCTGCTGGCCTTGGCAGTACACGGCAGGCACCGAATCCTGTGCTCCGGTGCGGCCGGCCTGCTGCTGGGCTGGGGCATCTTCCTCAACTACGGGCTGGTTCTCATGGCGCTGCCCGCGCTGGCGGTGCTGGTGACCGCGCCCGATTGGCGGGCCGCGCTGCGCGTACTGGTACCTGCCGCGGTGACGGCGCTGGCGGTGGTGGCCGTGTTCCTCGCCGCAGGCTTCTGGTGGTTCGACGGTTACACGCTCGTCCAGCAACGCTATTGGGGCGGTATCGCCGCCAACCGGCCGTTCCAGTACTGGTCGTGGGCCAACCTTGCCTCGGTCGTGTGTGCCATCGGTCTGGGCAGCGTGGCGGGGATCGGCCGGATTTTCGACGCGGCCGCGATCCGTCGGCAACCAGGACTGCGGCTGGTACTGATCGCCGCGCTGGTTTCGATCCTCTTCGCCGATCTGAGCATGTTGAGCAAGGCCGAGACCGAACGCATCTGGCTGCCGTTCACGGTGTGGCTCACAGCCGCGGGCGCGTTCCTGCCGCCGCGCTCAGCGCGGCTCTGGTTGGCGGTCAACGTGATCGGCGCGCTCGTGCTCAACCATGTCATCCTGACCAACTGGTGAGAGCCGCTTGCACAACCCGTACACCAGCACACTCAGCCATACCACGCCCAGTGAAACCGCCAGCCCCAGTGGATAATCGCGGTCCAACACCGTCATGTTGTCGGGCCGCATGCCGGGCCTGCCGTACACCGGCACCGCGAGCAGCACCAGCATCACGCTGCACAACACCGCCACGGCGATGGGTGATCGGGAACCGGCCGGGATCAGCCGGTGACCCACCCACCCCGCCGCCGCGCACAGCGGGGCGAAGACAAAATCATGTACCACCACCGCGACGAGCGCCCACACCACGATCCGGACGATGATCACCGGCGGGTTCTGCCACACCAGCAGCGCACCGTAGCCGCCCAGTGCGATCCCGGCCACCGCCAACAGCACCCGCGTCGCCGTCATCCCACCACCTCGATCCGTGACAACCATTTCGTCTGCAGCACACCCGGTCTGCTCGGGGCGATCAGCCGGCACGGATAGCCGTGGTCGAGGTCAAGGGGTTCGCCGTTCAGCCGCAACGCGATCAGGGTCGCGCTGTCGCGGGCATGCCGAGCCGGCAACACCGTGCGGGAGTACGGACCCGGTGGTTCCAGCGAGATCATCCGCACATCGGAATCCGGGACGCCGCCGACCGTGGCGATCAGATCGGCCAGAACCACCCCGGTCCAGACCGCGTCGACACTCCATCCCTCGACACACGCGATCGGCAGCGTCCGGGTGGCCTGCGGCAGCGCCGCGAGTTCGGCACGGGTGAAGGTACGAACCACGGCGCCCTTCGTCACCGTCAGCCGGTAGTCGGATGAGGTCGCACGCTGTAACACGCCGGCCGCAACCGCCGAGCGGTTCACCGGAACCGCTTGCGGCCCTTGCCCGGAGCGCGGCGCGAGAACCGACACGCGGCGCAGCAACGGCACTGTCTGTCCCGCTGTGGCGAGTGTCGCCAGCGCCACCGCCAGCCAGGTACCGCGCAGGACGGTGCGCCGGGTGGGCCCTTCCGGTGCCTGACCGAATGGCTCGAGCGGCTCGTCCAGTGCCTTGCGGATCACCGGCAGTTTGACCGCCAGATGGACGAGCACGGCACCGGCAGCAACATAAGCCATGGCGTAGTGGGCCGTGGTGAAGAAGAACTTGAAGGCGTACCACTGCGCGATGTTCATCAGGCCGGTGGACAGCTGAAACAGCATGGCGCCGACCAGGACCAGGATCGAGAACCGCTCCAGCTGGCGGGCCACTCCGCCGATCAGGGGGCGCTCGAACAGCTTCGGCCACACCGACCACAGTTTGACCACCAGCAGCGGGATGGCGGCGATGCCCGAGATCACATGCAGCCCCTGGGTCAGCCGGTACAGCCACACCGGCCGGGTGGGCCAGAAGAACCAGGGTTGCGGATGCTGGATGAAGTGGCTGATCAGTCCCGTCACGAAGCAGACCGCCACCGCGACACCGAGCGCCGCCCCGACGCGGACGGTCACGGCGGTTCCCCGCAGCGTCACGACGCCTCTCATGCCGCTTCCAAGGCTGCGATCACCCGGGTGCCGACCGGATGGGTGGCGGTCACCGTCAGGCCGACATCACCGGCGAGCCGCGCCGCACAGTCCAACCCGACTGTCGCCCAACGGAACCAGGGGCCAATGCTGCGCACCGACTCCAACCGGACCCACGCCGCGTCGACTCCCTCTGCCGCCGTATCGAATTCGACCAGACACCGGCCACCCCGGCCGAGCAGCTCACCGGCCCGCTGCAGCACCCGCCAGGGGTCACCACCGAGCCCGACGTTACCGTCGGCCAGCAGCACCGTATGCCAGCGGCCGGTACCGGGCAGCGGCGCGAACAGATCCCGGCACAGCACCGGCGCGCCACTGCTGCGGGCCAATTCGACGGCGGTGCGGGACAGGTCCACGCCGAGGGCGGGCAGCCCCCGCCGCACCACGCCCGCGACCAACCGCCCCGGTCCGCAGCCGAGATCGAGCGTCGGTCCGGAACACAGGTTCACGATGGTTTCGTCAAACCTGCTGTCACACCTGCTTGCTCTGGCCCCGCCCAGCCAGCTGTACACCGGCAGATGCCGCATGCTGCCGTCGCCGCGCCGGATCCAACACTGCTCCCCGTCAAGTGCCTGGTCGTAGAGCTGTCCGTGCACGTCATAACCCCCGGGTCGCCCGGACGAAACGACTGCCGGCAGGACAGACCCGTCGCACGTCGTCGACGTCGTCGACCGTGTCGAAGTCGGCCAGTTCGGTGGCCAGCGCTACCGTCGCACCGGTACTACGAAGGGCAGCAAGGGTTTCCACGCCAGTTCGCGATGTCGACATCTCGACGTCGGCCAGGCACGCCGCCGTCCGGCAGTGCCGCACCCCGAGAATCCACCAACCGCCGTCGCGCGCCATTCCCAGCACCGCGTCGGCGCCGGACAGCGCATTCGCACACTCGTCGAGCAGGGCGCCACTCACCTGTGGCGTGTCCATCCCGATCTGCAGGACCGGCAGCCCCGTCGCCGCGGCGGCGTCGGCGTGCGCGTTGGCGAGCCGTTCGGCGAAATTCTCTCCGCGCTGGGGTACGACGATGAAATCCGCCAGCCGGTCGCATATCTCGTGGCCGCGGCGGGCCTGCTGGAGGTCGCCGGTCAGCGCCACCACGCGGGCCTCGACTGCGGCAGCGACCGCCGCGTCCAGGGTGTCCAGCAGCGCCGCGGCAGCGATGTCAGCGGCCGCCTCGGCACCGATACTCGCGGCCAGCCGGGTCTTGGCCAGCCCGGGAACCGGTGCCTTGGCAACCACCAGCACTGCAACGGGTTTCATCTGATCACCCGCCAGAAGTCCAGTGCGGCAACGGCACTGCCCCGCACCGAGCCACTCACCTTGGACTGGCCTCCGGTACGCGGCCCGTAGGTCACGTCGCGTTCGACCACGCGCCAACCGGCCTGCGCCGCGCGGACCAACAACTCCAGCGGATAACCCGACCGGCGGTCCGTCACCCCGAGCCCGATCAGGGCGTCCCGGCGCGCCACCCGCATCGGCGCGATGTCGTGTACCGGCAGCTGGTACCGCCGCCGCAACCGCCAGCACACCGCCGCCGTGCCGAGCCGGGCATGCCAAGGCCAGCGCAACCCGGCGACCGGCCTGCGCCGGCCGATCACCAGATCGGCACCGCGATCCAGTTCTGCGATCAGCTCGGGTAGCTGCTGCGGGTCGAGCGAGCCGTCGGCGTCGAGGACAGCCACGATCGGTGTTACGGCGGCGACCACCCCGGCGTGCACCGCCGAGCCGTACCCGGGTCGCGGCTCGGCCACCACCGTCGCGCCCAGCTCCCGGGCCACCTCGGCCGTCCGGTCGGTGCTGTTGTTGTCGACGACCAACGGGCGGTACCCGTCCGGCAGCGCGGCCAGGACACCGGGCAGCGACTGCTCCTCGTCCAGACACGGCAGCACCACGGTGACCAGCGCCGGTTCAGGGGCCATGTTCTCCGACGGTAGGCCGCCCCGGTCCCCGTGGCCAGCGGCCAACCATGACGAAATCGTGACATAGCCGCAGGTCGCGGCCCTGCAGCAGTAACCTCGAACGATGACCCGGGTACTCATCGCCGACGATGACACCGTGGTGCGCGACGTGGTGCGGCGCTATCTGGAACGCGACGGACTCGACGTCTCGGTGGCGCACGACGGCACCGAAGCCCTGCGGCTGCTGGACACCATGCAGATCGACGTCGCCGTACTCGACGTGATGATGCCCGGTTCCGACGGCCTGTCGCTGTGCCGAGATCTGCGCCGCGACGGCGACTACAGCATGCCGGTGATCCTGCTGACCGCGCTCGGCGAGGAGGACGATCGCATCGCCGGGCTGGAGGCCGGCGCCGACGACTATCTGACCAAGCCGTTCAGTCCCCGCGAGCTGGCTTTGCGGGTGCGCTCGCTGCTGCGGCGCAGCTCCGGGCCAGTCGGGTCGGTGCCCGCGGAAATCGCCGTCGACGATCTGCACGTATCGACCGCGGCGCGCTCGGTCACGCTGGCGGGGCGGCCGGTCAGCCTGACCAACCGCGAGTTCGATCTGCTGGTGTTCCTGTTGACCAACAGCGACACCGTGTTCTCTCGCGAGGATCTGCTCAAACGGGTGTGGCGGTGGGACTTCGGCGACCTGTCCACCGTGACAGTGCACATCAAGCGGTTACGGTCCAAGCTCGGCGATCAACACCGGATCCAGACGGTGTGGGGACGCGGCTACCTGTGGAGTACCGGTGCAGAACCTCGCTGAGATCATCGGATGGGCGCTGGCCTGCTCACTGCCGGTGGTGCTGGCCGGGGCGATCATCATCCGGTTCGCACGGTCGTGGTCACTGGCGGTGAGCATGGTGGTGCTGGTGCTGATCCCGACGCTGGCCACGTTCACCGGGGTGCTGGGCGCCAGCGGATTCATGATCACCGCGACCTTCGAGCAGACCGCGGTCGTGCTGGTGATCGTGTCGGTGGTGACCATCCCCGCGGCCGTCATGCTGGCCCGCTACCAGGCCCGGCGCACGGTGTGGGAACAGGAGATCCGCGATTCCGAACGAGCGGCCGAACATTCGCGCCGCCAGTTGGTGGCGTTCGTCAGCCACGACCTACGTACCCCGCTGGCCGGTATCCGCGCGGTATCCGAGGCCATCGCCGACGGTGTGGTCACCGACGACGAGGTCAGAACCCAGGCCAAACACATTGAGCAGGAATCGATCCGGCTCTCCGAGATGGTCGACGACCTGTTCGAGATGTCGAAGATCAACGCGGGTTCGGTGCAACCGGTACGCGAGCAGGTGGCGCTCGACGAGGTGGTGGCCGACGTGATCTCGACCCACCGGATAGCAGCTCGCAACGCGGGCGTGCGGTTGACGGCCGAACTGCCGCCGCAGCCCGTGCGGGTATTGGGCAGCGACCGTGCCCTGGTGCGGGTGCTGTCGAATCTGGTGGCCAACGCCATCGCGCACACACCCGACGGCGGGGCCGTGACGCTGACCCTCGGCGCGGACGCCGACGGCGCATGGGCGCACGTCGACGACACCGGCGTGGGCATCGACGAGGCCGACCTGCCCCGGGTCTTCGATGTCGCGTACCGAGGTTCCAACGGCCGTGTGCCACGCACGGATTCGTCGCTTCCCAGCGGATCGGGGCTGGGGCTGACCATCGCGGCGGGCCTGGTACAGGCGCATGGCGGCACGCTGTCGGCCCGCAATCTGGACACCGGGGCGCGCTTCGAGGTGCGCTTGCCGTTGGCGCTCGACACCGTCGACTAGCGCACACTCATCGGATTCATATCCACGGCTGAGCTCATCGACAGCTGCGACGCGGACCGTGGCCACATGGTCATCACATCTCGCCCTTCGCGCTACGCCGTCGTCGCCCTCGCCGGATTCGCCGCGCTCTCGCTGGCCGCATGCGGCTCGTCGACTACGTCGTCGGCTCCCAGCTCCACGACCAGCGGCTCGACGGCACCGTCGGCCGCCGCCGGCCCGACCCCCGGACCCGGCGGCCACAACGGCAAGGACCGGGTGGACGGGCTGGTCAGTGCGGTATCCGGTGGCACGGTGAACGTGACGGGACGGCAGGGCCCGGCCACCGTGAACATCACCGGATCGACGCACATCGCCCAACTCAGTTCCGCACAGCTCACCGACATCACTCCGGGCGAGTGCATCCAGGTCCATCCCACGAAGGACAGCGGCGGCGCTCCCGCCGTCACGGCCGCCGCAGTCCTCGTCGGTCAACGAGCCGGGAACCAGTGCGGACCCAAGGGCGGCAATCAGCAACACGGCGTCGCCGGAACCGTCACATCGGTGAACGGCAACTCGATCGTGGTGACTGCGGCGGACAACAGCACGGCCACGGTGACCGTGACCGCCAACACCCGGTACGAAAAGCGTTCCGACGCCAACGCTTCAGCGATCACCACCGGCGTATGCCTGGCGGCCCACGGCACCAAGGACAGCAGTGGCGTCCTGCAAGCCACAGGTGCGACGGTGCGGCCGGCCACTAACGGCAACTGTGGCGGCGGGCGCCCGCAACACTAGTCAGGCAGGCTGTTGCTCAGCCGCTCTGTCGCCGCCACATAGTCCTCGATGAACTCGCGGACGACCTCGCGGGCCGGCTTCACCTTGTTCATCAGCCCGACGCCCTGCCCGACGAAGTAGGTCGCCAGTGCTTGCGCGCCCGGATGTCCTTGGGCGGCAAGCACATCGATGCGCCGGATGACGGGTTCGGCCAGCATGTTCTGCAGCGGCAACGGAAGTGTCTGGTGCCCAGCGGGATTCGGCTGCCATGCATCGGTCCATTCGGAGACCAGCTGACGCGCAGGCTTACCGGTGCGGCCCGTCGACCGCACCGTGTCGCGAGAGGTGGCGGCGAGCATCTTCTGCACGGTGTGCGGCGCCGTCTCGGCCTCCTCGGTGGTCAGCCACACCGATCCGGTCCAGGCACCGTCGGCACCCATCGCCACGGCGGCGGCCATCTGCCTGCCGGTCACGATGCCGCCTGCGGCCAACACGGGAATCTTGCTGCCGGTTTCGGCCAGCGCTGCCAGGACTTCGGGCACCAGCACCAGTGTCGACACCTCACCGCAGTGGCCGCCGGCCTCGGTGCCCTGCGCGATGATCATGTCCACGCCGGCGTGCACCTGTTTGACGGCGTGCTCACGCGCCCCCACCAGGGCCGCGACCGGAACGCCGCGCTCGCGGCCCGCGTCGATCATGTAATCGGGCGGAACGCCGAGCGCGTTGGCGATGAGCTTGATCGGATAGCTCAGCGCGACCTCGAGCAGTTCCTGTCCGGTGTCCCCCGACAACGACGAACCGCCCAGCCGCGGGTTGGGGTCAGGCTCGATGCCGTGCTCGGCGAGCGGTTGGGTTACGAAATCCCGGTATTCACCGGGGATCCGGTCCGCCAGCTGGCTGCGGGACAGGTGTTCACCCTTGCCCTCGAATTTCGCCGGGACTATGATGTCGGCGCCATACGGTTTTCCGCCGACCTGCTGGTCGATCCAGGTGAGCTCGCGGTCCAGTTGCTCGGGCGTGTAGGCGGTGGCGCCGAGGACGCCGAAGCCGCCGGCATTGGTCACCGCGGCCACCACGTCGCGGCAGTGGCTGAAGGCGAAGAGCGGGAAGTCGATCCCGAACTGCTCACAGATGGCAGGTTTCACCACGTCAGTATTGCCACGTGGAGTTGACGGGTGTCAAGTGTGGGATGGTTGCCGCAACGGCGCGAACGCGAACTCGGCCAAACCGTCGCGCGGATCGATGGCCGCCCTAAAACCCAATGCCTGCGCCGCATGCTCCGGCGAGGCCACGATGTGCCGAACGTCGCCACTGCGGTACTGGCCGGTGACGACCGGCTCTCCCGCCCCGCGGGCCTCGCACAGCCGGGTCGCCACCTCCATGATCGAGACGGGTCGCCCCGAGCAGACGTTGAACGCGTTGAAACCGTCCAGACCGGCGCCCACCGCGGCCAGGTTGGCGGCCGCGACGTCGTCCACGTGGACGAAATCGCGCATCTGCCCGCCATCCTCGAAAACCCTTGGCCGTTGCCCGGATTCGAGCTGCGAGCGGAAGATGGCCGCGACGCCCGAGTACGGGGTGTCGCGCGGCATGTTGGGGCCGTAGACGTTGTGATAGCGCAGCGCGACCACCGACCCGGCGCCGGACTCCACCCACGCCAGGGCGAAATGCTCCTGCGCGGCCTTGCTGGCGGCATACAGACTGCGGGGGCGTAACGGCGCATCCTCGACGACGAGGTGCCACCGCAACCGTTCTCCGCCGATCGGGCAGCGGTGCTCGAACACTCCCGCGTCCAGATCCGCGCGGGTGCGCGCCGCCGGGTCAACCGGGCCGTGCTCCGGGCAGTCGTAGCCGCCCTGCCCGTACACCACCATCGACGACGCGAGCACCAACCGCGTGCAGCGTGCGGCATACATCTCGGCGAGCAGCACCGCCGTGCCGAAGTCGTTGTGTCCGGCGTATGACGGCGCGTCGGCCGCATCGACCCCGGCTCCCACCACGGCAGCCTGGTGGCACACCACGTCGACGCCCTCGAGCAGGGGTTTCAGCGCATCGCGGTCGCGGATGTCCACAAGGTGGCACTGCGGCGGCGGTTCGGCGGCGGGGCCGTGCGCGGCGGGCAGCATGGTGTCGACGGCGACGACCTCGTGGCCCGCCGACCGCAGCGCGACCGCGATCCGAGACCCGATGAAACCTGCAGCGCCGGTGAGCAGGACCCTCACGGCAACTCGAAAGGCAGTTTCACCCCGTCATGAGCCAGGCAGTGCGTGCAGGTGCGCTCGACGTCGACAGCCTCCAGCGCCTCGTGCGCCAACTTCTTGAACGGCACGATGTTCCGCTCGAACTCGGCGAACACGTCGACCGTGCGCACTCCCGCGCCGGCTTCGATACCCGCGTCCAGATCGGTCACCAAAGCGATTGCGGCATAACATATTTCGAGTTCACGAGCCAGCACCGCCTCCGGGTAGCCGGTCATGTTGACCAGCCGGAAGCCCTGGTCCGCGAACCAGCGACTCTCCGCACGCGTGGAGAAGCGCGGCCCCTGGATCACCACCATGGTGCCGCCGTCGACCACACCGGGCAGCCCGGCCGCTGCAGCGCGCAGCGTCGGACAGTAGGGGTCGGCGAAACTCACATGGATGCCGCCGGAATCGAAATAGGTGTCGGGGCGTGCGCTGGTGCGGTCGACCAGTTGATCGGGCACCACCATCGACCCCGGACCGAGGTCGGGGGTCAAGCTGCCGACCGCGCACGGCCCGAAGACGCGTCGCACCCCCAGCGCGCGCAGTGCCCACATGTTCGCCCGGTACGGCACGGTATGCGGCGAGTACTCATGATTCACGCCGTGTCTGGGGAGGAACGCCACCTCATGCTGGCCGACGGTGCCGACCGTGATGGGAGCGCTGGGGGCGCCGTACGGCGTGTCCACGCTGACGCTGCGCGCGTCCGGCCCGAAAAATGTGTAAAAGCCGCTACCGCCGACGACTCCGAGCACTAGTCGGTCTTGTCGCCGAGGTCCTGGGATCCGGGAACGTCGGTGGGCTTGACCTCGTCGACGGCTTCTTCGACGTCCGCGGGGGCGTCGACGTCGGCGTCCACATCGAGGTCGTCGTCGAGCTGGGCCCGGGCCTTGCGCGCACTGTCGCGGATCTCGAACGCATCGGTGGCCAGGCCGCCGATCGCCGCCGCCACGTCCTTGACCGCAGTCGTGATGATGTGGGTCACCTCGCCCACGGTCGACGCCACGGCCTCGACGGATTCCTGCAGCACATCCTTGCTGATCTCAGTCTTGCTGAGCCGGTCATTCATGCCGCCAGTGTAGGTCCGGTTTCTGGAGTACTCATACGATGGCGGCCGTGGCCAGTTTCGCTCAATGGATCGAGGGCGCCCGGCCCCGCACCTTGCCCAACGCCGTCTCCCCCGTGATCGCCGGGACCGGCGCGGCGGCGTGGCTCGGCGCGGCGGTGTGGTGGAAGGCGCTGCTGGCCCTGGCCGTCGCGGTGGCCCTGATCATCGGCGTCAACTACGCCAACGACTACTCCGACGGCATCCGCGGCACCGACGACGTGCGATCGGGCCCGCTGCGACTGGTCGGCTCCCGGTTGGCATCGCCCCGCGCAGTGCTGACCGCCGCGCTGTCGAGTTTGGCGGTGGGTGCCGTCGCGGGCCTGGCGCTTGCCGCGGTGAGCGCGCCGTGGCTGATCGCCGTGGGCGCGGTGTGTATCGCCGGAGCGTGGCTCTACACCGGCGGCAAGAAGCCCTACGGCTACCTCGGGCTGGGTGAGATCGCGGTCTTCATCTTCTTCGGTCTGGTGGCCGTGCTGGGCACGCAGTACACGCAGGCCCTGCGGATCGATTGGGTCGGCGTGGTGATGGCCGTGGTGATGGGCTCGTTGTCGTCGGCCGTGCTGGTCGCCAACAACCTGCGCGACATCCCGACCGACGCGGAGTCCGGCAAGATCACGCTGGCCGTGCGGCTGGGTGATGCCCGCACACGGGTGCTCTACCAGGTGTTGCTGGGCGTGGCGCTGGTCGGGACGCTGGCGCTGACCGCCGCCACCCCGTGGTGTCTGGTGGGTCTGCTGGCCGCGCCGCTCGCGGTGCGCGCGGCCCGGCCCGTGCGCGGAGGCAGCGGGGGCGCCGGGCTGATTCCCGTGCTGCGCGACACCGGGCTCACCATGCTGGTGTGGGCCGTCGCCGTTTCGCTGGCCTTGGTTTTCTAGCGCGAACTTCTTTGCGCGAACAGACGCTGCGGTCCGCGACACGCCGCGTTTCCGGTACCTCAGTGTCTGCTCGGCAGGAAAAGGCGACGGGGTTATCCACAGATTGGTGATGGCCTCTTCAATCGCAGCCGGCAAAACGGCCAGCATCGAGGGGTGCCCAGAGCTGCATTCGATCTCGAGAACTTCTTTGCCACCAACGGCGGTGTGGCCAGCACGGCGCAATTGAGATCGATCATGTCGCGCAAGACGCTTGCCGCGATGGTCCGCTCAGGCCAGATCCTGCGGGTCTGTCGCGGCGTGTACTCCGACCATGTCCCCGGCGTGATCGATCGACTTGCGGCCTTGGACATTCTGACCTCGATGCCGATCGTGGCGTGCATGAACACCGCTGCCGCACTCTATGGATTCGACACCGAGCACGACGACCGCATTCACATCCTCGACCCCGGCCTGCGGATTCGCCCCACCGACGGGCTGATGGTCCATCAGCGGGTCGGCGCACCGTTGAAAAGAGTCTCCGGCCGGCTGGCGACGGGCCCGGCGTGGACGGCCGTCGAACTCGCTCGCGTCCTGCGCCGACCGCGGGCGCTAGCCGTCCTTGATGCCGCGCTGCACGTCGGAGCTTGCAGCACCGAGGAATTGGAGTCCGCGGTGCGAGAACAAAAGGGCCGTCGGGGCATCGTTGCGGTGCGGGATCTGTTGATTCACGCCGACGCTCGCGCCGAGTCGCCGATGGAGAGTGAGATGCGGCTGGTGTTCATCGACTGGTGCGTGCCGACGCCGGAGTTGCAATACGAGATCATCGACCGCCACGGCGAGCGCTGGCGCGTGGACTTTGCCTGGCCCGACGCGAAACTGGCCGCCGAATACGACAGCGTGGCATGGCACGCCACACCCGAAGGCTTCAAACATGACCGACTGAAGGCCGCCCGGCTGCAGGAGTGCGGCTGGCGCACTGTCTCCGCGACGGCCGATGACATCCGCAGGCGTCCCGAGGAATTGGTGCGCCGGGTTATGTCGCACCTCGACGGCGCGGCACTTGCGGGCTGAGTTCCCGCTGAGTTTCCCCGCTGAGTTTCTCCGCGAGCAGTCACTGCGGTACCGGAACTGCGGCGTGTTGCGGACCGCAGCGTCTGCTCGCCGGGAGAAGTGGGCCCACGGCGACACCGCATTCCACTAACGTTGCTCCCCAGACCGGCCGACCGTCTGGAGACGCGCATGACCGTTTCGACCGCACACCCGCCGCCATCGGGCTCGGCGGCGACTCGCAGGGCCATCTGGAACACGATCCGCGGCTCGTCGGGCAATCTCGTCGAGTGGTACGACGTCTACGTCTACACGGTGTTCGCGACGTACTTCGAGAAGCAGTTCTTCGACCCCGCCGACCAGAACTCGACGGTCTACATCTACGCGATCTTCGCCGTCACCTTCGTCACCCGGCCCATCGGCTCGTGGTTCTTCGGCCGGTTCGCCGACCGCCGCGGCCGGCGCGCGGCACTGACCTTCAGCGTGTCGCTGATGGCGTTGTGTTCGCTCGTCATCGCGCTGGTGCCGGCCCGCGACAGCATCGGCGTGGCAGCCCCGATCGTCCTGGTGCTGTGCCGGCTGGTGCAGGGCTTCGCCACCGGCGGTGAATACGGCACATCGGCCACCTACATGTCCGAGGCCGCCACCCGGGAACGCCGCGGCTTCTTCTCGTCGTTCCAGTACGTCACGCTGGTCGGCGGACACGTGCTGGCCCAGTTCACGCTGCTGATCATCCTGACCGCGCTCAGCCCGACGCAGGTCGGCGAATTCGGTTGGCGCATCGCATTTGCCGTCGGTGGCGTGGCCGCCGTCGTGGTGTTCTGGCTGCGCCGGACGATGGACGAATCGCTGTCGGAGGAACAGCTCGCGGCGGTCAAGGCGGGGCAGGACAGCAGCTCCGGGTCGATGAGAGAACTGCTCACCAGCTACTGGAAGCCGCTGCTGCTGTGCTTCCTGATCACCATGGGCGGCACGCTGGCGTTCTACGCCTACAGCGTCAACGCGCCCGCGATCGTCAAGGCCACCTACAAAGACCAGGCGATGACGGCCACCTGGATCAACCTCATCGGGCTGATCTTCCTGATGGCGCTGCAACCGGTCGGCGGGCTCATCAGTGACAAGGTGGGGCGCAAACCGCTGTTGCTGTTCTTCGGGTTCGGCGGCGTGGTCTACACCTACGTGCTCTTCACCTACCTGCCTCAAACCCGTTCGCCCATCATGTCGTTCCTGCTCGTCGCGGTCAGCTATGTGTTGCTGACCGGCTATACCTCGATCAACGCGCTGGTGAAATCCGAACTGTTCCCGGCGCATGTGCGCGCGCTGGGCGTGGGAGTTGGCTACGCACTGGCCAATTCGATATTCGGCGGCACCGCGCCGGTGATCTACCAGGCGCTCAAGGAACAGCATCAGGTTCCGCTGTTCATCGCCTACGTGACGTTGTGCATCGCGATCTCACTGGTGGTGTACCTGTTCTTCCTGAAGAACAAGGCGGACACCTATCTGGACCGCGAGAAGGGCTCGGCGTTCGGCACGGCAGAATCAATGAGATGAGTGCGCTGCGGGTCGTCGTTGCCGACGACGATGTGTTGCTCCGGGAAGGCCTCGCGAGCCTGCTCGACCGGTCCGGATTCGACGTGGTGGGCCAAGCCGGCGATGCGACGGAACTGCTTGCCCTGGTTCGGGATCAGAAACCACAGCTGGCCGTGGTGGACATCAGGATGCCCCCGACGCACACCACCGAAGGGCTCGACGCCGCGAAAGTCATCCGCGACGAATGCCCCGACACCGGCATTCTCGTGCTCTCGGCGCACGTCGACGTCGAACACGCCACCGAGCTGCTGGCCAGCGGCCACGGTATCGGGTACCTGCTCAAATCCAGGGTCACCGACGTCACCGATTTCGTGGAGACCCTGGAACGCATCGCCAAGGGCGCATCCGTGGTGGACCCGGCACTGGTGTCCGAACTGGTGTCCGCGCGGCGGCGCAACGATCCGCTCGCGGCGCTCAGCGCCCGCGAACAGGAGGTGCTCATGCTGATGGCCGAGGGCCGCTCCAACGCGGGCATCGCGCGCCGGCTGTGGGTCACCGAGGGCACCGTGGAAAAGCACGTCCGCAGCATCCTGACCAAACTGAACCTGGCCGAGACTGCCGACGATCACCGTCGGGTCCGCGCCGTGATCACCTACCTGGAAGCGCGCTAGCCACCAGATTCTCGATCGCCGCGACCGACAGCGCGAACTTCGGCAGGAAGCCGACCGCCGGGCTGGTCTCGATCATCTCAGTCAGGTCCTGCTCGGCGTAAGTGGAGACCAGCACCACCGCGGGCCGGCGCGGCAAGTCGCTGCTCTGCAACTGTTCTGCCAGGTCGAACCCGCTTTCCGCGCCGAGCATGACGTCGACGACGGCGACGTCGGGCTGCAATTCGCGGCACAGCCTCACCGCGTCGCGGCTGTTGGTCGCGGACGCGACGACCTCGACGCCGCCGCGGGCCAGCATGCGGCACGCGGCGTCGCGGAAACCGGCGCTGTCATCGACGATGAGGCAGCGCATGGTGTCTCCGGGGGCCAATCATGCTTCCAGCCTCGCATCGGTGGACCTCGACGTCATTACCGCTAGCGGGAATTCCCGTCGACACTGAACCATCGGCGGTGGCCGCACGTCATTACGTAGGTGAGTGTGGCCACCGCATTACCCGTGCTGTCCCCTGCGCACTCCCGTGCCGTGGGTGCACGGATGCTCGGGCTGCTGCTGCGGCCCAGCGCCCCACCGATGATGGTGGGTGTCGCGGTGGCGGCGGCGTTCATCACCGCCGAGACGCTGCTGTCCTTCGTGGTGCGGCAACTGGCCCCGGGCAGCGCATGCGGGGCGCTGTTCCTGTTCGGGGTGCTGGTCATCTCGGCAGGCTGGGGTATCCGGTTGGCGGCGGCGACATCGCTGGCGAGCGCCGCGACCTACGTGCACTTCCACATGCAGACCACCGGCGGGATGCTGCCTGCCCACGCCGAGGACGTGGTGGCGCTGACGATCTTCCTGCCGCTGGCGTTCTTGATCAATGTGCTGGTGGGGCAGGCGCGGCTGCGCACCATCGAGGCCAGAGCGGGCAGACGCGCGGCCGATCTGGTCGCCGGCCAGCAGGCCGCGCTACGCCGGGTCGCCACCTTGGTGGCCCGCGGATCCGGTCCGGAGGAGGTGTACCCGGCGGCGGTGACGGAACTGGCCGGTGGGTTGGGCATGGATCACGTGGCGCTGTTGCAGTTCGGCGACGACGCCGCAGCGCCGGTGGTGCTGGCCTCGCGCGACCCGATCGGGGCACCGAAACTGGCTGTGGGCGAACGTTTCTGGCTCTACGGCTGCAGCGTGGCCGGTGAAGTCGCGGCAACCGGGGCCGCGGCGCGCATCGACGACTACGACGAGGTCGACGGTGCCACGGCAGCCCGCATCCGCGCCATCGGGATCCGCTCGGCGGTGGGCGCGCCGATCATCGTCGGCGGACAACTGCGCGGCGTGCTGGTGGCCGGTTCGACGCAACGGCACGCGTTCGGGGCCGAGACCGAGGCCCACGTCGGGGATTTCGCCGACCTGGTCGCCACCGCGATCAGCAACGCCGAGACCCGGGCCGCGCTCACCGCGTCGCGGGCCAGAATCGTGACCGCGGCCGATCAGGCGCGGCGCGGGTTCGAACGCGATCTGCACGACGGCGCCCAGCAGCGGGTCGTGTCGCTGGGCCTGGCCGTGCGGGCCGTCGAGGCGTCGGTGCCGGCCGATCAGCCCACGCTGCGCCGCGACATCGCCCGGCTTGCCTCTGGTTTGTCCGCGTTGTCCACTGAGTTGCAGGATGTTTCGCGAGGTATCCACCCGGCGATCCTGTCCAAGGGCGGGCTGGGCCCGGCGCTGCGTTCACTGGCCCGGCGCTCTCCCATCCCGGTGGACCTCGACCTCGACATCACCCGACCCGTGCCTGAATCCGTCGGCGTGGCAGCCTATTACGTCGTCGCCGAGGCGTTGACCAACGCCGCCAAACATGCCGAAGCCTCCGGTGTCGACGTGCGGGCGGTCACTGAGGGAGCCGAACTGGCGCTCTCGATCAGCGACGACGGGATCGGCGGCGCCACAACCGGTGCCGGGTCCGGGTTGACCGGGCTCACCGACCGTGTCGAGGCATTGAGCGGGCAGCTGACCGTGATCAGCCCACGCGACATCGGTACCACGCTGACGGCACGGATTCCGCTGAGCTGCATCGAGCCTCGCAGTCCACAGCTGGCGGGATAGCGGCTACCGGCTGATCCCCAGTGCGGCGAGCAACCGGTCGAGATCGTCCTCGGTGTTGTACAGATGAAAACCCACGCGGACGGCCCCCGCCCGCATCGACGCGCGAATCCCAGCCCGCTGCAACCGCTCTGCCGCATCGGCGATCGGAATCGACACGATCGCCGAATCCTGTTGGGGCAGCTCGATCTCGGCTCTCAGCCGATTGGCCAGCCCGACGGCGTGCTGCTTGACCGCCACCTGATCCAGCGACGCGAGCCACGGCAGCGTCAGCCCCGCACCCAGCACGCTGAACCAGGCCGGCGAGGTGTCGAACCGGCGGGCGTCGGCCGCCAACCGCAGCGGCAGCCCGTAGATCGACTGCCAGGGCTGCTCACCGGCATACCAGTTGGCCGCGTGCGGCGTCATGGTCGCAGCCACCCGCTCGCTCAACGACATCCACGCGGTGCCGCGCGGCGACAGCAGCCATTTGTACACCGCGGCCACCGTGACGTCCACCCAGCTCACATCGGGGCACGCCCAGCCGAGGGCCTGCGTCAGGTCGACGATCGTGAGCGTGTCGGCGCCCTGCACGGCCGCACGCAATGCCGCGAGATCAAGCGCGGCACCGTTGGCCGACTGTACGAGACTGACCGACACCACATCGAAGTCCGCGGCACGATCGATCAGCTCGGTGGGCGTCAGCTCGGTGACGGTGATGCCGCGGCCCTGCGCGGCGAACGGGAAGGTGGTGCTGGTGAATTCGCCCGCGAGCACCGCGACGCGGCTACCGTCGGGAATGGCGGCGGCCACCAGACCCAGTGCCGCCGACACGTTCCCGGCCATCGCCACCGACTCGACAGGAACCCCGGCCAGCCGCGCATACCCGGCCCGTCCCGCGCCCACGGGTTCGTCGAACGATGCGGCTTGCATGGTCCCGGCCTGCCAGTCGGCGAGACAGCCCTGCAGGGCGTCGAGCAGGAACTGTGGCGGCAGCCCGTACGTGGGCGTGTTGAGAAACCCTTCGGCACCGGCGAATTCGGCACCGAAGGCAGTTCTCACGACTTCGGGTCCTCACCGCGCAGCCGCGCCTGAAGTTGTTCTCGGTCCTCGCGCCGACGCTCATCGAGCGCCGCGACGGACGCCGTGGCGCGCTCCCGCAACGGGCGGAACAACCAAATCCCCAGCGGCAGCGCGATCACCAACGCGAACAACAACGCCACCACGATCGGGAACTCACGCACACCGAGCAGGTGGCCGCCGGCGAAGATCACTCCCGCCAGCACCGCGACGAGGACCAATCGGGCCGCGACGTAAACCAACACATCGGCGACCAACCGGGCCACCGGACGACTTCCTGACACCACCTGAGCCTACCGACGACGCGTATATTCAGGTAAAGGAGGTTTCGAGTGGCTTACCTACTCCTGTTGCTCGTCTTGGGCTGCCTGGTTTATGTCGGATGGCGGCTGGCGCGGGCGACGGCGACCAAACCCAAGACTCGCGTGATCGGCCCCGACGACGATCCCGAATTCTTGCGTCGGCTCGGACACGGCGACAACCCGCGACCCTGACCGGCCGCGGGTTCGTGCAGCACGTCAGCCGCGCAGCTCACTGCGGCGCTGCCGCGGCTTGGCAAAGTCACTGGCGACCACCGCAGCCAACTCGATCAACGCTTCCCGCGTCTTCGGCTTGAGCCGCTCCAAGCTGATCTCGGCGCCTTCTTCCAGATGCGGATCGAACGGCACCAACCGCACCGCGCGGCACCGCCGCGAGAAGTGATCCACCACCTTCGACAGATCCACCTTCCCCGACCGCGGCCGCACCGCGTTGACCACCGCGATCGAATTGCGCACCAGATCCTGATGCCCGTGCGCGTCGAGCCAGTCCAGCGTGGCCGAGGCACTGCGCGCCCCATCGACCGAGCCGGAGCTGATCACGACCAGCACGTCGGCCTTGGACAACACCGCGGACATCGCCGAATGCATCAGGCCGGTGCCGCAGTCGGTCAGCACCAGGCTGTAGAACCGCTCCAGCACCTCCAGGGTGCGCACATAGTCGTCGGAGCTGAACGCCTCCGACACCGCGGGATCGCTTTCCGAGGCCAGCACCTCGAGCCGGCTGGGCCCCTGCGAGGTGTAGGCCCGCACATCGCTGTACCGCTCGATGCCCTCGGCGTCGCGCAGCAGGTGGCGCACCGTCGCGGCGGTCTCCAGCGGAACCTTCTGGCTGAGCGTGCCCCGATCCGGGTTGGCGTCCACGGCCACGACCCGGTCACCGCGGATGGACGCGAACGTGGCGCCCAGCGTCGCGGTGATGGTGGTCTTGCCGACACCGCCCTTGAGCGACAGCAGCGCGATGCGGTAGCAGCCCTGCAGCGGTTGACGCACCTGCGCCAGCAGGTCGTTGTGGTGATTGACCTTGGGGCTCTCCCCCACGTTGACCAGCTTGAACGTCGACAGGTACAGCAGCTTGCGCCAGCCGGACGACGGCGGGTTCTTGCGCTGCCCGAGCAGCGCCGTGGTCGACAGGTCGCGGTACGGGGACGAGAAATCGGGCTGGGCAGCCTGGGCAGCCTGTGCGGGCTGGGCAGGCGCCACGGGCACCGCGTGCGGGGACTCGACCACGGGAACTCCGTGCGGCGGGGTCGGGGCCGTCCACTCCGGTGGCGGTGCCGCACTGGTGGCCGGATCGCTGAACCGCTGCTGCCCGCGGAAACCGGACACGGACGACGCCGGTTGCTCGACTACCTGTGCCGGAGGGGCCCCGGCGTGACTGACCGTCGGCTCGTCGGGTGCGGTCGTGGACACATCCACCGTGCCGTGCTCAGTTGACTCGGACATGGAATCTCCCCTCCATACGGGCGCGATGCGCTACCAGCGCACCACATCACCTAACCAACGCCGGCGTACGAGTGCAGCCCGACGGTAACCAGATTGATGAAAAACAGGTTGAACACCATCGCAACGAAGCCCACCACATTGATCCACGCGGCCTTGCGGTCGCGCCAACCGGCGGTCGAACGGGCGTGCAGGTACGCGGCGTACACCACCCACGCGATGAACGACACCGTCTCCTTGGGGTCCCAGCCCCAGTAGCGGCCCCACGCCTCCTCGGCCCAGATGGCGCCGAAGATCACCCCGAAGCCGAAGATGGGGAACGCGAAGATGGTCGTCCGGTAGGCGATGCGGTCGAGGGTCTGTGCGTCGGGCAGACGCTGGATGATCCGCCCGAACGCATTCTCGCGTTCGGCCAGGGGCGACATCTTGACCAGGAACAGGATGCTCGCGACACCGGCCACCAGGAACACCCCGGAGCCCAGGCTGACCACAGACACGTGGATCGGCAGCCAGTACGACTGCAGCGCGGGCATCACCGGTGCGGCGTTGGTGTAGAGCCAGTGACCCGACACCGCCAGCAGGATCAGCACCGGCACCAGCACGAACACCCACAACGCGCGGTACTGCGGCCGGCGCAGCACGATCGCCGACGCGATCAGCCCCGCGAAGCAGGTCAGGTTGATGAACTCGTACATGTTGCCCCACGGCACCCGCGAGGTGGCCAGACCACGCAGCACGATGCAGCCGAACAACAGCGCGATGCCGACGTAGACCAGGGCCAGGCCGGCGCGGCCGATCCGCTCGTCGGTGGATCGGGCGGGGACGTCGGCGATGACGCCGGGGGTGGTGCTGTCGGCTCCGACCGTGGCGCCGATGCGGACGACCGCCCCAACCATTTGCTCTTCGCGCGAGCGCTCATCGACCTTGCGGCCGCGGCTGTAGGCGAGCTCGACCGCCAGCAACAGCAGGGCACCAACCAGAACCACCACCGACGAGGTGAAAGCCCAGTCCGAGTACCGGGCCAACCCGATATCGATGTGCTCTGTATTCATACGCGCGTCACTCTCCCAGCAGCCGTTGCGTCAATCGCTCGAACTCGTCGCCCCACCCGGAGTTGTCGGTGCGCGCCAGTCCGCCCAGCTCGACGCTCACGGTACCCGCCTGAGCGGGTTGGATCCGAACCCAGACCCGGCGCCTGCGCACCACCAACGACACCAGCAACCCGGCCATCATCGACATGGCGAACACCAGCACCCACACCTGCGCGGGATCGTGCGACACCTGCAGGTTGATGAACGGCACCGCCCCGTCGAACCGAACCGTGGTGCCGTCGTCGAGGCGGGTGACCTGCCCCTTGACCAGGTTGACCCGCGCCACCTTCGTGAGCCGCTTCTGGTCGATGAGACGCGGATCCAGGGAGAACAGCGACTGTGGCCTGCCGGTGTCCAAGCCCGTGTCGCCGCGGTAGATGTCGACGGCGACCGCAGGATCGTTGAGCGCCGGGAAGCTGGACGACAGCAGCGTGCCCTCGAGCTGTTTGGTCGGGGCGAACAAGCCCTGGATGGCGATCTGATGTTTGCGGCGCTCGTCGGCGTCGGGGTAGCTGCCGCCCGGCGGATCGATCCGGACGACGCCGGAGGACAGCAGGGTCAGCGGCTCCTCAGGCTTCCACTGCACGGTCTGGCTGCGGGTCTTCCCGTCCGGGAAGGTGACGGTGAACGACGGCGCGTACCCGTGTCCCTGCAGGTAGATGCGGTTGCCGCCGATGCGCAGCGGGTGGTTGACCTCGAGCCGGTAGGGCCGCCAGGTGTTGGCAGCAAGATCGTGGCCGGCCTGATAGTCGATGTTGGCGGCGAACGACAAAGCCTGGCCCGACGGCAGATAGTGCGCGTCGAAATCGTTGACTCGCAGGCAGATGGGGTCCAACGAGGTGCCGTCGACGGTGTTGCCTGCGCGGAACGAATCGAACGCCGCCGGGGACGCCGAGCAGAAGCCCGGGCCACCGTCGGCGATGACGATGACGTTGCCTTCGTAGCCGAACAGCTTTCCCGCGGCGACCGCGACCAGCAGCCCGAGCAGCGAGAAGTGGAAGACGATGTTGCCGAACTCGCGCAGATAGCCTTTTTCGGCCGAGACCTCGGTGACGCCGTCTTCGGTGCGGGTGACCGTGCGCCAGCCCTTGAGCCGCTGCGTCACCCGCTCGGCCAGCTTCTCCGGATCGCCGCTGACCTGCTCGGCGTGATACTTCGGCAGCCGGGCCAGGTTGCGCGGCGCGGCCACCGGAACGGCCCGCAAGGTGCGGACATGCTCGAGCATCCGCGGGGTCAGGCACCCGACCAGCGAGATGAACAGCAGCACATAGATAGCGGTGAACCAGAAGCTGGAAAAGACGTCGAAGGCCTGCACCCGGTCCAGCCACGGGCCGATGGTCGAGTGCTTGGTGAGGTATTCGTCGACCTTCGACGAGTTGAGGCTGCGCTGCGGCAACAGAGCACCCGGGATGGCGCCGAGCGCCAGCAGGAACAGCAGCACCAGCGCCGTGCCCATCGACGTCAGCGTCCGCCAGGTGTTCCGAACCAGCGCGAACAGACGCTGCGGTACCCCGACACGCCGCGTTTCGGGGACGTTCATGTCTGCTCGCGATTCGGTGTCGGTCATATCGGCAACCTCACGTCACTGACGAAGGCGTCGCGCACCCAAGACACGAAGTCGTTCCACAGGCCCGTGACGAGGGCGGTACCGACCAGGATCAGCAGGATCCCGCCGAAGATCTGGATGGCGCGGGTGTGGCGCCGCAACCAGCCCAGCCCCTGTACGGCGCGCGCCGAGCCGAGGGCCAGCAACACGAACGGGATGCCCAATCCCAGGCAGTACGCCAGCACCAGGGTCACGCCGCGCGCGACGCTGGCGCCGTCGGTCGCCGACGCGACCGCGATCACGCCGGTCAGAGTCGGCCCCAGGCACGGGGTCCAGCCCAGCGCGAACACCGCGCCCAGCAGCGGAGCACCCGCCAGCGTCGACCATTGCCGCGGCGTGAACCGCGCTTGCCGCTGAAGCATCGGCACGAACCCGACGAACACCAGACCCATCACGATGGTGACGACGCCACCGATGCGTTGCAGCAGCAGCTGGTTGGCGATCAGCGTGGTGGTCATGCCGAGGACCGCGACGGCGCCCAGCAGGAACACCACGGTGAACCCGGCGACAAACAATGCCGCCGCCCCGGCCACCCGCAGGCGCGCGGTCTTCACGCCGACCGTGCCTGCCGCGGCATCGGCCTCGTCGACCCCGACGACCGCGGCCAGGTACGAGAGATAGCCCGGAACCAGCGGCACGACGCACGGCGACGCGAACGACACGACGCCGGCCAGCACGCTGACCCCCAGGGCCAGCAGCACGGGGCCTGCGGCCGCGATCTCGGCGAATCCGGTCATGCCTTGGGCTCCGGCTCGGCTGCCAGCTTCTCCACGACCGGCTGCAGATCCTCGGCCAGCAACTCCCGCAGGAACACCGCCGCGACGCGGTGCTGACGGTCGAGCACCACCGTCGAGGGGATCACCGTCGTCGGGTACTTGCCGCCGAAGGCGATCATGGTGCGCATCGCCGGGTCATAGATCGACGGGAACGTGACCTTGCGGTCGGTGACGAAATCGACTGCGGCATCACGGTTGTTGTCCCGCACGTCGATGCCGAGGAATGCCACGCCCTTGTCGCGGGTGGCCTCGTAGACCTTCTGCAACTGGCTGATCTCGGCACGGCACGGGCCACACCACTGACCCCACACGTTGATCACCACGACCTTGCCCGCAAAATCGTCGAGCGCCAGCGTCTTGTTCGGATCGGTGAGCTCCGGCCCGCTCAGTTTGCCTGGGGTGCCGCGCTTTTCGGGTGGATCGTAGAAGATGTCGGTCTTGCCGCCCGGGGCGACGAACTCGAACGTGCCGCCCTGCGCGACGGCGTCGTCACCGGTCGAACAACCGGAGACCAACAGCACCGCCGCAAGCAGCGCGACCAACCACTTCACTAGATTCCCCAGGGCTCCGAATATCCCCAGCGGACCAGACGGTCGTCGTCGAACGTGAACGACGTGAGGGAGGACAGGTTGCACAACCGGCTGTGCGGCAGCGGCAGATGCGCGAGTTTGCGGCCCGTCATCGCGCGGCGCAGCGTCTCGACCGGGAGTTGGTGGCTCACACACACCGCCTCGTGACCGGCAGCCTTCTCGCGAGCCCGATTGAGCGCAGCCATCATTCGTGGGGCGATCTGGTCGTAGGGCTCGCCCCATGACGGCTTCATCGGGTTGCGCAGCCGAGGCCAGTTCCGCGGATCGCGCAGCGCACCGTCACCGGGCGACACCCGCTGCCCCTCGAACTGATTCCACGATTCGATGAGATCGTCGTCGACGTTGATGGGCAGGCCGTGACGTTCGGCGATGGGTGTCGCGGTCTCCTGGGCCCGCTCCAACGGCGAGGCCACCACGTACACGATGTCGTTGTGCGCCAACCAATCCGCCGCGGCCTGAGCCTGCGCCCGGCCCCGGTCGGACAGGTGATAGCCCGGCAGGCGCCCGTAGAGCACCTTCTCCGGGTTGAACACCTCACCGTGACGCATGACGTGCACGGTCGTCCGAACTGTCACGGCGTGGCCTCCGCGGCGGCACGTGCCGCACCGGGCAGGGCGTCGGCGATGCGCTCGAACGCCGCATCATCCAAAATGCTTGAGACAAACCAGGTTTCGAACGCGCTACACGGCGGGTAGACGCCGGCCTCCAGCAGCGCATGGAAGAACGGCGGGAAGCGCCAGGTCTGCGTGGCCTTCGCGGCGGCGAAATCGTGCACCGGCTCGTCGGAGAAGAACACGCTGAGCATGTTCCCCGCCCGCTGCACCTGGTGCGCGACGCCGGCGTCGGTCAGCGCGGAGGTCAGCAGGCCCGCCAACGTGTCGGCGTTGGCGTCGAGCCGGGCGTAGGCCGCGTCGTCGGCGTTGCGCAGCGTCGCCAGCCCGGCAGCCATCGCCACCGGATTTCCCGACAGCGTGCCCGCTTGATAGACGGGGCCCAGCGGCGCCAGCCGCCCCATCACCTCGGCGCTGCCGCCGAACGCCGCGGCGGGCAGCCCGCCGCTCATGACCTTGCCGAACGTGAAGAGATCCGCGTCCACGGGATCGAGCCCGTACCAGCCGGCCTTGCTGACGCGGAAGCCCGTCATCACCTCGTCGAGGATCAGGACCGCACCGTGGGCGGCGGTGATGCGGCGCAGCGCGGCGTTGAAGCCCGGCAGCGGCGGCACCGTGCCCATGTTCCCGGGGCTGGCCTCGCTGATGACGCACGCGATCTCGTCACCGAAGCGCTTGAACACGTCCTCGACGGCTTCGACGTTGTTGTACGGCAGCACGATGGTGTCGGCCGCCGCGGCACCGGTGACGCCGGGCGAGGACGGCAGGCCCAGGGTCGCGACGCCGGAACCGGCATCGGCCAGCAGTGCGTCGCTGTGGCCGTGGTAGCAACCCGAGAACTTGATGATCTTGGCGCGCCCGGTGTAGCCACGCGCCAGCCGGATGGCGCTCATGGTGGCCTCGGTCCCGGAGTTCACCAACCGCAGCTTCTCGACCGGCGCGACCCGGCCGATGATCTCGGCGGCCAGCTCGGTCTCCGACGGCGTCGGGGCGCCGAAGCTGAGCCCGTGCGTCGCGGTCTTCTGAACCGCCTCGACGACGGCCGGGTGGGCATGGCCGAGCAGCGCCGGGCCCCACGAGCAGACGAGGTCGACGTAGCGGTTGTCGTCGGCGTCGGTCAGCCAGTAGCCCTGCGCCGAGGTGATGAACCTCGGCGTACCGCCCACAGAGTTGAAGGCCCGGACCGGGGAATTCACTCCCCCGGGGATGACGGCGCAGGCATCGGCGAACAGTTCGGCCGAGCGCTGGGTGACAGGCATGGCCACCAGTGTCCCAGCCGGTGCAAACCCGTCAACTACAGGGTGTAATAGTGGCCCGTCATCGCGGGCGAACCGCGGCCGGGATCGGACCCTTGGCCACCGTGGTGAACGGCACTTCGACCGGGAACCGGGCGCAGGTCGCGACGACCTCGACCGCTCGCACGATGGTGGCCAGCGCCAGCGTCGTCTCGAGCCGCGCGAAATGCTCGCCGATGCACGAGCGCGCACCACCGGCGAACGGGATGAAACACCAGCGGTCCCGCTCCCGGGTGTTCTGCGGGCTGAACCGGTCGGGGTCGAACACCTGCGGATCCGGCCACAGTTGCGGGTCGTGGTGTACGGCGTAGATACCCAACGCCACCAGGCTGCCCGCCTGGACCCGGTATCCGTCCACGGCAATGTCGCGCAGCGCCAGGCGGCCCACCCCTGCGGCCGGCGGGCACAGTCGCAGCGCCTCGTTGAGCACCTGCACGGTGTAGCCGAGGCTCGGCACGTCGGCCGGGGTCAATTCACGGTCTCCGAGCGCGGCGGCCTCGGCGGCCACCCGCTCCTGAATCTCGGGATGGCGGCCCAATTGCCACAGGGCGTAGGTCAGAGCGGTCGCGGTCGTGTCGTGCCCGGCCAGCATGAAGATCAGCAGGTCGTTGCTGATGTCCTCATCGGACAGCGGCCGGCCGGTCTCCGGGTCGGTGGCCGCGATCAACGCCTGCACCAGCGGGGCGTCCCGCTCCGGATCGGAGCGACACGCCCGCAGGATCTCATTGGTCACCGCACGCATCGCCGCGACCGCGGCCCACGCGCGGGCGCGCGCCGGGGTGGGGAGCCACCTGGGCGCGCGAACCGGCCGCAGTGCCCGGTCGGTGGTGTACGACGACGCGACATGCATGTGCTCGACGATGACGCCGGCGCGCTCGTTGAGGTCGACACCCAACACCGAACGGCCCAGCGACTGCATGGTGACCCGGCGGCATTCGGCATCGAGGTCGATCTCGCCGCCGTCGCCCCAGCTGTCGACCGCGGTCTGTGCAGCCCGCGACATGTGACCGCCGAAGGCCTGCACGTTCTGCCTGGTGAACACCGGCTGCAGGGCGCGTTTACGGGGCCGCCACTGCTCGTTCGGCAGCACGAACAGGCTGTCACCGGCGGCGTGCCGCACCTCGTCGTGCACGATGCACCGCTCGGCGAACGCGTCGTTGCGCCTAAGCACGTCGCGGATCCCGTCCGGGGAGAACACCGCGACGAGCGGGGGCATGAGCCACGCCGGCCCGAACTGCACTCGGGTGACGGGCCCGCCCGCGGCACGCAGGAGCAACTGCCCGGTGTCGAGTTCCCGCACGGCGTTTGCCAGTTGCCGGATGGACAGCGGATTGCGAGGTGCAAGGGGCAAGGCGCTGACGTCATCGGCCTTCGCTGCGGCGTTCATCACCATCAGTTGTAGCCGAACGTGTCACCCAGTCGGGGTCAGCGCGAACACCGCGCGGTGACAGTGAGGTTGAACGCGATCTGATTGAACACTGTGCGAACAATCCGTCCAGGCTTGAGGTGGGCCATGACGCACGAGTTTGATGGGAGCATGCAGTTACCGCAATCGTTGGCTCGCTTCAATCGCCACGTGACCAATCCCATCCAGCGCCTGTGGGCCGGCTGGGCCCCGACCTTCGGAATCCTTGAGCACGTCGGCCGCAAATCGGGCAAGACCTACCGCACCCCGCTGAGCGTGTTCAGCACTGACGAGGGCGTGGCGATCATGCTGACCTACGGCCCGGATCGGGACTGGCTCAAGAACCTCACCGCCGCCGGTCACGCTCGGATCCGCCGCCACGGCAAGACCATCGAGGTTCAGGACCCGCGGGTGGTGACCAAGGAAGAGGCCGCCGAGCATGTGACCGGGGTGATGCATCGCCCGTTCGCGCGGCTGCCGTTCGAGCAGGCCGTCCTGCTGACCAAGGTGTAGCCGCAGGCTCTCCCCCGCTCGCGTCAGCCCTCGGCCACCTCGTTGTGCACCCGGCGGGCCCACCTGGCGGATTCGGCCAGTGCCGCGTCCACCACAGAGTCGGCGGTCGCGAACAGCGGTGTGTTGCGATCGGCATCGGCGATCGGTAGCACCGCCGCACAACGCATCACCAGGGCTCCCAGCGCCAGCGATGTTCTAGGGGGCACCACCAGCAACGTGATGTCCGCATTGCGTCCGGTCACCCTGATCAGGCGGAGACGCTTGGGACGCATCACGGTTGCCCACCGGTTGCCGACGACCATTGCGTCCAGGTCGACCTGCCCGTCGGTCTCCGACCAATTCAGACAGATCTCGACGATCTCGCCCAGCTGCTGCTGCAGAGCGGCAACCAGGTTGGGCAGTTCGGTGGCCAGCGACCCGGAATAGGGCCACCACGCCCCGTCGATGTCGGCTCCCAATTGCTTCGCCAACACGACCCGTACCGGTCGCGCTGAGCGTCGGGGGCCTTCCAAGCCGTTCATGACGTCGTAGGACCGGCCAGCGACTGACTGTCGGGGACATCTGAAAACAGCGGTGCCTGAACGGGTATGGCGGCGCTGGCATCGTCGCGGGGATCGACGGGCGGACGAGAATGGGAAAAGACGACGGAAGACTCCATAAGCCCGCTCCTAGGTCGGTGTGGGTCCGGCCGCTTACGCCAATGATGAGGCGGTGGGAACCACCAATCGATGCGTGATTGCAGGCTGATCGCGTCGACAATGGAAGGATCCGAACGGCTGACGCCGTCGGTTACCCCGCTGAGAGATGTGACGCCTACCTGCACCAACCTACACCCACTCCCATCATCGCTCGCGCTCGCCAACGTCCCATACCGGCTACCGAGCCGGACCACATCGGGCATACCGCGCACGCGGGAGGGCCGTCGCCCGTACGTCGTCACGTGACCGGCCGATGTCGCGTCGTCGCCGGTTCGAAGAATGCGACCGGTTCACGGCCAAGCCCGCCAAACTCGCCACCGGCGGACGGCGAGTGCGCGTCGACGGTAGAACCAGCATGGGCGAAGGCACCGTGAAGCGGCACGACGACAACAAGGGTTCGGCTTCAGCACTCAAGATGACGGCGCGCCAGACGTATTCGGTCACCACACCGATCTTCAGAGCGGCGTGCTGAGCACATTGAAAGTTCACCAGCGGGTGACGTTCGATGTTCCTCGAAGCGCCAAAGAACCTCGGGCCGTGTGTTTTACGATCCGTTGACGCTCCACAGAACAGTTCGGTGCGCGCGAAGTGGGCGCTTCCTGGGAGGCAGAACTCTTTCAGTAGACCCCCATTCAGGCGATAGTGTTGTAGGCCAACCGTGTTGACAAGGTCTGTAGCGTCGCGTTGACTGGAGCCTCCGTGGCTGCGCTGCGGTATTTCGGAATCCGATCGACGGGTATCGTCGCCGCCGCCCCAGGCCCCTGCGGCGGACGACAGAAGGACAGCCATGACGCACGCCACGCGGACTGTGGCCGACAGCGCCACGGCATCATGAAACGCGACGTGGGCGTCCACCTCGGCGTCGACATCATCGAACCGACATCGCTGGAGTTTCAGATCGCTGTTGCCCGGCAGGCCAATACCGAAGTGTTCGAATCACTTTCCTTCGATATGAACGGTGAGCAACTACAGCCGACCGAGGTTATCGGCGCGCACGGCAGCCGGATCCACAAACTAGATGCCCGGCAAGGGCGGCTCACGGTCGACTACACAGCCACGGTTGTCGGCCGTGCCGACCCCGCCCCCGTGACGGACTACGACCTCTCGGTGTATCTCCGCCCCAGTCGCTACGCCGAGTCGGACAAGTTCTTCGGCTTCGCCGCAACGGAATTCGGCGGCTACCGGGACTCGGCGACGCTACTGGAGAAAGTCTCGTCGTGGGTGGGCAGCAGGCTGAGCTATGTGCCAGGTTCGAGCGATCCGATCGACGGAGCCGTCGACACCCTGCTGGCGGGCGCCGGGGTATGCCGCGACTTCGCCCACCTGGCGGTGGCGCTGCTGCGGGCAGTCAACGTACCCGCGCGGATGGTGTCGGTGTACGCACCGGGATTGCAGCCCATGGATTTTCATGCGGTCGCCGAGGCGCACGTCGACGGCTCATGGCGCGTGGTCGACGGTACTCGGCTGGCTCCGAGGCAGAGCCTGGTGCGGATTGCCACCGGCCGCGACTCCGCAGACACCGCATTTCTCGATAACCACGGGGGTTCGGTCACACTGTGCGACATGAGGGTGTTCGCCGTCGTCGACGGGGAACTCCCCAGGGATTCGCTCGAACAGCTGGTCTCGATCGGCTGACGCATGTGCTGGCGGCGACCGGCTCGGCAGACGCCACCGCACCCGGTGATCCCGACGCAGGCGGCGTCGGCGGGCTCCGGCCGAGGGCCGCCTTCGGCCGATTTGCCTGCACCACGTACACTACAAGCAACTCGGCGGTACTTCGTCGCCTGACTGGTCAAAGTCACGCCGTCGCCGATTCGAAGAATGTGGCCGGTCGCGGTCAAGGCGGGAGCGTCGCGCTGACGCCGCAACATGACAGCAGCACGGTCCGGAAGCAACGTACGACACCCGCGCGGTTGGCCATTCCGCGCTCATGAGCGCTGCCCGGCCCGGGAAGTGCTCGACAGCCTTCCTGGTCTGCGCGCAGCCCACCGACGAGTTATCCGTTGGGCACCAGATTTGGACGCATCGACATGCGTTCATGGAAAAAAGAGAAAGTAGTAACAGCATGACCGAAGGAACCGTGAAGTGGTTTAACAACGACAAGGGCTTTGGCTTCATCGCCCCGGATGGCGGTGCGCCAGACGTGTTCGTTCACCACTCCGAGATCCAGGGCAGCGGCTTCCGCTCGCTCGAAGAGAACCAGCGGGTGAAGTTCGACATCACTCAGGGCAACAAAGGCCCACAAGCCGTGGCCGTGACCGCCCTCTGATCACCTCCGGAACCCCGGGACTGCAGCCGCGGCAAAGCGCGCCGTCCCGGGGTTTCGCGCGTCGAGACCGCCGTGGCACAGGCGCTCACCGTGCGCTGAACAGCCGGCCGCAGCCCTCCACAGTGACGATGTGCCCATGGGATCTAGTTCATAGTTCAAAAAAATGCGTCCAACTGCGAAAACGCTGATCTTGTTGACGTAGGCAGGAACGCACTTGCCAGATCGGGCAGGCGCCGGCATGTCCCATGAGTGGGACGGCAAATCGGTTTTGGCTGCAATACCGGGTACGTTGCATGGGGCTATCTAGGCAGACATCGCGGACACGCGCCGGTCGGGCTAACACAGAAGGGGACCCTGTTGCAGAGACATTTGACCGACGTCGAGATTCTCAAGGAGCTCGAGCCGGTTGCTGAGGCAGGTCTCAATCACCACCTCAAAGTCGCCAAGGAGTGGCACCCGCACGACTACGTGCCGTGGGACCTCGGCCGTAACTTCGCAGCCCTTGGCGGCGAGGATTGGGACCCTGAGCAATCTCGGCTTTCCGAAGTCGCCAAGGTCGCGATGGTCACCAATCTGCTCACCGAGGACAACCTGCCGTCCTATCACCGGGGCGCGGCCAATCACTTCTCCCTCGACGGCGCCTGGGGACACTGGGTCAACCAGTGGACCGCCGAGGAAAACCGGCACGGCATCGTCATCCGCGACTACCTCGTCGTCACCCGCGGAGTGGACCCCGTGGCGCTGGAGCGCATGCGCATGGAGCACATGCGCAACGGCTATGACCCCGACGAAGAAGAACGCGACATCCATGAGCCCGGCCCGCTGATGATTTCGGCGTACGCCACGCTGCAGGAGCTCGCCACCCGCGTCAGCCACCGCAACACCGGCAAGATCTGCGACGACCCGATCGCCGAGTCGATGCTGCAGCGCGTCGCGACCGACGAGAACCTGCACATGGTCTTCTACCGCAACATGTTCTCGGCCGGTTTCGACCTCGCCCCCGACCAGGCGATGGAGGCGGTGTGCGCGATCATCGAAGGGTTCCGGATGCCCGGACGCGGCATGCCGAACTGGCGCCGCAACAGCGTGATCATGGCCAAGCACGGCATCTACGATCTGCGCCAGCACCTCGAAGAGGTCGTCATGCCCAACGTCAAGAAGTGGCGGATCTTCGAACGCACCGACGTGACCGCGATCGGCGAGAAGCGCCGCGAGCAGCTCGCCGACTACCTGGAGGACCTGCAGAAGCAGGTCGTCAGGTTCGAGGAGCAGCGCGACCGGATGCTCGCACGCGAGGCCGCCAAGGCCGAGCGCTCGGCGTAACCGCGCGCCCAGTGGCCAGTTGATGCACGCCTTGAGCGAAAAAGCGTGCGATAACTGGCCATTCGGCAGCTGGGCCGGGACAACCAGCTAGACGGCTCCTATCATGTTCAGCATGGCTGAACATACCGGCGCGCTCGTGCGGTCTGCCCGCGTGCGTACCGGGGTCTCGTTACGCCAACTGGCCACCCGCATCGGCGTGAGCCCCGCGACGATGAGCGCGATCGAGAACGACAAGGCCGGCCTCAGCGTGGACCGGCTCTACGCGATCGCCGAGGCGCTGGGCACGTCGGCCACCGAGATGTTGCGGACGCCCGAGCCGCACCATGCCCCCCGGGCCGGGGCCCACGACGACAACGCCCCCGGCGCAGACTGGCGCGCGTTCCCCGCCCTGAACCTGGACCCGGTGCTGATGGCTGCGATCTCGGTGTTCGTCCGCACCGGCTACCACGGGGCCACCATGCGGACCATCGCCACCGCCGCACACATGAGTGTCCCCGGCGTCTACCACCACTACCCGAGCAAGCAGCGCCTGCTGGTGGCCATTCTCGACGTCGCGATGAGCGAGTTGCACTGGCTCATCCCGGCAGCCAGATCCGAAGGATCCACGCCCACCGAGCGATTCAGCAACATGGTCGAGGCGCTCGCGTTGTTTCATACCCACCGCAGGGACCTGGCCTTCATCGGCGCGAGCGAGATGCGCAGCATCCTGCCACCCGATCACGAGCGGATCTCCGCGCTGCGCAACGACATTCAGTACATGCTCGACGACGAGGCCGAAGCCGCGATCGCGACAGGCGAGTTCCGCACGCCACACGCCCACGACGCCACCCGGGCGATATCCACCATGTGCACGTCGCTGCCGTCGTGGTTCCAGCCGTCCGGGCCGACGTCGGCGTCCGAGATCGCGGGGGAGTACGCCCGGTTCGCCGTCGACATCATGCGTGCCGGCTAACGTTCAGCGTTCAGCTTTACTGAACATTTTCCCCTGCGGCTCCCAGCAGTGTTGACAAACAAGCTGCACTGACCCCACCATGGGGATACCGGACGTTATCGAACGTTCGGTCGGGGATCGTGAACGCGTCCCACCGCCTCAGAACGGAACACCTCATGACCGACGTCGAATCACTGCTGCACCCGGCCCGACTGGGCCCCGCCTTGGCCACGGCCACCGCCGACCATCGCTGGGCCACGTTCGACGCCCGGCTCATCGCCGGCGGCAAGTCGAACCTGACCTTCGAACTAACCTCTGCCGCAGGCGAATTGATTCTCCGTCGACCACCGCAGGGGCCTCTGCTACCGAGTGCGCACGACATGGCCCGCGAGGCGCGCGTGCAGCGAGCACTGGCACAGACATCCGTGCCGGTCGCATCGGTGGTCTACGCCGAGACCGCCGCGCAGACCCTCGACACCCCGTTCTATGCGATGGAGAAGGTAGCCGGCCACGCCATCCGCGACACCATGCCGACGGGTTACGCGACGGCACCGGCGGATCGGCACAAGATCGCCGACGCCCTCATCGACACACTGGCCGATCTACACAGCATCCAGCCCGCAGCCATCGGCCTCGACGACTACGGCAGGCCGGAGGGTTTCCTGGCCCGGCAGGTCGCCCGCTGGCGAAAGCAGTCGCTGGCCAGCCGTTCTCGCGATGTGCCTGCCCTTGATGCCCTGGCGACCGCCTTGGCGGCCGACCTGCCGGCCAGCCCGCCACCGGGCATCGTGCACGGCGACTTCCGGCTGGACAACTGCCTGATGGATCCGGCGCACCCGGGCCGCGTCGCCGCGGTCCTGGACTGGGAGCTGTCGACGGTCGGCGATCCTCTCACCGACCTCGGGCTCTTGCTGTTCTACTGGCCGCAGCACGGTGAACCCAACATTCCGCTGGTGCCGACGGTCACCACACAGGAGGGATTCCCGCCGCGGTCACATCTGTTGTCCCGCTACGCCGAACGCACCGGGCGCGACGTCTCGGCGGTGCCGTTCTACGAAGCGTTCGCACGGTTCAAGTTCGCCGTCATCATCCAAGGCGTCGCGGCTCGCTCGGCTGCGGGAATGATGGCCGGCCAGGATTTCGGCGAGGTGGAGAGCGACGTGATAATGCTCGCCGAGGCCGGTCTGGACGCGTTGGGGGCGGCGTGATGAGCGGCATCATCGACCGGTTCCGGTTGAACGGGCGGGTTGCGGTGGTAACCGGGGCGAGCTCAGGACTGGGAGTCGGATTCGCTCGCGCACTGGTCGACGCCGGCGCGCGAGTTGTCCTGGGAGCCCGACGCGAGGAGCAACTGCACGCTCTGGCAAGCGAATTCGCTACCGATTTGGTCCGCACCCGTCGCACCGACGTCACCGATCCACAGGACTGCGCGGCGCTGGCCGAACTGGCGATCACCGAGTTCGGCCGCCTCGACATCCTGGTCAACAACGCCGGGGTCGGCACCGCGGTACCCGCCCTGCGGGAAACCCCCGACGAATTCCGCGGCGTCATCGACGTCAACCTCATGGGGACGTACTGGATGGCCCAGGCCGCGGCCCGGGTGATGCAACCGGGGTCGAGCATCGTCAACATCGCCAGCGTGCTCGGGCTGATCAAATCCTATGCGCCGCAAGCGGCGTACGCGTCCAGCAAAGCCGCCGTCGTCGGCCTCACGCGGGATCTGTCCCAGCAGTGGTCGGGGCGTAAAGGCATCAGGGTCAACGCCATCGCGCCCGGGTACTTCGAGAGCGAGATGACCGCGACGATCCCCGGTGACCAACTCGCCGCATTCGTCGAGCAGACCGCGACACTCAAACGCCTCGGCTGCCAACACGAACTCGACACCGCCCTGATCTTTCTGGCCAGCGACGCCTCGACCTACATCACCGGAGTCACGCTGCCCGTCGACGGCGGCATGTCCGGCCACTGATCCCCCAGGCACAGGAGCACATCATGGACTTCAGCGCGTCACCACGTACCGCCGAGCTCACCGACAAAGTGTGGAACTTCATGCGCGAGAAGGTGTTTCCCGCCGAATCGGTGTACCGGGACTGGCGTGCGGCGAACTCCGCGCACGCCCGGCCGCCCATCCTCGAAGAACTCAAGGAAGAAGCCAAGCGACGGGGACTGTGGAACCTGTTCCTGCCTCAGGAATCCGGGCTGACCAACACCGAATACGCCGCGATCGCCGAGATCACCGGATGGTCGCCCGTCATCGCCCCCGAGGTGATGAACTGCAACGCCCCCGACACCGGCAACATGGAAACGCTGTTGATGTTCGGCACCGACGAGCAGAAGACGCAGTGGCTCGAACCCCTGCTGGCAGGCGAGATCCGGTCCGCGTTCGCGATGACCGAGCCGGCGGTGGCCAGCTCCGACGCCCGCAACATCACCACCTCGATCACCCGTGACGGCGACGAGTACGTCATCAACGGCCGCAAGTGGTGGATCACCGGCGTCGCCGACGAGGCGTGCCAGATCTTCATCGTGATGGGCAAGACCGATCCCGACGCGGCGCCGCACCGGCAACAGTCCATGGTGCTGGTCCCCCGCGACACCCCGGGACTCGAGATCGTCCGCCACCTACCGATTTTCGGATATCAGGATCAGCACGGGCATTCCGAGATCGTGTTCGAGAACGTCCGCGTCCCGGTGACCAACGTGCTCTCGGCCGAGGGCGACGGGTTCATGATCGCGCAGGCGCGCCTGGGCCCCGGTCGCATCCACCACGCCATGCGGGCCGTCGGAATGGCCGAACGTGCATTGGCGCTCATGGTCGATCGGGCCCAGAACCGCGAGGCCTTCGGCGGGCCGCTCGCCGAACAGGGTGTGGTGCGTGACCTCATCGCCCAGTCCCGGATCGAGATCGACCAAGCACGCCTGTTGGTGCTGCACACGGCATGGCTGATCGATCAGCACGGCGCACGAGGGGCTGCGACCGAGATCGCCGCCATCAAGGTGGCGGCGCCGAACATGGCCACCCGCGTGATCGACCGCGCCATCGAGGTGTTCGGCGGCGGCGGTGTCAGTGACGATTACCCGCTCGCGTACTTCTACAGCTGGGCGCGGGTGCTGCGGATCGTCGACGGTCCCGACGCCGTTCACCGGCGCACGGTGGCCCGCAACGAGTTGCGCCGTGAACGCCCGTACGTCGGATAGCTCACGGCATCAGGCCGGCGTTGTTCCGCCACACCATCGACGGGGAAGCCCGCGACAACCACGATAGAGACAGACCGACAACCGAGACGAAAGCAGGTGGACGCCGTGGCAGCCAATGCAGACGATCTGAGCAGGGAACCGACGCCGGACCCGGCCGAAGACAACGCCTACTTCCCGTCGCCGTACTCGCTGAGCCAGTACACCACCGCCAAGACCGACTTCGCCGGCGTCAAGTACAAGGACGCCTACACCGGCGGCAGGTGGAAGGTGCTCATGATCGCCGCCGAAGAACGCTACGTCCTGCTGGAGAACGGCAAGATGTTCTCGACCGGCAACCATCCGATCGAGATGCTGCTCCCGCTGCACCACCTCATGGAGGCCGGCTTCGAGATCGACATCGCCACGCTGTCGGGCTACCCGGCCAAACTGGAACTGTGGGCGATGCCGCGCGAGGACGAGGCGGTCCTGTCGACCTACCAGGCGCTCAAGCCAAAGCTCAAGCAGCCCAAGAAACTTGCCGATGTGATCGCCGATGATCTCGGCCCGGACTCCGACTACATCGCGGTGTTCATCCCGGGTGGCCATGGCGCCGTGGTCGGGCTGCCGGCGAGCACGGACGTGGAGCAGACGCTCGATTGGGCACTGGCCAACGACAAGTTCATCATCACGCTGTGCCACGGCCCGGCCGCGTTGCTGGCCGGTGCGCTCGGTAAGCAGGAATCGCCGTTCAAGGGTTACTCGGTGTGCGTCTTCCCGGACGCCCTCGACCAGGGCCCGAACATCGAGATCGGTTACCTGCCAGGGCATTTGCAGTGGCTGGTGGCCGACCTGCTCGGCAAGCAGGGGCTCACGGTCGTCAACGATCAGATGACCGGCCAGGTGCACCGGGACCGCAAACTGCTCACGGGTGACAGCCCACTCGCCTCGAACAGTCTCGGCCTTCTCGCCGCCGACGCTCTGGTCGACGCCATACGCGCCGACGGCTAGCCATAAACGCGACTGGCTTTTAATTTTTTCTCGGGTATGGTCGGGCTCAGTGATTGTTTGCGAATAAAAGGAGCAACGATGGCTGACAAATCCCAGGGTCGCACGCCGAAGAAACCGGCGATGACCATCAAAGAGCGGCGGGCCGCAAAACGCAGCAAGGCCGCAGCATCCGAGGAACTAATTCCCAAGAGGAAGCGCCCTGACCGCTCGTAAGCTCCTGCCGCACAACGTTTTACCTGCGTCGGGTGTCGAATTCCGTCCCGCTGCGAAGTTCGACAACGATTTGCGGATTTCGTAGAGGTAATTTCACGGCCAAAACACAATCAAATCGTCTGGTACATCCAACATCGAGATTCACACCAGGGACAAATTCCGCGTGGCTTTTGTCCCTGGTGTGAATCTCGATGTCGAACTCTGCCGAAGATAAGCGGCGTTCAGGCCCGCCAATTCAGCGCTTCCCCGGCACCGGCGGTCAACACCGTCCCGGGCATGACGCGCAGCCGGTACGGGCTCAGCCGCAGCGCCGCAAACCCGGGCGAGGTCGGCCCGTCCCACCCCGGAATGATCGACGGGTCGTAACCGACCGGCGCGGGTGCGGTGGCGAAGCGGTCCCACACCTGGCGGCGGGTGTCGTCGTCGAGGTACCACTCGACCAGGCAGTCCGCCGAGCAGGTGTCATGGCTGGCGGTCCAGTAGCTCACCGAGAGATACGGATGCGCGGCGAGATCGGCCTTCTTGACCGGTGTCGGCCCGGTGGCGATCCAGCCGAACAGGTCGGTGCCGTCCCATTCCCAGATCGGATGCAGGATGCGGCTGCGCGGGCGCCCGTCGGCGTCGACAGTGGCGGCCGACGCCCACACGATCGAATGGGCCATCTCGACGAAGGCAGGCGCGATGCGCTCCAGTGAGGTCACACGAGCGAGGTTATTACCCGTCGTCGCCCTTGTCGGCGTCTTTACCGGCCTCCTTGTCCGTCTCCTTGTCGGCTTGGCCGTAGATGGGCTTGCCCTCATCGTCGAGCCAGTCGTTGACCGCAGTACCTGAGACCGTGCCCCCGGTTCCGGGCATGGTGACGGTGGGCCGGGTGTCGTCATACGACTTCATGACCTCTTCGGCCTGTCTGTGGTTCTCCTCGGTGATGTGGAGCTTTTTCTCGGTAGTCATGGGGTAACGGCTGCCCGCAAAAGCCGATAACCAAACGGCTCAGGCCGAGACGGTACGCACCGCGGCGGGCAGGCTGGGCAGGAAATGCCGGGCCGCGAACGCCCGGATCTCCTCGGCGGTCTGCACCGGTTGGACGCCGGGTAGCAACAACACCATCGCCGCGTAGCGCAGGATGGTGTCCGCCAGGTCGTTGACTGCCTGCGGCCCGATGCGGTCGGCGAATCCGTCCGGGAAGATCACCCGCAGCGCGGCGGCCATCCGCTCGATGGCCGCACCGTAATGCCGGTGCATCAACTCCAGCACCAGCGCGGGCTCGTCGACGATCATCTGGTTGAGCACGTGGTGTTTACGGAATCTCAGGATCGACAGCGTGAACGCTTCGACATAGTAGTTCGATTGCGGCCCAGCATCTTTGAGTTCGCGCGCGATGTCGGCGAACAGTGCCACGTTCTCCCGCTCGATGACGGCGGCCACCAACTCGTCACGGTTGGCGAACCTGCGGTAGATGGTGGTGCGGCTGACGCCGGCGCGGCGGGCCACGTCGTCCAGCGCGACGCGGCGGAAACCGTGCCGTTCGAATTCGACCAGGGCCGCGTCCAGGATCCGCCGCGTCGAAGAAGACCCCGTCGCGTCAGCCGCGGGCATAGCCCCTCTGCGCGAACCGGTTGTAGCGCACGCTCATCGGCAGATGGTCCCACACCCAGTTGACCGGGGCCGACCGCCAGAACGCGGCGAACCGCTGATAGTTGCGCTCCTGACGCTCCGACCACGGCAGCTGCAGCAGCTCCCGGGCGCGGGGCGGCAGGCCACCGGTGGTCAGGAAGGCCGCGACCGGATCGAACACCGTCGCCACCACCCGCCACACGACCGGGTGCACCGCCTTGGGGCACGGGAACCCCTTGGTGACGTAGCCGACGCCGTAGCGCGCGCTCTTGTGGGCGACGGCGACCTCGTTCATCATCCGGTCCCAGTACCGTTCGAACTCGGCATAGTCGGCGGGCATCGGCCGGTCGCTGACGCCGTAGCGGCGATACCAGGTCTTCGATTCCAGGTAGATCTGTTCCTTCTCCTCGCGGGTCAGTCGCTTGACGAAGGTGTCGGCGAAGTACAGCACCTGCTCGACGAATGTCGCGTGCGCCCAGAAGTAGGTCTCGGGGTCCAGCGCGTGGTAGCGCGAACCGTCGGGCATATCGCCCTTGACGTGGTGGTGAAAGTCGCGGACCTGGGTGCCCGCGTTATCGTCCTCGGCCCCGTACACGGTCCGGAAGATCGGCGGCACAGTGCGTTTGAGCCGCTCTGCGGTATCGGAGAAGAACGTCGAATGATCCAGCACGCCCTGGCCGAGCTCGGCGAGCATGTTCTGCAACACCGCGGGCCGAGGACCGATCAGGTACATCCGGTTGTCGCCGAAGTACTTCCACACCAGCGATTGCGGGCCCAGCGGCAGGGCGTCGGCCCGCTGCGACGGTTCGGCCAGTTCGGTCATAGGAACAGTGTTACAAATTTTGAACTTTGTTCCAAGGCGTGTGGTGCAACTCACGGCAGGCTTCCACGAGGTTTCTCATCGCCGCACTCCAGCGGGCCTGGCTCACTACGATGAGTGCACGTTTGCGGGGGGCGGAAGGAACGGTGGCCGTGACCGCTCCGGTACTCGACCTCGACGGCCGCGTCGTCGGACGGGCCGCGGAGTCGACCGCGCTGCGCGCCGCCATCACCGACGCCGAACGCAACGGCGGCCGGTGTGTCCTGGTCAGCGGTGCCCCCGGGGTGGGCAAATCGACCCTCATACAGGCCTTCGGTGTCGAGCTTGCCGACCGCAACTGTGTCTTCGCCTACGGCCGGTGCCGCGACGGCGCCCCGGCGCCCTATGCGGCACTGGGAGACGCCTTCAGCTCCATCGTGCACACCATGGAGACCACCGGCCCGGCCGAACGGGACAGCTGGCGGGCCGACCTCGCCAACGGAATGGCCGCGCTGTCCGGCGTCCTGTCCGAGCTCGTCCCCGACCTGGGGCAGGTGCTCGGGCAGCCGCCGGCAACCGGCGACCGCGAGCCCTCCGATCCTCGCCGCCGGCTGCACCGCGCCGCCATCAGGTTGATCTCCGAAACCGCCTCCTACCGGCCGGTGGTGCTCGCGGTCGACGATCTGCAATGGGCCGACCACGATTCGCTGCTGATGCTCTCCGAGCTACTCGCGGTGTCGTTGCGCAACGTGCTGGTGCTCGGCGCGCACCGGGCCGGCGAATTCGATCCCAACGGCGCCGGCCTGCCCACGGCCGGGTTGTCCAGCATCCGGCTCGCGCCGCTGTCCCGCGACACCGTCGAAGAGCTGCTGGCCGCCGTCTGCGGCCGCGGCGTCGAACTCGGCGACGTGGCCGCCGAATTCCATCACCGCACCGGCGGCAATCCGCTGCAGGTGCGCCAGCTGCTGTATCGCGCCCAGCGCGAAGGTGCGCTCACCCCGGTCGGCGCGAGCGGGCGACCGAGCTGGGACCTGCGGGTGTTGTCCTCGATCGAGGTGACCGACTCCGCCGCCGAGTTCCTCAACCGCTACCTCGACCAGCTGCGCCCGGCAGACCGCGCCGTGCTGAGCACGCTGACCTGCATCGGGGGTGAGTTCGACCTCGCCGACGCGACGACGGCAGCCGCGCAGCCCACCGACGTCGTCGCGCAGGCACTGTGGTCGGCCCTGGAGCTGAGACTGCTCGAAGCCGTCGACAGCCGCGGTCAGCGGATCGCCAACACGATCAGCCACGACGCCCGCTACCGGTTCAGCCACGACCGCGTTGCCGAGGCGGCCCGCGAAAACCTCTCCGACGATGTCGCACGCGAGACGCACCTGCGGATCGGTAGGCAACTCGTCGAGCTGGGCGACGCGCGCCTGTTCGAGGCCGCCCGGCACCTCGGCATCGGCGGACACGCGCTGGCCGACGACGCCGAGCGCATCCGGTTCGTCGACGTGCTGCGGCGCGCAGCGCGCAAGGCCCGGGCGCAGGCGTCATTCCCCTTGGCGTTGACGTACTGCCGCAACGGGCTCGATCTCCTGGGCGACGAGCGTTGGACCCGGCACTTCGACATCGCGCGGGAACTGCAGCTCGAGGCGGCCGAGGCCGCGCTGCTGGTCGGCGACGTGGCAGCGCTGCACACACTGCTCGACGAGGCCGAGACCGCCTTGCGCGAACCGGCCGATCGCAGCCGGCTGGCCTACCTGCGGCTCAAGGGACGGATGGCGCAGAACAGGCTGCAGGAGGCGCTCGACACCGGGTTGCAGGCACTCGACGAGCTGGGTGAGCCGCTGCCGCGTGACGCGGGCAAACCACGAATGGCCAACGCGCTCTTGCGGATGCGCTTCACGGTGCGGCACTGGAGCACCGACCAGCTGCTGCAGTTGCCCCGGTGTGCGGACCGGCGGGTGGTGGAGATCCAGCGCATCCTCGCCGAACTGCGCAGCCTGTCCTACATCGCGCGGCCCAACCTGTTTCCCCTCATCGTGCGCAAGCAACTGGACCTGACCCTCGCGCACGGCCACACCCCGTCACTGCCCCTGGTGCTCGTCAGCTACGGAGTGCTGCTGGTGCTGACCGGGGACCGCGCAGGCGCGCAACGGTTCGGTGAGACCGCACTGCTGCTCACCGAAAGACCCGAGTTCCGCGACGCCCGGCCGGAGACGTTGTTCATGCACCTGAACTTCATCCGGCACTGGCGCCACCCACTGCGCGACGGCTTCGGTCAACTACGCGACGCGGTGACCGAGGCACTCGACCACGGCGACCAGGAATACGCGGGATTCCTTGGCGCCGTACTACTTTCGCAGTACTTCTGGATCGGCCGGCCACTGGCGGAGATCGACGAACTCGCCCAGACCCTGATCCCCGAGATCTGGTCGCAGCCGGTCCCCCGTGGCCTGTGCCAAGCCGTCCAGCAGATCTGCCTGAACATGATGGGGCGCAGCGAGGATCCGTTCCTGCTGGCCGGCGAGAGTGGTTACGACGAGCGGGTGGCCCTACCCGCGGCCCGCCGCGAAGGCGACGAGGTGGCCCTCGGGGCGGCCGCGACGATGCGCCTCGGCCTGCACTTCTGGGCCGGTGACTACGCCGGGGCCGTCGAGGTCGCCGACGACGCACTGGCACACATCGCAGGCATGGAGGGCACCGCCATCATGCAGCTCGTACACCTGACGAGCGCGCTGAGCCGCATCCACGTCGCACCGAACGCCCGGTCGACCCGCAGCTGCGCACACCGCGCCCTGGCACTGCATCGCAAGTGGGCGGCCGAATCCCCCGCCAACTACGCGGCGCCCTGCGCGCTGATCGAAGGCACCTGGGCACACGCCCGCGGCAGGCACCAGACCGCCGAACTCGCCCTGCACCGCGCCATGGAACTGGCCGACGAGCACCAGCTGCCGCTGATCGCCGCGGCGGCCCACGAGGAAGCCGCCATCCTCTACGCCGACACCGGCCGCAACCGGCTCAGCGAGCACATGCTGCGCACGGCATATCAGCGGTTCTCGACTCTGGGGCTCACGCTGCGCACCGAGCGGCTGGCCCACGCCCATCCGTGGCTGCTCAGCCGCGACCTCGTCACGCCGGATTCGGCAGGAATCGATCCGGCCGGCGCCCACCATCTGGCACGGGCCCTGTCCGCGGCGCGCAGCGCGGACAGTCTGGCCGATATCGTGCTTCGGACCGTCGCCGACACCACCGGTGCCCACCGCGTCCTGCTGCTCACCGGTGAGCCGGAGCATCTCAGTGTGCGGACCGTGCTCGACGGCGGCGAGATCACGACCGTCGACGGGCCATGGACCGAAGTGGCCTACGACCGCACCCTGGTGCGCCGCGTCGTCGACTGCGGCACGCCGCTGATCGTGGCCGCCGACTCGAGCCGGCGGCCCGGGCCGAACGGCATGCGCCGCCCGGTGCCGTCGGCACTGGCCGCACCGATTCGCCTGCAGGACAACATCATCGGCATGGTCTATGCCGAACATGGCGACCCAGCACAACATTTCGGCGCACATCACGAAGAAGCCGTCTCGTTCGTGTGCGACCAGGCCGCCGCGCCCATGTGGAACTTCCAGCTCGAGGCGCAGCTGCAGGCCGCCGACGAATACCGCCGTTCCCTGATGGATGCGCAGTCCAAGTTCGTGCCCAACGAGCTGCTGCGCATCCTCGACATCGACGATCTGCGCCGCGTGCACAGCGGCTACCGCGTCGAGCGGGAGATGACCGTGCTGATCTCCGACATCCGAGGCTACACAACCCTTTTGGAGGACATGAACGTCTCCGACGCCAGCAATCTGGCGATGGGGTTCCTGCGCGCCGTCGAGCTGCCGATCATCAGCTGCAACGGCATGATCCAGGACGTCCGCGGTGACGAGATCGTCGCGGTGTTCGAATCCGAAACCGACGCCGTCCGAGGCGGCCTGGCGATGCTGCGGTCGCTGCGTGAGCACAACCGCGACCGGCTCGCGCACGGATCGGAAGAGCTGCAGGTCGGCATCGGCATCAACACCGGGCCGGTCGGGGTGGGCCTGGTCGGCGGCGTCAACCGCATGGTCCTGACCATCATCGGCGACGCCGTGAACGTCGCCGCACGTATCGAGAGCACCAACAAGCGTTACGGCACCGCGCTGCTCATCTCCGACGCGACCTACGCGCGCCTCGCCGCGCGAGGCCAGTTCGCGATCCGCCGGATGGAGCGCGTGATGGTGGTCAACCGGCGCCGGCCGGTGACCATCTACGAGGTGTACGACGAGGATCCGGCCCCGCTGCGGGACGCGAAACGCGCGGCGGCACCGATGTTCGACGAGGCGTTCGGCCTGTTCGACGCGGGCGACGCGGCGCGGGCGCGGGCCGCGTTCGAAAAATGCCGCCTGCTGCTGCCCGAGGACACCGTCGCCACGCTGCACCTCGCGCACTGCGATGCCGTCGCCCGCGGCGACATGTCCCCTGGTCAGGACGTCGCACTCGCGCAGAAGTAGCTGCGTCAATCGGCCCTCGACGGCCCGGGTCCTCTGCCATGATTTGGACCACACTCGTCGAGGGGGTCGCAGCCCATGTACCTGAGCGCCGAGCGGTTGGCCGTGGCCGACCGGGCCGTACGCGAGACGTTCGAACAGACCAGCGTTGCCTGGCAGGCGATCCCGCACTGGGACACCGGCGATCCCGGGCAGACCTGGGTCCGCAGCGACACCATTCCGCCGGGCTTTCTCGAGGTCGACACCCTCAACGAGAAGTTCGCGGTGACACTCGCGCAGGCGGGCGCGCCGACGCCGGATCCGCTGCTGGCGGTCCTGATGGCGAAGACCGTCGAGCTCGCCGCGAGGATCGACACCGCGGTCCTGGCAAAGCTACGAGCCGAGAACCCCAAACCGCTGAAGACGGCAGGCACCACCACGCAGGACTTGTTGGACACCCTCGTCGACGCCCGGGCCAAAGTCGAGACGGCCGGGTACCGGGCACCGTCGTGCTTGTTCCTCAGCACCGACGGCCTCAAGCGGCTCAACCACATCGAGAGCGGAGAGGACATCGCCGAGGCCGTGCTCAAGGCGGCCGCTGTCACCGGCGTCTACCGCGTCGACGGAACCAGGATGATCATGCTGGGCCGTCGGCAACGCATCGCACAGGGGGCGGCCGCGACGGCGTCTCCTGGCGAGGAGCCGGTGGACCTCGCCGTCGCCGTCGCGCCCAGCCTTGAGGTCATCGGCGAGAACGCAGACGGCGCGATCGAACTGGCGGTGCGGATCCGGTACGTGCTGCGGATCAAGGATCCGCGCGGCGTCGTCGGCATCGCTTTCTGATCCGCCCATGCCTGCCGTCGCTGAACTGCCGCAGACATCGGGACTCGACGACTACCTCGCCCGGTGCAAGCAGGCGTGCGACGGAGAGATCGAAAGACTGTACGGCCCAAGCGATCACGGCACGAGCGGACTGCGGGAGCTGATCCTCGACTACCCGTTGCGCGGTGGCAAGGCCCTGCGGCCTGCCCTGAGCATCGCGACGTGTCTCGGGCTCGGCGGCCATCTCGATGCCGTCCTGCCGACCGCCGCGACCTTGGAGCTCTACCACAACGCCTTCCTCATCCACGACGACATCGAGGACGATTCGTGGCGCCGGCGCGGCCGTCCCACCCTGCACATCGACCACGGCATCCCCATCGCCGTCAACGTCGGCGACGCCATGCTGTCACTGTCACTGCAACCGCTCCTCGACAATGTGGAACGCATCGGGCTCGGCCCGGCGCTGCGGGTCCTGCGGGCCGTCGCCCACATGACCCGCCAGACCGTCGAGGGCCAGGCCATCGAGCTGGAATGGGTACGGTCCAACGTCTGGCGCTTGGACGACGCCGACTACCTGCGCATGGTGGAGCTCAAGACCAGCTGGTACTCGTTCATCACCCCGCTGCAGGCCGGGGTGATCGCCGCAGGCGGCGGTGGCGACCGGCTGGCACCGCTGGAAGTCCTGGGCCGCCATCTCGGTGCGGCATTCCAGATCACCGACGATCTGCTGAACCTGCGGGCCGATCCGCAGGACTATGGCAAGGAGATCGGCGGCGACCTGTGGGAGGGCAAGCGGACGTTGATGGTGCTGCACGCGTTGCGTCGCGCCGACGCCGAGGACCGCGAACGCGCCGTGGCCATCCTGTTCAAGCGCCGCCCGAGCGCCGCCGGGGGTGAGCTGGGGCTGGCCGAACTGCTCGACCGGCTCACCGCCCGCGGCGAGCTGTCCCGCTTCGGGCGTGACGCGATCGCGGCGCAAGTGCTGGGCCGCCGCGATGCAGAGGCCAAGACGCTCGACGACATCCGGTGGCTGTACCGCCTGCTACACCAGACCGGGTCACTCGCCCACGCCCGCGACGTCGCGGCAGGCCACGCGCGCGACGCCGCGGCCGTGCTGGCCGGCCTCGACTGGTTGCCGCCGAGTCAGCACCGCGACATGCTCACGGACCTGGTCGCCTACGTGCACGGGCGCACGCGATGACGCCCGAAACCCTGGTCGGCATGCTTGCCGAGTTGGACCGGATCCGGGCCCTGACGCTGGACCTCGTCGAGCGCAGCGCTCCGCAGCTGCTGCCCGCCCCGCCGCAGAACGCCTGCGGGCACGAGCGGGCGGTGTACGAGCTGCTGCTCGGGGCGCGGCGTGCGGTGCTCGGCAACCCCGCCGCCGCCCGCGGTGTGCACGACCTGCTGGTGGCCGAGGGGGTTCGTTACGCGCAGACGCCGGAAGGGGCGCGGCTGCGTGACGCACTGACCACGTCCGCGGCCGTCGAGAACCTGCGGCGGGTATGGGAGACCGTGAGCCTCAACGTGCTCGACGGTCCGGCGTCACCTGCCGCCGCGCCGACCGCCTGGATCGAGCTGCTCGCCGACGCGATCATCGGGGCCTCGCGCGCCGACGATCCGGTGCTGGCCCGCTTGCGCCCCGAGGGGTTCGCATGACGAGGCTGGACGATGCGCGTCCCGCACTGGCCGAGAACGCCGGCCTGATCGACTATCTGGTAGGCCTGGCGGGCCTGGGCCGACTCGTCCGCACGCTGGGCACCGGCGGCAGCGAACGGCGGGACGCCGACGACTTCGTGCACGTGCTACTCGGATTGGCAGCCCTGGGCGCTCGGGTGGAACGGCTCGCCCCGCCCCTGCCGCCGGCGCGGGCCGGTGCGGCACCCGACTCCTCAGCGAGGTGGCTGCGATGACGCTGGCGGCCAGTGATTTCCTGCGGGCCCCGGTGCTGGCCGCCGCCCAGCCCACAGGCTTCAAGGAGTGGCACCACTTCGTGGTCCACGGACGCACCGGCCGCTTCCTGATCAACTTCAGCTTGACCTGCGAAGAAACCCCGAACGGGTGCACCCGCATGGTGCCGCGCGTCATCGTCATCGCCCACGACCGCCAGTGGACCGGGGCCGTCGAACGCTTCGCCGAGACGGACCTGGACATCTCCGCCGATCTCGGGGCGTGCGCCATCGGCGCCAACCGCATGACCGTGCGGCCCGACGGCTACGAGGTGCTCGTCGACCTGCCCGGTGTCAGCGGGGAGGTGCGTCTCACCCCGGTCAGCCGACCGTTCGCCGTGAACAACCAGCCCGTCGGGCAGGGCCGGATGTCGTGGCTGTTCGTGCCAAGGCTGCGGGCCGACGGGTGGCTGCACATCGCTGGCCGGGAGCATCGGCTGGATTCCGACCTGGCGTATCACGACCACAATTGGGGCCGGTTCCGGTGGGGCGACGACTTCGGCTGGACGTGGGGCACCATCCTGCCGGTCGAGCCCGGCGACCCGTGGTCGGCGGTGTTGCTGCAGATGACCGACCGGCACCGGTTGCGGTTCCTGTCGCAGGCGCTCTACGTGTGGCGCCATGACGAGCCCGCCGTGATCTTCCGGCATGCGGAGGTGCGCATCCGCACGTCGGGGCGGCTGGGCCGGGCGCCCGACTGCACCCTGCCCCCGCCGATGCGGCTGCTGATCGACGGTGACGTGCCGGGCGTCCCCGAGCAGGTCGAACTCGGCGCCACCCGGGCGGGCGACACCATCCACGCCGAGTTCCGACCCCAGTCCTACGCCCGGCTGGCCCACCCCAGCGAGGTCAGCCTGGAGAGCTCGACCGTGCTGTGCGAGGCGAGCGGCACCACCCGGATGACCGGGTCCGTCAACGGCGAAGCCATCGACTTCACCGGCACCGGCGTATTCGAGTTTCTTCATGGCTGAGCCGGTGGCGGCGCTGCTGCGCCGGTCGGTCGGGCATCTCGCGGACGAGGTACCCGAGAGCTACCGCCTGGTGCTCGACCGGCTCGGGGCGCTGGTGGTCGCACTCGACGTCGACGGCGAACAGTTCGTGCTGCGCGGTGGGCCCCGCCTCGAGGTGGCCGACGGCCCGGTGTCCGGCGGCCCGCGGATCACCACGTCGCGCGGCGCGATCCTCGACGTGCTCGACGCCCGCATCGGGCTGCACGACGCCGTGCAGGCGGGCACGGTGACCGTCGACGGCTCGCTCGACGACATCCTGCAGGTGCACGACACCCTGCTGGCCTACGTGCACGCCGCCGTCCGGGCACCGGCACTGCCGGGGCTGCTCTCCGCGCTGAGGGAGGCGGTGCCGTGACGAGCGAGGTCATCACCACACCCGCGTCGTGCCCACGTCGCCCGACGGTCGCGGTCTTGGGCGCAGGCATCGCGGGCCTGACCGCCGCGCACGAACTGGCGCAGCGCGGTTTCGACGTCACGGTGTACGAGCCCCACGTCGACGAACGCGCCGGACTCGGCACGGCACCAGCCGACACCTACCCGCCCGTCAAGCTCGGCGGGCTGGCCGCCTCGCAGTACTCGACCGTGGGCACGCACGACGGCAGCGCCGCCGAGCTGCGGCCCTTCCCCGGCCGCCGCGGCGACCCGCGTCCACCCGCGCGGGCCGTCGCCGGTGAGCACGGCTTCCGCTTCTTCCCCGCGTACTACCTGCACACCTGGGATCTGTTCCAACGGATCCCCGTCTACCAGCGCATCGACGGCCCCGGCGGCACAGTCGACTGGGTGCCCACCGCCCGGACCATCATGGACAACGTCCGGCGCGTGGTCACCCAGGGCACCACCGTGGACGGCAAGCCGTCGCTGGTCTTCCCGCGCGAAGCGCCGCGCACCCCGGCTGAATTCCTCACCATCGCCGGCCAGTTGACCCAGCTGGGTTTCACGGCGTCGGACATCGACCGGTTCGTCAGCAGGCTCCTGCGTTACCTCGTCACGAGCCCGCTGCGCCGGGCCAGCGAACTGCAGAACCTGTCGGCCTACGACTTCTTCGTCGGCCGCGACGACACGGCCGAACAGCCCCGGTTCGCCTACTCGCCGCGGTTCGACTCCCTGCTGCTGGAGATGCCCCGCGTCCTGGCCGCCTTCGACACCCGCTGGGGCGACGCCCGCACCAACCTGACCACCTACCTGCAACTGCAACTGCAGATGGACCGCCGCGACAACAAGGCCGACGGGGTGCTCAACGGCCCCACCACCGAATCGTGGTTCGACCATTGGCACCGCCACCTCGTCGAGCTCGGCGTCCGCTTCGTCCGGGCCGGCGCGGGCCGCCTCGAACCGCCCGCGTCGGATCCGGGACAGCAGCCGCACCTGCGGCCGCGGGTGCAGGTGACGCTGGCCGACGGCACCCGGCTCACCCCCGACTACACCGTCGTCGCGGTCGACGCCCCGGCGGCCGAACAGATCACCGCGGCGTTGCGCGCGGCGGGCACGGGCGGCACCGTGGCCGAGCTCGACGGGTTCACCACATCGGCCCCGCCGAACGACGGCCCTCTGGAACCGGGCCACACCCGCCCGCAGACCCGGCGCGACCCGTACGCCATGGACGAGATGGGTCGGGTGCCGTGGGACCGGTTCCAGACACTCGGCGGCATCCAGTACTACTTCGACACCGAATTCCAGCTGCTGCGCGGCCACATGTACTACTCGGGCACCGAGTGGGCGCTGTCGTCGATCAACCAGCACGGGCTGTGGGAACGCCGTCCGACCCTGGCCCGCGACGGCCACGTCTCGGTGCTGTCGGTCGACATCGGCGACTTCAACACGCCCTCGCGGTACCTGCTCGACGAGTCCGGGCGCGGCAAGGCGGCCCGCGACTGCACGGCCGACGAGATCGCCACCGAGGTGTGGCGCCAGATCGTGTGGGCCCTGACCAGCGACGTCGACAACGTCGCCGAAGCGCTCATGCCGTGGCCCACCTGGTATGCGCTCGACCGGGGGCTGGTCATGGGCGACGGCCCCGGCCAGGGGCACGGCAAGGCCGTCCGCAACGAGACGCCCTACCTGGTCCCGATCGTCGGCGACTGGGAGAACCGGCCCGGCCCGGACCCGTGGAATCCACACGGCGGATCCTGGGGCACCCGGCCGACCGAGGAGACCTGGCTGCAGGACCTGCGGCAGCGCAACGTCTGGCAGGCCCGGCACGGCGGCTACCAGGTGCACCACAACTCGGTGGTGTTCGCGGGCACCTGGACCAAGACGTTCACCCGCATGACGTCGATGGAGGCGGCCTGCGAATCGGCCCGCCATGCGGTCAACGCGATCCTGGACCACTACATCTGGGTGGCCTCGGGAGGCACCGATCACCGCGAGAACACCACGCTGGACTGGCGCTTCCCCTACGACTTCCTCGACCAGGGCTACTCCAGCCCCGTTCGGATGCCGTCCCCGGCCGGGGACTACTGCTACGTCTTCGACATCGAGAACCGCGAACCCGCCGACGCCCGTCCCCTGCGCACGCTCGACGGCCAGTACTGCCGGGAGGCGCTGCCCCACCCACTGGACACCGCGGCCCCGCTGCTGCTCACCGCCGGAGGAGGCCTATCCATGACCCAGCCGATCATGCCGCCCGAACCCGGCCTGCAGCTGCTGACCTACCTGCAGTCCTGGCGGCAGTACCTGCAGCAGGCGGGGCTCGGGGGCCTGGGTGGTGCACTGCTGACCCCGCCGGGCACCCCGGTGACGACCGCGCCCACCGACTACGCCGAGCAGCTGCTCACCTATCTGCAGGCGTGGCGGCACTACCTGGAGCAGACCGTGGGCGAGGCGACGGGCCGACCCAGTGAGGGCGACGGACCGCCGGGCCGGCCGCCTTATCCCGGGGAGGAGGTCATCGCACCCGCCGACGACTACGGAATCCAGACCACCGCGGGGGCTCGGCCGCGGCGCGAACCGCAGCCGGACCGGCCCAAGCAGGAGCCGGCCTCCCCACCACCGCCACCGCGACAACCGGCAGGTTCGGCTCATCGCCGGTTCACCGAGACCGAGAATGCGCCGCCGTCCACGCCTGCGCCCCGCTCGCTCTACGCCAGGACGCCCGAACCTGGGGCAGCGCCGTCGGCGTATCCGGAGATCACCGAGCCGGACTGGCTCGACCCGCAGCGTTAGCCGCGGCGCAACCGCGCGATGCCCAGCACGGCGAGCACCCCGGCGACGGTCGCCAGCAGCAACGACAGCACCAGCAACGGGGCGGAATGCACGACCGACGTGGTCGACGGTTCACCGGGCAGGATCGGCGCGACGTCCACGGTGGTACTGGCGGCCAGCCAGCTCACCACACACCCCGCAGCCGCGCAGACGGCCAGCACCAGCTCGATCACGGCACGGATCTTCATGGTGTGCGCTCCTCGATCAACGCATCCAACTGCTCGCGCAGCTGCCGATGCCTGCGGGCCCACGCCTGCACGGTGCGGTCGCCCTTGAGTTTGAGGCCGATACCGGTCCGGCCGCGGGGCACCCCGGTCAGCTCACCGAGCGCCCGGGCGGACTGCCATCTCGGCATGTCGGCGCCGCTGGCCTCGGGATAGAGCTTGACGACATCGTCCAGGTCGAGCTTCTCGGTGCCCTGCCGCAGCGTGTCCCTCGTCAGCTCCACCGAGGTGTGAATCCTGGCGGCCTTGATCTGGATGGCGACGAAACCCGACACCAGGACCAGGAACAGCAGCGGGATCCACGGGTCACGTCCGTAGCCGCCGGTCATCTGCAGCAGCGCCATGCCGATGCCGGCGAACGGCCCGAGCAGTAACCACAGCCACCTGCCGCCCGGTTCGTAGAACAACCGCTGCGGCGTGGATTCGTCAGTCACCGGCCCCCCTGGCGATCTGTGCGTTCAGCACGGTCCCGGCGATCAACAGGATCACCCCGGCCAGCGTCAGCATGTGCACCGGAACGAGGCTGAACGCCGCCGCTATGGCGATCAGCACGGCAGCGGCGAGCGCCAACGCCATCGCGGCCCGGCGAAATCTCGGGTCACCGCCGCGGCTGCGACCGGCCAGGAACGCCATCACGACCCCCACGATCACGGTCAGCACCCCGAACCGCGGTACAGGGTGTTGACGGTGCCGGGCCAGGACACCGTCGCGGCGATCAGGCCACCGACGATCAACAACACGGACGCGGCCAACCAGCAACTGAAGGCGATGGTGGCGCGCAGCGACCGCGGCGACGGCTGCTTTTCGGACGGCGACGACGGTGCAGGCATTGCCGGGAAGCCTAGAGGGTCGCGGGTCAGGCCAGCCATCCGGCCACGTCGGCCGCCCAGTAGGTGAGCACGATGTCCGCACCGGCGCGCCGGATGCCGACCAGCGATTCCAGCGCGGCGGCCTCCAGGTCGATCCAGCCGTTGGCGGCCGCGGCACTGATCATCGCGTACTCGCCGGAGATCTGATAGGCCGCAACGGGCACCGGCGAGATGTCGGCGGCCGCGCGGACCACGTCGAGGTAGCTCATCGCGGGCTTGACCATCACCATGTCGGCGCCCTCGTCGATGTCGAGCTCGATCTCGTGCACAGCTTCGCGGATGTTGCCCGAATCCTGTTGGTAGGTACGGCGATCGCCGCTGAGGCTGGAGGACACCGCCTCGCGGAACGGGCCGTAGAACGCCGAGGCGAACTTCGCCGCATAGGCCAGGATCGCGACATCTGTGTGCCCCGCCGCGTCGAGTCCGTCGCGGATCGCGGCCACCTGCCCGTCCATCATGCCGCTCGGCCCCACCACCTGCGCACCCGAATTAGCTTGCGCCACAGCAAGTTCCACATACCGGAGGTTGGTGGCGTCATTGTCCACCCGGCCCGCGGAGTCAAGCACGCCGCAGTGGCCGTGATCGGTGAACTCGTCGAGGCAGGTATCGGCCATCAGCACCGTGGCGTCGCCGAGATCCTTGGCGAGGTCGCGCAACGCGACGTTGAGGATGCCGTCCGGATCGGTGCCGACCGAGCCGACGGCATCCTTGGACTCGTCACGCGGTACCCCGAACAGCATCAGACCACCCACGCCCGCGGCGACCGCGGCGGCGGCGGCGCGGCGCAGCGAGTCCCGGGTGTGCTGCACCACGCCCGGCATCGACGAGATGGGCCGCGGCTCCGAAAGACCGTCGGCGACGAACATCGGCAGAACCAAATGCCTTGGCTCCAGCGAGGTTTGCGCCACCAGCCGGCGCATCGCCGGCGTGGTGCGCAGCCTGCGGGGCCGGTGCCTGGGGTACCCCATCTAACGCCGGCGGCTCTTCTTGCGCGGCGGGGGCAGCGCCCCCTCGGCACGCAGCCGGGCGGCGTGCTCGGCGAGCGCCTCGACCAGCGGTCCCACCGCGGCGGTCTCGGGCTGCACGTCCACGCGCAACCCGAATTCGGCGGCGGTCTCAGCGGTTTTCGGCCCGATGCAGGCGACGATGGTGCGGGCGTGCGGCTTGCCCGCGATACCGACCAAGTTGCGCACCGTCGAGCTCGAGGTGAAGCAGACCGCGTCGAAACCGCCGGTCTTGATCATCTCGCGGGTGTGCGCAGGCGGCGGGGCCGCGCGCACCGTGCGGTAGGCGGTGACATCCTCGATCTCCCAGCCACGTTCGCGCAGCCCCTCGGCCAGCGTCTCGGTGGCGATGTCGGCGCGCGGAAGCAGCACGCGGTTCACCGGATCGAAAATCTCGTCGTAGGGCGGGAATTCGTCGAGCAGGCCGAGTGAGGACTGCTCACCCGACGGCACCAGCTCGGGGTTGATACCGAACGCACGCACCTTGTCCGCGGTGGCCTGACCGACGCAGGCGATCTTCACGCCGGAGAACGCGCGGGCGTCGAGGCCGAACTCGCTGAACTTCTCCCACACCGCACGCACCGCGTTGGTGGAGGTGAACACGACCCACTGGAACCGGCCGTCGACCAGACCCTTGACCGCACGCTCCATCTGCGCGGGGCTGCGTGGCGGCTCGACCGCGATGGTCGGCACCTCGATCGGCAGGGCGCCGTGGCCCACCAGCTTCTCGCTCATCTCGCCGGCCTGGTCCTTGGTGCGCGGCACCAGCACGGTCCAGCCGTACAGGGCGCGGCTCTCCCACCAGTTCAGCTTGGCCCGGTTGGCGACGGTCTTGCCGATGGTGACCACCAGCGGGCCTGCCAGCGGACCGGCCGGGTCCGAGGCGGCGTGCTTTTCCAGCATGCCCTTGTCGATCAGCCCGCCCAGGGTCGTCTCGACCGAGCGCTGCTGGCACGTGGTGCCGTTGGCGGTCACCACCGCGGGGGTGGAATCGGCCAGGCCGTACTCGATCAGCGTGCGGGCGGCGTCCGGCAGGTGCGACGTGGTCGCGTGCAGGATCAGCGGGCCCGGTGCGGCCGCCAGCGCGGCCCAGTCGACGTCGCCACGCACATCGGCGACGGTGTGCGACGAGCCGAGCGGCAGGCCGGCGTAGGTCGGCACCGCCGTGGTGTCGGGCAGGCCCGGCACGATCTCGAAGTTCAGGTGGGTCTTGGCCAGCGCACCGATCTCGGTGATCACAGCATCGACCGACAGCGGATCACCCGCGACGAGTCGCACCACGTCGAACCCGTGGCGTGCCTCCGCGGCCAGCGTCTTGGCCACCTCGGCCGGGTCGCCGAGGGCGGGCCGGATCTCGGGGCCGCCGGGGATGACGGCCGATGCGGCGTCAGCCTGGCCGGCGTCGGCGCTCGCGGCGTCAGCATCGGCACCGTCAGCGGATTTGGCCGGTGCGGCCGGAGCCGGACCGGAGGCCGGCGGCAGATCGGTGCCGACCATCGCCAGCACGGCTTCGGGCACATCGGGGTCGGTGAAGACCATCTCGGCGTGCGCCAGCACGGACTGCGCCCGCGCCGTCAACAAACCTGGATCCCCGGGGCCCGAACCCACGAAGGTGATGCGGCCGGGCTTTGCCTTGCGGCCTCGCATGGTCATGTTTCACTCCCGCGCTCTACCAACAGCTCGCGTGCCCCCAGTTCGAAAAGCTCCGTAGCCACCGAGACGCCGAGGTCGGCGGCCCGTTCCGGAGTCCCGATGCCGGACGCACGGATCACGTCGGATCCGTCCAGCGTCGCCACGCAGCCGCGCAACGACAGCTCCTCGAAGACATTGCCGTCCTCATCGATCGACTCGACCACCTCAGCGATCGCGCCCACCGGTGCGGAACAACCCGCCTCCAGTTCGGCGAGCAGGACCCGTTCGGCGGTGACCGCGGCACGCGTGTCGGCGTCATCCAACTGCGCAAGCACCGCGATCAGCTCGGTGTCGCCGGCGCGGCATTCCACCGCAAGCGCACCTTGAGCCGGCGCTGGCAACATCTGCACCGGCTCGAGCGTCTCGGTGACAACGCCTAGCCGTCCGATGCGGGAGAGACCCGCCCGGGCGACCACGATGCCGTCGAGATCACCGCTCGTAACCCTGTTCAACCTGGTATCTAGGTTGCCTCGTAGGGGGCGGATTTCCAAACCGAGACCCAGTGCTCTAAGCTGCGCCTCCCGCCGCGGGCTCGAGGTGCCGATCACCGAGCCGGCCGGCAACTCTCCGAGCACCAGTCCGTCGCGGGCCACGAGCGCGTCGCGGGGGTCCTCACGGGGCGGTATCGCGGCAATGACGAAACGCTCGTCGGCCGCGGTCGGCAAATCTTTGTAGGAGTGGACGGCCATGTCGACCCTGCCGTCGTGGATGGCTTCACGCAGTGCTGCGGTGAACACGCCGACGCCGATCTCGGCAATGGGGGCACTGGAGCGGTCCCCGTCGGTGGAGATGATCACCAACTCGCAGGGATGACCTGCGGCCAGTAGAGCGTCTCTGACGTGTCCGGCCTGGGTGGTGGCCAGCAGGCTACCGCGGGTGCCGATCCGGATTACTGTGTCGCGAGCTTCAGGAGAGATGGGCAAGCTTTACTCAGACTTATCGAGTTCTGTTGTCATAAAGGGCAGTTCACTGGCTGCGACGGCGTCGACAGCCTGCGGGTCGAGCTCGAAGAGCTCACGCAGCGCCTCGGCGTAACTGTCTCCGCCGGGGGCGCTGGCCAGCTGTTTGACCCGCACCGTGGGGGCGTGCAGCAGCTTGTCGACGACGCGGCGCACGGTTTTGGCCACCTCGTCGCGGTGAGCCGCCTCCAGGCCCGGCAGCCGGTTGTCCAGCCGCAGCAACTCCGCCTCCACCACGTCGGCGGCGCGTTGCCGCAGTGCCGTGACGGTCGGGGTGACCTCGGCCATCCGCTGGCCGGCCAGGTAGTTGGCAACCTCGGTGGCGACGATGTTGCGGGCCGCGTCGGCGTCGGTCGCCGCGGCCCGCGCGGTGGGTTCGCGCTGGATGCGGTCCATGTCGACCACCCAGACGCCGGGCAGCCCGGCGACCGCGGGATCGACGTCGCGGGGCATGCCGAGGTCACAGATCACCAGCTGGTGTTCGGGCCCCGCAGCATTGCGCTGGGCGAGCGCGTGGTGCACGTCGGCCAGCGACACCACCGGACGCACGGCGCCGGTGCTGCTGATGACGACGTCCACGTCGGCCAGTGCCCCGGACACGTGGTCGAGGGTGAAGGCACGGGCCTGGACACCCTGTTCGATCAGTTTCTTGGCCAGCCGCTGGGCGCGCGGCAACGACCGGTTGACCACGTGCACGCGGTCGATGCCCGCGCGCACCAGGTGGGCGCCGGCCAGCGCACCCATCGATCCGGCGCCGACGACGGCCGCGGTGCGGCCCGTCAATCCGCCTGCGAGTTTCGTCTCGGCCATGTCGAGTGCCACCGAGACCACCGACGCGCCTGCGGCGTCGATCCCGGTCTCGGAATGCACCCGCTTGCCGACGGACAGCGCCCGTTGCGCCAGCTCGTGCAGCGTGCGGCCTGCGGTGTGATTGGCCTCGGCAGAGGCATACGCGCGGCGTACCTGGCCGAGCACCTGCTGTTCACCGATGACGGCCGAGTCCAGGCCGCTGGTCACGGCGAACAGATGCTCGACGGCGGCCTCGGCGTAGCGCACATAGGCGTACTTGGTGAGGTCCCCGAGACCCATCCCGGAATGCTCGGAGAGCACCTGACCGATCACCGACAGACCACCGTGGAAGGCCTCCACCACCGCATAGACCTCGACGCGGTTACAGGTGGAGAGCACCATGGCCTCGGTCACCAGCGACGACTGAAGGATCTGGTCGATGATCTTGGCCTGCTCAGCCTCGTCCGTGCTCAATTGCTCCAGGACGGACACCGGCGCGCTGCGGTGCGAAACTCCGAACAGCAACACGCTCACGGCTTCATCACCACGTCATCTAAGGTAAACGTTTTACCTCTGGCCACCAAATTTCTCCTAGTCAGCGCACTGCTGGCCGGTTCCGCCGTGCGCCGACTCACCGGAGACTCACAGGGTGGCGAGGTCGTCGCGCAGCTGCGCCTCGTCGACCTCCCAGTAGCCGTGCTCGACGCCGTTGAGCAAGACCACCGGCAGCAGGTCCCCGTACTGGGCCCGCAGGGCGGTGTTGCCCGCGGCGGCCTCGCTGTCGACGTCGGTGGTCAGCAGCGTGAAGCCGAGCTCGTCGCGCAACGCGGCCAGCTGTTCGGCGGCCCGCGCGCACAGGCCGCAGCCGGCCCGGGTCAGCAACGTCACGGTGTGCCGGCTGCCTGCGCCGGGCTGCGGATGCTCCACACCGCCAGTATCCGGGCGCGGTGACCTAGGGTGAATCCGTGTCCGAAACCGGTAGTGCCGATGCGCCAGATCAGGAGCTTGCCGCCGAGGCCAGCGCCGAGGTGGCGGTCGCCGGCCTGCAGGCCGAAGCAGCCGAATCCGGCACGGGCGCCACACCTGCCCCGCCTCCGCCCGACCTGACCGCGGCGGCGTTCTTCGACGTCGACAACACCTTGGTGCACGGTTCGTCGCTGGTGCACTTCGCCCGCGGGCTGGCCGCACGCAAGTACTTCACCTACACCGACATCCTCGGGATCGTCTATGCGCAGGCCAAGTTCCAGTTCACCGGCAAGGAGAACAGCGACGACGTCGCGGAGGGCAAGCAGAAGGCGCTGGCGTTCATCGAGGGCAGGTCCACCGCCGAGCTGACCGAGCTGGGCGAGGAGATCTACGACGAGATCATCGCCGACAAGATCTGGCCCGGCACCCGTGCGCTGGCGCAGATGCACCTCGACGCGGGCCAGCAGGTCTGGCTGGTCACCGCGACGCCCTATGAGCTGGCCGCCACGATCGCCAAACGCCTGGGGCTCACCGGCGCGTTGGGCACCGTCGCGGAGTCGGTCGACGGGGTGTTCACCGGCAGGCTGGTCGGCGACATCCTGCACGGCACGGGCAAGGCCCACGCGGTGCGGTCGCTGGCCATCCGGGAGGGTCTGAACCTGCGTCGCTGCACGGCGTATTCGGACAGCTTCAACGATGTGCCGATGCTGTCGCTGGTGGGCACCGCGGTGGCCATCAATCCCGATGCCGCGCTGCGCGACGTGGCCCGCGAACGGGGCTGGGAGATCCGCGATTTCCGCACCGCGCGCAAGGCCGCCCGGATCGGGGTGCCGTCCGCACTGGCCCTCGGCGCCCTCGGCGGTGCCCTGGCCGCGGTCGCCTCCCGGCGTCACGACATTCGCTGAGCAACCCGGACGCGCTGATAGGCTTCTCACCCGCCAGGCACGTTTGAGCGGAGAGCGCAGATACATGAGCATCGCCAGCGACATCATCGGGACCCATTTCCGGTACCCCGACTATTTCGAGGTCGGCCGGGAGAAGGTCCGTGAGTTCGCCAAAGCGGTGAAGGACGACCATCCCGCTCACTACAGCCAGGAGGCGGCCGAGGAGCACGGGCACGACGCGGTGGTGGCGTCTGTGACCTTCCTGGCAGTTGCCGGGCGGCGGGTCCAGCTGGAGCTGTTCGACAAGTTCGACGTGCCGATCAACCTGGAGCGCGTGCTGCACCGCGATCAGAAGCTGATCTTCCACCGCCCAATCATGGTGGGCGACCGCCTGTGGTTCGACTCGTACCTGGACTCGGTCATCGAGTCGCACGGCACGGTGATCTGCGAGGTCCGGGCCGAGGTCACCGACGACGACGGCAAACCTGTGGCCACCAGCATCGTCACCATGCTCGGCGAGGCCGCGCACCCCGAAGAGGCGGGCGAGATCAGCTCGCAGATCGCTGCGGCGCGCGATGCCGCGATCGCCAAGATGATTGCTGGGCAAAACGCCTGAGCGCGCCGGTTTCTTTGCGCGAACAGTCCCCCGCAAGCGGGAGGGGCCCCCAACTTGAGTACGCGACACGCCGGTTTTCCGGTACCGCTATGTCTGCTCAGCGAGCGAAAACTCAGCCGAAGAACATGTTCCGGCGGCCCGCCAGCAGCTGGTAGAGCGTCTGCTGGATGGTCTCGCGGACCTGGTCGGTCAACTCGAAGGTGACCATCGGGTCGTCGGCCGCGGTCTCGTCGTAGTCCGCGGTGTCGATCGGTTCCCCGAACTGGATGTGCCACTTGGACGGCAGCGGGACCAGCCCGGCCGGGCCGGCCAACGGGAACAGCGGCGTGATCGGGAAGTACGGCAGACCCAGCAGCCGGGCCAGCAGTTTGACGTCGGCGACCATGGGATAGATCTCCTCGGACCCCACGATCGAGCACGGCACGATGGGTGCTTTGGCCCGCAGCGCTGCGGAAACGAAGCCGCCGCGGCCGAATCTCTGCAGCTTGTAGCGGTCTTTGAAGTTCTTGCCCAGGCCCTTGAAGCCTTCGGGGAACACCGCGGTGAGCTCGCCGTTGGCCAGCAGGCGGTGCGCGTCGGTGGTGCAGGCGACGGTATGGCCGGCCTTGCGGGCGAGCTGCCCGACCATGGGCAGGTCGAAGACCAGGTGGGCGGCCAGCAGGCGCAGGTCGCGGTGTGCCGGGGTGTGATCGTGGACGGCCACCTGGGTCATCAACCCGTCGAAGGGCAGGGTGCCCGCGTGGTTGGCGACGACGAGCGCCGCACCGGTCTCGGGCAGGTTCTCGATGCCGGAAACCTCGACCCGGAACCATGACCGGAAGAGCATTCTCAGCAAAGGCAGGAAGATAGCGTTGTTGAGGTGCTCGTCGAACCCGAACTCGTCGACCGAGTAGTCGCCGGCCATCCGTTTGCGAAGGAATTCACTCGCCGCGGCGATCTGCTTGGCAAGCTCCGTGGGGGTGTTGTCGACGGTCGCGGACCCCGATACGGCACCGCGCCGCTCGTCGATTTCGCGCACCACCGCCGCGATCTGTTCCGCGGATGCGCGGGTACCCGGATCGGCCAGCAGCGACGGGTGCCGCCGTGCGCTCTCGGAGCGTTGGGCTGCCCGCCGCGCTGATGTTGCGCGATTCGAATTGCCATGTAGCGGAATGACTTTGGCTTTAGGTTCGCCCGCCACGTCGATACCTTCTCCCCACCCCGGTAAAGCTGATTCTTATCGTCCCCAACGCTGCGCCATCGCCACGGCGCTGCTCTCCATTGAGCGTACCCATCGCGGATCGAGGATCGGCGTCAAACCACGACCCCGGACGTAGTCGTCGAATGCCTCGGCAGTCGTCCACTTTGGACTGTAGCCCAGATCCCTGTGCATGCGCGTGGTGTCCATGACGCGGCCGTAACTGAGATAGTTCAGCTGTTCGCGATCGAGTTCGGTGGAGCGGGTGGCCCGGCTCAGCGAATCCACGGCGGCCAGCGCCGAACGTGGTACGGGTAGCCGCAGCCGGCCCGATCGACGGATGGCCTGGCTCATCATGATGATGCCCGAGCCACCGATGTTGAAGGTGCCGGGTTTGCCGGCGACGGTCGCGCGTTCCAACGCGCCCAGGGCGTCCTGCTCATGCAGCAACTGCAGTCGCGCGTCGTGCCCGACCACCGAGGGCACCACAGGGCCCGCCAGGTACCGCGAGAGCGCGGTGTCCATCGCGGGGCCGATCATGTTGGCCAGCCGCAGGATGGTCACCGCGATGTCGGGACGACGCCGCGCCAAGCCGCGGGCGTAGCCCTCGATGTCGATACTGTCCCGGGCGAATCCTTCGCCCGGGGGTCGGCGCGCGCTGCTGTCCTCGGTGAACATCACCGGGTCACGCGAGCTGGCGCCGTACACCTCGGAGGTGGACTTGAGCACCACCCGGCGTACTGACGGCGTCTTCTGACATGCCGCGAACAGCTGGATGGCGCCCATCACGTTGAGTTCCTTCAACGTGGCCCGCCCGCCGGAGCGGGGCGCGTACGACGCGGCGGCGGCATGCACCACGGTGTCGACGTCCCCGTTCCGGATCACCTTGGCGATGAACGGGTTGCGTATATCGGCCCGAACGAACTCGGCCCGGCCCATCCGACGGAGCAGATCCTTGCTCGGCGTGATCGCGTCAACCGCGATCACATGGTTGATCAGGGGGTTCTGCGCCAGCCGAGCGGTCAGGTAACCGCCCAGGAACCGGCAGGCCCCCGTGACCAGTACCACTTTGGGGTAGGGCGCCGCGTCGGTGGATTCTGAGCCACCTGAATCACCGGTGCTGCCTGGCGAGCGCCCTGGAGAACGACCATCAGAATCCATCTGGCAAGCCTAACGGCCGGGGCTGAAAGCTACTTGCCGAGCTTTCTACGCTGCACCCGGGTGCGTCGAAGCAGCTTACGGTGCTTCTTCTTCGACATGCGCTTACGACGCTTCTTGATGACTGAACCCATGAATCCCGGTGACTCCGCTACCTAGACAGCAATTGGTTGACCCGGTCACTTTACCCGGGCCCGCCAGTGAAACGGAAAACGGCTGCCGCTTAGCCCGCGTCGAAGTAGGAGGTCTCCAGCAGATCGTGCACGGCCTTGGCGTGCACGCGGAACGAGCGACCCACCCGAACGGCGGGCAACTCGCCGTTGTGCACCAACCGGTACACCGTCATCTTCGACACCCTCATCAGGTTCGCCACCTCGGCGACTGTGAGAAATTGAGCTCGGGGCTGGCCGTCGCCAGCCGAATCCCGCGCCGATGGCCCGTTCATAGACGTCATCGCAACCCAATCAATCAGGCACGGACAGTTCCAGCGGCTTCCCCACCGCTGGCACCGATCCGCGCATACAAAGGGAGAATAGCGTGGCGGGTGGGGTTACTGCGACGGGTGTGGGCTAATCGGTCAGAAATTATCTAATTACTCTGATGTGATTCCTAGCTGCTCAGACCGCGTTTTCGCAGCCTCGACGGCGTTGCCGAGCGCGGCCCGGAATCCGCCACGCTCCAGTTCGCGCAGCCCAGCGGCGGTGGTACCGGCCGGAGAGGTCACCATGGCGCGCAGCGCCGCAGCGGTGGTGTCCAGCGCGGCGTCGCCCGCGGCGGTCACCTCATCGAGGCGTTCCAGCAGCATCGCGGCCGACCCGGCCATCGTCTGCACCACCAGATCGGTGGCCACAGAACGCGACAATCCGGCCGCCACGGCCGCATCCACGAGGGCCTCGACCATCAGGAAGAAGTACGCGGGCCCGGAACCCGAGACGGCCGTGACGGCGTCCAGTTGCGCCTCGGCGACCGTGATGACACCGCCGACGGCATCGAAGATCCCCGAGACCTCCTTGAGCTGTTCGGGGGTCGCGAACCGGCCCGGGGCCACCGCGCTGATGCCACCACCGACGAGGATCGGGGTGTTGGGCATGACGCGGATCACCGGCGCCCCGGCCGGCAGCTTGGCCTCGTAGTACGCGGTGCTGACACCCGCGGCGATGGAGACGAACACCTGCTCGGTGTCGCTGTCGGCGGCCGCCGCGGCACCGGCGACCTCGTCGACGACGTACTCCACGTCGCTGGGCTTCACCGCGACGATGACGTAGGCCGCATTGTCCGCGGCGTCGGCGACCGACGTGACCAGCACGGAGTACTTCTCCGCCAGGTATTTGGCCCGATCAGGGTGCTTCTCGGCGACCACCAAATCCTTGACCTGCCTGCCGGCCCGTAACAAGCCGGACAGCAGGGCCTCGCCCATGCTTCCGCCACCGATGATCGCGATTCTCGACATGCGCCACAGCATTGCACGAGCCGGCGCGGGGACCGAACCGGCGCCTCAGCGCATCAGGTGCGCCCTGGCAAACTTCAGCGCTTCGGTCAGCAGCGCGTCGCGCTCGGTGGCCGTCCGGGCGCTCGACGTGGTGATCTCCAGGATGACGTGGCCCGAGAAGTTCCCGGCCGCCAGCATCTGGCACACCTGGGCGGTGGGCTGGGTGCCACGGCCGGGCACCAGGTGCTCGTCGGTGGACGCACCGTTGCCGTCGCACAGGTGCAGATGCGCCAGCCCGTCGCCCATCCGGCGGGCCATGTCCAGTGCGTCGGTGCCCGCGGTCGCGGTGTGGCTGAGGTCGAGCGTGTAGTGGGCGTGATTGCCGTCCAGCGGGTCGTAGGACGGCGCGAACGCGGATATGCCGGGTCCTGGCCTACCGCCGCGCTTTCGCATCCTCTCGATGGATGTCTCGCCCGCGCCGAAGAAGCGGTCGGCGCGGAACGGGAACATGTTCTCGACCGCGACCAGCACGTCGCTACCGGCCTCGAGCTCGGCCACCTGCTCGCCGAATCCTTCGGCGTAGCGGCGCTGCCACCGGAACGGCGGATGCACCACGACCGTCTGGGCGCCCAGCTGTTCGGCGGCCCGCACGCTGCGTTCCAGCTTGGGAATCGGGTTGGCGCCCCACACCCGCTGCGAGATCAGCAGGCACGGCGCGTGCACCGACAGCACGGGCATGTTGTAGCGCTTCGACATCGCCGCGACAGCATCGATGTCCTGGCTGACCGACTCCGCCCACACCATGAGCTCGACGCCGTCGTAGCCGAGCCGGGCCGCGTGTTCGAAGGCGGCCTCGGTCCTCAGCGGATAGACCGAGGCAGTGGACAGGCCGACCTTGATGGCTGGGCGCACGAGGTAACTGTCTACCGCGTAATCAGCTCGCCTGCAGTAGAGCCAACGGCCCGAACGTCACCAGCGCACCCACGGCCACCGCGGTCAGGGTGCTGCCGATGTCCTCGGTCTTGCGGACCACCCGCACTCCCCCGGCCAGGCCGAGGATGACCAGGACACCGAGGATCAACGCGACGATGGTGTTCCACTTCCACAGCTGGTCGAAGGCGATGAACAGGCCCGCCCCGAAGGCGACGGCGATGACGCACTGCCCGACCACCCACAGGCCGTGCATCAGCGAGGTACCGCCGACGCGGGCGCCGGATCCGGCGGCTTTCTCGTGCTCGTCGAGCTCGTCGGCCTGGTCGACCTCGTCGGCTTCGTCGCGGTCGGTGTGCTCATCGTGCTCGTCGGGGTCCCGGTCTTCGAGGTCGATGTCCTCGGGCCCGGGCCTGCCACGTCGGCGGGCCACGTCGTCGGCCACCGACTGGCCACCGAACAGCGGTCCGAGCGTCGAGCCCAGGTACGCCGGACGCTCGTCGTCGGCCGCGGACTCGTCGTCGTCGGTGTCCTCCAGCAGGTCCGGGCTCATGCGCTCGGCCCCGGTACCCGACGGCTGGTAGTCGCGCAGCGGTCGGGTGTACTGCGGACGGCGGGCGCTCGGCTTGAATTCGACCGGCTCCGGGTCGGCGTCACGGGCATCCAGGTGGGCCTGGTAATCGGCTTCCGCGTCGGTGACGTCCCCGGCGGTGTCCTCGGCTTCGGCCTCGGTTGTGTCGTCGGTCACCGGTGCGCCGTTGGTCGGCGCGGCCGGTACCACGACGTCGGTGTCATCCGGCCGGGTCGGGCGCGCCGGCGCGGCCGGCTTCTCGGCCTTCTCGGCGGGCGCTTCCTCCGGCTCGTCGGCATGGTCGGAGACGATCGGGATCTCGCCGGTGAGTTCGGCGACGGTCACCGCGTCGCTGTTGCCCCGGCGCCGCCTCCGGCGACCGCCGACGGGAGGGGCGCCGATGGTGCCGTTCTTTGCCAGCAGTTCCGCAACCGAGATCGGCCGGGTGGCGGCGTGGCTATCTTCTGGTCCAGTCATGTCCTGTATTGCCTTTGGGGCTAGCTATTCCTACCGTGCAGCATCCCGCGTCGATGTCTGCACCAGGGCGGTGCCATCGGCCTCGCTGTCGAGTTTCCGCAGAATCAGCCCCTCCCGCAACGCCCAGGGGCAAATATCGACTGATTCGACTTCGAGGGCTCGCATGCTGGCCTCAGCTACCAAAGCTCCGGCCACGATCTGTGGCGCCCGCTCGGCACTCACCCCTTCCAGTTCGGCACGGTCTGCCGCCGTCATCCTAGAGATGAAAGCTATGAGCTGTCTTAAACCCGCCGCGGTGAGCGTCCGCTTGACCCGCGGACCCGATCCGGAGGGCGCCGCGCCGGTCAGCCTGGCCAGTGACCGGAACGTCTTCGAGGTGGCCACAGCCAGGTCAGGGCTGCCCGTCGAGCGCATGGTCGCGCCGGCGTCGGACAGCTCGGTCGCCAGCCAGTCCCGCAGCATCGCCACGCGCCGCCGCCCGGGAGGATCGTCGGGCAACCACTCGCGGGTCAACCGGCCGGCACCCAGCGGCAGCGACAGTGCTATCTCGGGCTCCTCGTCGACACCGCTGGACAGCTCCAGCGAACCGCCGCCGATGTCGATGTTGACGATCCGCCCTGCGCTCCAGCCGTACCACCGGCGTACCGCGAGGAAGGTCAGCCGGGATTCGTCGACCCCACTGAGCACCCCGAGGGAAACGCCGGTCTCGGCCCGCACCCTGGCCAGCACGTCCTCGGAGTTGGTGGCATCGCGCACCGCCGACGTGGCAAACGCCATCAGCTCGGCGCAGCCCGAACTGGTGGCGATCTTGGCGAACTCGTCGACGGTCTCGACCAGCTTGTCGGCCCCACGCCGGCTGAGCTTGCCGGAGGGTTCGATCGCCTCGGCCAACCGCAAGGCCGCCTTGGTGGAACTCATCGGGGTCGGATGGCCGCCGCGACGAGCGTCCACCACGAGTAGATGGACCGTGTTACTGCCCACATCGAGCACGCCTAACCGCACGCCCACAACCTATCCGGTGAGCAGTCCAGTTCTGTGCCCGGACCACCCGCTCGACGCGAGTGCGAAATAATTCGGGTTCAGCCGGATGCGAGTACCGTTTCCCCCCGTGACAGACGTGCATCCCGGGGAAGTCGAGCTGGACTTTGCCCGCGAGTGGGTGGAGTTCTACGACCCCGACGACGCGGAGCATCTCATCGCGGCCGATATGACCTGGCTGCTGTCCCGCTGGACGTGCGTGTTCGGCACGCCGGCGTGCAAGGGCACCGTGGCAGGACGGCCTGACGACGGGTGCTGCTCGCACGGTGCTTTCCTGTCCGACGACGACGATCGGGCCCGGCTCGACGATGCAGTCAAACAGTTGACCGACGAGGACTGGCAGTTCCGCGACAAAGGCTTGGGCCGCAAGGGTTATCTCGAAGACGACGAATACGACGGCAAGCCGAATCTGCGCACCCGCAAATACAAGGGCGCCTGCATCTTCCTGAACCGGCCCGGGTTCCCCGCGGGCATCGGCTGCGCACTGCACAGCAAGGCGCTCAAGATCGGTGTCGAACCGCTGACCATGAAGCCGGATGTGTGCTGGCAGTTGCCGATCCGGCGCAGCCAGGACTGGGTGACGCGGCCCGACGGCACGCAGGTGCTGCGCACCGTCATCACCGAGTACGACCGGCGCGGCTGGGGCGAGGGCGGCGCGGACCTGCACTGGTACTGCACGGGTGATCCGGCCGCCCACGTCGGCGAGAAGCAGGTGTGGGAGTCCTACGCACCCGAACTCACCGCGCTGCTCGGCGAGAAGGCCTATGCGGAGCTGGCCGCGATGTGCAAGCGGCGCAGCAGTTTAGGGCTCATCGCGATCCACCCGGCGACCCGGGCCGCGGCGACCGGCGGGGAGGCCGGCTAGCCCTCCAGCTTGTATCCCAGCCCGCGAACGGTGACCAGGTGCACCGGGTTGGCGGGATCGGCCTCGATCTTCGACCGCAGCCGCTTGACATGCACGTCAAGGGTTTTGGTGTCGCCGACGTAGTCCGCGCCCCACACCCGGTCGATGAGCTGACCACGGGTGAGCACCCGCCCACTGTTGCGCATCAGGTACTCGAGCAGGTCGAACTCCTTGAGCGGCAACGTGATCTGCTCACCGTTGACGCTGACCACGTGGCGTTCGACATCCATGCGGACCGGGCCGGCCTCCAGCACGCCGTCGCCGGCGCCGGTGTCGTCGGAGTCGGATCCCCGGCGCAGCACCGCCCGGATCCGGGCGATCAGTTCCCGCGCCGAATACGGCTTGGTGACGTAGTCGTCGGCGCCCAGTTCCAGTCCGACGACCTTGTCGATCTCGCTGTCGCGGGCGGTCACCATGATCACCGGCACGCTCGAGCGGGACCGCAGCTGCTTACAGACATCGGTGCCGCTCATCCCCGGCAGCATCAGGTCCAGCAGCACGATGTCGGCACCGGAGCGCTCGAATTCGGCCAGAGCTGAAGGGCCGTCGGCCACCACGGTGGCCTCGAAGCCTTCCTTGCGGAGCAGGAATGCCAGTGGATCGGCCAGCGACTCCTCGTCCTCAACGATCAACACGCTGGTCATCGTTCTCGCTAATCCTCTCGTTCGTACGAATCATCTGATCGGTCGTGATGGGGATACGCCGGGATCGACAACGTGAACGTCGACCCGGTTCCCGGCTGACTCCACAGCCGGATGGTTCCGTTGTGGTTGGCCGCCACGTGTTTGACGATCGCCAACCCGAGGCCGGTGCCGCCGGTGGCCCGCGAACGCGCCTTGTCCACCCGGAAGAACCGTTCGAACACCCGCTCCTGGTCGGCCTTGGCGATACCAATACCACGGTCGGTCACCGCGATCTCGACGCTGCCGCCGCGGCGACGACGGCTGACGGAAACTCCGGATCCGTTGGGCGAGTAGGCAATTGCATTGGAGACCAGGTTGGCGATGGCGGTGACCAGCAGCGCCTCGTCGCCGAGCACCCGGTAGCCCGTCGGCGCGTCGGTGGTGACGACGATGTCGGCGTTGTCGGCGGCCACCTTGTGCCGCGACAGCGCTTCGGCGACGACGGCGTCGACGTCGACTTCGTCCAGATCGGGCAGCCGCTCGCCGCCCTGCAGCCGGGACAGCTCGATGAGCTCACCGACCATGTCGGCCAGCCGGTGCGATTCGGCGACCATCTTGTCCGCGAAGTGCCGCACGGTGTCCGGGTCGTCTGCCGAGGCCAGCAGCGCTTCGGCCAGCACACCCAGCGCGCCGACCGGCGTCTTCAGTTCGTGACTGACGTTGGCGACGAAATCGCGCCGGGTCGCTTCCATTCGCGCGTGCTCGGACTGGTCGTCGGCGTAGACGACGGCGAACCGGCGGTCGTGGTCGGTCAGCAGTTTCACGGTGCCCCGCACCGAGATGCCCGACCGGCCGGGGTTGGCCACCTTGAGCGGCGACAGGTCGACCTCGACGCTCTGACCGGTCGCGAACACCTGCTCGGCGGCACGCCAGGCACGTTCGTCGAGCAGCCGGTCACGCACCACGCCCAGCTCGTCGGCCCGGTCGTTGGTGTAGACCACGTCGTTGAACATGTCGACGACCACGATGCCCACCGGTGAGAGCGACACGATGTGCTGCAGCATCTGCGACACGGTCAGACCGGCCTCGTCGGCCGCCCGCCGCTCCTGTCTAGCCCTGATCCTGGGCATCAACCCAGCACCGACGCCCAGGCCGACAGCCAGCGCAAGCACTGCGACGATCACCGTCAGCAGTAGCGCCGACACAACACTCACGCGAAAAGCGTACGCATCGGGTGAACGTCATCCCAGCAGCGTGCGGCCAAATTGGGACAAGTCACACAGGCAAACACAGGAGTTCGGCCTGCGTTTACCCAGGTTCACCGGTTGTTTGCCGAATGTCCGGACTTACTTCTTGGCGCCCTGCGCCGCGACGGCCGCCGCACCCGCGGCCGCGGCCTCGGGGTCCAGGTACTCCCCGCCCACCACCAGCGGCTTGAGGTTCTCGTCCAAGTCGTAGCGCAGCGGAATGCCGGTGGGGATGTTCAACCCGACGACCTCGTCGTCCGACATGCCGTCGAGGTACTTCACCAGCGCCCGCAGCGAGTTGCCGTGCGCGGCGACCAGGACGGTCTTGCCTGCCTTGAGGTCCGGCACGATGGCCTGCTCGTAGTAGGGCACGAACCGGGCCACGACGTCGGCGAGGCATTCGGTCAGCGGGCCGCCGCCGATGTCGGCGTAGCGCGGGTCGGCGTCCTGGCTGAACTCGCTGCCCTTCTCGATGGGCGGCGGCGGCGTGTCGTAGCTGCGCCGCCACGCCATGAACTGCTCTTCGCCGTACTTCTCCTTGGTGGCGGCCTTGTCGAGGCCCTGCAGCGCGCCGTAGTGCCGCTCGTTGAGCCGCCAGTCCCGGTGGACCGGGATCCAGTGCCGGTCGGCCTTGTCCAGCGCCAGGTTCGCGGTGTTGATGGCGCGACGCAGCAGCGACGTATAGACCACGTCGGGCAGCACACCCTGCTCGGCCAGCAGTTCGCCACCGCGGACCGCCTCGGCACGGCCCTTCTCGGTGAGGTCGACGTCCACCCATCCGGTGAACAGGTTCTTCTGGTTCCAGTCGGACTCACCATGGCGGAGCAAGATCAGCGTCGGCATGACGCTCATCCTGTCACAGCGGGTCAGCCGTCTGCGTCGTCGATCAGATGCTCGAAGGCCTTCAGATTCTTCAGCGACTCACCGCGGGACACCCGCCATGCCCATTCCTTCTGGATGGAGCTGCGAAAACCCAACTCCAGCAACGTGTTGAAGTCCGAATCGACTGCTTCGAGCACCTGCCCGAGCACGCGGTCGATCTCGTCGGGCGTGACCGCATCGAGCACCATCCGGCCGACCAGATAGATGTCGCCGACGTTGTCGAGGGTGTAGGCGACGCCGTAGAGCCTGCGGTTGCGTTTGAGCAGGAACCGGTAGACGCCCTCGTGGTTCTCATCGGGCTTACGGCATACGAACGCCTCCACCCGCACCGAGTGCTCGCCGATGCTCAGGATGGTGTTGGTCTTGAGCTTGCGCTCCCCGGGGAGCGCCACCACCAGGCCCGGCAGTCCGCCGTGCGATCCGGGGTGGTGACTGTATTCCAGACCGTGCTCGTCGAGGGTGTCCTCGATGACCTGCTGAACCGCCGTCATGCCCGCACCCCCCTGCGCATCGAGAACCTGCGGCCGGACCGGCGCACAGGGGGCCGGGCGTGCCGGGCCCGGTAGTCGGTCATCGCTGTGGCGTAGCTGTCCAGCAACGCGTCGACGGTGTGGGCCCAGGAGAAGCCGTCGGCGTGGGCCACCGCTGCGCGGCTCAGCGCGACGGGATCGCGCTGCAGCACATCGTCGATGGCCGCGGCCCAGTCGTCGATGTCATGACCGTGGACCAGAGCCCCGGTGACGCCGTCGCGCACGGCGACCGGCAGTCCGCCGACGGCGGCGGCCACCACGGGTGTCCCGCAGGCCTGGGCCTCGATGGCGACCAGCCCGAAGGACTCTGAATAGCTCGGCACGGCAACAAGATCGGCAGCGCGGTACACGTTGACCAGATCGGCCCGCGACTGCGGCGGCAGGAACGTCACCCGGTCGGTGATACCCAATTCGTCGGCGAGCCGAACCAACGTCTCGGGCTCCTCGAGGCCACGCCCGGAGGGGCCACCTGCCACCAGCACCCGCAGGCCGGGCAGCTTGGCGGCGGCCCGCAACAGGACGTCGGGCGCCTTGAGCGGCTGGATCCGGCCGACGAACGCCACCACCTGCTCGTCGGCGGGCAGTCCCAGTACGGCCCTGGCCGCGCGCCGATCGCCCGGGCTGAACAGTTCCAGGTCCACCCCAGGGTGCACCACGTCGATCCGCGAACGGTCGGCGTGGTGCAGCGAAACAAGTTGCTGCGCTTCATGTTCGGTGTTGACGATGAGCCGGTCGGCCTCGTCGACCACCTGCTGCTCCCCGACCGCACGCAGCGGCGGCTCAGGGGCGTCCCCCTCGGCGAGCGCCGCGTTCTTGACGGCGGCGAGGGTGTGGGCGGTGTGTACCAGCGGCACCGCCCAGCGGTCCCTGGCCAGCCAGCCCACCTGGCCGGAGAGCCAGTAGTGCGAATGCACGACGTCGTAGTAGCCGGGTTCGTGGGTGGCCTCGGCGCGCAACACCCCGGCGGTGAACGCGCACAGCTGCGTGGGCAGATCGTATTTGTCGAGGCCCTCGAACGGGCCTGCCACCACGTTGCGCACCAGCACGCCGGGAGCCACCGCGACGGTCGGTGCGTCGGCCGACGAGGTGGCCCTGGTGAAGATCTCCACCTCGACGCCGCGGCGGGCCAGTTGCAGTGCCGTCTGCAGCACGTAGACGTTCATGCCGCCGGCGTCACCGGTGCCAGGCTGGGCCAGTGGCGAGGTGTGCACGGACAGCACCGCGACGCGACGCGGCCCGTCGGGCCGCTGCCGTTCCGCAGCGGCGTCGGAACCGTCTGAAGTTAGGCGCACATCGTCATGTCTACACCGCGGCAGATCGGCGGGTCTGAGCGCGCCGCATCGCACCGATCGGATCGGCGTACAGCCCGCCCAGGGAAACGATCCCCGCGCCGGCCTCCTGGACCCGGTTCCCGAATGCCGTGACCCGAATGTCGCGCGCGGCGAGCACCGACCGCCTGGCGAACGCGGACTCCACCGCGGCCATGCCCTCGGGGTACTCGGTGAACGCCTGGCCGCCGACGATCAGATCGTCGGGGTTGAGCATGTCGCGCAGCAGGGCGACGGCTTCGCCGAGCACCCGGGCCCGGTCGGCCAACAGTTCGGCGGCCTGAGCGTTACCCGCGCGAGCGGCGCGCAGCACCGCGGGCAGGGTGGACGCCGCCCCCTCGGCGGGCACGATGCGCAGCTTGCGGGCCGCGGTCAGCACCGCCTCGTCACTCACCGTCGACTCCAATTGCCCTGTGCCGCCGAGCAATTCGGACTGCGCGGGCAGGCCCGCGATGGTGCCCGGCCCGCTGGCCGGGGAATGCACGCGGCCGTCGATGGACAGCGCGTAGCCCACGGTCTCGCGGGCGTAGACGTACAGACTGGTCCTGGCCTGGCCCGCGTCGGCACCTGTCCGGCGACCACCCAGCAGCAGCTCCGCACCCGCCATGGCGTCGACGTGCGAGGCCAGCGACACCGGCAGCCCGAGCGCCTCGGCGAGCACCGGCCCCACCGGGGCGTCGTGCCAACCCAGCCGGGGGTGATCGAGGTAGCCCGTGGTGCTGTCGACGACGCCACCGGATGCGACGCCCACCCACAGCGGGCGACGGCGGTGCCAACGGCTCAGGTAGCGGCGCGCACTGGCGGCCAGCGTCGCCAACGCCGCGGCCTGTGCGCCGGACGGCGTCGGCGTCTCGACCACGTCGAGCGTGCGGCCGAACAGGTCGGTGGCCACGATCGAGGTGGTGCGGGCGCCAATGTGGATGCCCAGGGTGAGGAACGGCTCGTGGTTGACCTCGACGGGCACCCGGGGGCGTCCGATCGCACCCGATACCGCGAGGTCGGCGCGTTCCCGCAGGATGCCGGCCTCCAGCAGGGCGGTGACCTGGCGGTTCACCGTGGCGATGCTGAGCTGGGTGTGCTGCGCGATGGCGTCACGTGCGATCGGGCCGCGCGTGCGTGCGGCGCTGAAGACCGATGCGGCGGCCGCATCGGCGACCTTGAGCGACGGCGCGACGATGTGCAGCAGTCGCGACTGCGGGTAGCGGGCACTGGCGGGGGTGAGCACGCGCTTGTTGTGCGCGGCGCCAGCGCGGGTGGGACGACGCAGCGGTGCGGCGGGGGCGGTGCTGACGGCGGTAGCGGTGGTCACGTGAAAGGTCCTTACTGGAGGTCGGCCGGTGGATGGGGGCCACACCTGGCGACTCAGCAGGACAGGAAAACGGTGTCCGGGTACGAATCAGGCGCGGCGGGGTGCGCGACAACAACACGCACGCCGCACGAAGGCAGCCTGAGAACTCCGAGACACACGATGAACTTAGCACGCCAATTAAAGTTGGGCAGATGACGACACCACACAACGACCGCCGGGTGGCAGTGGTAACCGGCGCCAGTGCCGGCATCGGTGCAGCGACCGCCAAAACCCTTGCCTCCCTTGGATTTCACGTGGTCTGCGTGGCCCGCAGAGCCGACCGGATCGAGGCCGTCGCCGCCGAGATCGGCGGTACCGCAATTGTGGCGGACGTCACCGACGACGACGCGGTCGACGCCCTGGCGGCCGGCCTGGATCGCGTCGATGTGCTGGTGAACAACGCAGGCGGCGCACGCGGTCTGGAGCCCGTGGCCGCGGCGGATCTGGATCATTGGCGCTGGATGTGGGAGACCAACGTGCTGGGCACCCTGCGGGTGACCAAGGCGTTGCTGCCCGCGCTGGAGGCCTCGGGTGACGGGCTGATCGTCACGGTCACCTCGATCGCGGCGTTCGAGGTCTACGACAACGGCGGCGGCTACACGTCGGCCAAGCACGCCCAGAGCGCACTACACCGCACCCTGCGCGGCGAACTGTTGGGAAAACCGGTGCGGCTCACCGAGATTGCGCCGGGGGCGGTGCACACCGACTTCTCGCTGCTGCGCTTCGACGGTGATGCGGCGCGCGCCGACGCCGTCTACGCCGGGCTCACCCCGCTGGTCGCCGAGGACATCGCCGAGGTCATCGGTTTCGTCGCGACCCGCCCGAGCCACGTCGACCTGGACCAGATCGTGATCCGGCCGCGCGATCAGGCCTCGGCCACCCGGTACAACCGGCGGACGTGACTAGCCGCCCGGCCCCCGGGCCGGCGGCGGCGTCGTGGTGGTCGGCGTGCCCGACAGGGTGGGCGCATCGGTGGGCGTCGCGGGGGCGCTCACCGGGATCTCCGGCGGCTTCTTGTTGTTGATGGCCGACATGGATACCCACTCGTCCCAGCTGATCGCCCAGTCCCAGATGTCGCCGTCGGCGTAGGACAGCTGGATGGACGTTCCGGTCACCTCGACCGGATCGCCGTACATCGCGGTGTGGAAGTACTGCTCCGCATCGCCGGTGGACAGGTTGATACAGCCGTTGGTGACGTTCGTGTTGCCCTGGGCACCCGAGCTGGCGGGGTTGGCGTGGATGAACTCGCCGTTGTTGGAGATGCGCACCGCCCAACGCTCGTGGACGTTGTTGTAGCCCGCGGCCGGGTTGGACATGTAGAAGTCGGCGTACTTCTCGGTGACGACGTGGGTGCCGCTGCGGGTGACGTTGCGGGGCAGGTCGGCCTCGCCGTAGCTGCACGGGAAGTCGAACAGCACGCCGCCGTCGTTGATGACCTGGATGCGGTGGCTGGTCGCGTCGGCCTTGACCACCTGGCGGCGGCCGATCTCGATGCTGAGCGTGGAATCGGCGGCCCCGTAGGCATCGTCGCCGAACTTCACGCCGTAGAGCGGTGCGTTGACGTTGACCTTGGTTCCGGCCGGGTAGTACTCGCGGGTCCGCCAGTGCACCCGTGAGCCTGCGGACTCGTCGGGCAGCCAGGCCCAGGCGCCTTCCACAGGCGGATCCGTGGTGACCTTGAGTGCTTTTTCGACGGTCACCTTGTCGGCGTCGCTGATCGCGGCGTCGAACTGCAGGATGATCGGCGCGGCCACCCCGACCACCTGGCCGTCGGCGAGCTGGAACTGCCCGTTGACCTGCTTCTGCGGATCGATGGTCTTGAACTTGGCCTGCAGCTGCTCGGCCTTGCCGTCGTGCCCCACCACGGACCCGGACCACTTGTAGGTCATGCCGTAGCCGAGCGGTTCGGTGACCGTGTAGGCGGTGCGGTCGCGGTTGAGCGCGCCGGCCACGATCTTGCCGTCCGGATTGGTCAGGCTGACGGTCTGGAACCAACCGTCGGCGACCTGGACTCCCACGGCAGCGGTCGGGATCACGTCGGACGCGTCGGCACCGGGCTGGTACGTCACCTTCGGGGCCGCCGGGGCGGCCTCCGGTGCCGACTTGGGCGTCGAGTTACCCGCGCATGCTGCCAGCACACTTGCGCCGACTCCGACAGCAAGCGTGGACAGGGCCCGGCGCCGGTTCATCACCGGCGCCGGGACCTGGAAAAAACCGGCTGAGCTCACGTGGACCTAGGGTACCGATAGCGAGCTTCCAATCAGAATTGGTTCGGGTGTGAGATCTATCCCGAACACCTCGCGAACACCTGCCTGCACCCGCCTGGCCAGCGCAATCACGTCGGTGCTCGTGGCCCCGCCGCGGTTTGTCAGCGCCAGGGCATGCTTGGTCGACAACCGGGCCGGGGCGCCGTCGCCGGGGAAACCCTTGCCGAAGCCCGCATGCTCCACGAGCCAGCCTGCCGCGAGTTTCACGCCGTCGGGCGCCGGGTAATGCGGCACGTCGGCCGATTTCCGCAACGCGTCGAACTGCGCCTGCGACACCACCGGGTTGGTGAAGAAGGAACCGACGCTCCACGTGTCGTGGTCGTCGGCGTCGAGCACCATGCCCTTGCCTGCCCGCAACTTGAGCACGGTCTCCCGGACCCGCAGCGGATCGGCCCGCTCGCCGGTCTGGACACCGAGCGCGTTGGCCAGTTCCCGGTAGCGCAGCGGCGCGCTGCGGCCATGCGCGTCGAGCTCGAATTCCACCTCGAGCACGATGACGGCATCGGAGTGCTTGAGCACACTGGTCCGGTAGGCGAAACCCAGTTCTTCCGGTGCGGCCCAACGTTCTTCGCCACTGCGCCGGTCGAGCAGCCGGACCCGGCGGATGGTGTCGGCGACCTCGGTCCCGTAGGCGCCGACGTTCTGCACGGGCGTCGCCCCGGCGGAGCCGGGTATCCCGGAGAGGCATTCCAGCCCGCCCAATCCGTGCGCCAGTGCAGTCACCACCACGTCGTCGAACACAGCGCCTGCCTCGGCGCGCAGGATGTTGTCCTCGACGGTGATCTCGGTGTTGGCCACTCGCACCACGGTGAGCTCGGGTTGGGTGTCGGCCAGATCGTCGGCGAGCACCACGTTGGAACCGCCTGCGAGCACCAGGATCGGGTCGTCGAGTGCGCGCAGCACGCCGACGAGTTGTTCGGTGCTGGTGCAGGTCAGGACCCGGCGCGCGACCGGCCCGACGCGCAGCGTGGTCAGCGGCGCCAGCGGAACCGACTCGGCGACCGCCACCCCGGCGACATACGAAGTGGCCACGGCCGGTAACGGTAGCGTGGCCAGCTATGCCGCGATCATTCGACATGGCCACCGAATATCCCGCCACGGTCGAACAGGTGCATCAGGCTTTCCGCAGCGAGCAATACTGGCGGGCCCGGCTGGCCAATTTCGGCGCCGACGACGCCACGCTGGACGAGTTGACCGTGGCCGACGACGGGCACGTCGACGTCATCACCAGCCACGTGCTGCGCGCCGACGGACTGCCCGCGCTGGTGTCGCAGTTCCACCATGGCGACCTGCGGATCCGGCGGGAAGAGCATTGGCAGCCGGTCCGCGACGACCGGTCTGCCGTGACCGTCAGCGGCGTGATCGCCGGGGCACCGGTGACGTTGGACGGTGGCGGGGTGCTGGCGCCGGCCGGTGGCGGTGCCCGGCTGACGGTGACGCTCAGCGTCGAAGTCAAGGTGCCATTGGTCGGTGGCAAGATCGAGAATTTCATCGGCGGGCAGCTGGTGGATCTGTTGACCGCCGAACAGCGGTTCACCACGGTGTGGATCACCGAGAACAGCTGAACCCGGCGGTAGCGTCGAGAGCCATGAGTCGGCCCGTCGGGGCGATCACGCGGGGCACCACCGGGTACAACCGGCTGCGCCGCAGCGATCGTTGGCTGGTGCACTCGGCGCGCGTGCGCACCGCGCTGAGTGCGGCGTCCGACCCGCTGGTGGTCGACCTGGGCTACGGCGCACTTCCGGTCACCACGCTCGAGCTGGCGGCCCGACTGCAGTCCGTGCGGGCCGACGCCCGCGTCGTCGGCCTGGAGATCCACCCGGAGCGGGTGGCGACGGCCCGGGCCCTTGCCCTGCAAGCAGGACACAAGGCGTCGGGCAGGCACCGGTCGGTGGAGTTCACCCTCGGCGGGTTCGAGCTGGCCGGGCTGCGCCCGGTGCTGGTGCGGGCGTTCAACGTGTTGCGCCAGTATCCGGTCGAGGCGGTGCCCGACGCGTGGGCGACGATGCAGCACCGGTTGGCCCCGGGCGGGTTGATCATCGACGGCACGTGCGACGAGCTGGGCCGGTTGAGCTGCTGGGTGCTTCTCGACGCCACCGGACCGGTGAGCCTGACCCTGGCGTGCGACCCGTTCAGCATCGAACGGCCGTCGGATCTGGCCGTGCGCCTGCCGAAGGTGCTCATTCACCACAATGTGCCGGGCCAGCGCGTCCACGCCCTGCTCAGCGCCGCCGACCTGGCCTGGGCCAGTGTGGCCGGGCACGGGGTGTTCGGGCCTCGGGTGCGCTGGCGGGCGATGCTGGAGTTGCTGCGCGACGAGAACTTCGGAGGCTTCCCGGTCGAGCCGCCGCGGCGCCGGATGCGCGACGGCGTGCTGACCGTGCCGTGGGCGACCGTCGCGCCACTATCCTGAGGCCATGCGAGTTGCCCTGGCGCAGATCACCACCGGCACCGATCCGGCGGCCAACCTCGAGCTCGTCGATGCCTACACGCGCCGAGCCGCAGCCGTCGGGGCCCAGCTGGTGCTCTTCCCCGAGGCCACCATGTGCCGCTTCGGGGTGCCGTTGGCACCGGTCGCGCAGCCGCTGGACGGTCCGTGGGCCAACGGAGTGCGCGACATCGCCGCGGCCGCCGGGGTCGTGGTGGTGGCCGGGATGTTCGTGCCGGCCGACGCCGGCCGGGTGACCAACACGCTGCTGGCCACCGGACCCTCGGTGGCTGCGCACTACCACAAGATCCATCTGTACGATGCCTTCGGTTTTGCCGAATCCAAAACTGTCGCACCGGGTTTCGAGCCGGTGACCATCACCGTCGACGGCGTCACGGTCGGGTTGACCACGTGCTACGACATCCGCTTCCCCGAACTGTTCGTCGAGCTGGCCCGCCGCGGGACCCAGCTGATCACCGTGCACGCGTCCTGGGCGTCGGGGCCGGGCAAGCTCGAACAGTGGACGCTGCTGGCCCGGGCGCGGGCATTGGACACCACAGGGTTCGTCGCGGCGGTGGATCAGCCCTATCCGGGCGACGAGCTCGCCAAGGCCGGGCCGACCGGCGCGGGCGGCAGCATCGTCGCCTCCCCCACCGGTGAGGTGGTGGCTGCCGCCGGTACGGACACGGAGTTGCTGATCGCCGACATCGACCTCGACGCCGCCCGGCGTGCGCGCGAGAGCATCGCGGTGCTGCAGAACCGCTCAGAGCTCGCTCAGATCGGTAGGGCACAATCGGCGGGGTGACCGATCCCTGGGCTCGCCCCACCGACCAGTCCCCTCCCGTGCCGTCCGAGAGCGCCTCGGAGCCTCCCCAGGCCCCGCCGCCCGGATACCCGGCGACCCCGCCCCCGGCGGCGTCAACACCTCCCGACGCGCCGAAACCGCCGTCGTCGGCGGCATCGAAGATCAAGAACCTGCTGTCCGACCCGCTCTCGATCGTGCTGGTCGTGGTCATCGTGCTGGCACTGGTCGCCGCGGGGCTGCTGGGCGGCGAACTGTATGCCCGCAAGCGCGCCGACAGCATCGTCGCGGGTGTCGTCGCATGTGTCGTGCAGGACGACGCCAAGGCATCGTTCGATCCGCTGCCGCCGTTTTTGTGGCAGCACGCCACCGGGCACTACACCAACATCAACATCGAGACGGCAGGCAATCAGATCCGCGAGGCCAAGGGCATGAAGGTGGTGCTCGGCATCAAGGATGTGCAGATCCAGGACACCGCCGATTCCAGCGGCACCGTCGGATCGCTGACGGCCGATATCACGTGGTCCCTCGACGGCTTGCGGCAGACAGCCGCCAACATGGTCCAGCTGCCGTTCATCGGCTCGGCCATCACCGATGTGTCGACGAATGCCGCCGCGGGCACCGTCCAGCTCAAGAGCATGCTCGGCACCATCACCGCCAAACCGATCGTGGCGAACAAGGGCATCGCCCTGCAGATCACCGAACTGAACGCGATCGGGCTGTCGTGGCCGCGCGAGATGATCCAGCCGATCCTGGACAGTTTCACCAGCCAGCTGACCGACAACTACCCGATGGGTATCCACGCCGACAGCGTGCAGGTCACCGACAACGGTGTGAAGGCGCAGTACTCGACGCAGAACGCGTCGATGCCGAAGGCCTCCGAGGACCCGTGCTTCGCGAAGCTCTGAGTTCCTAGCTCAGGGCGTCGAGCACCACGCGGGTCCCGGACAGACCCAGCCGGGTGGCACCGGCCTGCAGCATCGCGATGGCCTGCTGCGCAGTGCGGATGCCGCCGCTGGCCTTGACCCCCAGGCGCCCGCCGACCGCGCCGGCCATCAGCTCGACCGCCCGCACCGAAGCACCGCCGCTGGGATGAAACCCGGTGGAGGTCTTCACGAAATCGGCTCCGGCGTCCTCGCTGACGCGGCACACGTCGAGCAGCAGCCGCTCGCCGGAGAACTCCAGCAACGCCGCAGACTCGACGATCACCTTCAGCGTCGCCGCGGGCAGGGCGGAGCGGACCGCGGCCACGTCGGCGGCCACCGCGTCGAGGTCGCCGGCCAGGGCCGCCCCGACGTCGATGACCATGTCGACCTCGGCGGCACCCGCCTCGGCCGCCAGGGCCGCCTCGTTGGCCTTGACCGCCGACAGGTGTTTGCCCGACGGGAACCCGGCCACTGTGGCGACGGCCAGACCGTCCGGGCAGGCGGCCCGGGCAACCGGCACGAAGCTCGGCGACACGCACACCGCGAACACGCCCAGCTCGGCTGCATCGGCCACCAGCGCCGCCACATCCGCGGCGGTGGCCTCGGGTTTGAGCAGGGTGTGGTCGACTAGCGCGGCCACCTGTGCGCGGCTGTAGTCAGTCATCAGAAGGGTTCCTCCGTACCGCCGGGATTACACCGGGTCGCCACCATCTGCTCGGGCGGCACCTCCGGACGCCACGGCTCCAGGTTCCAGCTGGTCTTGCCCGGCTCGATGATCTCGGCGAACGTCCAGTGGCACAGGAATTGTTCGCGCATACCGGGCAGATCGGCGTCCGGCGACAGGGTCAGCACCTCGGCCCACGCCTCGTCGGCCTGCGCCGTGGTGCCGGGTTGCGCGGCCAGCTGGCGCGCGACGGCGGTGGGATAGACCCGAAGGCTCGACAGATCACCCCACTTGGCCCACTCGACGTGATCGACGTACGGATGCGCGGGGCCGGGATCAGGTTCGGCGCCGGCCACCGGCGCGAAGGTGATCAGCCCGGACAGCGCCAAGCCGGCCGCACCGAGTGCGGCCTTCGGTGAGCGCATCGACTACCGCGACTTTCCTTGGATCTCAAGCAGTTTGGGGCGCACATCGACCAGGTAGACGCCGGTGGCGCAGGCCGAGATGGCGGCCCCGAAGGCGTCGCGCATCAACAGTTCCAGGAGTAGCCCTACTCCGAGGATGGCCAGCCACACGGGCTTGGTGAGCTTGCCCGTGGCTGTGTAGGCGTCGGGCCGCTGGATGGCCGCGTGCACGAAGGCGTAGACACCGACGACGAACACCGCGACGACGATGACAGCAACAATGACGCCCGCAAGGTTGGCAAGTATCACCTCACCACCCTATGCGGGCGTCATCGTCAGTGCGAACGACCCGGCGCCGAATCATGCGGCCGCCGGTCGAGACCGGATTACTTCTGGGTCACCTTCTTGGCCGGGGTGGCGGCCTTCTTGGCGGCCGGGGTGGCCGGAGCTGCCTTCTTGGCGGCCGGAGCGGTCGGGGCAGCCTTCTTGGCCGGGGCGGCCTTCTTGGCGGGGGCGGCCTTCTCAGCCTTCTTCGGCAGTTCGACGCCCACGAGCTTGGCGGCGCGCTCACCGACGGCGCGAGTCTGCGACGCGACGGTGCCCAGCGCTTCCTGGGTCAGCTCGGTGACCTGGTCGGTGTATCCCTCGACACGGCTGGCGGCCTCTTCGATCGCCGGCTGGCTGCGCAGGCGCTCCAGGGCGGCCTCGCCGCGCTCGACGAGCTTGTTGTAGGTCGCGGTGGCCTGATCGGCGTAGCCTTCGGCAGCCTTGCGCAGTTCCTCGGAGGTGAACTTCTCGCGGAACTCCCCGAACTGGCCCGGCAGGTCTTCCTGCAGCTTGTTCAGGCGGGCACGGCTCTCCTCGACGCGGGTGTTGGCGTCGGTGCGGGCCTCTTCGGCACGCTCACGCAGGCTCGCGATGATCTCGTTCACGGTGGCCAGGGCCAGATCGGCGGCGCCGACGGCGGCGAACAGCGGAGCCTTGAGATCCTCGACGTTGGGCTGATTCTTATCGGTCATGTCGAATTTCCTTTCAGATGCTTGCAGTTGATGACGGGGGTGTGTGCGGTATTTCGGGAGGCGTTGCCGGCACTGATTCCTGCGGCGCCGCCTCTGCCGTGTCTTCGCTGCCCTCGTTCTGCTGACAGAAAGACGTGTATATGTCGAGCAGCACCTGCTTCTGCCGCTCGGTGATCGCGGTGTCGCCGACAATGGCGTCGCGGACCCGGTTGCCCTCGGTGGGTTCGAGGATCCCGGCCCGCAGGTAGAGCACCTCGGCAGAAACCCGCAATGCCTTGGCGATCTCCTTGAGCACATCCGCTGAAGGTTTGCGCAGTCCCCGCTCGATCTGGCTGAGGTAGGGATTGCTGACGCCGGCCTTCTCGGCGAGTTGACGCACGGACACCTGAGCGGCTTCACGCTGGCTGCGAATGAAGCTGCCGATGTCCGAAGCCGCGTTGCTCACCACGGCTGCAAGATTCTCGTCCTGCGACATGTTGAGCCTCTTCCGTTGGGCTTGCGCTGACAAAACCCACGGTACGACCTAGTGCTAACAATTGCAAGCACCTGCTAGCGCAGGTCAGAACAGTAGTTGACCGATCGTGTAGATGATCAGGCCTGCCAGCGCACCTACCACGGTGCCATTGATCCGGATGAATTGCAGGTCACGGCCCACGTGGAGTTCGATCCGGCGGCTCGCCTCATCGGCGTCCCAGCGCTCGATGGTCTCCGTGATGATCGCTGTGATCTCCGTCCCATACTCGCCGACCAGGTGTTTTGCGGCCCGCACGATCCAGTTGTCGACCTTGTCGCGCAGCTCGGCGTCGTCGCGCAGGGACTCCCCGATGCGCATCACCGAATCCGCGATCCGGGTCCGCAGCGCCGACGACGGATCGTCGACCGACTCGCCGATGATGCGTTTGGCCGCGTTCCACGCGGTCTCGGCGGCGCGGGCCACCTCGTCGCGGGCCATGATCTGCTCTTTGACGTTCTCGGCGCGCTGGATGGTGGCGTCGTCGTTCTGCAGATCGTCGGCGAACTCGAACATGAACCGGGTGGCCGACCGGCGCAGCTCATGGTCGGGATTGCGACGCACCTTGTCGGTGAAATCCATCAGCTCGCGATGGATCCGGTCACCGACCAGATGGTCGACCCACCGCGGCGACCAGGTCGGAGAGTCACGTTCGATCACCCGCTCGATGACCTCGCCAGCGTTGAGCGACCACTGGAACGCCCGGTCACACAACAGCTGGATCAGCGCCTCCTGCCGGCCCTCGGCCAGCAGCGTGGCCAACACCCGCCCGATGGGCGGGCCCCACTTGGGCTCGGCGATGCGCTTGACGATCATCCGGTCCAGCACGTGCTGCACGTCTTCGTCGCGCAACAACTCCACCCCGACCCGCAGCACGGTCGCACTCTCGGAAGCCACGCGTTCGGCATGGGAGCGGTCGCTGAGCCACTTGCCGAGCCGGCCGGCCACCTGCGCGTCGCGCACCTTGGTCTCGATGACCTGCGGTGACATGAAGTTCTCCCGCACGAACGTGCCGAGCCCTTCGCCGAGCTGGTCCTTCTTGCGCTTGATGATCGCGGTGTGCGGGATCGGGATGCCCAGCGGATGCCGGAACAGTGCCGTGACAGCGAACCAGTCGGCCAGCGCGCCGACCATGCCCGCCTCGGCCGCCGCGCGCACATACCCGACCCAGGTCGGCGCCGCGGCGCCGCGGGACTCCGCCCAGGTGCACACCAGATAGACCACAGTGGCGCCCAGCAGGAAACCGAGTGCGACAGCCTTCATCCGCCGCAAACCACGCCTACGCTCGGCGTCGGCCGTCGGATCGGCACCGGCCAGTGTCTCGGCGAAACTCGCTCGCGGAGCAGGAAGCGCACGCAAACCTGCTTCGGATCTATGTGCCACGCCTCCATCATCCACAAAGGCATGCCCGAGGGCTCGGTCCCACGGGCAGACGGGGGTTGTTTCGCCGTACTATCAAGTGGAACTAGGGAATGGGACTACCGCGACAGTGGCACAGCAGACTCCGCCGGCGACGGTGAAGACCGATGGGCGAAAGCGGCGCTGGCACCAACACAAGGTGGAGCGACGCAATGAGCTGGTAGACGGCACCCTCGAGGCCATCCGCCGACTCGGCAGCAACGTCAGCATGGACGAGATCGCAGCGGAAATCGGCGTCTCGAAGACCGTGCTCTACCGCTATTTCGTCGACAAGAACGATCTGACCACCGCCGTCATGATGCGGTTCGCGCAGACCACGCTGATTCCCAACATGGCCGCGGCGCTGACGTCCAACCTCGACGGCTTCGACCTGACCCGCGAGATCATCAAGGTCTACGTCGAGACGGTGGCCGCCGAACCCGAGCCCTATCAGTTCGTCATGACGAGCAACTCGGCCAGCAAGAGCAAGGCGGTCGCCGATTCCGAGCAGATCATCGCGCGCATGCTCGCGGTAATGCTGCGCCGTCGGATGGCCGACGTCGGGATGGACACCGGCGGCGCCGAGGCGTGGGCGTTCCACACCGTCGGCGGCGTGCAGCTGGCGACCCACTCGTGGATGTCGAACCCGCGGATGACCTCCGACGAGCTCATCGACTATCTGACGATGCTGTCGTGGAACGCGCTGTGCGGCATCGTCGAGGTCGGCGGTTCCCTGGAGAAATTCAACTCGCAGCCGCATCCTTCCCCGGTATTGCCGCCGTAGCTGCTTGACTAGGCCGCGTGACCACCAGCGACAAGTCCGACGACGATCTACCGGCGCAGTGGAGCCACGAGCCACACCACCATCTGGAGTTCCGGGCCGGCGCCTTGGTCGTCGACATCGATCCCGATGCCACGCCGGGATTCACGGGCTCCAAGAGCGACGCCCCCGATCTTCAGGCCGAGCGCAATGAGCGGTTCGCGGGGCTGCAGGAGATGCTCTACGCGGGCAGCCGGGCCGGCGACACCCGCTCACTGCTTCTGGTGTTGCAGGGCATGGACACCGCAGGTAAGGGCGGAATCGTCAAACACGTTGTGGGAGCCGGTAATCCACAGGGCATCAGGTATGCCAGCTTCGGCAAGCCGACCGATGAGGAGCTGGCGCACCACTATCTGTGGCGGGTCCGCCGGGCGCTGCCGCCCGCCGGGCACGTCGGCGTCTTCGACCGGTCGCACTACGAGGATGTGCTGATCGTCCGCGTGCACAACCTGGTGCCGCCGGACGTCTGGGAAGCCCGCTACGACGAGATCAACGCGTTCGAGAAGGAACTCGTCGACTCCGGCACCAAGATCGTCAAGGTCGCGATGTTCGTCTCCCTCGACGAGCAGAAGCAGCGGCTGGCCGAACGCCTGGAGCGCCCCGACAAGTTCTGGAAGTACAACCCGGGCGACATCGACGAACGCATGCTGTGGCCGCAGTACCAAGAGGCGTACCAGGCAATGCTGGACCGGACGTCGACCGACTACGCACCGTGGCACATCGTGCCCTGCAACCGTAAGTGGTACAGCCGGCTGGCCATCCTCGAGCTGCTCATCGAGGCCCTCAAGGAATTCGACTTGTCCTGGCCCCCAGCTGATTTCGACGTCGAAGCGGAGAAGCGCAGGCTCGCGTCGGCGTGATTTTTTTCCGCCGACACTACGGTTTTTGGCGCGAAATCCGGGAAATCGCGCCATAAACCGTAGTGTCGCGAGAAGGGAACCGGGCGCGCACCCTGTGCGTCGAATATCGGTGTGGGGGACATCATCGTGGGGAGCGAGGCGCTCGCCGCCGGCGCAGTGACCCGCTACGCGCTTCGGACCGGCTATCGCAAGCTTTACCAAAACATCTACATACCAAAAGATTCCGTGCCCGACGCGTCGTCGAGGGCAGTTGCCGCGTGGCTGTGGTCCGGCCGCAGCGCAACCCTGGCCGGGTACTCCGCGGCCGCAGTGCTCGGCAGCCATTGGCTACCCGACGATGCGCCCGCGGAGCTTGCCCGCGTCCGTCAACCATCTCCCCCGGGCATCCTCGTCCACACCGGTGCTATCGCCGACGATGAAGTCGACATCGTCGACGGCATGACCTGCACCAGCGTCGCCCGCACCTGCTACGACATCGGGCGGCGCCGACCACTAGACACTGCGATCATCCAGATCGATGCGCTGCTCAACGTGACCAACGTGGGGGTGGTGCGGGTCAAGAGCATCGCCGAGCGCTACCCGGGCGCCCGCGGCATCCGGCGGCTGCGGAGCGCACTCGATCTGGCCGACGCCGGAGCCGAATCCCCGCAGGAGACCCGGCTGCGGCTACTGCTCGTCCGCGGCGGAGTCCCCCGTCCCGTCACTCAGATCCCGGTTGCCGACGGGCGGGGCCGGGTGCGCCGGCGGATCGACATGGGCTGGCCCGAATGGACGGTCGGCGTCGAGTACGACGGAGGACAACACTGGACGAACCCCGAGGACCATGAGAACGACATCGTCCGGCTGGAATTTCTGGCCTCGCGCGGCTGGACGATCGTGCGGGTGAGCGCCCGGCAACTGCGATATCGGGGCCCGGAGATCATCGCCCGTACCTGGGATGCGCTGTATCGGGCGGGATATCCCCGCTGAATGCGTCGAGGCTACGGTTCTTGGCGCGAAATCCGAGAAATCGCGCCAAGAACCGTAGCCTCGGCGAAGAGAACTACTTGACGAGCGTGAACTGCCCGATGTTGGTGATGCCGCGACGGAAGAAGTCGGCGCAACCGGTCAGGTACTTCATGTACCGGTCGTAGACCTCCTGGCCCTGCATGGCGATGGCCTCGTCCTTGGCCGCCTCCAGGTTCGCCGCCCACATGTCCAGCGTGCGCGCGTAGTGCGGCCGCAGCAGGTGGGTGCGCTCCAGGGTGAAGCCCGAGTCCGCGGCGAGCTTCTCGATGTCCTCGACCGCAGGCAGCTGCCCACCGGGGAAGATCTCCTCGCCGATGAACTTCATGAACTTCAGGTCGCTGATGGTGAGCTTGATGCCGTTCTCACGGAAGAACTGCTGGGTGTGCGCCAGGATCGTGTGCAGCAGCATCCGGCCACCGTTCTCCGGCAGGATGCTGTAGGCGCGCTCGAAGAAGATCGGGTAACGCTCGGCCTTGAAGGCCTCGAACGCGCCGATAGAGACGATGCGGTCGACGGGCTCGTCGAACTCTTCCCAGCCCTGCAGCCGGATGTCGACGGTGCGGTTGGTGTCGATCTTGGCCAGGCGCTCCCGGGCCCACTCCGACTGCGCCTTGCTCAACGTGATACCAATGACGTTGACGTCAAATTTGGTCACGGCGCGCTCCAGCGCACCGCCCCAGCCGCAGCCGATATCGAGGAGGGTCATGCCCGGCTTCAGGTCGAGCTTGCCCAGTGCGAGGTCGAACTTGGCGTTCTGCGACTCATCGAGCGTCATGTCCTCGCGCTCGTAGTAACCGCAGGTGTAACCCATGGTCGGCCCGAGCCACAGGGCGAAGAACTCGTTGGAGATGTCGTAGATCGACTGCGACTCCTCGTAGTACGGAGCAAGATCGGAATCGGCTTGTGACATGCGACGGTAACCCTTTACGTTTCTCTGCTGACAAGTAACCGGCCCAGCCGGCGCACGGCGCCGCACGGACTCAAGACCGAGCCAGCAGGCCCTACTGAAGGTAGGGTAGCTAAGCGCGGCCTTGAGTGCCAGCGCGGGTCCGCTCAGTAGGTGTAGAAACCTTTGCCGGACTTCTTGCCGAGCTGCCCGGCCTCGACCATGCGTAGCAACAGCGGCGGAGCGGCGTACAGCGGCTCTTTGAACTCGTCAAACATCTTGTCCGCGATCAGCTTTAACGTGTCGAGGCCGACCAGGTCAGAGAGCCGCAGTGGTCCCATCGGATGGGACAGCCCGGCAACCACAGCCTTGTCGACGTCCTCGATCGTGGCGAACCCGCCCTCGACCATCCGGACCGCTGCCAGCAGGTACGGAACCAGCAACGCGTTGACCACGAAACCGGACCGATCGGCGCACCGCACGACCTGCTTCCCGAGCACCGAACTCGCGAATTCCTCGGCTCGCGAAGCGGCATCGTCGCTGGTGACGAGCGTGGGAACGAGCTCGACCAGGGGCAGCACCGGCACCGGGTTGAAAAAGTGCAGGCCCAGCACCCTTGCGGGATTCTGGGTAGCTGCTGCGAGTTTCATGATCGGGATGCTCGAGGTGTTCGACGCCAGCACCGCGTCGGGGTCCGTGATCACCCGGTCGAGCTCGGCGAAGATCTTGGCCTTGATGTTCTCATCCTCGATCACCGCCTCGACGACGAGTTGCCGGTCGGCGAGATCGGCCATGCTGGTGGTGAATTTGAGGTTTGCCAGAGCGTCGTCTTTCTCCCGCTCGGTCACCTTGCCCGCGCTGACGCCGCGCTCCAATGACTTGGTGATGCGGTTGCGGCCGGCGGCCACCAGGTCGTCATTGGTCTCGAAGATCAGGACGTCGACGCCGGCCCGGGCCGATACCTCGGCGATGCCCGCGCCCATCTGCCCGGCGCCGATAACACCCACACGTTCTACTTGATTGCTCACGTCTTCACTTTCGTCTCAATATGCGGACACGCGACAGGCCCCGCCCAAGAATTCTGAGCGGGGCCTGCTGCTGTCAACTCTTAGCGCCGAAGATCAATGGCTCAGTGGAACTGACCCTCTTCGGTCGAGCCCGCGAGCGCGGTGGTCGAGCTGGTCGGGTCCACGGTGGTGGCGATCCGGTCGAAGTAACCGGCGCCGACCTCGCGCTGGTGCTTGGTCGCGGTGTAGCCACGCTCCTCGGCGGCGAACTCTCGCTCCTGCAGCTCGACGTAGGCGGTCATCTGGTTGCGAGCGTAGCCGTGGGCCAGATCGAACATCGAGTAGTTCAGCGCGTGGAAGCCGGCCAGCGTGATGAACTGGAACTTGAAGCCCATCGCGCCGAGCTCCTTCTGGAACTTCGCGATGGTCGCGTCGTCCAGGTGCTTGCGCCAGTTGAACGACGGCGAGCAGTTGTAGGCCAGCATCTGGTCGGGGAATTCGCTCTTGACGCCCTCGGCGAACTTCTTGGCGAGCTCCAGGTCCGGGGTGCCGGTCTCCATCCAGATGAGGTCGGAGTAGGGCGCGTAGGCCTTGGCGCGGGCGATGCAGGGCTCCAGGCCGTTCTTGACGCGGTAGAAGCCCTCGGCGGTGCGCTCACCGGTGATGAAGGGGCGGTCGCGCTCGTCGACGTCGCTGGTGATCAGGGTGGCGGCCTCGGCGTCGGTACGGGCGATGACGACGGTCGGCACGTCGGCGACGTCGGCGGCCAGGCGAGCCGAGGTCAGGGTGCGGATGTGCTGCTGGGTGGGGATCAGCACCTTGCCACCGAGGTGGCCACACTTCTTCTCCGAGGCGAGCTGGTCTTCCCAGTGCGAACCGGCGACACCGGCGGCGATCATGGCCTTCTGCAGCTCATAGACGTTGAGCGCACCACCGAAGCCGGCCTCACCGTCGGCGACGATCGGGGCGAGCCAGTTCTCGACGGAGGTGTCGCCCTCGACCTTGGCGATCTCGTCGGCGCGCAGCAGCGCGTTGTTGATGCGGCGGACGACCTGCGGCACCGAGTTGGCCGGGTAGAGGCTCTGGTCGGGGTAGGTGTGGCCGGAGAGGTTGGCGTCACCGGCGACCTGCCAACCCGACAGGTAGATGGCCTTGAGGCCGGCGCGCACCTGCTGCACGGCCATGTTGCCGGTCAGCGCGCCGAGCGCGTTGACGAAGTCCATGTTGTGGAGCTGGTCCCAGAGCACCTCGGCGCCACGGCGGGCCAGGGTGGCCTCCTCGACGACGTGGCCCTGCAGCGCGACGACGTCTTCCGGGGTGTAGGTGCGGGTGATGCCCTTCCAGCGGGGGTTGTGATCCCAGTCGTGCTGGATCTGTTCCGGTGACTTGGGGGTGCCCACGGTCGACATAGGACTGCTCCTTCGGATTTGAGACGCTGCGGCGGCGCCGATCTTGTTAACGCCGCAGCAGCTTCACTGATGTGCTAATCCGACGATGGCACAGGCCATATCCGCAGGTCCACCTGTTTCAGTTGCCAATTTTCGCCAAATGGCAGCGTTAACTTGCAAAGTCTGCGAAGAAATATGATGGCTGTACCGGTTCAGAAGCTACCCACCGGTAACCGATTTGCGCAGGTCAGTACGTCCGTACTGTTAAACCGGGGGTGATCAGAGGGAGAACAGTGCGGCGATGGCTTTGGCCTCGTCACCGACCACATATGTGAGCGTTATAACAGTCCGATCGGACAGCTCCGGGCCGAACTTGTCCGTCGACCCCGCCGGGTACACGTGCGAGAGGATCTCCAGCTTCTCCCCGAGAGCCACCGCCGCGTCGTGCTCGATGGCCACCCGCAGCGGTCCGGCCAGCAGCTCCGGGTGCGAGTACAGGTAGTCCTCGATGACGGTCCAGTAGACCGAGTTGTTCATGTGGTCGAAGAGGTCGATGTCCGACACCCGGACCGGATACTCCTTGACCTCGAGGGCGTCCTCGCGGCTGCCCGGCTTCAGGTAGGGCTTCCACCGCAGCCGGGATTCGTCCGTGGTCCGTCGCAAACCTTCGAGGAAGTCGTCGGAGATGCGGGCCGGCCCCTGGGTCTCGCGGTTGATGTTGATCCAGAACGCCTCGGATTCCATGAGGCCGCCCTTGCGGCCATCGATGCGTACGCGCATCTCACACCACCGGTTCGACGTCCCCGAACACCAGCGCCGCATCCGCAGCATGTCCTGGAACTCGACGGGACGGATCAGGTCGATCATGGTCCGCCGCACGATCCACAAAGGGTGGGTCTCCTCGAAGCCCATCTCCCGCAGCTGATCGGATCCGATGTCCTGGATGTGGCGGCACGCGGCGTCGAACCGCAGCCGGCCCACGCGGTCGATGTCGCCGACCCGCAGCGGCCACTCCCTGTCGAAGACGTCGGGATGCGGATCCGGTACCGGCATCATGACCTTGCCCAGTCCAGCCGTCGGCTTGTCTGCGGAACCCGTCATCTCGATCTCCCCAATCGCTCGTCCAGACCGATCATGCCAGGCAGCGCGAGGCAGTCCCAAGGACCGTTCTGCCAAGAATGCGAAGCTGGGCTTCACAGCGTTGTTACGCTGGTTGACGTGGCAAAAACCTTCGTCGGCTCGCGGGTGCGGCAACTGCGCAGCGAGCGCGGTTTCAGCCAGGCCGCGCTGGCGCAGATGCTCGACATCTCCCCCAGCTATCTCAACCAGATCGAGCATGACGTGCGGCCGCTGACGGTGGCGGTGTTGCTGCGCATCACCGAGGTGTTCGGCGTGGACGCCACGTTCTTCGCATCGCACGACGACACCCGGCTGGTCGCCGAACTGCGCGAGGTGACGATGGACCGCGACCTCGGCATCGATGTGGACGTCGCCGAAGTCGCCGACATCGTCAACACCCACCCGACGCTGGCCCGGGCGATGGTCAATCTGCACCAGCGCTATCGCCTCACCACGACGCAACTGGCCGCCGTCACCGAGGGCCGGTACTCCGACAGCAGCGGCACCGGCGCGATCACCATGCCCCACGAGGAAGTTCGCGACTTCTTCTACCAGCGGCAGAACTACCTGCACGAACTCGACACCGCCGCAGAAGACTTCACCATCCGGATGCGCATGCACCGGGCCGAGCTCTCGCGCGAGCTCTCCGAGCGACTCACCATGGTGCACGGCGTGCGCATCATCAGGCGAATCGACCTCGGCGACAACGTGATGCACCGCTACGATCCGCAGACCAAGACCCTCGAGATCGGTGGGCATCTCTCGTCGGGGCAGTACGTGTTCAAGCTCGCCGCCGAGCTGGCCTATTTGGAGTTCGGGGATCTGATCGACGCGCAGGTCACCGAAGGCAAGTTCACCAGCGACGAGTCCCGCACGCTCGCCCGGCTGGGGCTGGCCAACTACTTCGCGGCCGCCACCGTGCTGCCCTACCGGCAGTTCCACGATGTCGCCGAGAACTTCCGCTATGACGTCGAGCGCCTCTCGGCGTTCTACTCGGTGAGTTACGAGACGGTGGCCCACCGTCTTTCGACGTTGCAACGACCGTCGATGCGAGGCGTACCACTGTCGTTCGTCCGCGTCGACCGGGCAGGCAACATGTCAAAACGCCAGTCCGCCACCGGTTTTCACTTCTCCTCGTCGGGTGGCACCTGCCCGTTGTGGAATGTCTACGAGACGTTCGGCAATCCGGGCAAGATCCTGGTGCAGGTCGCCCAGATGCCCGACGGACGCAACTACATGTGGGTCGCCCGCACCGTGGAGCGTCGCGCGTCGCGATATGGCCAGCCCGGCAAGACTTTCGCGATCGGCCTCGGATGCGAACTGCGCCACGCCAACCGGCTGGTCTACTCCGACGGCCTGGACGTCTCCGGCGAGGTCAGCACACCCATCGGATCCGGATGCCGGGTGTGCGAACGCGACAACTGCCCGCAGCGCGCGTTCCCCGCGCTCGGCAGGGCCCTGGACATCGACGAACACCGCTCCACGGTGTCGCCGTATCTCGTCAAGAAGTCCTGATCGCGCACGCTCTGCGCCGAGACTACGGTTTATGGCGCCAAATCGTCGAAATCGCACCACAAACCGTAGTCTCGCGAGGTGTGCCAGACTCGGCTGGGTGAGCACACTTGAGCCTGCCCGCATCGCACCGGGGGGATTCCGGGAGCTGGGGCCGATCAACTGGGTCATCGCCAAGGCAGGAGCGCGGGCCATCCGGGCGCCGCGGTTCACTCTCTTCAATGTGCTGGGTCAGCACAAGCTGCTGTTCCTGGCGTGGCTGCCGTCGGCCGGCCTGCTGCTCGGACCGCTCGGCAAGCTGCCCCGCAAGGATGCCGAACTGGTGATCCTGCGCGTCGCGCACCTGCGCGACTGTGAGTACGAGCTGCAGCAGCACCGGCGGCTGGCCCGCAGCCGCGGGGTGGACCGCGAAACCCAGGCCCGCATCTTCGAGGGTCCCGACGCCGCCGGGCTCACCGACCGGCAACGCGTCCTGATCACCGCTACCGACGAATTCGTCGTCACCCGCTCGATGTCATCGGAGACCTGGGCCGCGCTCTCCGCGTTCCTCAACCGCACCCAGCTCATCGAATTCTGCATGCTGGCAGGACAATACGACGCGCTGGCCGCGACGATGGCGACCCTGCGGATCCCGCTGGACTTCCCGGACTGACGCGGGGCCTACAGGTACGTCACCCCGAGCACGGCGATCGAGAACAGCACCGGCGAGACCGGCAGCAACCACAGGAACGCCGCCCACACATGGGACTTCTGCTGGTACTTGCGAAAACCGAGCAGGCCCGCCGCCACCGCGATCAGGAACGACACCGCAGCGACAACCAGCACCCACTGGTTGACGTAGCCGCTGTCGGTGGCCAACGAAATGGCCGTCAACCACAGAATATGGCCGACGACCAATCCGCCGATCCCGGCAATGATCTCGTTTCTCAAAAGTTGATCATGTGGCCGGTGAGGCCGTGGAAGCATTCCTGTAGTGCTTCGGACAGGGTCGGGTGGGTGTGCACGTTGCGGGCCAGCTCATGGGCGGTGAGGTCCCACTTTTGGGCCAGGGTCAGCTCGGGTAGCAGTTCGGAGACGTCGGGGCCGATGAGGTGCCCGCCGAGCAGTTCGAGGTGTTTCTTGTCGGCGATGAGTTTGACGAACCCGGTCGGGTCGGCCAGGCCGTGGGCCTTGCCGTTGGCGGTGAACGGGAACTTGGCCACCACCACGTCGTAGCCCTCGTCCTTGGCCTGCTGTTCGGTCAACCCGAAACTGGCCACCTGCGGCTGGCAGAACGTCGCGCGCGGCATCATCCGGTAATCCCCGAGCGCCAACGTCTCGGCACCGGCGATGGTCTCGGCGGCCACCACGCCCTGGGCCTCGGCCACATGCGCCAACTGCAGCAGCGCCGTCACATCCCCGATCGCATAGATACCCGCCACGTTGGTGCGCATGTACTCGTCGATCGCGATGGCCTTGCGGTCGGTGAGCGCCACCCCGGCGGCCTCCAGGCCGTAGCCCTCGACATTGGGGGCGAACCCGATGGCCTGCAACACCTTGTCGGCCTTGAGTTCCTCGGTCTTACCGTCCTTGCTCACGGTGACCTTCACGACCGAGCCATCATCGGCGATGCCTTCGACCTTGGTGCCGGTGAGGATCTTCACCCCGAGCTTCTTGTACTGCTTTTCGATCTCCTTGGACACCTCGGCGTCCTCGTTGGGCAGCGCGCGGGGCAGGAACTCGACGATGGTGACATCCACGCCGTAGTTCTTGAGCACGTAGGCGAACTCCATGCCGATCGCGCCGGCGCCGGCGATGATGATCGACCCGGGCAGCTCGCGCGAGAGGATCTGGGTCTCGTAGGTCACCACGTTGTCGGACAAGGTGGTGCCCGGGACCAGGCGGGTCGAGGAGCCGGTGGCGATGATCGCGTTGTCGAAGGTGACGTTCTCGGTGCCGCCGTCGTTGAGTTTGACCGAGATCGACTTGGGGCCGGTGAAGGTGCCGTAGCCGTGGATCTCGGTGATCTTGTTCTTCTTCATCAGGAAGTGCACGCCGGCCACCCGGCCCTCGGCGACCTTGCGGCTGCGGTCGAACGCGGCGCCGTAGTCGAAGCTGGCCTCACCGCTGATGCCGAAGGTCTTGGCTTCCTTGGCGAAGATATGGGCCAGCTCGGCATTGCGCAGCAACGCCTTGGACGGGATGCACCCGACGTTGAGGCACACCCCACCCCAATACTTGGGTTCGATGATGGCGGTGTTCAGCCCCAGTTGAGCGGCACGAATAGCCGCGACGTATCCACCGGGACCAGCTCCGAGAACGACGACGTCAAAGTGGGTCACGCCCCCACCCTAGTAGGCGGACCCTGGTTTCCATCGACCGATCCACGGTCCGGTGCGAAGACGATCATTCAGCCGCCCGGCAGTGTATGAGTATGCGTACTCAACGCGCTGACGAGATCCGCATCATGGCTGACCAGCACGACGCTCGCGCCGCCGTCGGCGACGTCGCTCAACAGTTCGGCGACGTGATCGGTGGCGATGGGGTCGAGCATCGCCGTCGGTTCGTCACACAGCACGATCGTGGGCTGTTGCGCGACGATCCGGCCCAGGCACGCCCGCTGTAGTTGGCCGTCGCTGACCTGCCCGGGATGCCGCTGCAGCAGCGACTCGTCAAGCCCGACGCGGCGCGCGATGGCATCGACCGACACCGGCGTGCCACCGATGAGCGCCGGTTCGGCGATGATCCGGCCGAGCGTCCAGCGTGGATTGCAGACCAGCCGTGGGTGCTGGGCGAGCAGCGCGAGCGACGCCGGAGGCGGCTGCGCAGCTCCGTGGTAGCGGACCTGACCGGCGTCCGGCCGGTGCAGCCCGGCCAACACCCGCAGCAAGGTCGTCTTGCCGCAGCCTGACGGGCCGGTAACCCCGACGATCTCGCCACCGCGTGCGGTCAGCCCGACAGCGTCGAGGACAAGCCGGCCGTCGAATGACACACAGATGCTGTCGGCCTCCAGCTGAGAGACGCTCACGACGTCACCGCCCCGAAGAACCTGCGCACGTAGGCGTCCGGGTCGGCGAGCATATCCGTGGTGGCGGCCCGCCGCAGGATGCTGCCCGCGCTCATCAGCGCGATGTCGTCGCACACGGCGGCACGCAGCAACGACGGGAGATCGTGGGTGATGACGAGCACAGCCGCGCCGTCGGAAGCGGCCTCGGCCAGCAACTGCCACACCACAGCGGCGTTGGCGGGGTCGAGCGCCGAGGTCGGTTCGTCAGCGATGAGCAATGCCGGGCGGCCGGCCAGCGCCGCGGCGATCGCGGCGCGCTGTGCCATGCCTCCGGACAGTTCGTGGGGATAGCGGTGGACGACGTCGGCCGGCAACCGGACTGCCGCGCACAGTTGCGCCGGGGCGCGGTCGGCGTCCAGACGTTGGCACACCTCGGCCAGCTGGGATCCGATCGTGCGGACCGGAGTGAAGGAGGTCGCCGCGGACTGCGGCACCACCCCGATGTGATGTCCGCGTAACGGACGCCAGCCGCGCTCGCCCGCCGCGACCAGGTCCTCGCCCCTGACCAGGATGCGTCCGGCGACCTGTGCCGCCGGCGGCAGAAGGCCGCACAATGCGGCGGCGACCATCGACTTCCCACAACCCGATTCGCCGATCAGTGCCGTGACGCGGCCCGCCTGCACATCCAGGCTGACGGAATCGAGCACCCGCACCACCGGCGCGTTGCGACCGCTGCGGGTGGCGATGTCGACGGTGAGGTCGCACAGCTGTGCCGTCGGGGATGCCATCACCACACCTGCCCGGCCGGCGGCGCGTTGCGCCGTCGCACGGCCGCGCCCGCCACGGCGAAAGCCAGCGCGGTCGCGACGAGCGCCGCGGCAGGCACCGCCAGCGTCCACCAGGCGCCCATCAGCACGTCGCCGCGCGCCTGCCCGAGCAGGGTGCCCAGGCTGGCTCGATCCGGCGAGAGGCCGATCCCGAGGAAAGACAGCGTCGACTCGTGCCACACGGCGTGCGGCAGCAGCATCACCATGGCCACGAGTGCTTGCCCCGTCACGGCCGGCACCAGGTGATTGCGGGCGACGAACCAGCGCGACGCGCCGGCCAGTTTCGCGGCCTGCACCCATCCGGCGTCAGCGACCGACAGCAATTCGGCGCGCACCACACGTGCGACGGCCGGCCAGTGGGTCAGCGCGATCGACGCGATGATGGCCAGCGGAGCACCGCGCCACATCGCTGCGATGACGATCCCGACGACGAGATGCGGCAGCGCGTTGAAACCGTCGACCACCCGCATCACGATCGCGTCGACCCAGCCGCCGGCCAGTGCCGATCCGACGCCTATCACGAGACCGAGCACCGTCGCGGCAAGCGCACACACCGCGGCGATCACCAGCGAGATCCGCAACCCTTCTGCGGTACGCACCAGCAGGTCATAACCCGAATGGTCGGTGCCTGCCGGGTTTTCGATCGCGGGCGGCCGCAGTGCCGCACCGAAATCGGCGACCTGTTCACCGGCGAGCGCCGGAATCGCCACGGCCGCCACCACGATCAGGCCGATCACCAGCCACGGCCAGCCGACCCGCGCCTGCCCACCCTGCCTCACTGTCATGCCTTCATCTCGATCCGCGGATCGATCGCCACGGCTGCCGCATCGGAGAGTGCCGACCCGGCCAACACCGCGAAGGCCGATCCGACCGTCAACGCCGCGAGTAATGAAAAGTCCAGCGCTGCGGCGGATTCCACGAGTGTGGCCGCCATTCCCGGCCAGCTGAACACGGTCTCCACGATCGCTGCGCCGGCAATCAGCTCGGGCAGTCGGGTTCCCAGCAGCGCCAGCGTCGGCAGTACCGACACCGGGGCGATGTGGCCGCGCAGCAGGGCCCAGCCGTCGACACCACGCGCTCGCGCCGCGCGCACCGCATCGGATTCGCATGCCTGCGCGACCGCCGTCCGCATGGTCAACATCAGCCACGGGATCTGCGACACCGTCAGCGCGATCAGCGGCAGCACGGCGTGCCGGACCAGGCCGCCGGCGGTGTAATCGTCCCCGGGAGCGCTCGCCCCCGACGCAGGCAACAAGCGCAACCCGACTGCCACCACCGCCACCAATGTCAGCGATACGACGAACGGCGGCATCGCGGCGACCGTCACCGCCACCCCGGTGCACAGCCGGTCCAGCGCACCACCTCTGCGCATTCCGGTGATGCCGCCCACCAGGATCGCCACGGCCGCAGCGGTCACCAACGCCGCGCCGGACAAGGCCAGCGTGAACGGTATCCGTTCGGCCAGCACCGTCGTCACGGACTGCGATTTCGTCGAAGACCAGCCCAGGTCACCGCGGACCGCGCCGAAAAACCAGTTCCACCAGGCCTGCCACCAGGATTGATCGATGTCGTATGCGGCGCGTACCGCCGCGCGTTGAGACTGGGTGGCGGCCTGGTAGTTGTCACCCAGATAGGCCACCAGTGGATCGAACGGTGACAGGGACGCGATGCCGAACATCACCACCGAGACCGCGACGGTCACCGGCACGGCGACGGCGGTACGGATGCCGAGAAGACGTGCGGCAGCACACATTCGGCGATCACGGTCGACGTCCGGGCGGGTCAGCGCGCCCATGCCGCGACATTCCACCACGGGCCCCACGACACACCGTGGGAATGCGGTTCGAGGATCGGCGCCACCTGCTGCCAGCCGTGGTCCCGATATCCGTACGTGTGATCGAGGAATGCGAGGTAGACGTAGGACGGCTCGGCGACGTAGACGGCTTGAATCTGGCGGTACAGCGCGTCTTTCTTTGCGCCTGGGCCGGTTTCGCGCGCCTGTTCGAGCAGGCCGTCCAGTCCTGGCGCGGTGAAGTTGCCTGGGTTGGCGTATGGCGACGAGTCGGGCACCCGGGTGTGCAGCGTGTCGTACACCTGTGAGTCGATGCTGTAGGGCGTCTCTCCACCACCGAGCAGTACCGCCGAGTCACCGAATCGCGTGTCGATCTCGTCCCAACTGGTGCCACGGGTGCGCACGTCGACCCCCAACGGCTTCATCGCCGCCGCGAACGCCACCGCGAGGTCGCGACGCAACGTGTCCTGGGCGTTGTAGAGCAGGTCGAATGACGCTTGTACGCCGGCTTTTTCGCGCCATCCGTCGGCCCCGATCCGCCAGCCTGCGTCGTCCAGCATCTGTGCCGCACCGTGCAAGTCGAACGCGAACCGCGCGTCGGGATTGAAGGCATCGCCGTAGACCGCGGCGATCGGCGTGATCGCCGCACGACCGTGTCCGGCCACCACGTCGCGGATCACCGCTTCGCGGTCCACGGCGAGGTTCATCGCCAGCCGCGCACGCGGGTCGGCGGTGAACGGATTCCCGGACGGGAACGCCACGCCCCGCCAATCCGCGGACTGCACCGCCACGGTGCGCACGGTGTCGCGGCCGATGGAATCGATCAGCTTGGGCGGCAAGTTCACTCCGTCGACCTCGCCGGCGATGATGCGCTGCGCGCGCACGTTGTCGTCGGGAGTGTAGGTATAGATCAGGCGGCGGACCTGCGCGGGCGGACCCCAGTAGTCGTCACGCGCAACCATGACGGCCTGATCCGGCCGCAGACTTTCCAGCCGGTACGGGCCGGTCCCGACCGGCGCGGTGTTCACCGCCCAGTCGGCCGCCGGGGCCGCCTCGACCTTTTCCGACGGCAGGATGCCCAGCAGGAGAAAAGGAGTCGGGTCGGCGGCCATGCTGGTCTCGACGATGACGGCGTGCGGGCCGTCGGCGGTCATCGCGGTGATGGGTTCGACGTGGGTCGAGATCTCCGACGCCACTTCGGGATTCTTCACCGCGGTGTAGGTCGCCACCACATCGGCAGCGTCGAAGCCTGTGCCGTCGGAGAACGTCACGCCCTCGCGCAACGGCACCCGCCACCGCTTCGGCCCCACCGGATCCGGCGCTGCGGTGGCGAGCCACGGGACAAGGGTGGGCACCGCCGAGTCCGACGCACCCTGAGGGCGGTACAGGCCTTCGTAGATCGGCGATACGCCGAGCTCGCCGTAGCCGGATACGGGGTTGTAGCCGCCGAGTTCCTGACCGTCTGCCAGCACGACCTGATTACGTTCTGCCGAACCGGAATTGGACGCGCAACCAGCCAGCGTCGTCGCCACTATCGCGCCGAATACGACGAGGAGACGCAGCTGCGACGAGCGCGTGAACCAAAACAACATGTGTCCATCTGAACACATGAACTGGTTTCTTGCGGCGAAGTCGCGAGATCAGCTATCCCCTCGGCAGAACGCGGCTCCTACCTCTGAGGCACCGGGCAGGCGTCTGACGCCTCGGCGACGATGTGGCTGCCCGTGTCCGGCGGCCGCTTCCCCGCCGCGTACTCGGCCCCCGTCAGGGGTGGGCACGCAGCGAGTTCGTCGAGCTCGGCGTCGGTGAACGCTCGTCCGCGCGACAGGAAACGCTTGCCCTCGGGCGCCTCCAAGCTGAACCCGCCGCCACGGCCGGGCACCACATCGATCACCAGTTGGGTGTGTTTCCACGCGTCGAACTGCGGCCCGGAGATCCACACCGGCACACCGAAGATTCCCTTGCTCCTCGCGTCCGCGGCCTCCCCCACGTCGAGGACACCCAACAGGATGTCGCGGTCCCCGACGATGAAATCGCCGTCGGGGTAACACATCGGCGACGACCCGTCACAGCATCCGCCGGACTGGTGAAACATCAACGCCCCGTGCCGCTCCTGCAGTGTCACCAGCAGATCGGCGGCGGCCTGGGTGATGAGAGCTCTGCTCGTCATGTTCAGAAGAATCCCTGTGCCTTGTTGCTGTAGGACACCAGCAGATTCTTGGTCTGCTGATAGTGGTCCAGCATCATCTTGTGGTTCTCGCGGCCGATACCGGACTGCTTGTACCCGCCGAATGCGGCGTGCGCCGGGTAGGCGTGATAGCAGTTGGTCCACACCCGGCCCGCCTTGATGTCGCGGCCGGCGCGGTAGGCGGTGTTGCCGTCCCGCGACCACACGCCCGCGCCCAACCCGTAGAGGGTGTTGTTGGCGATCGCGATGGCGTCGTCGTAGTCCTTGAACGACGTCACCGCGACGACCGGGCCGAAGATCTCCTCCTGGAAGATCCGCATGTTGTTGGTGCCCTCGAACACCGTCGGCTGGATGTAGAACCCACCCGCCAGGTCACCACCGAGGTCGGCGCGTTCCCCGCCGGTGACCACCCGGGCCCCTTCGGATTTCCCGATCTCGATGTAGGACAGGATCTTCTCGAACTGGTCGTTGGAGGCCTGCGACCCGATCATGGTCTCGGTGTCCAACGGATCGCCCTGGCGGACCGCCTTGGTGCGGATGGCGGCCAGCTCCAGGAACTCGTCGTAGATGTCGGCCTGAATCAGGCTGCGCGACGGGCAGGTACACACCTCACCCTGGTTCAGGGCGAACATAGTGAAGCCTTCCAGGGCCTTGTCCTGGAAGTCGTCGCCGGCCGCCATCACGTCGTTGAAGAAGATATTCGGCGACTTGCCGCCGAGTTCCAGGGTGACCGGGATGAGGTTCTGCGACGCGTACTGCATGATCAGCCGGCCGGTCGTGGTCTCACCGGTGAAGGCAATCTTCGCGATCCGGTTGGACGAGGCCAGCGGCTTGCCGGCTTCCGCGCCGAACCCGTTGACGATGTTCACCACACCCGGCGGCAGCAGATCGCCGATGAGCGAGAAGAGATACAGCACCGACGCCGGGGTCTGTTCGGCCGGTTTGAGGACGACGGCGTTGCCCGCGGCCAGCGCGGGGGCCAGCTTCCAGGTGGCCATCAGGATCGGGAAGTTCCACGGGATGATCTGGCCGACCACGCCCAGCGGCTCGTGGAAGTGGTAGGCGACGGTGTCCTCGTCGATCTGGCTCAACGAGCCTTCCTGTGCCCGGATGGCGCCGGCGAAGTAGCGGAAGTGATCGACTGCCAACGGGATGTCGGCGTTGAGCGTCTCGCGGATCGGCTTGCCGTTGTCCCACGACTCGGCCAGCGCGATGGACTCGAGGTTGGCCTCGATGCGGTCGGCGATCTTGTTCAGGATGTTGGCGCGTTCTGCGGGGGCGGTCTTACCCCACGCCGGCGCGGCCGCGTGAGCGGCGTCCAACGCCTTTTCGACGTCGGCCTCGGTGGAGCGCGGGATCTCGCAGAACACCTGCCCGGTGACCGGGGTCGGGTTCTCGAAGTAGGCGCCACCGACCGGGGCAACCCACTCCCCGCCGATGTAATTGCCGTACCGAGATTCGAAGGACATCAGGGCGTCGGCGGCCCCCGGGCGCGAAAACACTGTCATGATGGACTCCTCGTGAGCGGTGTAACACAGCTCACACTACGCGCGCGGGCACAATGTTGAGGTGGCAGATGACCCGTACTTGTGGCTCGAGGACATCACCGGCGACGACGCCCTGGATTGGGTCCGCAAGCACAACGATGCGACCGTGGCGGCGCTGGGCGGCGACCGGTTCGACGAACTGCGCGACCAGGTCCTCGAGGTGCTCGACACCGACGCGCGCATTCCGTATGTGGGCCGCCGGGGCGAGTACCTCTACAACTTCTGGCGCGACGAGGCCAACCCGCGGGGGATCTGGCGCCGCACCACGCTGGAGAGCTACCGCACCGATGAGCCCGACTGGGAAGTGATCATCGATCTCGACGAGCTCGCGCGAGCCGAGGACGAGAACTGGGTGTGGGCCGGCCCCGAAGTCATCGAGCCCGAGCACACGCTGGCATTGATCAGCCTGTCCCGAGGCGGCGCGGACGCCACGGTGGTGCGTGAATTCGACATGCGCACCAAGGAATTCGTCGCGGGCGGCTTCGAGTTGCCCGAGGCCAAGTCCTCGGTGACCTGGGAAGACGAGAACACCGTGCTGGTGTGCACCGACTTCGGCGACGGGTCGATGACCGAATCCGGTTACCCGCGCATCGCCAAACGCTGGCGCCGCGGCGAACCGCTGGAAAACGCCGAGACCGTATTCGAGGCCGAACCGACCGATATCCGCGTGATCGCCAGCGTGGACCGGACACCCGGGTTCGAGCACACCCGCGTCGGCCGCTACACCGACTTCTACAACAAGCTGCGCTACGAGGTCCGCGACGGCGAGCTGACCCTCATCGACGTTCCCACCGACGCCACGACATCGACTCACCGCGAGTGGATGCTCATCTCACTGCGCGACGACTGGCAGGTCGGCGACGTCACCTACCCGGCGGGCAGCTTGCTGGCCACCCAGTTCGAGGACTTCCTTTCCGGCACAGGCGAACTGGCCACCATCTACGAACCCGATGAGCACAGTTGCCTGTCCGAGGCCAGCTGGACCAAGGACAAACTCGTGTTGGTCACGCGCCGTGACGTCGCCAGCCACATCGAGATCGTCACGCCCGGAACGTGGGACCGCGTCGACGCGCCCGGCATCCCGGTGGGCGACGAGACCGTCGTGGTCGACACCGACCCGCTGGGCGACGAGATCTTCTACGATTCAAGCGGTTTCACCACACCGTCGCGGCTGCTGCACGGAACCGCAGGTGGTTCGCTACAGAAACTCAAGTCCGCACCGGCGTTCTTCGACGCCGACGGCATCGACACCGCACAGTATTTCGCGACCTCGGCCGATGGCACGGCGATCCCCTATTACGTGGTCGGTCAGCGATCGACACCGAGCCCGACGTACCTCTACGGCTACGGCGGCTTCCAGAACTCGTTGACCCCCGGCTATTCCGGTGGCGTCGGCCGGGCCTGGCTGGCCCGCGGCGGCACGTTCGTCTCCGCCAACATCCGCGGCGGCGGCGAGTACGGGCCGCGCTGGCACACCCAGGCGATGCGGGAGAACCGCCACCTCGTCTATGAGGACTTCGCCGCCGTGGCAGCCGATCTGGTGCGGCGCGGCATCACCACCGTCGAACAGCTCGGCGCGGCGGGCGGCAGCAACGGCGGCCTGCTGATGGGCGTCATGCTGACGCAGTATCCGGAGTTGTTCGGCGCCCTGGTGTGCAGCGTGCCGTTGCTCGACATGAAGCGTTACCACCTGCTGCTGGCCGGGGCGTCCTGGGTGGCTGAATACGGCGATCCCGACGACCCGGCCGACTGGGAATTCATCTCGAAATACTCTCCATACCAGAATATTTCGGATGATCGCCGCTACCCGCCGATCCTCATCACCACCTCGACGCGCGACGACCGGGTGCATCCCGGGCATGCCCGCAAGATGACCGCGGCCCTGGAGGCCGCGGGGCACGACGTGACGTATTACGAGAACATCGAGGGTGGCCACGGCGGCGCCGCGGACAACAAGCAGGCCGCGTTCAAGGCGGCGCTGACCTACGAGTTCCTGTGGCGGAAGCTGGGCGGCTGAGGTGGAAACGTTCCGGCGCTACCTCGTCATCCAAGGGATGACGTTCGTCTGCGGCATCGTCGGACCGATCTTTCTCGTCATCTTCTTCGCCTCCCAGCCGGACCCCACCCTCAAATGGATGTACTGGGCGGGCCTGTTCATCACGACGGCCGACGTCCTCATCGCGTTGGCCATCACCGAGTCGAGCACCAGAGACTCTTGACTTGAGCGCCGAAGCTGACTCGACTGCTGGGATGGCCCACGAGTTCGAAACCCTCCTGTACCGGACAGCCGCACCCGTCGCGACCATCACGCTGAACCGGCCCGAGCAGCTCAACACCATCGTCCCTCCCATGCCCGACGAGATCGAGAAGGCCATCGGACTGGCCGAACGCGACCCGGACATCAAGGTGATCGTGCTGCGCGGCGCGGGCCGGGCGTTCTCCGGCGGCTACGACTTCGGTGGCGGTTTCCAGCACTGGGGCGCGGCGATGAACACCGACGGCCGGTGGGATCCCGGCAAGGATTTCGCGATGGTCAGCAGCCGCGAAACCGGGCCGACCCAGAAATTCATGGCCATCTGGCGGGCGTCCAAGCCGGTGATCGCGCAGGTCCACGGCTGGTGTGTGGGTGGGGCCAGCGACTATGCGTTGTGCGCCGACATCGTGATCGCCAGCGACGACGCCGTCATCGGCACGCCCTACGCGCGGATGTGGGGCGCCTACCTGACCGGGATGTGGCTCTACCGGCTGAGCCTGGCGAAGGTGAAGTGGCATTCGCTGACCGGAGAACCGTTGACCGGCAAGGAAGCCGCCGCGGTCGAGCTGATCAACGAATCGGTGCCCTTCGAGCGGCTGGAGGCCAGGGTGGCCGACGTCGCCGCGAAGCTGGCCCGAATTCCCTTGTCACAGTTGCAGGCTCAGAAGCTCATCGTCAACCAGGCCTACGAGAACATGGGGTTGTCCTCCACCCAGACCCTCGGCGGCATCCTCGATGGGTTGATGCGCAACACTCCCGATGCGCTGCGGTTCATCGACACAGCAGCCCAGCAGGGTGTGCGCAGCGCAATCGAGCACCGCGACGGGCCCTGGGGCGACTACAGCCAGGCCCCGCCCGAGCGCCGGCCGGACCCGTCGCACGTCATCGAGCCGTAACTTTGCGTGTCAACGCCCTCAGTCTCGCTGCTGCCGGGGCAGACTCCATCCATGCCATCGTCATCCATGCCTGCCCTGGATTTGCTGGGCCGGGTCGGCTTCGCGATACTGCTGGGCATCCTGATCGGGATGGAACGCCAGTGGCGGTCCCGGCTGGCCGGCCTGCAGACCATGGCTCTGGTCAGCATGGGCTCTGCGCTGTTCCTGATCCTCGGCGCGTACGCGTTCGAGGGCAGCGACCCGACCCGGGTGGCAGCCCAAATCGTCTCCGGGATCGGCTTTCTCGGTGCCGGTGTGATCATGAAGCAGGGCCTGTCGGTGACCGGTTTGAACACCGCGGCGACACTGTGGGCCACAGCCGCTGTGGGTGCGCTGGCCGGGGCCTGGCTGTGGCGGGAAGCGTTTGCCGCCGCGGCGATCATCGTCACCGCGAACTTCCTGCTGTTCTTTGTCGGCCAACGCATGGACCGCGCGAAGTCTCTCACCGGCCGGGAAACGTCACCGGCCGAGTATGTGCTCGACGTGACGTGCCGGCTCGACGCGGAAGCCGACAGCCGGGCGCTCTTGCTGCGGGCAGCCACGAGGCCTGAGCTGAGGCTGCGGTCACTGGTGTCGACCGTCGGCACGTCACCCGACGAGGTTCGGCTGCGTGCCGAGATGTCGGCCGACGTCCGAGATGACGGTGCGCTGCAGGAAGCTGTCGCCAGCGTGAGCCTGGAACCTGCGATCAGCTCGGCGCGGTGGTACATCCGCGACGAGGCTGCTGCCGACTGGGTCGGGAAAGGCCGCTGAGGTGCACGTACAGGAGTTCTTCGAACAGGCCACGACTGCGTTCGAAGTGCTGGGTGTCTTGTCGATGGTGCTGGGATTCCTGTTCGCGTTCGTCCTGGCCATCCGGTCGTGGCGGCGGACCGGTGACGGCAGCCGCGCATTCAAGACGCTGCGAGATTCCCTGGGCGGGGCGATCCTGCTCGGACTGGAACTGCTCGTCGCGGCCGACATCGTCAAAACCGTCACGGCCACACCGTCACTCACCGACGCCGCGGTGCTCGGCATGATCGTGCTCATCCGCACCGTGCTGAGCATTTCGATCGAGATCGAGGTCGACGGCGTCGCGCCGTGGCGTAAGGCGTTGACCACCGGGCCGCAGGTGCTGGCCCGCACGGCCCGCGAATCCGGGCGGGTCGATCCCACGGTTTGAGGCCGGCGGCCTACCGGTCGCTGGGGCGGCGACGCAGTCCGCCCAGCATCGCGACGATCACCCCGAACACCACCAGGCCGCCACCGACGGCCAAGGTCAGGTTGAGCCATTGGTGCAGGTTCGCGATGGCGTGGTTGACCATCGCATCGGCGGCCTGCCGGATGTCACCGCTGGTGTGGTTGAGCGCGTTGTTGAGATAGCGCCGCGCCGCCTCAAGCCCGGCCCACCCGGCCGCACCGACCAGAAGCGCTGAGACACCCAGCGCGGCAAGTGTTTTACCCCGCGACTTGGCGGCAACCAACGTCAGCAGGGCGAACACACCGGCCAATACCGTCGCCCCCACGCTGACCCACGGCCCCCACACCGCCAGCGGCCGGAGCTTGCCGGGCTGCAGCGCCTCGGGAGCCGACGCCGCGATCGGCACCGTAAGCGTCTGCGGCACCTTGACGTTGAACTGCGACAGGGTCTCCTGGAATGACGCATCCGCCAGCATCGGAGCCAGGTCGACGACCCAAGAGCCGTTCTCGTCGCGCGCCAACTGGTTGGTGAACATCCAGGTGTGGGCGATCTCGTTGGCCTTCGCGAACTGGCCCGGGAACATCGGGCCCGCGGTGTAAGCGTTGGCCACGCCGCGGATGAGTGACGCGTTGACCTCGGCGCCGTTCTTGGCCGCCAACGTACGCACCTGCGTGGTGAGCTCACCGGCCACGGCCTGCTGCAGCTGCGGATCCTTCGCCGCGGCCGCCGCGAACGCCGAGTAGCCCGCCTGATCGACGATGTTCTTCTGGGCCCACGCCGTCGGCACCGCCACGGCGAGCAACACCGTCGTCAGCACCCACAGCAGCAGCGCCATCACGAACCGCACGCCGTCCTCCTCAACTCGGGACGGCCCAGAAGCGGATCTGGGTCAATCCGAAAGCGCGCGCCCCACGATCAGCGGATCGGCCTGGCCGACCACCTCACGGTCCTTGTTGTCGTAGTCGAACTTACCGAGCACGTGGCGCATCGCGTTGATGCGGGCACGCTTCTTGTCGTTGCTCTTGACGACGGTCCACGGCGCGATCTCGGTGTCTGTCCACGCGAACATGTCCTCTTTGGCCGCGGTGTAGTCGTCCCACTTGTCCAGCGATGCGAGGTCCGTCGGCGAGAGCTTCCACTGCCGCACGGGGTCCACCTGACGGATGGTGAATCGGGTGCGCTGCTCGTTCTGGGTGACCGAGAACCACAGCTTGGTCAGGCTGATGCCGTCGTTGACCAGCATCTGCTCGAACAACGGGGCCTGCCGGATGAACTCGGCATGCTGCTTGGGGCTGCAGTAGCCCATCACGCGCTCGACCCCGGCCCGGTTGTACCAGGACCGGTCGAACAGCACGATCTCGCCGGCGGCCGGCAGGTGATTGACGTAACGCTGGAAGTACCACTGGGTACGTTCCTTCTCGGTGGGCTTCTCCAGCGCGACGACCCGGGCGCCGCGGGGGTTGAGGTGCTCCATGAACCGCTTGATGGTGCCGCCCTTGCCTGCGGCGTCGCGGCCCTCGAACACGATGACGTGCCGCAAGCCGTTGCCCTGACTCCACTTCTGCAGCTTGAGCAACTCGATCTGCAGCAGCCGCTTCTGCTCCTCGTACTCGGTGCGCTTCATCCGCTCGTCGTACGGGTAGCCCTCGCGCCACGTGTCGACCACCTCGCCACTCGGCATGAGCAGCAGCTCGGGGTCGTCGTCATCGTCGTCGCGGACGGAGTAGCCGGTGGGATCCAGGGTGGTCACCCGCCGAAAATAGCCAGCTCGTCGTACCGGCGGGTGACACCGGAGTGAACGCCAGGTGGCGCCCCGTCCTGCCTATTTGGCGACCCGCCGTGGCCGGGCCAGCGCCAGCCTGGTCATCAGCTTGTTCATCCGCGCCAACGCCTTGTGCGAGTTGTTGTAGTAGTTGCCGCCTGCCCCCACACTCGTGCGCGGCGCCACCACGGTTTCCTGTTTGCAGAACTTGCGCACACCATCCACCCCGCCGAACCGGGCGCCGATGCCCGAGGTCTTCCAACCGCCCATCGGGGCCGTGGTGCACATCAGGTTCGAGATCACGTCGTTGATGTTGACTGCGCCGCAATCCAATTGCAGGGCAACGGCTTTCGCCCGGTCGACATCCTTGGAGAACACCGAGGCGCTCAACCCGTACTGGCTGTCGTTGGCCAGCCGGACGGCCTCCTCGACCGAGCTCACCTTCATGATCGGCAGCGTCGGGCCGAAAGTCTCCTCGGTCATGCATGACATCGAGTGGTCGACGTCGACCAGCACCGTCGGCGGGTAGAAGCTGCCCTCACCCTCGGGTCGCTTACCGCCGGTGAGCGCCTTGGCGCCTGCGGCCACGGCCTGGCTGACGTGCCGGTCGGTGATGGCGACCTGGCTGCCGTCGATCTGGGAGCCGAAGTCGTAGCCCTCGCCGGAGCCCATCTTGAGGTTCTCCACCGCCTTGACGGTCGCCGCGACGAACTGGTCATAGACCGGTTCGAGCACGTAGACGCGTTCCACCGACACACACGTCTGCCCGGCGTTGAACATCGCGCCCCACACCGCGGCGTTGGCGGCGAGTTCGACGTCGGCGTCCTCCAGCACGATCATCGGGTCCTTGCCGCCGAGCTCGAGGCTCACCGGGGTGAGCCGGCGGGCGGCGCGCTCCATCACCTTGGCGCCGGTCGCGCTGGAGCCCGTGAACTGGATGTAGTCGGAGTTGTCGATGACGGCCTCGGACACCTCGCGGGCACCCTGGGCCAGCGCCAACACCTCGGGAGCACCGGAATCCAGCCAGCCGCGAAGGAGCACCTCGGCGGTCAGCGGGGTGCGCTCGGACGGTTTGAGCAGCACCGCGCAACCGGCCGCGAGGGCTCCGATGGCGTCCATCATGGCGTTGGCGACGGGGTAGTTCCACGGCGCGATGATGCCCACGACCGGACGGGGCCGGTAGTACACGGCGATCTTCTTCACGGACAGGAACGGCAAAGATGGCGGGCGGCTCTCAGGTTTCAGCGCCTTCTCCACGGTCTTGATGTAGTACGACAAGGATCATGATCAGCAGCGGCACCTCTTGGGCCGCGTCGACCGCCGACTTGCCCGTCTCGGCGATCAGCAGCTTCTCGATCTCGTCGCGGTGGTCCCCCAGCCACACGGCGTAGCGGGCCAGCACCTTGGCGCGCCCCTTCGCACCCCTGGCCTCCCACTCGCGCTGCGCCTCGCGCAGGCCTGCGGCGATCCGCGGCACGTCGGCCGCGTCGGTCCAGCGCACCTGACCGGCGACGGCGCCGGTCGCGGGGCTGTGGATGGTGCCGGATCCCGTGAACGGAGCCGGCCGATCAACATCTGGCGTCGCTGTCATGGGGCCATGTTAACCACCGTTTGTGACGCAGGTCGCACCGGGGTTGACACCTGTCAAGTGAGACGGGCGGCCGATGCGCAAAAGTAGCGGGCGACGACCCCCCGGTCGCCGCCCGCTGCTCTGTGCTCAGTCGGGATCAGTCGTCCGACTTGCTGGATTCGGGCTTCTTGGCCACGTTCTTGACCGCGTCGCTCACCTTGCTCAGCGCCTTGTTGACGTTGGTCTGGACGTTCTTGACCTGCTTCTGCACATTCTGGCCGGCCTGCTTGACCTGCGAATTCAGCTTGGGGTTCTGAGTGCCGAGCTTGGGCAGCTGGGTGCCCACCGACTTGGTCGTGGTCTTCGACAGCGTCGACGTGGTCAGCGGCGTGACCGGGTTGTCCTGGGCATTCAACGGAACATTGAGCACCTTGGCCACCGCGACGCGCGCCTCATGCGTCGCGCCCCAGAGCTGCTGATCGCGGAAATCCTTCAAGCCACCGTCCGTCGGCTGCTGATTGTCACCGAATTCCGTTGCCCCGCCGAGCGATTCCGGAAGGGCCTTTTCCAGCGCGGTGATGGTCGGGTCCGCGGCCCACAGCGGGGCATCGATGTACTGCCGGATCGCCGTGTAGAGCTCGGCGGCGTCACCGTCCGCCATGGCCTGGGCAATCGTGACGAGGCCGACGGGCGCGAGCACTGCCCCCTCGACCGTGCGCTCGACCGAAGCGGTCACCCCGTTTGCGAGGCCGTTGGCGGTGTTGGCGTCGGTGCTGGCGGGAACTCCCAGAGCATCGGCGAAGAATCCGTCGGCGGCGTCCCTGGCACCGATCAGCGTGTTCAGCCGGAACTGCATGATCGCGCCCTCGGTCGGCAGCGTCGTATTGGTGATGTGATCCGTTCCGCCACCAAGGGACGGCGGCAACGTGTCGGCAGCCGCTTCGAGGACGGGGTCTGCGACGTAGAGCGGCGAATCGATCACCGAGCGCAGGACCGTGTAGAGCCGGGCCTGGTCACCGCCCGCGAGGTCCGCGGCCGCTGCCAGCGGAACAAACGGCACCTGCGCGAACTGCTCGGCGAGCCGCTGCCCGGACAGGGCAAGCAACTCCGCTTGCGACATCCCGGAGAAGTTCGCCATCAGCGAGGCCGCCGCGTCGACCACACGTGACGCGGCGGTCGTCGTCGGTGCGATCGGCGTGATCGCGATGACGCTCGCGCCGACGATGGCCAGCCCCGCTGTGAGGCCGCACTGAACCCGTTGCTCCATAGTCGAAATCCCTTCATCCCCTCGACGAATCCCCTACCCGGGCAGCAAAATTACGCGAGCGACAGGCAAAACTCAGGTTATTCTCAGGTTGTTGTTGCATCTGCAATTACTTGTCCGCCGGGGGCACTCACCGCAAACCAGACCGCTTAACCAACGGTGCAGCTAGGGATCGTGCCGAGATTAGCTATCTATTGATAGATTCATTCGAAACTGTTGCAGAATGCAATGTTGTAGCAAGCATTGTTCGACCGAACTACTGTGCTGGACATGATGGTTCGACCATCAACCGGGCCGGCGTCGCCACCGCCGCCCACACCCGACCATCGAAGGTTCGGGCACAACCAACGGTCCGCGCCGTCACGTCATTCGTTCGGCTGACACGATATTGCGCATGCAGCGAACGAGTCGGGCAGCCGGCGCAACGTCGGCCACACAGGTCCGAATCGGCGGCGACGTGCTCGACACGCAGCGCTGGGACCGGTATCAGCTAACCGTGGCCGCAGCCTGAACCTCACGTCGGGCGACGATGGCCACCACGCACACCACCGAGGTCGCCAGCAGCACTGCGCCGACGGTGTCGGTGAAGTAGTGATAGGTGATGGCCTGGCCGAACATGGCCAGCAGCCCGAGGGTGACCGCGACGATCAACGACCACACGGCGATGCCCGCCGCGACCACCAGCAGGCCGAGCACCACGACCGCGAAGGTGGTGTGGCCGCTGGGATAGCACAGCGCGCCGCCCTTCTCCCTGCCGAAGATGCGTTTACAGACCTGCACGGCAAGCGTGGCCAGCGGCGCGCTCAGCAGCATCGCGACCGCAAGCCACCACTGTCTTCGGCGCAGCGTCACGACGATCACGGCGACCAGGACCAGCGTCACCGCCGGTGGGTAGGTGAACACCAGGAACGCTGTGCGCGATCGCCCCATATCGGAACCGACCTGCTGGAACCAGGTGTCGGCAGCGGTCGGTCCCCGACCGACGGACCAGCCGAGCAACAACATGGCCACCAGCCCGATCGGCGGCCACCACCGCGTGATCACCCGATGATGCCGCGTAGATACGCGGCCTGCCCCAGGTGCTGTGCGCAGTCATCGATGATGCTGACCAGCCGCACGCTCGCGGTCACCGGCGGATTCCACCGCGTGTCGACGATACGGCTCAGCTCCTCGGGCGTGACGGTGGCTATGTACTCGAGCGTCACCTTGTGCACGGCCCGGTAGTAGCCGGCCAGCAGGTCTGCCGAGGCCCGCACCTTGGCCACGTCAGCGGCACTGTGGCCGTAGCCCATGTCGTCGCGCGGCAAGTCGAGTCCGAAACGGTCCACCCATCCGTCGCGCAACCACACCTGCTCGAGCCCCGCGATGTCGCACAACTGCAGATCCTGGCCGCGCGCACTGTGCCAGATGAGCCACGCGATGCTGTTCGCCTGCGGCGTCGGGCGATAGGTCGCGGCTTCGTCACTGAGCCCGTCGGTGAGATCGTCGACGTGCTCGATCAGCCGGGAGAAGGAATCGCGCAGCAGTTCGCGGACAGCGTCGGATTCGTCGGAGGTCATGAGAGCGACGCTACCCGCAGGTCCCGACCTGTCCGCGACGTCGAGCGCCGTTACTATCACGCCCATGGGCGGTCAACCGGATCCGTGGCATCAGCCTCCGCCGATTCACAACGCGCCGCCGACCTACCCGCAGTTCACGCCTGGGTACCCGCCGCCGCCCGGCCCGCCCCGGAAGTCGCAGGCACTGCTGGTCGCCGCCATCGCGATTCCCGCGGTGCTGGCCCTGGTGTTGTTGGGCGCCACCGGTTTTGCCGTCAGCCAGTTCGTCCGCAGTGCGCCCGCCGCGTCCACCACAGACCCACAGTGGCAACCGTATGTCGACGCTGCTCGAGACTTCGCCGCGACAGTCTCGTCGGTGAGCGCAGAGAGTGTCGATGCCGATATCCAGCGGGTGCTCGACGGGTCGACCGGCGCCTTCCACGACGACTTCCAGAAGCAGGCCGACGCATTCAAGCAGGTGGTGGTGACCAGTGGGTCGACGTCCCGCGGCACCGTCAGCGCTTCGGGCCTCGAGTCGTTCACGGCGGGACAAGCCGTCGTTTTGGTCAGTGTCTCTACCAGTACCAGCACCCACGCCACCGGCCCGCAGAATCGGGCACAGCGGTTGGTACTGACCGTCGTCGAAACCGCCGGTTCCTACAAGGTCTCGAAAGTGGAGTTCGTGCCATGACCGCGCGACGGGTCGCATGGGGACTGCTGGTCGCACTGCTCTGCTTGGGCATCGCGGTGGCAACCGGGCTGGGCGGCTGGCAGCTGATCATCAAGAGCAGACCGGCGCCCGAGCCGGTGGCGGACCGAGCCGCGGTCCGACAGCAGGTGATCAACGTGGTGCGCACGAACCTGCCGACGGTCATGAGCTACACACCGGACATCAGCGAAGCCGACCTCGGCCCCCGCACCGCGCTGCTGACCGGAAAATTCCTGACCGAGTACCAGAAAGCCATGCGCGACTCGGTCATCCCTCAGGCCCGTCAGACCCGCATCACCTCGATTGCCACCGTCGTGCGCGCCGGTGTCGACAGCGTGTCCGAAGATAAGGCGCGCGTGCTGGCATTCGTCAACACCACCGCGACGAAGGGCGATCAGTCCCCGTCGCAGTCACAGAACGCCGTGTTGGTCGGTTTGACCAATGTCCACGGCTCCTGGCTGATGGAATCGTTCGAGCCGAAGGGCGCCCCCTAGCCCGCAGCTCCGTGAAAGACGGCCTCGACGTTGTTGCCGTCGGGATCCCGCACGAATGCCCCGAAGTAACCCGGGTGGTACTCCGGCCACAGCCGCGGCTCGTGCAGCGATTCGGCGCCCAAACCCACTGCGGCGTCGTAGAACGCCTTCACCGCGTCGACGTCAGCAGCCTGGAACGCCACGTGGATCTCCCGATTGGGGCCGCCCGCATCACCGGCACTGGCGTCGGCGATCCAGAAGTCCGGCTTACCGTCCCGGCCATAGCCGATCGCGACATCGAAGTCGAGCTGGCGGCCGTACCCGAGCACGCCGAGCACGGTGTCGTAGAACTCCTTGGACTTGGCCCAGTCGGTGCAGTTGATTCCGAAGTGGTCGATCACGAGGTCGATCTTGGCATGAGCCACCGACACATTCCCCTACGGCGCGGGACGTCGTACGTTGGTTAGGTGGGCTATGACTCTGACGCCGCAACATTCGATCTGTGCATCCGCGGCGGCCTGATCGTCGACGGGTCGGGCGGCGAACCCTATGTCGGGGATGTCGCGGTGCGCGACGGCGTGATCGTCGCGGTCGGATCCGTGGACGGTTCCGGTGCGCGCGAGATCGACGCCACGGGCCTGGTGGTCACACCCGGATTCGTCGACCTGCACACCCATTACGACGGGCAGGCCATCTGGAGTGACCGGCTCACGCCGTCCTCGGCGCATGGCGTCACCACTGCGGTCATGGGCAACTGCGGTGTGGGGTTCGCGCCGTGCCGGGCCGAGGACCACGACGTGCTGGTCGACGTGATGGCCGGGGTCGAGGACATTCCCGGCGTGGTGATGGTCGACGGGTTGCCATGGACGTGGGAGACGTTCCCCGAGTTTCTCGACACTCTCGACGCCGGCCGACGCGACATCGATGTCGCCGCCCTGCTGCCCCACTCGCCGCTGCGCGTGTACGTGATGGGCCAACGGGGTGTGGATCGGGACCCTGCCACGCCGGAGGATCTGGCACAGATGCGCAAACTCGCCGCCGAGGCCGTCGAGGTCGGCGCGCTGGGTTTCGCGTCGTCGCGGCTGACGATCCACAAAACCCAAAGCGGACAACCGATTCCGAGTTACGATGCCGGCCACGACGAGATCGAGGCGATCGCCCGGGGCGTCGACGACGCCGGTGGCGGCCTGATCCAGTTCGTGCCCGATCTCGTCGCGGGTGACTACGAACCCGCGCTACAGACCGTTTTCGACGTAGCCTCCGAGGTCGGCCTCCCGGTGACCTTCACGCTGGCGATCGGCAATGCCGGTCCGGCGTTCTTCGAGGACGCGCTGCGGATGGTTCAGAAATCGAACGCGAACGGTGGAGATGTCACGGCGCAGATCTTTCCCCGCCCCATCGGCCTGGTGCTCGGGCTCGAGCTCTCGGGCAACCCGTTCGTGATGTACCCGTCGTACCGGCAGATCGCCGACCTGCCGTTGCCCGAGCGTGTCGCAGAGATGCGTAAACCCGAAGTGCGACAACGCATTCTGACCGACCAGCCGAGCAGCGACGGGCATCCGTTGATGTTCGCCGCGCAGGCCTGGGATTACATGTATCCGTTGGGCGACCCACCGAATTACGAACCGTCGCCGGTGGATTCGATCGGAGCGCGAGCCCGCGCCCGCGGTGTCGACCCGTTGGAAGAGGCCTACGACCGCCTGCTCGACGATGACGGCCGCGCCATGCTCTTGGTGACCTTGGCCAACTTCCGCGACGGTTCACTGGACACCGTTGCGGAGTTGATCCGCCGCGAGGACGTGGTGCTGGGCCTCGGCGACGGCGGCGCCCACTACGGGATGATCTGCGACGCAAGCTTCCCGACCTACCTGCTGACGCACTGGGTGCGCGACCGCGCCTCGGGGCGGCTGTCGATGGCCGAGGCGATCCGTCAGCTCACGTCGGTTCCCGCACGCGTCGCACATCTGCTGGATCGCGGGCGAATTGCCGTGGGCTACAAGGCTGATCTCAATGTGCTCGATGCCGGCGCGCTACGCCTGCACAAGCCCGTGGTGGCCAAGGACCTTCCGGCAGGTGGACGCCGGCTGGACCAGAGTGCCGACGGGTATGTCGCCACGGTGGTGTCCGGTCAGATCATCGCCGAGCACGGCGTACCCACCGACGCCCGGCCGGGCAAGCTGGTGCGCGGCAGGCAACCCGTCCCGGCGGTCGCGTCATGAGCGTGAAGGTGGACCTGGACCAGCTGGCCGACGCGCTGGCAGACTTCGCCTTCGCCTACCTGATCACCGTCGGCGACGACTTCCGCGCACACACCGTGGCCGTCGACCCGGTGCTGACCGACGGCGTCATCGGCGTCGGCACTGCCGGTCGGCACACCCGCGCCAATCTCGCCGAACACCCTGCCGTCACCGTGATCTGGCCGCCCCGCGAACCGGGTGGTTACTCGCTGATCGTGGACGGGACAGGCGAACTGGCGGCCGATGAGGTGCGGGTCATCCCCAGCCGCGCGGTGCTGCACCGCAAAGCAGCACCCGAGTCGCAGGCGGCGACCAGTGGCTGCCTGCACGACTGCGTGCCCATCGAAGAACGCTGAGCGTTTCCGTTCGCAAAGACTGCGGAAAGTTCCCTGGGCAAGTTTGCCCAAATCGGATTCCACCAAGCAACTCGGTCGCTAGTGTCTGACCACCAACGCGTCACGATTTGCCTGCGACGCGGCTGGCGCTTGCGGGGAGGGTCCGGATGTCTGGTTGTCATGCGCGTAACAAGCGGTCGGCTCGTCGTTCTGTCGCCGGTACCGCGGCAGTTGCCGCCAGTTGTGTTCTGATCACGCCGGTCGCGCTGAACAGCCCGACCATCGCCGCCACCCTGACCAACTACGTGATCGGCGTCGGCGGCAACAACGACCCGACGAGCGGCAACATCAACCACAAGCTCGACGGCCAGTACAGCGACGCGCACGGTGTGCACTACCTGGCCGCGATCTGGCCGGTCAGCGGACTGACCGCACCGACGTTCGCGCAGTCGGTGAACGACGGCAACGGCAAACTCGGACAGGCGATTACGGGCGCGAACTCCCCGGATACGCCCACCGATCACGTCGTCGTCGTCGGCTACTCCCTCGGCGCCGTCGTGACCAACAAACAGCGAAAGCAGCTCGAGACGGATCCGAACGCACCGAAGAACATCGAGTTCGTCCTGATCGCCAACGCCAACAAGCCCAACGGCGGCATCTTCGCTCGATTCCCGTGGCTCTACGTGCCTTTCGCCGACATCCAGTCCACCGGGGCCATGGGGCCCGACCAGTTCACGACCACCGACATCACCCGGGAGTACGACACCTACGGGGACTTCCCGGCGTACTTCAACCCGTTGTCACTCGCAAACGCCGCTGCTGCCGTCGTCTATGTGCACCCCGACGCGAATTACGACAACATCGACATGAGCCAGTACTCCGACGCCAATGCCGTCAGCCATGAAATCAACGGCGACACAACGACTTACCACTACGCGGATGGCACCACCAAGACCGTCGTCAATCAGCCGGGTAAGGCCACCACCACCTACTACGTGGTGCACACCGATCATCTGCCCCTGCTGATGCCTGCGCGCCAGGCGGCCGACGCGCTGGGCCTGCCGCAGGGCGGCATCGATGCGGTCGAGCCGGTGCTGCGCGTGCTCGTCGACATGGGTTATGACCGCACCACCAACCCCGCCACCCCCACTCAGTTCAGCTTGTTCACGCCGCCGCAGAAGTTCGTCGAGGCCGCGGCAGCCATGCCGGGGGCCGTCCAGCAGGGCGTCAACAACTTCCAGAACCCGCCGCCACCGGTGCACAGCGGGATCGCGACCGAACCCACCCCGGATCTGACGTCCACCACTGAATCGTCGACTGAATCGTCGACGCAATCGACGACGACGCAGTCAACGGATTCGGTTGACACCCCGACCAGTACCAAGTTGCCCGAGAAACCGATCACGCTGAACCTGCCGAAGTTGCCGTCGCTCCCCGATCTGCCGAAGCAGACCACCACCCCGAAGGTGCCGAAACTTGCGACGGCACAACCCGATACCAAGAAGCTGAAACTGCCGTCGCTGCGGGATGCCGCCAAATCGCTGACCAACCTCGTCAAGCCCAAGACCACCAAGCCCGACGACAAACCGAAGACCGAGCAACCCGCGAAGGACAAGGACGCGGCGTAACGCAGCCTCCTGGCACTCAGTGGCCAGTTGTGTACGCGAAACCGCTGAAATCCGTGCACAGCTGGCCACTGGGCGCGCGCACGAAAAAGCCCGGCCCCGCGAACGGGACCGGGCCTTCTCAGGCGACTTCTTAGAAGTCCATACCGCCCATGCCACCGGTCGGGTCGCCCGCAGGTGCGGCGGCCTTCTCCGGCTTGTCGGCGACGACGGCCTCGGTGGTGAGGAACAGCGCCGCGATGGACGCCGCGTTCTGCAGCGCCGAGCGGGTGACCTTCACCGGGTCGGCAACGCCGGCGGCCAGCAGGTCCTCGTACTCACCGGTGGCGGCGTTGAGGCCGGTGCCGGCGGGCGAGTTGGTGACCTTCTCCGCGACGACACCCGGCTCCAGTCCGCCGTTGAAGGCGATCTGCTTGAGCGGGGCCGACAGGGCGACGCGCACGATGTTGGCGCCAGTGGCCTCGTCACCGGTGAGCTTGAGCTCCTCCAGCGCCGGAGCCGACTGCAGCAGGGCCACGCCACCACCGGCGACGATGCCCTCTTCGACGGCAGCCTTCGCGTTGCGGACGGCGTCCTCGATGCGGTGCTTGCGCTCCTTGAGCTCCACCTCGGTGGCAGCGCCGGCCTTGATGACGGCAACACCGCCGGCCAGCTTGGCCAGGCGCTCCTGCAGCTTCTCGCGGTCGTAGTCGGAGTCGCTGTTCTCGATCTCGGCACGGATCTGGGCCACGCGGCCGGCGATGGCGTCGCTGTCTCCGGCGCCCTCGACGATGGTGGTCTCATCCTTGGTCACGACGACCTTGCGGGCCTGGCCCAGCAGCGCGACATCGGCGGTCTCCAGCGAGAGGCCGACCTCTTCGCTGATGACCTGGCCACCGGTGAGGATGGCGATGTCCTGCAGCATGGCCTTGCGGCGGTCACCGAAGCCCGGGGCCTTGACGGCGACGGACTTGAAGGTGCCACGGATCTTGTTCACGACCAGGGTCGACAGGGCTTCGCCCTCGACGTCCTCGGCGATGATCAGCAGCGGCTTGCCGGACTGGATGACCTTCTCCAGCAGCGGCAGCAGGTCCTTGACGGTCGAGACCTTGGAGCTGACCAGCAGGATGTAGGGATCCTCCAGGACGGCTTCCTGACGCTCGGCGTCGGTCACGAAGTAGCCCGAGATGTAGCCCTTGTCGAAGCGCATGCCCTCGGTGAGCTCCAGCTGCAGGCCGAAGGTGTTGCTCTCCTCGACGGTGATGACACCCTCGTTGCCGACCTTGTCCATGGCCTCGGCGATCAGGTCACCGATGGACTGGTCACCGGCGGAGATACCGGCGGTGGCAGCGATCTGCTCCTTGGTCTCCACCTCCTTGGCGCTCTTGAGCAGCGTCTCGGTGACCTTCTCGACGGCCTTCTCGATGCCGCGCTTCAGGCCGAGCGGGTTGGCGCCGGCAGCGACGTTGCGCAGACCTTCGCGAACCAGGGCCTGGGCCAGGACGGTGGCGGTGGTGGTGCCGTCGCCCGCGACGTCGTCGGTCTTCTTGGCGACCTCTTTGACCAGCTCAGCGCCGATCTTCTCGTACGGGTCCTCCAGCTCGATCTCCTTGGCGATGGACACACCATCGTTGGTGATCGTGGGGGCGCCCCACTTCTTCTCCAGGACAACGTTGCGACCCTTGGGGCCCAGCGTGACCTTTACCGCGTCGGCGAGGCTGTTCAGGCCCCGCTCGAGGCCGCGACGGGCCTCTTCGTCATACGCAATTGTCTTAGCCATTGCGAAGTGATTCCTCCGGTTAGGGGATCGCACGTTCTGTAGTCGGGTTCAGTGCCCGCGACGGACGACTGGGGTGTGCTCCCGCAGGTGCGGCCCCGGTCTCACCGTCCCGACCTAGCACTCACTGATCGAGAGTGCCAACTGCATTCTTAGCACTCGCCCTGGGTGAGTGCAAGAGCGTTCGCGTTCAGCGGAGTGGCCGTCGGGTGTGCGCGCGTCAATGCCCACGCGAGAGCACGAAGAGCTCGACGTGATCGCCGTTGCGCGTCAGCAGGATGGTCTCGGCGTCGGGTGGGGTCCCGGAGTAGTTGTCGGTCAGGACATCCCCGCCGTCCAGCGACCGGGTGCTGACCACCAGCTCGGTGCCGGCGTCGCAGTGAAATCCGTCGAATTCCGCGAAGTCGTGATGCACGATCTCGTCGGCGCAGGTCGCGCGTCGCAGCGCCGGAAAATCGGGATTGGCTTGAGCAAGAGCATTTTTCGCGTCGTCGAAGCGTCCGGGTGGCGCGTAGCGGCCCGTGTATCCGTCGGCTCCGGAGAAGACGCGCATCGCCGTCATGGCCTCGAAGGCGAATCCGTCGGGTATGCCGATCCGACGCTCTTGCATGGCCTTGGCCGCCGCGTTGGCGTCGAGCTCATGCGGGCCGACGTTGTCGTCGTCGGAGAAGAACACGAAGAAGCCGATAAATCCGACCACGAGCGCCAGGCCCACACAGCTCAACACCACCGCGGAGGTGATCAGTGCGACCAGCCACCAGTTGGTCTTGCGCTTCACCCGTGGAGGCTAACCGGACTGGTACTGCTGTACCTGTGCCGCGTAGTCGTCGAGCAGGCGCAGGGTCTCGTCTTTACCCACCGACGGCAGAAACAGGCCGAGCTGCCCGTACCCGAGATCGTCGGCCGCGCGCCAATAGTCCGGCTCGACCGGCGTACCGAACATCGCCAGCGGAACGTCGTGGCCGGCGCCGTCGCGCATCTGCTCGATCCGGTTGGCCAGCACGTCGCGCGGCAGGGCGTTGGAGATCCAGCCGGCGCCGTGCCGGATCACCCGTTTGACGGTGGCGTCGGAGTTGCCGCCGACATAGATCGGCGGGTGCGGCTGCTGAACCGGCTTGGGGCGGCAGTACGACAGGTCGAAGTTGACGTACTTGCCGTGATACTCGGCGGGTTCATCGGTCCACAGCACCTTGATGGCCTCGATGCTCTCGTCGAGGCGGGCGCCACGGGTCTTCGGATCGGTGCCGTGGTCGCGCATCTCCTCGAGATTCCAACCGGCTCCGACGCCGAAGACGAAGCGGCCGTCGGAGATGAGGTCGATGCTCGCGGCCTCCTTGGCGGTATGGATCGGATCGCGCTGGATGAGCAGGGCGACGCCGGTGAAGAGTTCGATCGTGGAGGTCACCGCCGCGGCGGCGGCGAGCGTGACGAACGGGTCGAGCGTGTTGTAGTAGTACGCCGGCAGGTCGCCGCCGCTGGGGTAGGCCGATTCCCGGCTGGCGGGGATGTGACTGTGCTCGGCGACGATGAGCGATGCGAAGCCCCGCTCTTCGATCGCGCGCGCCAGAGATACCGAATCGATGGTGTCGTCGTCGACGAAGGTCGCGATGCCGAACTTCATGTGGCCGACGCTACTCCGGGCGGGCCCGCAAACCGTCGAAGACGACGTCGGTGACCCGCTCGGCCACATCGGCGTTGTAGCTCTGCATGGCCTGGCAGCCGACCAGCAGCGCCTTGACTTCGGGAACGGTGACGTCGGTGCGGACGGCCCCGGCGCGCTGGGCCGCCGCGAGCAGTTCGCCGATCGCGGCGAGGAACTCGCCCTCGGCTTCGGGTACCACGCCGTTCACATCGATACCCAGCCCTGCCAGCGCGTCGACCAGGCCTTTGTCGGTCGCACCCCACTGCAGCACCATGGCCCGCAGGAACAGGAACAGCGCCTCGGCGGGGTCGGCATCGGCCAGCAGGGTGCGCGCCTTCTCGACGATGAGACGGATCCGTTCGGCGACCACCGCGCGGAACAGGTCCTCCTTGGCCGGGAAGTGCCGGTAGACGGTCCCCGCTCCGACCCCGGCCCGGCGGGCGATCTCGTCGATCGGCACCGACAGGCCCTCGGCTGCGAACGTCTCATACGCGACGTCCAGCACCCGGGCACGGTTGCGGGCAGCATCCGCGCGCATCGTGAATCACCTCACCACTCACCAGCGTTGACAAAACGGGGCGTGCGTTCCGTATAGTGGTACGCAACCGGAGCGCTCACTCCGTTTTACCCGACAAGGAGTCTCTCATGTCCCACTGGACCACCGCCAACATTCCCGACCAAACGGGCCGCACGGCCATCGTGACCGGCGCCAACACGGGTCTCGGGCTGGAAACCGCCAAGGCGCTGGCAGCCAAGGGCGCGCACGTCGTCCTGGCCGTCCGCAATGTCGAGAAGGGCAAAGCCGCCGCGCGGGAGATCGAGCAGTCAACGCCAGGCGCCGGCGTAGCCCTGCAGCAGCTCGACCTGACCTCGCTGGAATCGATCCGCGCGGCCGCCGATGCGCTCAAGTCCGACCATCCGACCATCGATCTGCTGATCAACAACGCCGGAGTGATGTTCACCCCGAAGTCGACCACCCAGGACGGCTTCGAGCTGCAGTTCGGCACCAACCACCTGGGACATTTCGCGCTGACCGGTCTACTCCTGGACCGCCTGCTCGCCGCTGCGGGCTCGCGGGTGGTGACGGTCAGCAGCATCGGTCACCGCTTCGCGCGCGGCATCCGGTTCGACGATCTGCAGTGGGACCTCGGCTACCGCCGCGTCGGCGCCTACGGCCAGGCCAAGCTGGCCAACCTGATGTTCACCTACGAATTGCAGCGCAGGCTCACCGGCACCCGCACGATCGCCGCCGCCGCGCATCCGGGCGGATCGCGCACCGAGCTCACCCGCAACCTGCCGCCGCTGGTCGGCGCCGTGACCAGGCTGGCCGAACCGCTCTTCCAGAGCGCTGCGATGGGCGCCCTGCCGACGCTGCGTGCCGCCACCGACCCGGGCGTGCTCGGCGGGCAGTACTTCGGCCCGGACGGCCTGGGTGAGCAGCGCGGTTACCCGAAGGTCGTCGCCTCCAGCACCGCATCACACGACACCGCCGCCCAGCGCCGGTTGTGGGCGGTGTCCGAGGAGCTGACCGGGGTGAGCTACCCGAGCCTGCAGGACGTCACGACGGCGTGACGAACTGCCAGCCGGCGGCCTGCATCTGCGGGATCGCGTCGGCGATGCCGACGTGCGTGCCCGAGTTCGGGTGGTTCATGTGTGCGACCACGATGGACCCGGGCGCCGCCGACATGACATTGGAACGCACCGCCGCCGCCGACGCCTTCGCACCGACGTCGCCGTTGACCGAGAAGCCGAGCGGTTGCTCGCCGAGTTGACCGACGATGTCGACGGCAACGTCGTCGTAGTACGCGGTACCCGGCCGGAACCAGACGGGCGGCCTGCCGGTCAGCGCGGTGAGCCGCTGGTGGTTGCGCCACACCTCGTCCACGACCTCGTCGACCGACCGCGTGCCCGCGATGCCGTAGGCGGACCGCCCGGTGACCGACAGCGGAAGATGGCGCGTGCCGTGATTGCCGATCTCGAACAACGGATTGGCCGCCAGTTGCGCGGCCCGGTCGGGGTTGCGGTCGATCCAGCGTGAATTGAGCATCAACACCGCGGGCACACCGTAGTTCTGCAGCGTGGTGAGCAACGCGTCGTCACAGGCGCCGTCGCAGGCGTCGAAGGTGAGCGCTATCTGGCGGCCACTGGGCGCGAACGATGTCTGCACGCCGGGCAGCGCGGTCCCCCACCGCGTCGGGGCCCGGCCGCGATTGGTCGCCGCGACACTGCCCGGGTCAGGTGCCACCGGGTTGGCGAGGGCGCGCGGCACACCGGCTGCTGCGGCCAACGAACCGACAGCGGCGGCGGCCAGAAAAGCCCGCCGGGTGATCACATCGCGGATGGTAGGCGCACAGGTTGAACCTCACGTGTCCGCGAACTGTGGATTAGCTGCCGGGCCTCGAGCCCGCACGCGGCTACGCTCGAAGGCGTGTCGCTTGTCGTGCCGCCCTATCCCCCGGCCCGCTACACCAAGGACGAACCGGAAGTCAGCGCCTGGATCCGGCGCGCCGACGACCCACCGGACTACGATTCCTTCGGCCTGGTCAAGTATCACTATCTGGCCAATCAGCAACAGACCAACGGCGATTACGGCCTGTACCGGGTGGACATCAGCCCCAATGGCGGCGGCCCCGGCCCGCATTTCCACCGCGCCATGTCCGAATCCTTCTTCGTGCTGTCGGGCAACGTGCGGCTCTATGACGGCACCGAGTGGATGGACGGCAACACCGGCGATTTCCTCTATGTGCCGCCGGGCGGGATCCACGGCTTCCGCAACGAGTCCGACGCGCCGACATCGTTGCTGATGCTGTTTGCTCCGGGCGCGCCGCGCGAGGTTTACTTCGAGGGGTTCGCCCAGCTGGCGGACATGAGCGACGACGAACGCACCGAGTGGTTCATCAAGAACGACAACTTCTTCATCTGACGACACATCCTGCGGATATGCGCTGACGTAAGGCACTGGCCTAGACTGCTTTCCGACTGAGAGGAGTCCTCGGGTGCGGGCTGATGCAGCGCCCAGCACCCAGGCATTGCGGGGCTGGCAGCGCAAGGCGCTGGTGAAGTACTTGACCGCCAAGCCACGGGATTACCTGGCGGTCGCCACCCCCGGCGCGGGTAAGACCACGTTTGCGCTGCGGATCGCGGCGGAGCTGCTGAACGACCGCACGGTCGACGCGGTCACCGTGGTGGTGCCCACCGAGCACCTCAAGATCCAGTGGGCGCAGTCGGCAGCGCGCAACGGCATCGCGCTGGACCCTAAGTTCAGCAACTCCAATTCGCAGACCTCGGCCGAGTATCACGGCGTCGTCGTCACCTACGCCCAGGTGGCCAGCCACCCCACCCGGCATCGCGTGCGTACCGAGAATCGGAAGACGCTGGTGATCTTCGACGAGATCCACCACGGCGGCGACGCGAAGAGCTGGGGCGACGCGATGCGTGAGGCCTTCGACGACGCGACGCGGCGCCTGTCTCTGACCGGTACCCCATTCCGCAGCGACGACAGTCCGATCCCCTTCGTCAAGTACGAAGCGGATAGCGCCGGTTTCCAACAATCCGTGGCCGACCACGTGTACGGCTACTCCGATGCGCTGGCCGACGGCGTGGTCCGGCCCGTGGTGTTCCTGGCGTACTCAGGTGAGGCCCGCTGGCGCGACAGTGCCGGCGAGGAGCACGCCGCGCGTCTGGGCGAGCCGTTGACGGCCGAGCAGACCGCGCGGGCCTGGCGCACCGCGCTGAACCCGGCCGGCGAATGGATGCCCGCGGTGATCGCCGCGGCCGACAAACGATTGCAGCAGAAGCGTCAGCACGTGCCCGACGCCGGCGGCATGATCATCGCGACCAACCAGACCACCGCCCGCGCCTACGCCGACCTGCTGACCAAGATCACCGGCGAGGCCCCCACCGTGGTGCTCTCCGACGATCCGGCCGCCTCGAACCGGATCAGCCAGTTCTCGGAAGGCACCAGCCGGTGGCTGGTCGCGGTGCGCATGGTGTCCGAAGGCGTCGACGTGCCACGGCTGTCCGTCGGCGTGTACGCCACGAGCGCGTCGACGCCACTGTTCTTCGCCCAGGCCATCGGCCGGTTCGTGCGTTCGCGCCGGGCCGGTGAGACCGCAAGCATCTTCCTGCCGTCGGTGCCCAATCTGCTGATGCTGGCCAGTGAGATGGAAGCGCAGCGCAACCATGTACTGGGCAAGCCGCACCGCGAATCCGACGGGCTGGACGACGAGGCGCTCGAGGCCGCCGAGAAGCGCAAGGACGAGAAGAGCGAGCTGGAGAACGGCTTCGAGTCCCTCGGCGCGGACGCCGAGCTGGACCAGGTCATCTTCGACGGCTCATCGTTCGGCACCGCGACCCCGGCGGGCAGTGACGAGGAAGCCGACTATCTCGGTATCCCCGGTCTGCTCGATGCCGAGCAGATGCGAGACCTGTTGCGCCGCAGGCAGGATGAACAGCTCAACAAGCGCACGGCCGAGGCTGCGGTCGCGGGCGGCCCGCCGCCGTCGCGCACCACGCACGGCCAGATCAGGGAATTGCGTCGTGAACTCAACGCGTTGGTGACCATCGCGCATCACCGCACCGGCAAGCCACACGGCTGGATCCACAACGAGTTGCGTCGCATCTGCGGCGGGCCGCCGGTCGCCGCGGCCACCACCGATCAGCTCAAGGCCCGCATCGAAGCGGTGCGTGACCTCAAGGCCTGATTGCAGCCCGCGAACTCGACGCAAATGCAGTGATTTCGCTCGGGCAACGTCATTTTCGTCAAACTGGCCGCGCCCGGCTACAGGCCCAACAGCTCGGGCACGTCGGCGACCGAGTCGATGACATGATTGGGCTGCATCGCGAATTCGTCTGCGGCCCAACGGTCCAACGTGGCCTGCCGGAATTTTCCGGTGCGTACCAGCACGCCGGTCATGCCGACCACCTGGGCGGCCAGCACGTCGTTGTTGAGGTCGTCGCCCACCATGTACATCTCGTCGGCGTTAACTCCGAGCCGGTTGGCCGCGGCCAGGAATCCCTCGGGCGCGGGCTTGCCGACGGCGGTGGCCTTGCGCCCCGAGGCCTCCTCCATGCCGAGGAGATACATGCCGGTGTCCACGCGCACCCCGTCGGTGGTGGTCCACGAGGTGCTGCGGTGCATGGCCACGACGGGGACCCCCTGGACCATCCAGTCGTAGACCCAGCTCAGCGTCAGATGGCTGAATTCCGGCCCGGCACCGCCGAGCAACACCACGTCGGGTGTCTCGGGGGCCCGCGGCCCGGTGAACTCGGTGGAGTACACCAGGTCGATGCCGCGCATGTCCTCGCCGATCTGCCCGCTGTTGACCAGGAAACATCGGGCGTCGGGATATGTGTGGCGCACGTAGTCCGCCGTGAGCGCCGCGGCGGTGATCACCTCGTCGGCCGCGACGTCCATGCCTGCGGCGGTCAGCAACTCGGCGATCTGCGCGCGGGTGCGGGTGGTGGTGCTGGTCAGATAGGACCGGGCGATCTGATGATCCTCGAGCACCTGCAACGCTTCGGCCGCCCCGGCAATGGGCTGCCACGACGTGACGAGCACGCCGTCGATGTCGAAGAGCACACCACCGATTGCCATGCAGCGACAGTAAACGCCCGCCGGGTCAGCGCAAGTCAGGACGCGCCAAGCCCTCCGACCAGGCACTGCCTGCCAGCCACGGGGTCGCCGACGCCGCAATCGACCAGGCCTGATCGGCGGGGACGTCGATGACCCGGTAGTGCTTCTGCCCCGCCGCGGTGGCCGCGATCAGCGTCGCCACCCCGGCGCGACGCTGCAGCAGGGTCTGCCGCACGGTCCAGCCGATGATGCCGGCCGTATCCAGGCAGTCGCGACGGCGTTCCAGGCTGCCGGCCCGCGCCACCAGCCAGCCCTCGTCCACGCGGTGCCCCAGCGCCCGGGCTCTGTCGGCGGCCACGGCGATCGCACCCGCGGTGGCTACAGCCCACCCGATCCACACCCAGGCCGGCACCCCGACGACGAGCAGCACCGGCACGGCCAACACCGGTACCGCCAGCGCCCTGGTCCAGCGTCGGCGCACGGCCGCCGGGCCGTGGGAGCGCAGCGGCCCGGCCACCGCGTCGGGCTGTTCGATGAGGTCGGTCAGCACGTCGCGGGCGGTATCGGCCGGGCAGGGTGGCAGCAGCAGCGACGCCTGACCTTCACCGCCGACGCCGGTCATCACCGCGTCCAGCCGGGCCCCGCCGAACATCCGGACCAGCAGCGGTTCACGCAGCGTGCCGCCCCGCAGCCGGCGCATGTCGTAGGTGTGTTCGCGCACCCGCAGCAGCCCGTGCCGTAGATGCAGCACGTCCGCGTCGCGGCGCAGCACCAGATTCGCGTAGGCGATCAAGGATTGCAGCACCGAGAGCACCACCGACAGGGTCACCAGCGCCACCACCACGACGGCGACCGTGACAGCCACACCCAACCGTTGGGCGACGTCCAGCCCGGATCGGGCCAACTGCGAATTATCCAGCGCGACACCGATTCCCGCCTGATACAGGACTCCGACGGCGGTGATGATCATGGCCAGCCCGGTCCAGCTCAGCGGGCTGTACCGCAGCCACGACGGCTGCCAGCGAGCCAGCTCCTGGCCGGGCGGGGCGTCGTCGGCCACGGGCACGGCATCGGCGAGCAGGATCGCCCGCAGCCGCGGCACCTCTCCGGCTTCCACCGCGTCGAGGGCAAACTTGGTGTCTCCCTTGGCTTCCTGGCCCGTGCTGATCTGCAGCACGGTCAGGCCCAGCAGCCGGTGCAGCAGCCGGGCGTCGGTGGACACCGACCGAATTCGGTTGCGCGGCACCGAGAGTGTCTTGCGCTGCAACACACCGGTGCGCAGCTGCACCTCCCCTGGTTCGATCCGGTAGCTGGTGGTGAACCAGCGGGCCAGGCCGAACGCCACCATGAGCGCCACCGCCGCGACGGTCCACAGCGGGTTTCCGGTCGCCGAGCCCAGCACCACCGATCCGACCAGCAGCGGAATCTGTTGCAGCACTTCATGAACCGGATGAACCAGCAGCATGCGCGGACTCAGCCTGCTCCACTGCGGCCGGCCGTCGGGCAGGTGTTCGGTCACGTCGCGTCCTGTTCGCCGATCGCCGCGATGTCGGTGAGCCGGGCGACCACGCGGTCGGCGACGTCGGCGTCGAGCGCCACGATTCGCACCGCGCCGGCCGACGATGCCGTCGTCACCGTCACGTTGGCCAGGCCGAACAGCCGGTCCAAAGGCCCGCGATGGGTGTCGACGGTCTGCACGCGAGAAATGGGTGCGATGCGGCGTTCCTGCACGAGCCAACCCGACCGCGTGTAGACCGCCGGCGTCGGGGAATCGATCTGCACATCCCAGCGGTGCACCCGGTACCGCCACAGCGGCACCACCACGACGAACAGCACGATCGCCACCACACTGGCGGCCGCCACCACGCCGTGCAGCCACAGCATCCGCCGGTCCACCAGCAGCCAGATCAGTTGGGCCGGAACCAGCATGGCCCACGGGATGGCGGCACCCAGCGCCCACACCAGCGGCGCCTTGCGACTCGGCGGGTACGCCGGATCGACAAGTGTCATGGTTCGAGCATGCCCGATGCTCCGTAGAGTCGACGCATGAGCGCCAACGCAAAGTGGACCGAGGCCGACGTGCCGGACCAGTCCGGCCGGGTCGCGATCGTCACCGGCTCCAACACCGGCCTGGGCTACGAAACCGCACGCGTGCTGGCCGCCAGGGGCGCGCACGTCGTCGTCGCGGTGCGCAACCTGGACAAGGGCCGCGAAGCCGTCGACAGGATCACCGCCGCCGTACCGAAGGCCGATCTCAAACTGCAGGCGCTCGACGTGGGCTCGTTGGACTCGGTGCGCAGCGCCGCGGACGAACTACGTGCCGCCTATCCCCGCATCGATCTGCTGATCAACAACGCGGGCGTGATGTACCCGCCGAAGCAGACCACGGTCGACGGCTTCGAACTGCAGTTCGGCACCAACCATCTGGGCGCGTTCGCGCTCACCGGGCTGCTGCTGGATCATCTGCTGCCCGTTGAAGGCTCACGCGTCGTCGCGGTCGCCAGCGTCGCGCACCGCATCCAGGCGGCCATCCACTTCGACGACCTGCAGTGGGACCGCAGCTACAACCGGGTGGCCGCGTACGGGCAGTCGAAGTTGTCCAACCTGCTGTTCACCTACGAACTGCAGCGCCGGCTGGCCGCAAAGAACGAGCTGACCATCGCCGTTGCGGCGCACCCGGGCTTGTCGAACACCGAGCTCATGCGCCACATCCCCGGCACCGGACTGCCCGGCTACAACCAACTGGCGAGCCTGTTCACCAACAGCCCCGCGGTCGGCGCGCTCGCCACGCTGCGGGCGGCCACCGACCCGGACGTGCGCGGCGGGCAGTACTACGGCCCGTCGGGTTTCCGCGAGATGGTCGGCCATCCCAAGCTGGTCGAGTCCAGCAAGCAGTCGCATGATGCGGAGCTGCAACGCCGGTTGTGGACGGTGTCCGAGGAGCTCACGGGCGTCAGTTATCCGGTGTAGCCGCGACACGCCGATCGCGTGTACCGGCTGTGCCGATGTGATCGAATATCAGGTACACACAACCGATCTAAGGAGTGCTGTGCCGTTGACCCGCGATCCGGCGGGCCAGCCTCCGCGGCGGGCCCGGCAACGCAGAATCTTGAGCCGGATGGTCCGGGAGACCGAGGCGCCGACGGACAGCTTCCCGCTGATCAAACCGGACCGCAAAGCGCCGGACGACTTCTACGATGCGCGGGTCGGCGCGGTGCTCGATCTCGCGGGCACCATCGGATCGCTGCTGATGGCGTCGGGCACCCCGGCGATCGCCACTGCGCACCAGGTCATCAAGGTCGTGTCGGCGTACGGCATCGAGCATTGTGAAGTCGACGTCGTCAACACCGCGATCCACATCGCGGTGTACCGCGGGCCCGCGCTGCCGCCGGCGAGCTCGATGCACATCGTCCATTCCAGGTCCATGGACTTCACTCGGCTGGCTGCGCTCGGCAGGCTGATCCGGCAGATCACCGCGCAGAAGTTGAGCCCGGCCGATGCGCACACCGAGCTGGACGCCATCATCACGGCCCCGCATCCCTACAAGCGCTGGGTCGCGACACTCGCCTGGGGCGCACTGGCGTTCGCGACCGCCGGCACCTTGGGCGGCAGCCTGCTGGTCTGTCTGGTCAGTGCGTTGAGCACCATGTTGATCGACCGCGTGAACCGCCGCCTCAACAAGCAGGGGCTGCCGTTCTTCTTCCAGTACGCCATCGGCGGCGTGATCGCGACGGCGCCACCACTGCTCGTCTTCTGGCTGTGTCTCAAGAAGGGCATACCGTTCGAGCCGCCGATCGCCATCGCGGCCGGGCTGGTGGTGATCCTCGCCGGCCTGTCGCTGGTGGGTTCGGTCGGCGACGTCATCGCGGGTGCGCCCGTCACCGCAGCGGGCCGTTTCTTCGAACTGCTCATGCTGACCGCCGCGACGATCGCCGGGGTGGCCCTGGTGCTGCACCTGGCCAACCGGTTCGGCGCCCCGGCCATCGACATCGGCGCGACGGCGCCGCCCGCGCTGGCCGAATGGCCCGTTCGGGTGGCGTTCGGCGCGGCGAGCGCGGCAGCCTTCGCCCTGGCCTGCTATGCCGAACGCACCGCGGCCGTCGCCGCGGCCTTCGGCGGGGCGACCGCCATCGCCGGTTACCTGTTGGGGCTGAGCCTCGGCCTGGGTCCGGTGATGTCGTCGTTCATCGCGGCGGTTCCCGTCGGCCTGGTCGGGCGGCTCATGGAGCGGCGCCACCTGGCCCCACCCCTGCTCGTGTCGATCGCGGGTATCACCCCGCTGTTGCCGGGCCTGTCGCTGCTGCACGGCATCTACGCGATCCTGAACGACCAGAGCTACGTGGGGTTCTCCTCGGTCCTGGGTGCGCTGGCCATCAGCACGGCGCTGGCCGCCGGCGTCTCGCTCGGTGAATGGAGCTCATTTCGGGTGCGTTCCCGGCGATTCCATCACCGCCAGACTCGGGGCCGCACGTAGCCGGTGGACGAAAAGTATCGTGATAGCCGTGCGCACCGTTGAAGAGCATCAGAGCGTCGTCGCCGGGCTGTTCAAAACCCGTGCGCCACAACAATTGCCGCTGGTGCGCACGTTGGGCCTGGCACTGGCCGCCGACGTCGTCGCCCCGCTGTCGCTGCCGGGCTTCGACAACTCGGCCATGGACGGCTACGCCGTCGTCGCCTCCGACCTCACCGACGCCACCGATCGGCACCCGGTCCGGCTTCCGGTCGACGAGGACATCCCGGCCGGCCGTACCGACCCGCTGACACTCAAACCCGGTACCGCACATCGGATCATGACGGGCGCACCGCTGCCGACGGGCGCCACCGCCGTGGTCCCGGTGGAATCCACCGACGGCGCCACCGACACCGTGACCATCCGGGCGTCGGTGCGGCCCGGGCAGCACATCCGCACCGCCGGGGAAGACGTCACGGCGGGCAGCACGGTGCTGCAGGCCGGCCAGCTGGTCACCCCGGCCGCGCTGGGGCTGGCGGCCGCGCTGGGCCTGCCCGACCTGCTGGTGGTGCCGCCGCAGCGCGTGCTGGTGATGTCGACGGGCACCGAGCTGGTGGCGCCCGGCATCCCGCTTCTCCCCGGCCAGATCTACGAGTCGAACGCAGTGATGCTGGCCGCGGCGGTCCGCGATGCCGGAGCCGAGGTGACCGTGGCACCGATGTCCGCCGACGATGTCGACACCTTCCGCGCCACCCTGGCCGGGCATGCCGCGGACGTCGATCTGATCATCACCACGGGAGGAGTCAGCGCAGGCGCGTACGAGGTGGTCAAAGATGCCCTGGCCGGCCAGGTCGAGTTCGTCAAGGTCGCCATGCAGCCGGGCATGCCGCAGGGCTCGGGCCTGGTCGACGGCACCCCGATCGTCACCCTGCCGGGCAACCCGGTCAGCGCCCTGGTGTCCTTCGAGGTGTTCATCAGGGGCCCGCTGCGCGCCGCGATGGGCCATCCCCAGCCGGACCGCCCGCGCCGCGCCGCGTTCCTCACCGAGGATCTGACCTCGCCGCGCGGGAAACGACAGTTCCGCCGCGGTGTGCTGACCGGTGACAGCGTGAGCAGCTACGGCCCTCCGGCATCGCATCACCTGCGCTGGCTGGCCTCGGCGAACTGCCTGCTCGAGATCGACGAGGACGTCACCGAACTGGCCGCCGGTGCACCGGTTCCGGTCTGGGACCTCAGATAACCCGGCGCACGTAGAATCCTCCCGATGGCCAGACGCCCCGACCTCCAATCCGGTCCAGAACGCCTTGCGGCGCTGGTGCGCTCCAGCGTTCCACCCATGCATTCCGCGGGCCTGCCGTTCGTCGGCGCCAGCCTTGCTATCGCCGCGCTGGGACGCAATCACCGCTGGATACGGCGCACCGGGCTGCTCGCGGCCGGTGCGAACGCGGCCTTCTTCCGGCATCCGCCACGGGTACCCCCGACGCGACCGGGCGTGGTCGTCTCGCCCGCCGACGGCCTGGTGTGCCTGATCCAGGACGCCGTGCCGCCCGCCGAGCTGGGTTTGCCAGACACTCCGTTGCCGCGGGTCAGCATCTTCCTGTCGGTGCTCGACGCCCATGTGCAGCGCGCCCCGATCGGCGGTGAGGTGGTGGCCGTGGCGCACCGGCCCGGGCGGTTCCACTCAGCGGAACTGGAAGCGGCCAGCGAAGACAACGAGCGCAACAGCGTGGTCATCCGCACCCCCGAAGGCGTCCAGGTGATCGCGGTGCAGATCGCGGGCCTGGTGGCGCGCCGGATCGTGTGTGACGCGCGGGTCGGCGACAAACTGGCCATCGGCGAAACCTACGGATTGATCCGGTTCGGCTCACGCCTGGACACCTACCTGCCCGCCGGGTCCAAACTGCTTGTCAGCCGGGGCCAACGGGCGCTGGCCGGCGAAACCGTATTGGCGGAGCTGCCATGATCAAGGCCCGCATCAAACCTCCTGCGATGCCGGTCCGGATGTTGCCGAGCGCGTTGACGGTCGCCGCCATCTGCTTGGGCATGACCTCGGTGAAGATGGCCCTGGACGGGCTGCCGACCCAGGCCATGGCGTTCCTTGCGGTCGCGGCGATCCTCGACGCCCTCGACGGCCGGGTGGCCCGCATGCTCAAGGCCACCTCCAAGATGGGCGAGGAGATCGACTCGCTGGCCGATGCGGTGAATTTCGGTGTGGCACCGGCGTTCATCGTGTACGCGACGCTGCTGTCCCACTCGCAGTTGGGCTGGATCGTCGTCCTGCTCTACGCGGTGTGCATAGTGCTGCGGCTCGCGCGGTTCAATGCGCTGCTCGACGTGGATCAGCCCGCGTACGAGAAGGAGTACTTCGTCGGGATGCCTGCTCCGGCCGGCGCGATCGGGACGATCGTGCCGCTGGCGGCCAAGATGCAGTTCCCGGGGCCCTGGTGGGACGGTGTGGCCGCCGAATGGGTGGTGATCGTTTGGATGATCGGTGTCTCGCTACTGGTGGTCAGCCGCATTCCCATGCGCAAGATCCATACCTTCACGGTGTCGCCGAACATGGTGGCGCCCCTGCTGGCCCTCGTGGCCATCGGCGTGGCGGCCTCGGTGTTCTACGGCTACATCGTGATCATGGTGATCGCCGTGGCCTACGTGATCCACATCCCGTTCGCGGTGCGCACCAAACACTGGGTGGCCGCGCATCCGGAATCGTGGGATGACAAGCCGCGGCAGCGCCGCGCCCAACGCCGTGCCATCCGTCGCGCCCAGCCGCACCGGCGCTCGATGGCGCGCCTGGGGCTGCGGAAGCCCCCGCTGAGGTGACCACGGTCGACGTCGGCGAGGATTCGGCGCCCAGCCATCTTCGGCTGACCGCCCGGTTGAACACCTCCGCGCTCGACGCGCGCCGCGGCGTGGTGCGGTTGCACCCCGAGGTTCTTGCCGCACTCGGTCTGCGCGAGTGGGATGCGGTGGCGCTGACCGGGTCGCGCACCACCGCCGCGGTGGCAGGTATCGCCCCGCCGGGGACACCGACGGGCACGGCGCTGCTCGACGACGTCACGCTCTCCAACGCCGGGCTGCGCGAGGACGCGACGGTGATCGTGGCGCCGGTGACGGTGTACGGCGCCAGGTCGGTGACGGTTTCGGGGTCCAAGCTGGCCACCCAGTCGATCTCGTCGGCCACGCTGCGGCTGGCGCTGCTGGGCAAGGTGATGACGGTCGGTGACACGGTGTCGCTGCTGCCGCGTGACCTCGGCCCCGGCACCTCGACCTCGGCGGCCACCAATGCGCTGGCCTCTTCGGTGGGCATCACCTGGACCTCCGAGCTGCTGACCGTGACGGGGGTTGACCCGGCCGGTCCGGTGAGCGTGCAGCCGAATTCGGTGGTGTCGTGGGGCGAGGGTGTCGCCGTCGCTCCGGTTGCCGCCGCGGCCCCGGACGCCGCGGGCCGGCACACCATCAGCCCCGCCCGGGCCGACGCGGCGGTCAGCTTCGACGATCTCAAAGGCAAGCACCTGCAGGCGGCCAAGCTGGCCGAGTGGCTCAAGCTGTCCCTCGATGAGCCCAGACTGCTCGAAACCCTGGGCGCCACAGCCAACCTCGGGGTTCTGGTGTCGGGTCCGGCCGGCGTCGGCAAGGCCACCATGGTACGGGTGGTGTGCGCTTCGCGGCGGCTCGTCGAGTTGGACGGCCCTGAGGTGGGCGCGCTGCACCCGGAGGAGCGGCTGAAACGCGTGGCTGCCGCGGTGCAGGCCGTGCGTGACGGGGGCGGGGTGCTGCTGATCACCGACGTCGACGCGCTGCTGCCGGCGGGCACCGACCGGCCGGCCGATCCGGTGGCCACCCTGATCCTCGCGGAGCTGCGCAGCGCCGTGGCCACCCGCGGGGTGGCGTTCATCGCGACCTCGGCCCGACCCGAGTCTGTCGATCCCCGGCTGCGCGAACCCGATCTGTGCGACCGCGAGCTCGGGTTGAGCCTGCCGGATGCGGCGACCCGCAAGGCTCTGCTGGAGGTGCTGCTGCGCGGGGTGCCGTCCGTGGACTTGAATCTGGGCGACATCGCCGACCGCACACCCGGTTTCGTGATCGCCGACCTGGCTGCCGTGGTGCGCGAGGGTGCGCTGCGGGCCGCCGCGCGGGCCAGCTCCGACGGCGCCGAACCCGTTCTGCGACAAGAAGATCTGGCCGGGGCGCTGACGGTGATCCGGCCGTTGTCCCGATCGGCGTCAGAAGAGGTCTCGGTCGGTGCGGTCACCCTCGACGATGTCGGCGACATGGTCGAAACCAAACAGGCGCTGACCGAGGCCGTGCTGTGGCCGTTGCAGCACCCCGACACGTTCACCAGGCTGGGCGTGCAGCCGCCGCGCGGTGTGCTGCTGTACGGGCCGCCCGGATGCGGCAAGACATTCTTGGTGCGCGCTCTGGCGAGCTCCGGGCGGCTGTCCGTGCACGCCGTCAAAGGTGCTGAGCTGATGGACAAGTGGGTCGGCTCGTCGGAGAAGGCAGTCCGGGAACTGTTCGCCAGGGCCCGCGATTCGGCGCCGTCGCTGGTGTTCCTCGACGAGATCGACGCGTTGGCACCCCGGCGTGGGCAGAGTGTGGACTCCGGGGTGACCGATCGCGTGGTGGCCGCGCTGCTGACCGAACTCGACGGCATAGATCCGCTGCGCGACGTCGTCGTGCTCGGCGCCACCAACCGGCCCGACCTCATCGACCCGGCGTTGCTGCGGCCCGGGCGCCTCGAGCGGCTGGTGTTCGTAGAGCCGCCCGATGCCGAGGCCCGCCGTGAAATCCTGCGTACCGCAGGCAAATCCATACCGCTGGCGGCCGATGTCGAGTTGGACGCGCTGGCCTCTGAGTTGGACGGCTACAGCGCCGCCGACTGTGTGGCGCTGCTGCGGGAGGCGGCGCTGACGGCGATGCGCCGCTCGATCGACGCAGCCGACGTCACCGCGGCCGACGTCGCGAAGGCCCGCGAAACCGTCCGTCCCTCATTGGATCCCGCCCAGGTGGCGGCGTTGCGCGCGTTCGCCGCCGGGCGCTAACCCTCGGCCAGCGCAGCCAACCGGTCGATGGAGCTCAGCAGCTTGTCCGCCGTGGTGGCCCGGGCGCGCACCAGACGCTTCTCGTCGGTCAGCGCTGTCCAGTTGTAGGTGTGCGTGACGGCGGTGCGCCCGTCGTCGAGCGGCGTGAGCTCCCAGCGCCACAGGTGGCCCGGCGGCTCGTGGCCGACCTCCGAGGGGCGCCACGCGATCCGCCGGCCCTCCTCGAATTCCACGATGTGGTTCTCACGCACAGCACCGACCGTGAGGGTCATGGTGAACACGTCGCCGACGGCGTGCACTCGCTGCCCCGCGTCTGCCTGCACCAGGTTGTCGTTGCCGTCCCAGCGTGGTTGTTGGGCGGGGTCAGCGATCAGCTCGAATATGGTTGCCGCCGGAGCGGCGATCTCCCGGCTGGCGCTGACGATCTGAGGATTGGTTTCGGCCACGCCCCAATTCAACCCGACTCAGCGGTACCAGTCAGGCAGCTCGTCGGGCAGCAGGTCGGCGGTGTCGCCCGGCCGGGTCAGCGTCAGCACCGCCCGCACGATCTGTGGACGGGCCTGAAGCGCGTCGACGATGCCGCCGAGCCGAGCCGCGACATTGGATTCGGCTGCGTCGCCGACCAGGTCGACCGCGGCGACGAGGTAGATGCGGTCAGCGCCGACCCACTCCATGTGCAGATAACTGACCCGCTCGACGTCGGGGTGTTCGCGCAGCGCGAGCAGGGCGTTGTTGCGGGCCAGCGGCGTGACCGCTTCCCCGGTGAGGAAATCCATGTTGCGCCCGATGAGGAACAGCGCGACGCCGCCGAGCAGCAGACCCACCAGGATGGAACCGATCGCGTCCCAGACCACGTTCCCGGTGAGCTCATGCGCGAGGATGCCCGACGCCGCGATCACGATACCGATCAGGGCCGACAGATCCTCGGCGAAGACGGCGCGCAGCATCGGGTTCGACGTCACGCGCACGTAGCGCAACGGATGGATCCGCCGCTGCACCGCACCTGAGCGGGTCTGCGAAAAGGCCTGCAGGAACGAGGTTCCCTCCAACACGAAGGACACCGCGAGCACCGCGTACGCCCAGCCGTACGACGTGGCTTCGGCTTCCCCGCCCAGCGATTGGATCCCGTGCCAGATCGACACCACCGCGCCGACGGTGAACAGGCCGACAGCTGCGAACATCGACCAGATGTAGCCGGCCCTGCCGTAGCCGAGGCGGTGCTCGGCATCGGCGGGCTTGTTCGACTTGCGGGTGCCGATGAGCAGGAACACCTCGTTGCCGGTGTCGGCCCAGGAATGGGCGGCCTCGGCCAGCATCGAGGCGCTGCCGGTCACCACGGCGGCCACGGTCTTGGCGACCGCGATCAGCGCGTTGGCGCCGAGCGCGACGACGACGGTGAGAAAACTTTCGTCGCCGGAGTCACTCATATCGTGAACACTAGTGCCGGAACAGCTGCGGCTTCGCCTGCACGCAGCCGTCTCCACGATTACCGTCGATGAGTGGACCTGAACACCGTCGAAGCGGTGAGCGTGCCGACTCACCGCGATGACGTGTGGCCGCTGGGTCCGTCAGACGCGATCCTGGCGGGCGGCACCTGGTTGTTCTCCGAACCGCAGACGGGTGTGCGCCGACTGGTCGACATCACGCATCTGGGTTGGCAGCCAATCGATATGAGCGCCGACGGCATCGAATTGGCCGCCACGTGCACGCTGGCGGAGCTCTCGCGATTTTCCACCACCAGCGACTGGCCCGCCGCCCGCCTGCTGCACCAGTGCTGCACGGCGCTGCTCGCCTCGGCCAAGATCTGGGCCACCGCGACCGTTGGCGGCAACATCTGCCTGTCGTTTCCCGCGGGCGCGATGATCTCGATGGCCACGGCCCTCGACGGAACCGCGACCGTGTGGCGCGCCGACGGCACCGAATACACGGTGCCGGTCGCGCAGTTCGTCACGGGTGAGGGAACCAACGTCATGGCATCCGGTGATGTGCTCCGGTCGATACACCTGCCTGCAGCGGCCATGCAGTCCCGCACGGCATTCCGCAAGCTGGCACCCTCGGCGCTGGGCCGTTCCGGGGCTGTCGTGATCGGCCGCCGCGACAGCGGCACGGTCGTGATGTCGGTGACCGCGGCGACAGTACGGCCCTATGTGTTCCGGTTCCCGGGCAGCCCCTCGCCCGACGATGTCCGGGCGGCCCTGGGCGGCATTCCCGACCAGGCGTGGACCCGCGACGCGCACGGCGACCCCGATTGGCGACAGGCTGTCACGCACGTGCTGGCCGAACAGATCAGAGCCGAGTTGGCATGAGTTTCACCGTCAACGGCCGGGTCTGGCACGACAGTCCCAGACCCGGGCAGTGTCTGCGCACGTTCCTGCGCGAGCTGGGCTGTTTCGAGGTCAAGAAGGGTTGCGACGCGGGCGACTGCGGTGCGTGCACGGTGTTGGTCGACGGCACTGCCGTGCACTCCTGCGTGTATCCGGCGTTCCGCGCCGACGGGCATACGGTGACCACCGTCGCAGGCCTGGGCAGCCCCGGCGATCTGCATCCGGTGCAGCGCCGGTTCGTCGACGCCGCGGGATTTCAGTGCGGCTTCTGCACCGCCGGTATGGTCACCACCGCGTCCACTTTCACCGACGAGCAGCTTGCTGATCTGCCCCAGCAGCTGAAGGGCAACCTGTGCCGCTGCACCGGCTACCGCGCCATCGCCGACGCGCTGTCCGGGACCACCAACATCGAGAAGCCCGGCGGGCACGACGCCGGCCGTTCGATCGGTGCGCCGGCCGCCGTGCGGGTGGTGACGGGGTCCGAGGAATACACCATGGACGACGCGCCCGCGGGCCTGCTGCACCTCGCGGTCCTGCCGAGCCCGGTGCCGCATGCCCGTATCCGATCGATCGATACCTCTGCTGCACAGGCAATTCCGGGCGTGCGCCTGGTCCTGACTCACCGTGACAGCCCGGCCGTGGCGTTCTCGACAGCCCGGCACGAGATGCGTACAGATGATCCCGACGACACCGTCATCCTCGACGACACAGTGCGGTTCGTCGGTCAACGGGTCGCCGCGGTCGTCGCCGACAGCCTTGCCGTGGCCGAACAGGCGTGCCGGGCAATCGTTGTCGAGTTCGACCCGCTGCCTGCGGTGTTCGACCCGGAGCTCGCGTCGCGTCCGGATTCGCCGTTGCTGCACGCCGGCAAGGGACCGGACTCCCGGATCGCCGACCCGGCCCGCAACCTGGTCGCCGAATTGCACGGCGAGGTCGGCGACGTGGCGGCCGGTATCGATGCGGCCGAGAACGTGGTGCGAGGCCGTTGGCAGACCCAGCGCATCCAGCACGTGCACCTGGAGACACACGGGTGTACCGGATGGCGAGATGAGTTGGGAAGATTGGTTATTCGTACCAGTTCTCAGGTTCCGTTCCTGGTCCGTGACGAGCTGTGCCACATCTTCGGCCTGGCCCGCGACGATGTCCGGGTGTTCACCAGGCGCGTCGGCGGTGGCTTCGGCGGCAAGCAGGAGATGCTGGTCGAGGATCTCGTGGCGCTGGCGGTGCTGCGCCTCGGCGCTCCGGTGCGCTATGAGTTCAGCCGCAGCGATCAGTTCACGGTGGCGCCGTGCCGTCACCCGTTCCGCGTGGATGTGACCGTGGCCGCCAATGCCTCCGGTGAGCTGACCGCGCTGGCGGTCGACGCTCTGGTCGATGCCGGGGCGTACGGCAATCACAGCCCGGGCGTGATGTTTCACGGCTGCAGTGAATCGGTCGCGGTGTACCGCTGTCCGAACAAGCGGGTCAATGCTCAAGCCGTCTACACCAACAATCTGCCGTCGGGTGCATTTCGCGGATACGGGCTGGGACAGGTGATGTTCGCGATCGAATCAGCGATGGACGAGCTGGCCCAGCGACTCGGCATCGATCCATTCGAATTCCGCAGGCGCAATGTCATCACGCCCGGAGATCCCTTCGTGGATTCGCATGTGCTCGACGACGATCTGACGTTCGGCAGCTACGGCCTGGATCAATGCCTCGACCTCGCCGAGCAGGCGCTGCGTCGGGGCAACGCCGCCACCGCCCCCCAAGGGTGGCCTGTGGGCGAAGGCATGGCAGTTGCGATGATCGCGACGCTTCCGCCGCGCGGGCACGTCGCCGAGGCCGCGGTGTCGGTCGACGCCGACGGCGTGTACACATTGCGCGTCGGGACGGCCGAGTTCGGCAACGGCACCACCACGGTGCATGCACAGCTCGCCGCCAACGAGCTCAACACCGGCACAGAACGGGTGGTGATTCAGCAATCAGACACTGCGACAACAGATTACGATACCGGCGCGTTCGGGTCGGCCGGCACGGTGGTGGCCGGCCGCGCGACCGTGCAGGCATGCCGACAGCTGCGCGCGGCCTTAGAGAGGGCAGCTGCCGAGGTGACCGGGACGTCGCCATCGCAGTGCACTCTGGAGCGCAACGGCGTGCAGTGCGCCGACAGCCTGGTCGATTTCGGTGCTCTGCCATCGTCATTGACCGGCCGCGGGCGACACGACGGCACGCCGCGTTCGGTCGCCTTCAACGTGCAGGCGTTTCGCGTCGCGGTCAACCCCGAGACCGGCGAGGTGCGCATCCTCCAGTCCGTCCAGGCCGCCGACGCCGGCGTGGTGATCAATCCCGAGCAGTGCCGCGGTCAGGTGGAAGGCGGTGTGGCCCAGGCAATCGGGTCGGCGTTGTTCGAGGAGATCCGGATCGGACCGGACGGCACGGTACTGACCCAGACGCTGCGCAACTACCACATCCCGCAGTTGTCCGACCTTCCGGTGACCGAGGTCTACTTCGCAGATACCTACGACGAGCTCGGACCGCTCGGCGCGAAATCGATGAGCGAGTCGCCGTACAACCCGGTCGCACCCGCCTTGGCCAATGCCATCGGCCGTGCCTGCGGGGTGCGTCTGCGCCAGTTGCCGATGACACCGGCGCGAGTATGGCGGGCGGTCAGCAGATCTCGTCGGGTTGCGCAATCCTGATGCGGCCACGGCGCGGTTGCGCTGGCTGCGGCTCCTCGGCCCATTCGGCCCCGCTGGCCTCGAACAACCGGCCGATCTCGTCGATGTGCATGTCGACCAGATCCCACACGTCGGGCACGAGTTCGCGGTCGACGACGAAGCCGAAGTCCAGGCGGTCCAGATAGCTCACCACGGTGATGTTGAGTCCCTGCCCCTCGGTGACGATCGACACCGGGAACTGATGACGCAGCTGCGCCCCGGCGAAGTACAGCGGCTGACGAGGTCCAGGGACATTGGAAATCACCAGGTTGAACGGCAACGACGCAATGCGGTGCGCCAACCCGAACCGCGACGCCAGCCGCATCGCGGACGTCGACAACACCGGTGCCGAGAACTGGGCCAGGTCGCCGAGTTGGTCGGCAGGCATCAGATCGAGCAGTCGCTTCGCGTCGAGCATCGCCTCCCGGCAACGAGCCACGCGCTCAAGCGGATCCGCACAGTCGGTGGGCAGTTCGGCGAAGATGGCCGACACCCGGTTGGTCCATGGATCCTCTTCGTCGCCGGTCCGGATGGACACCGGAACCATGGCCCGCAGTGGCCGGTCCGGCAGCGCGTCATGGGCGAGCAGGTACTGCCGCAACCCGCCGGCGCAGATCGCCATGACGATGTCGTTGACGGTGCCCCCGGTCGCGTTCTTGAGCCTCTTGATGTTCTCCAGCGATGTGGTCCGCATCGCGAAGCGCCGGTGTCCGGTGATGGGCTTGTTCCACGGGGTGGGTGGCGCCGCCGATGTCGGCAGCGGAATCTTGGGTCCGTCCTCTTTACCCAGTCGCGCAAGGGATTTGATCGCCGAGCCGGTCTTGGCCGCAGCGCTGCTGATGCTGTCGATGCCTGCGGTGTCGGCGAGCTGGCGGACCAGCCGGGTCTGCACCCGCAGGGCCTTGACGGGGTGTCCGGCGAGGTTGACGGCCGTTTTGCGCAGCAGTTCCACGGTGCTCGGCAGCTCTTCGGGTTGCCAGGCCGGGCCCGGCCCGGGTGGCGTGGTGTCCGGTTCGGTGTCGGTGATGATGTTGAGCATCAGCTGCCCGGCGGCACCGTCGATGGTGGCGTGATGGTATTTGGTGAGCATGGCCCAGCGACCGCTGTGCAGGCCGTCGATGACGTAGACCTCCCACAGTGGCCGGTTGCGATCCATGGGGCGCCCGACGATGCGCGAGACCTGGTCGGCCAGTTGGTCGGCCATTCCCGGTCGGGCCAGATGGATTTCGCGGATGTGGAAGTCGAGGTCGAAGTTGGGATCGTCGACCCAGTACGGATGGTCGAGGCCCAGTGGCACCTCGACCAACCTCCGGCGCAGCGGTTCGAGCTCACCGATCAGCGACGCGTACTTGGCGTACACCGCGGCGTACGGGTCGAATTCCTCGTTGGGTCGTTCGAAGATCATCAGCCCGGTGACGTGCCCGAAGGTCGTCGGGGTCTCCAGGTAGAGGAATGTGGCGTCGAGGCCGCTGAGCTGCTTCACGGGTCCTTCTCTTCTCGATTCTCGTGGGGTTTTGCGCTCAGCTGGTGAGCAGTCCGCCTTCGACGCCGAGCACCACGTCGGCGCGGGTCACTTGTGCATCATATCCAGATATGTTGCATATACGAGACGTGCAGAGATATATATCACTTCAACGTCAATCGGTAGCATGGTGCGCAGGCATCGGCTCCCACAACGACATCTGGAGGTACGCCATCGCCGAGACACCGTTGGGACGCATGCTCGCGTCGACCGACCGCAAGCCAGATCCATTGGCTGCGTTCCGAATTGCGCGCGGTTGGTTCCTGGCCGGCCGCCGCATCGAGATGGGGGAATTGGCAACCGAACTCGGGGTCAACCGGGCCACGCTGTTCCGCTGGGTCGGTGGCCGCGACGAGCTGCTGGCCGAAATCCTGTGGTCGCTGGCCGAACCGACACTGACGGCGGCCATCGATGCCTCTCCCGGTCATGGCGCCGAACGCATCTCCCACGCCGTCGGCCGTTTCGCCACCCTGATCGACCAGGCCGGGTTCTTCCAGGAATTTCTGCGCCGGGAGCCGGAACGGGCACTGCGCATCCTGACCACGCGCGCGGGCACGGTGCAGTCCCGACTGGTTGCCGCCATCGAACAGATGCTGAACGACGAGATCAGCCAGGGACGCCTGGAACCGTCGCTGCCGCCGCGCGATCTGGCCTACCTCGTCGTGCGCATCGTGGAGTCATTCCTGTACGCCGACATCATCACCGGCGAACCATTGGAGATCACCCAGGCCGAACTGGCCATCGCCGCGCTACTGGGTCATCGGTCCTGACCACCACATTTCGCCGACGACAGCATCCAGCTTTTTCACAACATTAGATTCTGTTTCTTCCCGCGAAACAGGCGTACTGTGCTCCGAATCACACCGCTGAGGTGCGTTCGTCCGCTGCACGCTGCAGCGCCCGCGAAGGGACGCGACATGACGTCGAACCCCGTTGGCTCCGAACCCAAACTACACAAAGGCACCAACTGGTGGGGCGCCTTCGTGATCGGCTTGGCCGGCCCCATCCTGGTCACCGGCATCGATCCCCCAGCCGTGCAAGCCCTCGGCGCCGCCGCGATACCCATGCTGGCCATCGCCACCGGCATCGGAGTACTGCTCTGTCTGTTCGCCGCCGAACTGGCCGCCGTGATGCCGCACCGCACCGGCGGCCTGCCCTCCTACACCACCGAATCCTTCGAACTCGTCCACCCCGCCACCGCCACCCACCTCGGCGGCCTGTCGGCCTGGGCCTACTGGCTGGGCTGGTTTCCCGTCGCCCCCATCAACATGATCCTGGCCTCGGCCTACATCACCCAACTGTTCTCCATACCGCAAGGACCATCGTTCCTGCCGTTCGGCGGACTGGGCAGCCCCATCACGCTCTCGGTGCTGATCATCTCCGTCGTCGCCATCGCCATCATGTACGTCCCGGCCTACTTCGGCATCAAACTGGGCGCCGAATTCGCCACCATCCTGGGCATCGTGTCCATGGCACCCCTGACCATCCTGATCCTGCTGCCCCTGTTTCACCCCAGCTCGATCCACCTGAGCAACCTCGCCGGCTTCCACTTCGCCCCCGGCGTCCTGGGCAGCCCCACCCTCATCCTGGCCTGGATGTTCGTCATGACCTGGTCGGTGCTGGCCATGGAAGCCGCCGCCTGCTACCTCGGCGAATGCCGCAACCCCGCCCGCGACGCCAAAATCGCCATGACCATGGAAGGCGTCTACGGCTTCTTCATCTTCGTCTTCATGGCCGTCGCCCTGGTCGCAGTCCTGGGCGTGGCCAAAGACGCCGACCCCCTGACCATCTTCACCTCACTGATCACCGCCGTCACCGGATCCTCGGGCGGCTGGGTGCAATGGGCCCTGGGCCTACCGCTGATCGTGGCGCTGCTGCTCTCCGTACTCAACGCCATCATGGGCTGCGCCCGCTCCCTCTACCAAGCCTCCGAAGACGGCATGCTGCCCCGCTGGTTCGGCCACCTCAACACCCACGGCGTGCCCGCCCGCGCCATGGCCTTCAACGTGGCCTGCTCGGTCATCGTCCTACTGTTCGGCAGCCCGCTGCGCATCTACATCTTCTCCAACATGGGCTACCTCTTCTCCGCCGGACTGGTGTTCTTCGCCTACTTCGCCCACCGCCAAACACGACCCACCATCCACCGCCCCGTACGACTCCCGGGCTTCATGCGCTGGGTCGCCCTGGCCATCGGCATCTTCTGCGCCGTGCTGTGGCTCTTCGGCGGCTGGAACAGCCCTTCCATCGTCATCGGCACCTCCAGCCACACCCTGTTCTTCGTCGGGGTGCTGGTCCTCGCCGCTTACTTCCCCCTGCACATGTGGCGCCGCATGACGGACCGCCGCATGCAGACCGCAGCGGCCGCGATCAAGCCGGAGCCCGAACCGGTATGAGTGCGGGCCTACCCGGGGACGTTGGGCACCTGCGGTGACGTGACCGTGGTCGACGGCACGGTGACGGTAACCGTGCTGGTGCTCGGACTGGTGGTGCTGGTCGTCGGTGATGGGGTCGTCGTGGGTGTGGTCGTGACCGCCGGGGCTCCCGGCGCGATGACTGTCGTTGTCACCGTCGATGTCGACGTCGAAGGTGACGTCGTCGTGGAAGTGGCCGTGCCTGCCGCGATGACGCCGCAGGCTACGGGCTTGCCCGAAGGGGCCGCGGAGGCTGCGCCGCTGCGGTTGGTCGGTCCGGCGTCGAGGACGAGCGATGTGCCTTGGGAACTCTGCAGATCAGCCGCGGTGAAATCCGCCGAAGTGGTCACGAGCTTGGCCCCGCCGTCGGGACGTACCTGCAGATCGGCGAGGTCGCCGCTGGCCGAATAGGTGTTGTGCCCGCTGACCTGCAGTGGGCTTCCCGGCGCGGCGAAGTCACACGTGCCGGCCGCGTGGATTTGCAGGCCGTGGAAGCCCGGGCTGAGCAGCCCGGTTCCCACCGACTGCACGGTGACCGTGGCATAGCCATTGGCGAATTCGATCGACGCGTTCGCGACGGTGGTCCCGTCGGCGGTCTTCAAGTCCGTCTTCAGTGCACCGCCGGCGGCGCCGGTACTTTGCGGGGTGCCCGACTCACCGCCCCCGGTGGACGACTGGTTCGAGCACGCACCTGCACCGATGACCGAGACGGCGACTACCGCAGCAACAGCGATGGGCTTCATCATCGTCGCGGAATTCCCCGTAGCCCGCGCGTTAAACAAGCCCGCCGAGCGATGGAACTAGAGGCGCTCGATGATCGTCACGTTGGCGGTGCCGCCGCCCTCGCACATGGTCTGCAGACCGTAGCGGCCGCCGGTGCGCTCCAGCGTGTTGAGCATGGTGGCGAAAAGCTTGGCGCCGGTTGCGCCGAGCGGATGGCCCAACGCAATGGCGCCGCCACTCGGATTCACCTTGTCCGGATCCGCCTTGGTCTCCTTGAGCCACGCCAGCACCACGGGCGCGAAGGCCTCGTTGATCTCGACGGTGTCGATGTCGTCGATCGACAGACCCGTCTTCTCCAGCGCGTACTGGGTGGCCGGGATGGGGCCGGTCAGCATCATCACCGGATCGTCGCCACGCGCGCTGATGTGGTGGATGCGGGCCCGCGGCTTGAGGTTGTACTTGTTGATGGCCTCCTCTGACGCCAGCAGCACGGCCGAGGCTCCGTCGGAGATCTGACTGGCCAGCGCGGCGGTCAGCCGGCCGCCCTCGACCAGCGGCTGCAGCGCCGCCATCTTCTCCAGCGTGGTCTCGCGCGGCCCCTCGTCGACGCCGAAGTCCCCGACCGGGACGATCTCGTTGTCGAAGTGGCCTGCCCGGATCGCGGCGAATGCGCGCTGATGGCTGTTGTAGGCGAACTGCTCCATCTCTTCACGGGAGATGTCCCACTTCTCGGCGATCATCTCCGAGCCGCGGAACTGCGAGATCTCCTGGTCGCCGTAGCGGTGCAGCCAATTCTTGGATTCGTTTGTGGGCGAGGTGAATCCGAATTCCTTGCCGACCACCATGGCCGAGGAGATCGGCACCCAGCTCATGTTCTGCATGCCGCCGGCCAGGATGACGTCGGCGGTGCCGGACATGATGGCTTGGGCGCCGAAGGAAATGGCCTGCTGCGACGATCCGCACTGCCGGTCCACCGTGACGCCGGGGACGGCTTCGGGGTACCCAGCGGCCAACCAGGCGAGTCGGCCGATGTTACCCGCCTGTCCCCCGATGGCGTCGACACAGCCGACAATGACGTCGTCGACAACCCCGGGATCTACGTCGTTGCGGTCGAAGATGGCACGGAAAGCGTGCACTCCCAGGTCAATTGGATGCACATCGGCCAACGCCCCCTTCTTCTTGCCGATAGGGGTGCGCACCGCGTCGACGACATAGGCCTCAGGCATTACTGGTCTCCTTTGACAGTGGCGCCGCCGGCGGTGATTCCGCCGAGGACAATGGCGAGGTATTGCCGGCCGACCTGCTCGGCCGAGAGTGGCCCGCCGGGTTGATACCAGCGGACGGAAACCCAAGTGGTGTCACGGATGAACCGGTACACGAGGTCGACATCGAGGTCGGGCCGGAACGATCCGTCGGCGACGCCCTGCTGCAGGATGTCGACCCACATCTTGCGCTGCTCTTTGTTGCGGGCCTCGACGAAGGCGAACTGCGGCTGCGCGGAGAGCCGCTTGGCCTCGTCCTGGTAGATCACCACCTGCGCGTGCCGGTGCTCGATGGCCTCGAAGGACGCCATGAAAAGACCTTTGAGCCGCTCCAGTGGAGCGGCTTCCCGGTCGACGATCTCTTGATAGCGCGCGAACAGCCAGTCCAGGAAGTCCCGCAGCACCTCTTCGACCATTTGTTCTTTGGACTTGAAGTGGTGGTACAGACTTCCCGAGAGGATTCCTGCGGAGTCGGCGATATCGCGGACCGTCGTTGCTTTCAGACCGCGTTCGGCGAACATCGTCGCAGCGAGTTCGAGGAGTTCGTCCCGCCTGCTTGCCGGCTGGCTCGACGTTTCCGGCGCCATGCCGACAGCATAGCAACCAAGCGCTTGCTAGGTCACGTCAGAGTGCGGCCTGCCGCATTTCCTCAAGTCCCAGCCCGGGTCGAGTGGCCAGTTGCGTACGTCAGACGCGCAAAATCCGTGCACAAGTGGCCACTCGGCGCCCCGGAGCCCCCCGCTGACTCCCCGGCCACATCTCGCCAAGGGTCAGACGGGTTGCGGCACGCCCTCGCTCACTCGCGCCTCGACGGGCGCAGCCGTGACCACATCTTCGTCGCGAGGTGCGCTGCGCCGCGCCAGCGTCACGGAGAGCACGGTCGCCACGAACAGAATTGCCACCGCCACCGAACCGGCCGCCACCGAAGTGGGCCACAGCCCGTTGAGCAGCAGGATCGCCGACACGCTGCAGGTCGGAACGCCCAGAAGAATCAGGAACCATCCGGTGAAGTGACCCAGATCAATCCGGCCAACCTTGGCGACCCCGAGTCCCAGGAGCACGAAGAACAACGACCACATGATCGCCCACGTCGCCCAGATGACCGCGAACACCGGATCGGTGCCGACACTCTTGATCGCGTAGTACACCGCGACGGCCGCGACGAACGAGCTGTACCAGCCGAACCCGCGCGGGTCGATGTCGAAGATCTGGATGAACCCGAACCACAGGTAGGTGAACCCGAACAGATAACTCGGCCAGGTCGCATTCACGATGCCCGGATCCCCTTCGGACTGGAAGAGCACCAGCGTCGGCAGTACGACCTGAGCGGCCCCGACGAACAGGTTCAGCGGCGCCGCCCCGCGGGCCTCGACCACCCCGACCGACACCAGCCCATTGACGAACAGCACCACGCCGACGAGAAGCAGCCCGACGTTTCCCATCAGCGCGCAACCCATTCCACGAATTGCTCAGAAGTGATGACGGGCGCGAAGAAGTTGTTGATCCGCTCGAACGCCGCACGCTCCTGATCCGGGTGGGCAGTGCCCGTCGCGTCGCCGATGACGATGGGCAGCAGGCCGTGATCGCGGGCCGCGCGGGCGTTGCCCTCGACGCACCAATCGAGGTGTATCCCGGTGAGCACCAAAACCTCTACCCGCTGCCGGCTCAGCGCCAGCGGCAGGTCGGTGCCGACGAAGGCCGTCTGCAGCGCCTTCTCGTAAAGCTCGTTGTCGCCGGGCTGCACCAGCTCGTGCAGTTCGCCGACAAGTTCGTTGTCCCAGGCGATCTGCTCGGCGGTGGCGTCGATATGACCGGTCCACCCGTCGTACTGCGCCTTGTCGAAATCCGTCTGCGGGTAGTCACCACGGAACACCGAGAACCCGATCCAGTTGAACGACACGAAGTTCGACGCCGACCGTGCCGCCTTGGCCACCTTGACGGTCGCCTGCAGGCTGCCGCGGAACGCATGCCCTTCGGCGTACTGCACCCCGCCCGGTTTGTACAGCGAGTTGGACTGGCTGATCGACAGGAAAGCGGCCGGCCGGGAAAGGATCTCGCGAAAGTCGAGCTGCTCCCAGTGTTTGGCCAGCGGTGGGATGGCGGCTCGGTTGTCGGCGGGATATCCCAGTGCCTCGGGGTCCAGCGCAATCGGAGCGAGCGGGGTGGTTTGAGTTGAGCCGTTGACGGCGAGTGCGGTCACACGCAATACCTTCGGCGGCCGTCAGCCAGGTTCACAGGCTTTGAATCGACGCGATTCTGGCCGACCTACCGGTAGTCCTACGACCAGTACGGCGAGCAGTAGTCCGGCAGATCGGTCACCACCGGGCCGTCGGCAAGCGACCGCGACAGGTTGAACAGGTACCACGGGTCGGAATGCGGCCCGTGGAAGCGCACGCAGCCGCGAATGTCCTCGGGCAACCGGTGCAGGGCCGGATCGATGTCGGTCGACAACCTCGACAGGTACTCGGCATCGAGTTGGCCCGTCTGCTCGAAGCGGTCGATGTTGCGGTCGGCGACGAGCCGCTCGGGATTGAGCGCGGCCAATCCGAGCAGCGCCACGACACCGGCCACCAGCACCGCGTGCGGCAGCCAGCGCCCCGTCATGCGCACCCCGGCCGCGGCCACGAGCAGAAACACCACGCCCAGCCACAGTTCGATGGTGACGACCATGAGCCGATCGGTGCTGAAGCCGTAGGCCTGCTGGTAGAGCCACATGCGATGGACGGCCGAGATGACCACGACAACCGATGTGGCACAGAGGATCCCGACCAGCACGCGCAGCACCCGACGATCGGCGGTGCTGCCCCGTCCGGCCACCCGGATCACCACACTGAGCACCAGCAGGGTCAACGCCGAAACCCATAGCAGCTGCCAGAAACCCTGCCGGGCGTATTCGGCGTATGTCAGCCCTTCGGTCTCCAGCACATGGGTGTGGCCGCCGAACAGCACCGCGGCCTGCACCACGACGAACGCGATGAACAGTGCGTCGAGAACGCCCAGCGGCAGCGCCCATTCCCAGCGCGGCACCGGCCGCATCGGCGCAGGCGCCAGGGCGTCCAGCCGGGGCGGGAACCGCGTCAGGTAGGCCCCGCCGAGGACGAAGGACGCGACGATGCCGAACACCACGATGCGGGCGGCGATATCGACCCCGTCGACCGATGGCACGAGATTGCCGGCCATGTGCGCGAAAGCCGCGTCCGCCGAGGCGAACAACGCGCCGAACACCACGGCCAGCAGCACGGTGAGACCGATGACGACGGCGACGCGCGCCGGTTTGGTGACACCCACCCGGCTCGGGAGTCCGCGTCGCACCCAGCCACTCACGCGGGCAGGCAACGCCCACGGCAGAAACGGCCCGGTGAACACCGAGGTCCAGGTTCGCCCGCCGAACAGCGTGCACCAGCCGACGATCCAGGCCGCCATGATGCACAGCACGCCCAGCCAATCGGCGGCCAGCAGCGCGGGCACCGCGAGCAGCGCCAGGCTGAGCACGATGCCGCCCCACTGCGCTCGAGTGGGCCGACGTTCGGCGGTGCCGTGCACCACGCCGAACACCATGGCGCCGACGGCCAGGTAGCCGATGCTGAGCACCGACGGCCGCCATACCGCTGTTCCCACCAGGCCCGCGACCACGGCGAGCATGAGCAGCCGTCGCGGGATCGACGCCAGCGGGTCGATCGGCCACACCCGCCGCGACCAGACCGTCCATCCGGGCTCGCCGGAGCGCGGCAGCGCCGGCCCGATCAGCGGTGGCATGACCGGTTGCCCCTTGGCTCCTGTCAGCAACGTCGTCATGCCGATTCCTCCCTCGATTCCGGGATGCTCACCCTGATCCGGCAACCCACCCCGGTGTCCATCACTTCGATCACCCCGCCGTGCAACTCGACTGCCCACCGCGCGATCGCCAGACCCAGCCCGGTTCCCCCGTCGGTGGTGGCGCCGCGGGTGAACCGCTCGAAAACCCGTTCCCGCTCGCCGGGTGCAATGCCCGGCCCCTGGTCGGCCACCTCGAGCCGCAGGCCCGCCGGCCCTCGGCTCGCCCGTACCGTCACGCGACCACCGGCCGGACTGTGCCGAATCGCGTTGTCCACCAGGTTGATCACGACCTGACGCAGGCGGGCCGGGTCGGCCACAGCCTTCAGGTCCGGCGGTGTGACCCGGATGTCCACGGGCACCGTGCTCGCCGACACCGAGACGTGTTCGACGGCATCGCGCAGGAACTCGTCGACGTCGAACCGATTGACCTGCAACGGTATTGCTCCGCCCTCGATGCGGGAGAGGTCGAGCAGATCGGTCACCAATTCGCCGAGGCGCTCGGCCTGCGACAGCGCCATCCGCATGGTCTGGGCGTCGGGTTCGACCACCCCGTCCACCACGTTCTCCAACACCGCCCGCAATGCGGTGATGGGCGTACGCAATTCGTGCGACACGTTGCCGATCAGCCCGCGCCGGTACTCGTCAGCGGCCTCGAGGTCGGCCGCCATCTGATTGAATGCCGTTGCCAATTGCCCGATTTCGTCACGCGATGTGGCGCGAACCCGGATGCTGTAGTCACCGCGGGCCATGGCCAGCGCAGCCGCGGTCATCTGCCGCAGCGGCGAGGTCATGCCGTGGGCCAGGAACTGCGTCAATGCCAGCGACGCCGCCAGCGCGGCCAGCAGCGCATAGCGGAACTGCCAGCTCGCGCCGATCCAGAACGTGAACGACGCCAACAGGATCGCCCCGCCGACGAGCAGCCCGGTCTTGACCTTGAAGGAGGCGAAGGGATCCAGGGGACGGGGCACCCGGTCCCACAGTTCGCCGATCAGGCTCACCGGTGCCCTCGGCTCTTCGCGCAAGCGCTCATCTGGCCCCTCGGCTCTTCGCGCAAGCGCTCATCGCGGAACCTCGAGGGCGTACCCCACCCCATGCACAGTCCGGATGAGCTCGGACCCGAGTTTGCGGCGCAGGGCCTTGACGTGGCTGTCGACCGTTCGGCTCTCGACGTCGGAGGTCCACCCCCAGACGTGTTCCAGCAGGGTCTCACGGGCCACCGCGGCGCGCGGCCGGCCGGCGAGGAAGGCCAGCAGGTCGAACTCCGTTCGGGTCAGGTGGATCTCCTGCTCGCCCTGATGTACCCGGCGCTCGGCCAGATCGATGCGGTAGTCCCCCAGCGACAGCGGCTGGTCGGCGCTCGCCCGGTCCACCCGCCGCAGCAGCACCATCACCCGGGCCACCAGTTCGCGCATGCTGAACGGCTTGGTCAGATAGTCGTCGGCGCCGATGCCCAGGCCGATGAGCATGTCGGTCTCGTCGGTGCGCGCTGTCAGCATCAGCACCGGCACCGCGCGCTCGGCCTGGATACGCCGGCACACCTCCAGCCCGTCGAAGCCGGGCAGCATCACGTCGAGCACCACCAGATCGGGCTGGATCGCTGCCGCGGTTGCTACCGCCGACGGTCCGTCGACGGCTGTCTCGACGTCGAACGCCTCGGCGCGCAGCCTGGTGGCCACCGCGGACAAGATGGTCGGCTCGTCGTCGACCACCAGGATTCGCTTCACGGATCTGACTCTAGGTGCAGGTTGTGGTGGTCACGGGCAGCGATTGTGAAGATCCTGTGCAGACCATGTCGGCCGTTCTGGCTACGCTGGCCTGGGTCAGGCTATGGCAGGAGGGACATCGGGGTGGACCAGAACACGGCATGGTCCACCGACGAGGTGCGTCAGTTTGCCGGGAAGGCCTACGCCGCGGGCCAGAAGCTGGCAGGCGCTGCCGGCTGGTCCAACACCGGCGCCACCCAGACCTTGTTGTGGGGCGACTTCCAGGGCAGCGGGCGGACGCCGTACCGCGTGCAGGTCAATCTGGTGGGTCCGACGTACAAATGCTCGTGCCCGTCGCGGCAGTTCCCCTGCAAACATGTGGTCGGTCTGGTGCTGCGCTGGTGCGGTGGCAGCGTCGACGAATCGGACGCGCCGGCAAGCACGCTGACGGCGCCCGCCGCTCCGAAGGCGCCGCGGGAAATCAGCGAGAAAGCCGTCGCGGCACGGCAGCGCAGCGTTGCCGAGGGCTTGGAACAGCTCGACCGGTGGATCCATGACCAGGTCCGCAACGGCATCGCCGGGATCAGCACCGATCCGTACGCGGGGTGGAGTGAGCCGATCGCCAGACGCATGGTCGACGCGAAGGCACCCGGCCTGGCGGGCTGGTTGCGCAACCTTCCCGGCTATCTCACGCACGACGAATGGCCGCGGATGATCATCGAGGATCTCGGGTTGATGCAGCTGCTCATCGACGCCTACCGCACCATCGACACTCTCTCCGACGAGACCGCCGCGGCGGTGCGTCGCCACATCGGCTTCACGGTGGCGCGGGCCGACGTGCTGGCGACGGATCCGGTGACCGACACCTGGCAGGTGCTCGGCTACGCGGAGACCTTGGAGGACCGCTACACCACCCGGCGAATGTGGTTGAGCGGAAATGCTACCGGGCTGCTGGTCAACGTGCAGTCCACCGCGCCGAGCGGAGCCAGCTTCGACAACCGGCTCACCCCGGGCCGCGAGTTCACCGGCGGTGTGCATCTGTATCCCGGCGGTCCGTCGAGCTTCCGTGTCGCGATCCCCGACGGTGACGTGCCGACAACGCCCATCGAGCAGCTCGCCGTCACCGGCACCGGGATCGACGCCGCGTTGGCCGGGCGGGCGCGCGCCCTGGCCGTCGACCCGTGGCTGCTGCGCTACCCCGCGATCGTCACCGCCCGGCCCGCGCAGCACAGCAAGCCCAAGCGCCGTCATCTCGTCGACGCGAACGGCAATGCGCTACCGGCGAACTGCGACGACGACCACTGGGGACGGCTGCAGGCGGCGTCGGGCGGCCGGCTGCACCCAATCCTGGTCGAGATCACCACGGACGGGATCGATCCGCTGTCGATGCTGAGCGACGCGCCACCGTCGCGCCTGACCGGACCGGCGGTGACGGCACTATGAGCGACTACCAGCGGATGATCTCCGCAGCGACTGTGGGATTCGGTGCAAAACCCTTCCCGGCAGGCACATTCGATCCTCCCGTCGACGGCCGCGTCGCCGCGGTGTGCGATGCAGACGATTCCGTCGGGTCGGTGCTGCGGGTGGCCGGTCTCTATGCCGTCGCCCGGCGGGCCGGACAGTTGCCGTCATCGATCGATCCGGCCACCGCCCCTGCACCCGCTGAGACCCGGCCGCTGATCACGGGTGCCCACGCGTTCCTGATCGAGCGGGCGCTCACCGTCAGGCCCATCCTCGACGGTGTACTCGGCGATATCGCCGCGGCCGGTCTGCGGCTGCCGCCACGGCTCATCCCGGAACTGTTGCGCCTGCAGCAGAGCGGTGTTGTGACGCAGGCACTCTGGGATGCGATCGGCAGCGGCGGCCAGTGGTATGCCGTCGAGCACTACGGCCGTGGCCACCGCGCGCTGCGCAGCGTACGGTGGGCGGACAGCACGGACTGGCCCAAGGAAACCGACTACACCCACGGCGACATCGCCAAACGCCTCGAGTGGCTCGCCGTGGCCCGCACGCTCGACCCGGACCGGGCTCGCGACGTCGTGGCGTCGCACTGGACTTCCGAGGACGCCGAGTCGCGGGCAACGCTTTTGGCGGCGTTTGCGGCCCCCGAGCACGACGCCGACGAGCCGTTCCTGGAAGCCGCGCTCGACGATCGTGCCGTGACCGTCCGGAGCGCCGCTGTCGCCGTGCTCGACCGACGATCCGGCAGCCGCTATCTCGATCGCATGAAAGCGCGTGCCGCCCATATCTTCTCGGTCAAAAAGTCGGTGCTCGGGGTGAAGATCACCGTCCATCCGCTGCCCGGGCCCGACGCTGCCGCCGTTCGCGACGGGCTGAGCACCACCAAACCTGAAGCCGTCATCGCGCGCACCCCGATCGCCTTCTGGAGCGAGGTCTTCGGTGGAGCGGCACCGGAGAAGGTGGCCCGCGCGCTGCCGGACACCGTGCTCGCGGCGCTGACGCTCAGTGCGTTACGCGGCAACGACCCCAGGTGGGCCGTTCCACTGTTGCAGCGTTGTCTGCCAACCGATTACGGCACCTCATACGATCCTGCCACCGCACACCCGGCGATCTCTGCCGAGATGATCCGAGCGCTCACCAACACCGCGGAGTCCGCGCCCCTGGTCCGTCTCGCTGCGGGTCTGCCACGGCCGTTCGCTCGCGAGGTGGCCGAAGCGCTGTTCGGATCCCTGGCCGGGGCCGCATGGGGCACCGCGCGCCAGCGTCGGGAGGCCGCCGCGCATCTTGCCGCCGGATATCCCCTGGACTGGCTGCCACGCTTCGTTGCACTGGTCGACCGCACAACCGACGAAGAACTGCACAGGTTCTATGCCACCGTGTTCGAACTGCTCACCCTGCGCTCCGACATTGCAAAGGAACTGCCATGAACCCGACCCTGCTGCGCCCGCATGCCGAGCAGTTGTTCGCCGCGGAACTCGCCGCGCTGCGGGCCGCCGATGCCTTGCCGGTACCGCCGAACTGGTCGATGTCCCCGCATGGGGTGGTCCGGTATCTGCTCGGTGGCGAAACCGTTGAGGGCGTGGAGATCACCCCGAAGTACATCGGCCCGCGCCGCCTGATGGAGGTGGCCGTGGCGACGCTTGCGACCGACCGGGCGCTGCTGCTGCTCGGGGTTCCCGGCACCGCAAAGACGTGGGTGTCGGAGCATCTGGCGGCGGCGGTGACCGGGGATTCGACGCTGCTGGTGCAGGGCACCGCCGGCACCGTCGAGGAGGCTGTGCGGTACGGCTGGAACTACGCCCGGCTGATCGCGGAGGGTCCGTCGGAGCAGGCCCTGGTCCCGTCGCCGATCATGACCGCGATGCGGGGCGGCAAGATCGCCCGCCTCGAAGAGCTCACCCGCATCCCGTCGGAGGTGCAGGACGCGCTCATCACGGTGCTCTCCGAAAAGACCCTGCCGATACCGGAACTCGGCACCGAGGTGCAGGCCACGCAGGGCTTCAACGTGATCGCGACGGCCAACGACCGCGACCGCGGCGTCAACGATCTGTCGTCGGCGCTGCGGCGCCGGTTCAACACCGTGGTGCTCCCGCTGCCCGCGAGCCTTGAGGACGAGGTCCAGATCGTGACGCGCCGCGTCGCCGACATCAGCGGGTCGCTGCAACTGCCCGAAGTTCCTACCTCGGCCGACGAAATCCGCCGCGTCGTCACGGTTTTCCGCGAACTGCGCTCCGGGTTGACCGCCGACGGCCGCAACAAGCTCAAGCAGCCGTCCGGCACGCTGTCCACCGCGGAGGCGATCTCCGTTGTCACGCAAGGGATCGCGATGTCGGCGCACTTCGGTGACGGCGTGCTGCGACCTGCTGACACCGCGGCGGGCATCGTCGGCGCGGTGGTGAAGGATCCGGTCAACGACGCGGTGGTGTGGCTCGAGTACCTCGAGGCCGTGGTGCGGGAACGCGATGGCTGGGCCGACTTCTACCGGGCATCGCGGGACGTGCTGAACTCGTGACCACCCACGTCCTGGGCATTCGGCATCACGGACCCGGATCTGCGCGCGCCGTGATGTCCGAGCTGGCCCGGATCCAGCCCGACATCGTGGTGATCGAAGGACCGGCCGACGCGAACCCGCTCACCACCGACGTCGACCACGTCGACATGGTGCCGCCGGTGGCGATCATGGCGTATGCCGTCGACGATCCCGCGGTGTCGGCGTTCTGGCCGTTCGGCGGCTTCTCGCCCGAATGGCAGGCACTGCTGTGGGCCGCCCGCAACCAGGTGCCGGTGCGGTTCTGCGATCTGCCCGCCGCCACCGTGCTGGCCCAACGCGACCAGCGGCACGAAGATGTCTCCCGTGTTCGGGTCGATCCGATCGCGGCGCTCGCCGACGCCGCGGGCTACGACGACCCCGAACGGTGGTGGGATGACGTCGTTGAATCCCGTACGGATGGCAGCGGATTCGACGCGATCACCGAGGCCATGCGGACGGTTCGCGAGCTCGAACCCGGCGATGACGACGACCCGATCGAGCAGCAGCGCGAAGCACACATGCGTCAGGTGATCCGTAAGGCCGCCAAGGAATTCGCGACCGTGGTCGTGGTGTGCGGCGCCTGGCACGCGCCGGCCTTGGCCGGAAAACTGCCCGCCGCGACCGCTGATTCGGCGCTGCTGCGCGGCCTGCCGAAGGTCAAGTGCGCGACAGTGTGGGTACCGTGGACACATTCGCGGCTGTCCGCGGCGTCGGGTTACGGCGCAGGCATCCGCTCCCCGGGCTGGTACCAGCACGCGTTCCTGGAACGGGACCGGCCGGTGGAGACCTGGCTCACCCTGGCGGCCAGGGCTTTACGCGCGCACGACATCTTCGTCTCCTCGGCGCACGTCATCGAAGGCGTGCGGCTGGCCAACGCGCTGGCCACGATGCGGGGCCGGGCCCATCCCGGTTTGAGCGAGGTCAACGAAGCCACCGAGGCCGTGCTGTGCGAAGGCTCCGATGCCCGGTTCGGCCTGATCGTGCGCGAGCTGGTCATCGGTGAACGGCTGGGCAGCATTCCCCAGCATCTGCCGATGCTGCCGCTGCTCGCCGACATCACCAAGCAGCAGAAGTCGTTGCGGCTCAAGCCCGATCCAACTGCCAAGCAGGTCACCCTCGATCTGCGCAAACCCAATGACCTCGCCAAATCCCACCTGCTGCACCGGCTCGCCGTCCTCGACATTCCGTGGGGCGAGCCCGAGATGACCAGCGGCCAGGGCACATTCAAAGAAGCCTGGGCGCTGCAGTGGCTGCCGGAGTTCGCCGTGAAGGTCGTGGTGTCGTCGGTGTGGGGCAATACGGTATACCGCGCGTGCAAGGCCAAACTGGCCGATACCGCCACGAACGCCACGCATCTGGGTGAGGTCACCGCAGCCATCGAGGCCGCCCTGCTCGGCGGTGTCGACGAGGCTGTCGCACCGCTGCTGGCCATCCTGGAGAATAAGGCCGCCGTCGACCGCGATCTCACGGAGCTCATGGCGGCCCTGCCGGCGCTGGCCCGCTCGCTGCGCTACGGCGATGTCCGTCGCACCGACGCCGGTGCGCTCGGCGTGGTCACCACGTCGCTGCTGCGCCGGGTCAACGTCGGTCTGCCCGCGACGCTCACCGGCCTGGGATCCGATGCTGCCGCCGAGATGCTCGCACACGTCAACGCCGTGACCGACACCGTCGATCTGCTGGATGCCGATGTTCGAGGCGAATGGCTGACCACCATCGCACGGCTGGCCGACCGCGACGATCTGCACGGCAGCCTGGTCGGCCGGTTCGTCCGGATCGGTGTCGACGGCGCGGTGTTCACCACCACCGAAGCGGCCCGACGCATGCGCCGCGCCCTGAGTATCGGTGCGCCCGCCGACGAGAAGTCCGCCTGGATCGAAGGCTTCCTGTCCGGCAGCGGGCTGCTGCTGGTGCACGACACCGAACTGCTCTCCGTGATCGACGAATGGCTGATCGGTTTGACGGCAACCGAATTCACCGACGTGCTGCCCCTGGTACGTCGTACCTTCAGCACCTTCGACGCAGGCATCAAACGCAACATCGGGCACGCGGTGGCCACAGCCGGCGCCGCCGTCCACACCGAATTCGACATCGACGCCGACCGCGCCGGCCCCGCGGTGATCGCGGCGGCGGCGATCTTCGCACGAGGTATCGCCCATGCCTGACGAGACCATCCCCGACGAACGCGACCGCCGGTGGCGGCTGGTGCTGGGCTCCGACGCGGAGTCACTGCCGAGCCTGCAGGGCGGTGACGTCGAGATGGACAAAGCCCTGTCGGCGCTCTACGACCGCAAAGGTGGGCTCGGCGGCTCGGCACCTCGAGTGGCCCGGTGGTTGGGCGACATCCGAAAGTACTTCCCCAGCACCGTGGTTCAGGTGATGCAGCAAGACGCGATCGAGCGGCTCAACCTGCGCATGCTGCTGCTCGAACCGGAGATGATGGACAGCGTGGTCCCAGATCTGTCGTTGGCCACCACGCTGATCACGCTGGGCGAGGCCATTCCCGACGAGTCCAAAGCCTCGGCCCGGGCCTTGGTGCGCAAGGTCGTCGGGGACATCGAGCGTCGCATCGCCGACGGCACCCAGGCCACACTGCGCGGAGCACTGTCCCGCAATGCCCGCACCAGCCGTCCGCTGTCGGCCGACATCGACTGGAACCGCACCATCGCGCGGAACCTGAAAACCTTTCAGCCCGATCTGAACACGATCATCCCCGAACGCCTCGTCGGATTCCGCCGCGCCGGCCGATCCGTCACCAAGGACATCGTGCTGGCCATCGACCAGTCCGGCTCGATGGCCGAATCGATCGTGTACTCAGCGGTTTTCGGGGCGGTGATCGCGTCGATGCGTTCGTTGCGCACATCGCTCGTGGTGTTCGACACCGAAGTGGTCGATCTGACCGATCTACTCGACGATCCCGTCGACGTGCTGTTCGGCACCCAGCTCGGTGGCGGCACCGATATCAACCGGGCCATCGCCTACTGCCAGACCTTGATCACCCGGCCGGCCGACAGCATCTTCGTGCTGATCTCCGACCTCTACGAGGGCGGCGTGCGCGACGAGATGCTGGCCCGGGTCAAACAACTCGTCGACGCGGGCGTCCAAGTCGTGGTCCTGCTGGCGCTGTCCGACTCGGGCGCACCGTCATTCGACCGCGAGATCGCCGCAGACCTGGCCGCCATGGAGATCCCCGCCTTCGCCTGCACGCCCGACGCGTTTCCCGAACTGCTGGCGCTGGCCATCAACAAGGGCGACATCCGAGGTTGGGCGGACCGCACCGGGCTCGCTCAGCGGGGCATGGAGCAGGCCTAGTCACATGCCGCCGATGGCACAGGATTCCCCGCGCAATTCGCATGCCGCCGATTTTGACATCAGGACTGTTGTGATCAACGAAGCACAGCCCTGGTGTCAAAATCGGCGGTTCACATCGCGTGCGTAACGTACCTCAGGCCCGCTGGCTCGACACCGAAATGACCTCGCCGGTCAAATAACTGGAGTAGTCGCTCGCCAGGAAGGCGATGGTCGACGCGACTTCCCACGGCTCGGCGGCCCGGCCGAAGGCCTCGTCGGAGGAGAGCCGATCCAACAGGTCCGCAGATGCCGACTTCTCCAGGAACTTGTGCCGCGCGATACTCGGCGACACCGCGTTGATCCGCACGCCGTACTCGACGGCTTCGATCGCGCTGCAGCGGGTCAGCGCCATCACACCGGCCTTGGCCGCGGCGTAATGCGACTGTGAGTGCTGTGCGCGCCAACCCAGCACACTGGCGTTGTTGACGATGACGCCGCCGTGCTCAACGCCCCGGAAGTACCGCAGCGCCGCACGGGTTGCCCGCATCACCGAGGTGAGCGTGACGTTCAGGACGCGGTCCCACTCGTCGTCGGTCATGTCGACCAGCGGGGTCTCACCGCCAAGGCCGGCGTTGTTGACCAAAACATCCAAGCGGCCCATCTTTTCGACCGTCGCAGCAATCAACGCGTCGACTGCTTCGGTGGACGTGACATCGCAGACCACGTCCTCGACGCGGCCCAAGCCCAGCGCGGCGAGCTGCTCGCGGGTCTCCTTCAACCGCCGTTCGTGGTAGTCGGACACCACGACGTCGGCACCTTCGAGCAGCGCGCGCCGCGCAGTGGACGAGCCGATGCCCGTACCCGCGGCGGCGGTCACCAGGACCACCTTGTCTTTCAGCAGGCCATGGCCCTCGACCTCGTTGGGAGCCACTGACAAATCCATTTTTTGCTCCTCGCGTGCGCCGGTCATCCCTTTGCCTCTCGGGGTAGGCCGAGCACCCGCTCGGCGATGATGTTGCGCTGGATTTCGTTGGACCCGCCGTAGATGGTGTCCGAGCGGGAGAACAGGTACAGCCGTTGCCATTCGTCGAACTCGCCGTCTTCCAGCGTCAGGCCTGCCATACCCTGCACATCCATGGCGATCTCGCCGAGTTCGCGATGCCAGTTGGCCCACAACAGCTTCGAAACCGAGTCTTGCCCGGGCTGTTCGACGTCCATGGTGGCCAACGCGTACGACCGCATGGCCTGCAGCCCGGTCCAGGAACGGACAAGTGCGCCGCGGACCAGCGGGTCATCAGCCGCGCCGGTGCGCTTGGCCAGCTCGACCAGGTTGGAATGCTCACGGGCGTAACGGATCTGCTGACCGAGCGTCGACACGCCGCGTTCGAAGGTCAGTGTGCCCATCGCGACGCGCCAGCCGTCTCCGGGCGCTCCGACCACCAGTGACGCATCGGTGCGGGCATCATCGAAGAAGACCTCGTTGAACTCCGAGTCGCCGGTGAGCTGGATGATCGGGCGGATCTCGACGCCCGGCTGATCCAGCGGCACCAGCAGATAGGACAGGCCGGCGTGCCGCTTGGAGCCCTTCTCCGTCCGCGCCACCACGAAGCACCACTGTGCCCAGTGCGCGAGCGAGGTCCATACTTTCTGCCCGTTGATGACCCACTCGTCGCCGACCAGCTCGGCCGTCGTCGCGACGTTGGCGAGGTCGCTACCCGCGTTCGGCTCGGAATACCCCTGGCTCCACAGCTCGGTGACATTGCGGATGCTGGGCAGGAACCGCTGTTGTTGTTCTGGGGTGCCGTACTCGATGAGCGTCGGCCCGAGCAGTTCCTCGCCCAGGTGGTTGACCTTGTCGGGAGCGTTGGCGCGGGCGTACTCCTCGTAGAACGCGACCCGGTGCGCGACCGAGAGTCCGCGGCCACCGTGCTCGACGGGCCACCCCAGGCAGGTGAGCCCGGCGGCGGCGAGGTGTTGATTCCACGCGCGCCGCTCTTCGAATGCCTCATGTTCACGACCCGGTCCACCCAGGCCCTTGAGCGCGGCATATTCACCGACGAGATTGTCTGCGAGCCACTGCCGGACCTCGGCCCGGAACTCCTGGACCTCTATCACCCCTGTAGGCTAACCTACCAAGCACTTGCTTTGTTAGAGGAGCATCAATGACCACCGACCCGAGGACCGTCCCGGGGGTCCTGGACCGGATCGCCGTGCAGTTTTCCGACCATGAGGCCCTGGTCACGCCCGATAAGCACCTCACCTACGGACAACTTCGCGCCGAGGTCCGCCAGGCCGCTGCCGCCATGATCGACCTCGGCGTCCAGGCCGGCGACCGGGTCGCCATCTGGTCGCCGAACACCTGGCACTGGGTGGTTGCGTGCCTGGCCACCCACTACGCAGGTGGCGTGATGGTGCCGCTGAACACGCGCTACACCGCCAGCGAGGCCACCGACATCCTGGCGCGCACCGAAGCGCCGCTACTGATCGCCGCCGGCGAATTCCTCGGCTCTGATCGCGCGTCGCAGCTGGACCGCGGCGCGCTGCCTGCGCTGCGCCACATCGTGCGGGTGCCGATCGACGCCGACGACGGAACGTGGGACGAATTCGTCGCGCGAGGCATCGACCTTGATGCGGTCGACGCACGCGCTGCTGCGGTGTCTGCGGACGACGTCTCCGACATCCTGTTCACCTCCGGCACGACGGGTCGCAGCAAGGGCGTGCGGTGCGCGCACCGGCAGTCCCTGGACGGCTCTGCGGCGTGGGCGGCGTGCGGTGAGGTCACCAGCGCCGACCGCTACCTCTGCATCAACCCGTTCTTCCACAATTTCGGTTACAAGGCCGGCATCCTGGCCTGCCTGCAGACCGGCGCCACGCTCGTTCCGCTGTTGACATTCAACCCCGAGCAGGCCATGAAAACGGTTGCCGAGCAGCGCATCACAGTGTTGCCCGGCCCGCCGACCATCTATCAGACCCTTCTGGACCACCCGAAGCGCAGCGACTACGACCTGAGCTCGCTGCGGTTCGCGGTCACCGGCGCCGCCACGGTCCCGGTCGTGCTCATCGAGCGCATGCAGAACGAGCTGGACATCGACATCGTGCTCACCGCATACGGTCTCACCGAGGGCGCCGGGTTCGGCACCATGTGCCGACCCACCGACGACGCCGTCACGGTGGCCACCACCTGCGGCAGGCCGATTGCCGATTTCGAACTGCGCATCGACGAGCCCACCGGCGAGGTGCTGCTGCGTGGCCCCAACGTCATGCTCGGCTATCTCGACGATCCCGAGGCCACCGCGGCAGCCATCGACACCGACGGCTGGCTGCACACCGGCGACGTCGGAAAGCTCGATGCCGCAGGAAATCTGACCATCACCGACCGGCTCAAGGACATGTACATCAGCGGCGGGTTCAATGTCTACCCGGCCGAGATCGAACAGGTGCTCGCCCGGTTGGACGGCGTGGCCGAGTCCGCGGTGATCGGTGTGCCCGACGAACGCCTCGGCGAAGTCGGCAAGGCTTATGTGGTGCTCAAACCGGGCACTGCGCTCGATGAGGCCGCCGTGATCGCCTATGCGCGTGAGCATCTGGCGAACTTCAAGGCCCCGCGGTCGGTGGAGTTTCTCGACGTGTTGCCGCGAAATCCGGGCGGCAAGGTGATCAAACCCGTGCTGCGCAGCAAGGGGACCCGAGAAGGGGTGCAATGGACCTGAATTTCGACGACGAAACCGAGGCATTTCGGGCCGAGGTGCGCGAATTCCTGACGGCCAACCGCGGCTCGTTCCCGACGAAGTCCTACGACACGCTCGAAGGTTTCGAACAGCATCGCCGCTGGGACAAGGTGCTCTTCGACGCCGGGCTGTCGGTGATCGCATGGCCCAAAAAGTACGGTGGCCGCGACGCCACCCTGCTGCAATGGGTGGTGTTCGAGGAGGAGTACTTCCGGGCCGGTGCACCGGGGCGCGCCAGCGCCAACGGCACCTCGATGCTGGCACCGACGCTGTTCGCACACGGTACCGAGGAACAACTGGATCGCGTACTGCCGAAAATGGCCAGTGGCGAAGAGATCTGGGCCCAAGCCTGGTCCGAGCCCGAGTCGGGCAGCGACCTGGCGTCCCTGCGCTCGACGGCGACGCGTACGGACGGCGGCTGGAAACTCAACGGACAGAAGATCTGGAGCTCGCGGGCCCCGTTCGGCGAGCGTGGCTTCGGGTTGTTCCGCTCCGACCCGGAAGCCCAGCGGCACAAGGGCCTCACCTACTTCATGTTCGACCTCAAGGCGCCGGGGATCACCGTGCGGCCCATTGCCCAGCTCGGCGGGGACACCGGTTTCGGCGAGATCTTCCTCGACGACGTGTTCGTACCCGACCACGACGTCATCGGTGGAGTGCACGACGGCTGGCGGGCGGCGATGAGCACGTCGAGCAATGAGCGCGGCATGTCGCTGCGCAGCCCGGCCCGCTTCCTGGCTCCGGCCGAGCGGCTGGTCCGACGCTGGAAATCCAACCCGGACCCGGTGTTCACCGACCGGGTGGCCGATGCGTGGATCAAGGCCCAGGCCTACCGGCTGCACACCTTCGGCACCGTGACGCGGCTCGCGGGTGGTGGCGAATTGGGCGCCGAGTCGTCGGTGACCAAGGTGTTCTGGTCAGATCTCGACGTCGCACTGCACCAGACGGCGCTGGACCTGCAGGGCGCTGACGGTGAGCTCGCAGATCGCCCCGGACGCGAGGAGGAAAATTACTCCTGGACCGAAGGCCTGTTGTTTGCACTGGGCGGCCCGATCTACGCCGGCACCAACGAGATTCAGCGCAACATCATCGCCGAGCGACTCCTCGGACTGCCCCGGGAGGCAAAGTGAACTTCGAGATCGACGAACAGCAGCGCGATTTCGCGTCGAGCATCGACGCTGCGCTCGGCGCGGCCGACGTGCCCGCCGCGGTGCGGGCCTGGGCTGCCGGTGACAACGCGCCCGGCCGCAAGGTGTGGACGCAGCTCGCCGACCTCGGAGTGACGGCGCTGCTGGTATCCGAGAAGTTCGACGGTATCGACGCACATCCGGTGGATCTCATCGTGGCGCTGGAGCGCTTGGGCTACTGGGCGGTGCCGGGGCCGGTGACCGAATCCATTGCCGTGGCACCGGTGCTCCTTGCAGACGACGAGCGGTCCGGACAGCTCGCGACGGGTGAGCTCATCGCCACCGTGGCCATGCCGCCGCAGGTGCCGCGCGCCGTCAACGCCGACGTCGCCGGACTCGTCCTCGTGGCCGCCGACGGCCAGGTGGCAGACGCCACCGCCGGCACAGCGCACGATTCCGTCGATCCGGTGCGGAAACTTTTCGACGTCGACGTAACCGGTGCGCCCCGCACAGCTGACACCGCACGGGCCTATGAGTTCGGTGTGCTGGCCACCGCCGCACAACTGGTGGGCGCCGGACAGGCCATGCTGGATCATTCGGTGGAATACGCCAAGCAGCGCACGCAGTTCGGCCGGGTGATCGGCTCCTACCAGGCCATCAAACACAAGCTGGCCGACGTGCACATTGCCGTCGAACTCGCGCGTCCACTGGTGTACGGGGCGGCACTGTCCCTCGCAGCAGGGTCTGCCGACACGGCACGCGATGTCAGCGCCGCCAAGGTCGCCGCGGCCGACGCGGCCCTGCTGGCCGCGCGCTCGTCACTGCAAACCCACGGTGCCATCGGCTTCACGCAGGAGCATGACCTGTCCCTGCTGTTGCTCCGGGTGCAGGCGCTGCGCTCGGCCTGGGGCGATCCCACGCTGCACCGTCGTCGGCTCTTGGAGGCCTTGTGAGTGAAGAGCGCGAGCTGCTGCGGGAAACCGTTGCAGCCCTGGTGGACAAGCACGCCTCTCCGGAAGCCGTCCGCGCGGCGATGCAGTCAGAACGCGGCTACGACGAAAAGCTGTGGAGCCTGCTGTGCGAACAGGTCGGCGCCGCGGCCCTGGTGGTGCCGGAGGAGCTCGGCGGCGCCGGTGGCGAACTCGCCGATGCCGCAGTGGTTCTCGAAGAGCTGGGCAAGGCCCTGGTGCCCACTCCCCTGCTGGGTACGACCCTCGCCGAGCTGGCCCTGCTCGCTGCCGGTGACCACGAGCCGCTTGAGGCATTGGCCGAGGGCACGTCCATCGGCACCGTGGTGTTCGATCCCGAGTACGTCGTCAACGGCGACGTCGCCGATGTGGTGATCGCTGCCGACGGTGAAAACCTCACCCGCTGGACCAAATTCACCGCGCAGGCCAAGACCACCATGGATCTGACCCGACGCCTGGCCGCGGTCACGCCCGGGGAGACATCGGTGCTCGGCACCGATCCGGGCTTGTCCGACACCGCGGCGCTGCTGATCGCGGCCGAGCAGGTCGGTGCGGCGGCGCGCTGCCTGGACCTCACTGTCGCCTATACGAAGGACCGGGTGCAGTTCGGGCGGCCCATCGGCAGCTTCCAGGCGCTCAAGCATCGGATGGCCGATCTGTACGTCAAGGTGTCCGCCACGCGCGCGGTGGTCAACGACGCCATCGCCGATCCGACGCCGACATCCGCCGCGCTGGCCCGGTTCATGGCCAGCGAGACGCTGTCCGCGGTGACCGCCGAGGCCATCCAGTTGCACGGCGGCATCGCGATCACCTGGGAGAGCGACATCCAGCTGTACTTCAAACGCGCGCACGGCAGTGCACAACTGCTCGGGCCGCCGCGGGACCAGTTGCGACGGCTCGACGCAGACATTTTCTAGCGGCTGATCAAGCCCGAATCCGCGAGCCACTTCTTGGCGATGTCGGAAAGGTTGGTGCCCTTGGCGGCCTCGGCGTTCATGTCGATGAGGTCGTTGGTGGTCAGCTTCGCCGACACGTCGTTGAGCGCGTTGGTGAGGGCCTGACTTTGTTTGGACGATTTGATCAGCGGGATGACGTTCTCGGCGGCGAACAGGTTCTTGTCATCCTCAAGGGCGACAAGGTTGTTGGCCTTGAGTCCGGGATCGGTGCTGAACAGGTCGCCGGCCTGAATCTGTCCGTTGGTCAGCGCCGTCATCGTCAAAGTGCCACCGGCGTCCAGGCTGACGAAGTCCTTGAAGTTGAGCCCGTACACGTCGTGCAGGCCGACGACGCCCTGCACCCGGGTCTTCCATTCGGGCGGCCCGCCGAGCACCATTTCGCCTGCGACGGGTGCGAGGTCGGAGATCTTGTGCAGCTTGTACTTGTCGGCGGTGGCCTGCGTGACGGCGACGACGTCCTTGTCCTGGGCGGGCGACGGAGCCAGCAGCGTGATGCCGGCAGGCATCCTGCTGACCAGGCCGGTGACCACTGCCTCGGTGGTCGACGCGGTCGATTCCGGGTTGAGATAGCTGAGCAGAGCGCCGGAGTACTCCGGGACCAGATCGATGGAGCCGTCCTTCAACGCCGCCATGTAGACCTCGCGGCTGCCGATGTTGAACTGCTCCTTGACGCTGATTCCCTTGGCCTGCAAGGCCTGTGAATAGATGCTGGCGATCAGCTGGCTTTCGGTGAAGTCGGCCGACCCGATGATGACCTGCGATCCTGCCGAGCCGCCGGCATTGTCGGAGGCCAGCGGGTCGCTGTTGAGGCCGCAGGCTGACAGTGTCAACGTCGCGGCTGCGGCGGTGGCCAAGGCGGACAGGAATTTTCGTCTGATCATTTCAGACCTCCATCGGTACGGCGGTGTCAAGAGGGGAGGTTTTGGCGGCGACCCGGCGCAGACCGGGAGATACCACCACTCGGCCCATCCAGGCGAAGCCGAGTTCCAAGGCGATGGCGACGAGGGCGACAAGGATTGCACCGCCGGCCATTTCGCTGTAGTTGGCTTGCGCTCGGCCGTCGAGGATGAACCGGCCCAAGCCCTGCAGGCCCAGATAGGCGGCGATGGTCGCGGTCGAGACGATCTGCAGGGTCGAGCTGCGGATGCCCGAAATGAGCAGCGGCAGTGCGCAGGGCAGCTGAACGTGCATCAGGATCTGTCGTTTGGTGAACCCCATGCCGCGGGCCGCGCCCACCGCGTCGGGGTCGGCGTTCTGGATCCCGGCGTACGTGCCGGTGAGGATCGGCGGCACCGCCAGCAGCACCAGCACCACGATGGTCGGCAGGACGTAGACGAGCTTTCCTGCGACGACGGGCGCGAAAAGCAGGAACAGCAGCACCAGCAGGCCCAGGCTGGGCAGCGCCCGCAGTGCATTGGCGAGCCCGGCGACCAGGGTCTCACCGCGGCCGGTGTAGCCGATCACGATTCCCAACGGCACGCCGATGGCCAAGGCAACCAGCAGCGCGATGGCCGAATAGAGCAGGTGATAGCCGACCTGCATGGGGATGCTGCCCGAACCGCTCCAGTGCGCCGGATCGGTGAACCAGCCGATGATGTTCATGAGGTGACCGTCCGTTGCCGCCATGGGGTGAGTAGTTTGTTCGCCACGATGATCAGTCCGTCGAGGATCACCGCGAGTACGACGCACATCACCACGCCGGTGACGAGCGGTACGAACAGCCGCAGCTGAAAGCCCTGGGTGAAGAGCGACCCGAGCTGCGGAATGCCCAGGAGCGCAGCCATTGTCACGATGCTGACGTTGGACACCACCGCCACCCGCAGGCCTGCGGCGATCACCGGTACCGCGACCGGCAGTTCCACCAGCAGCAGTCGCTGCCAGCCGCGGTAGCCCATGGCCTCTGCGGCGGCCACGGTGTCGTGCGGCACCGAGCTCAGCCCGTCGGCGACGACGCGCACCAGCAGCGCCAAGGTATAAAAGGTAAGCGCCACAATGATGTTGATCGGATCCAAGATCTTGGTCCCGAGCAACACGGGCAGCAGGATGAACAGGGCCAGCGACGGGATGGTGTAGAGCAGGCCGGCCACCCCGACGATGGCCGCATACCCCCGCTTCGACCGGTGCGCCCACCACCCCAGCGGCAACGCCAGCAGCAGACCCAGCACCGTGGGGATCACGGTCAGCCAGGTGTGGCTGATGGTGAGGGTCAGGATGCGGTCGAGGTTCGACGAGATCCAGTTCACGATCGGGAGTCCTTCGCGCGTCGGATGGCCTCCACGATGTCGTGATCGGTGACGGTGCCGAGCAACTTTCCGGCGTCATCGGTGACGACGCAGCGTCCGCTCGGGCTGGACAGCGCCGAGTTGAGCAATTCACGCAGCGGGTCCGAGCGGCGGGCGGTGGTGCCGCACAGGTTCACGTCACGGTCGGCGACTGTGGCACCGGACAGGTTCGCGGTGTCGACCCAGCCGACCGGCGCGTGGTTGACGTCGACCGCCAGGATCCACTTGCCCTCGACCACCGGTATGTCCGAAACCGGTTGCCCAACCGTCACTGTCGGCTCGTCGTTGAGTCGCAGCCGATCATCGGCGGTGTGGAAACCGAGCGCCTGGTAGCCGCGGGCGGAGCCCACGAAGTCGGCGACGAACGAATCGGTCGGGGCAGCCAGCAGCTCGGCGGGTGACGCGGCTTGCGCGAGCGTTCCGCCTTCCCGCAGCACCACCACCTGATCGCCCAGCTTGAGGGCCTCGTCGATGTCGTGGGTGACCATCACGATGGTCTTGGAGATGTCGGCCTGCAATTGCAGGAACCCGTCCTGCAACTGGCTGCGGACGATCGGGTCGACCGCGCTGAAGGGCTCGTCCATCAACAGGAATGGCGGATCGGTCGCCAGCGCGCGGGCCACGCCCACTCGCTGTTGCTGACCGCCGGAGAGCTGCCATGGATAACGCCGGGCGAACTTGGCGTCGAGCCCGACACGTTCCAGCAGTTCCATTGCCTTGGAACGGGTTTCCTTCTTGCCGCCGCCGAGCAACCGCGGCAGCGCGGCCACGTTGTCGACGACCGTGCGGTGGGGAAACAGGCCCGCGTTCTGGATGACGTAGCCGATTCGGCGTCGCAGCGACACCCGGTCCAGCGACTGGGTGTCGACTCCGTCGAGTTCGATTGTGCCCGAGCTGGGTTCGATGAGCCGGTTGATCATCCGCATCGAGGTCGTCTTGCCGCAGCCGGACGGGCCGACCAGCGTGGTGATCTTTCCGTTGGGCGCGGTCAACGTCAGGCTGTCCACGGCGACCGTGCCGTCCGGGTACACCTTGGAGACGTTGTCGAATGTGATCATGACTGTCTTTCTTCGGAGTCTGGCTTGGGGGAACGGCTCAGCTGGGCGGACAACTCCGCCGCAGCCGAGACCAGCAGCTCGCCGCACCGGGACGCCTCGGATTCGGTGACCCGGTAACTCGGGATCACGAAACTCAGCGCTGCGACGATGCGTGCTTCGGAGTACACCGGGCACGCGATCGCGGTCACGTCGGGCTCGACACCGCGTTCGACAACGACGTACCCGTCGCTGTTGACGTCACCGCGGAGCGCATGCCCCGCGGCGGAGATATCCAGTGGAATGGTCCGGCCCACCCAACTGGTGTGGCGCACAGAGTGAGTGCCCTGCATGATGCCGATGTAAATGGCGAGGTCACTGTGCCATTCGACCGACAGGTAGACGGACTCACCGGTCTGTGCGACGAGTTTCTCCATGACCGGCTTGGCCAGGTCGGTCAATGACTCACTGCTGAGCGCGGCGGCGCCCAGTTGGATCATCCGGCCGCCGGGACGGTAGATGCCGGCCTCGTCCTTCGCGACGAAACCCGTGGCCTCCAACGTACGTAACAACCGCAGCGCGGTGCTCGGCGCGAGATCGCAATCCCTGGCGCTGTCAGCAAGATTCGCGCTGCCACGCTCGCAGATCGTGGCGAGCAGGGCCAGTGCCCGCTCCACGGTCCGGGTGGATGCCTCAGCCAACTCGCCACTCCTCTCACCCCGTGCCATTTCTAGTGGCTGGAATTCGATTGCCATCTAGCGGAATTTTTAGGTTGGAGCGATGATAGGTCGTGTCACGCGGCAGCGGTAGAGATTGAGGAGAATTACATGGTTGTGCTGAACGGGACGGGCACGATTGCAGACGTCGTGACGCTCGCCGACCGCCGTGAACAGGTATCGATCTCCGCAGAAGTCCTGGCCGGCGTCGAACAGGCCTACCACCGCGCAGCCGATCTGAGCGCACGCTTTCCCACCTACGGGCGCACCACCGGGGTCGGCGCGAATCGAACCACCCAGGTTCTCGCCGACGACAAGGACTACGGGATGCGACTGCTGCGCAGCCACGCCGTCGACGCCGGCGATCCCCTCGCCGACAGGACCGTCCGGGCCATGCTCGCCGTGCGATTGATTCAGCTGTGCGCACCCGGGGCTGGGCTCGACCCGAAGATCCTGTCCGCGCTCGCGCGGATGCTCAACGACGACGCGCTGCCCGAACTCCTCCAGTACGCGTCGATCGGCACCGGCGACCTCGCCGCGCTGGCAGGCACCGCCCTGACCTTGATCGGCGAGCGACCGGCGAAAGCGCCCCTGCCGCCGATGCCCCCGTGGGGTGCCGACAGCGCGCTGCCGTTCATGAGCAGCAGCGCCCTCACTGTCGGACGCACGTGCCTCGCCCTGGACGAGCTGCACCGGTTGGAGCGCGCGTCCAGCGTCATCTACATGCTCAGTTTCCTTGCCCTCGACGGTAACCCGTCGACGTTCTCGGTCCCCGCAGCCCGCGCCGCGGCCGCCCCGCACGTCGACACGGTCGCCGCACGCCTGCGCTGGCTCTCGGCGGGCGACGGGCGTGACGGTCGCCAGCCGCGTCGCATCCAGGATCCGTACGGCCTGCGGGTCTACCCGGTCGCGCACGCCAGCGTCGTCGCGTCGCTGGATTCGCTTGGACGGCAACTGGAACGGACGCTCAATGCGGCCCAGGAGAACCCCCTGTTCGATGTCGATGGCGACATGGTCGTCCATCACGGCGCGTTCTATCAGGCGTCGCTGTCACTCGAGCTCGACGGTGCCACTCTGGCGTTGGCACTCACCGCGCCCATCACGCATTCGCGCATCCGGATGCTCAACGATCCGGAGACCAACGGCCACAACGCATTTCTCGCTGCCGGCGAAGACGGATCATCGGGGCTGATGATGGTCGAATATGTCGCCGCCGGGGCGATCGCCGAGATCCGGGCGGCGGCGCAACCCGCATCGGTCGGCACTCTCGTCCTGTCCCGTGGTGCCGAGGAAGACGCCACGTTCGCGTCTCAAGGCACGCAGCAACTCGAACGGTCGGTCGCCGCGTATCGGGTGTTGCTGGCCTGCGAGTTGGTCGGCGCGCTGCGGCTGCTTCGGCAACGTGGTCTGCACGACCGGTTCGGCGGGGTGCTCGGCGAGGCGCTCGACCTCGCCGCGGAACTACCGTGGAACGACCAGGATCGTGATCTGCGCGGTGATCTGGCGGCCGCCGAGGAGCTGCTGGACCACCTGGGCGGGTTGGTCACGGATTCCGACGGCTAGCCTGGCGAGATGGACGTCTCATTGCGCGCAGGTATCCCACCGTTCCATGTGATGGATGTGTGGCTGGCCGCCGCTGAACGTCAGCGTACCCACGGTGACCTGGTGAATCTGTCGGCAGGCCAGCCCAGCGCCGGGCCGCCGACCGCGGTGCGCGAGGCTGCCGTCGCGGCGATCCACGGCAACCAGCTCGGCTACACCGTCGCGCTGGGCATCCCCGAACTGCGCGCCCAGATCGCCGCGTCGTACCGCAAGTACGGCATCGAGGTCGGCGTCGACGACGTCGTGCTCACGACCGGATCGTCCGGCGGATTCCTGCTGACCTTCCTGGCGTGTTTCGACGTCGGCGACCGGGTGGCGATCGCCAGCCCCGGCTACCCGTGTTACCGCAACATCCTCACGGCGCTGGGCTGCGAAGTCGTCGAGATCCCGTGCGGCCCGCAGACCCGTTTCCAACCCACGCTCGCCATGCTCGAAGAGTTGGATCCGCCAGTGGCCGGCGTGATCGTCGCGAGCCCGGCGAACCCGACCGGAACCGTGATCCCGCCCGACGAGCTGGCCGCGATCGCTTCGTGGTGCGAGGCGTCGGGCGTGCGGCTGGTCAGCGACGAGGTCTATCACGGCCTGGTGTACGAGGGTGCGCCCGCGACCAGTTGCGCATGGGAGACGTCGCGAGATGCCGTGGTGGTCAACAGCTTTTCGAAGTACTTCGCGATGACGGGCTGGCGGCTCGGCTGGCTGCTGGTGCCGGAGGAGCTGCGCCGCGTGGTGGACTGCCTCACCGGCAACTTCACCATCTGCCCGCCCGCGCTGGCCCAGCATGCCGCGGTGGCCGCGTTCACCCCGGAGTCGCTGGCCGAGGCCGACGGGCTGCTGGCGCACTACGCGGACAATCGCAGGCTGCTGCTCGACGGGTTGAGCGATATCGGGATCGACCGGCTGGCTCCGACCGATGGCGCGTTCTACGTGTACGCCGATGTCAGCGACCGCACCGACGACTCACTGTCCTTCTGCTCGAAGCTGTTGGCCAACACCGGTGTTGCCATCGCTCCCGGGGTCGACTTCGACACGGTCCGGGGCGGTTCATACGTCCGGCTGTCGTTCGCGGGGCCGACGAGCGACATCGAGGAAGCCCTGCACCGGATCGAGCTGAACCTGCGCCGAAACTACGCTTTTTGACGGGAAATCAGTGATTTCGCGGCAAAACCCGTAGTCTCGGCGGGTCTATCGCTTGATAGCCGCATACCAATCCAGCAGATCCGGGTTGTCCACGGCGCTGCGCTCGACCACCTTGGCCGGGTCGGCGCCTTGGAACAGCTTTTTGATCGGCACCTCGAGCTTCTTGCCGGTCCGGGTATGCGGAACGCCTGGCGCGACGATGATCTCGTCGGGCACGTGACGCGGGGACACCTCGGTGCGGATGGTCTGCTTGATGCGGTCGCGCAGGTCGTCGGTGAGCTCGATCCCGTCGGCCAGCACGACGAACAACGGCATCCAGTAGCCGCCGTCGGGTTGCTCGGCGCCGATCACGAGAGACTCGACGATCTCCGGCAGCCGCTCGACCGCCTGGTAGATGTCGGCACTGCCCATCCGGATACCGTGCCGGTTCAGGGTCGAGTCGGAGCGGCCGTGCACGACGATGCTGCCGTGGTCGGTGATGGTGATCCAGTCGCCGTGCCGCCACACCCCGGGAAACATCTCGAAATAGGCGTCCCGGTAACGGGATCCGTCGGCATCGTTCCAGAAGCGGATCGGCATGGACGGCATCGGCTTGGTGATCACCAACTCGCCCACCTCGCCGCGCACGGGATTGCCTGCTTCGTCCCGGGCATCGAGCGCCACCCCGAGGAACGGCGCGGAGAGCTCCCCCGGCCACACCGGCACGGTCGGGACCCCGCCGATGAACGCCGACACCACATCGGTGCCGCCGCTGATCGAATTCACCTGAACCCGCTCGCCGACGTTGTCCCGCAACCACAGTGCCGAGGACGGCGGCAAGGACGATCCCGTGATGCCGACACTGCGCAGCGCCGACAGGTCGTGCTGCTTGCGCGGTACCGCACCGGCTTTCGCGCACGCCAACACGTAGCCGGGGCTGGTACCGAGCACCGTGGCACCGATCGTGGCCGCGATGCTCCACAGCGCATCGGCCTGCGGGTAGGTGGGGCTGCCGGCGTAGCAGACGATGGTTGCGCCCACCAGCAGGCCTGCCACCTGGAAGTTCCACATCATCCAGCTGGGGCTGGTGTACCAGAAGAACGTGTCGTCGCGACCGATGTCACTCTGCAGGGCAACGGCTTTGAGGTGCTCGACGAGCACGCCGCCATGGCCGTGCACGATGCCCTTGGGCAGTCCGGTGGTTCCCGACGAATACAGGATCCACAGCGGATGGTCGAAATCGACGGCGGTGGTGACCAGTTCGGCGTCGCCGGGTGCGCTCGCCGACTCCCAGTCCACCCACTCGCTGCGGGCCGAGCCGAGCCGCGACACCAGCACAGCCGCCTTGAGCGTCGGCAACCCGGCGCGCAGCGTGGCGATGTCCTCGCTTTTGTCGTGCTCCTTACCGGCGAAGCGGTAGCCGTCCGCGGTCACGAGCACCGTCGGCTCCAGCTGACCGAGCCGGTCCAGCGCGGCCTTCGCGGTGTAGTCCTGCCCGCATGCGCTCCAGATCCCCCCGATGCTCGCGGTGGCGAGGAACGCGATGATGGCCTCGGCGATGTTCGGCAGGTAGCCGACCACGCGATCCCCCGGCCGCACCCCCAGCGAGCGTAGGGTTTCCGCGAAGGTCGCTGTGCGCGCGAGCAATTCGGACCAGGCCAACTCGGTGACGGCGCCACCCTCGGCGACCGTCAGGATCGCGGGCCGGTCGGTGCGGGCGTTGCGCTGAATCTGGTCGACGTAGTTCAGCCGTGCGCCCGGGAACCAGCGCGCCCCCGGCATCGTCTCGCCAGCGAGCACCTCGGCCGGCCGCTCACCGAGGTCGAAGTAGTCCCACAGGGCACCCCAGAATTCGGCAGGGTCATCGACCGACCACTGCCACAGATCGTGGTAGTCGGCCAGTTCGCGCCGTGCCCGCGCCGCCACGAACCGGGCGAAGTCCGTGACTTGCGCGTTGTCGATGTCGGCCTGCGTCGGCTCCCACTGGGGCGGGGTACTCATCGTGCGGTCCATCCACCATCCATCGTGTACGACGCCCCGGTCACCATCCTGGCGTCCGGTGATGCGAGCCAACCTACCAACGAGGCAACCTCTTCGGGCTCCGTCAGCTGCTTGATGGCACTCTCCTTCAGCAGCACCTTGGCTACCACCTCGTCCTCGGGAATGCCGTGGATGCGGGCCTGATCGGCGATCTGCTTGGCCACCAGCGGCGTCCGCACATAGCCGGGGTTGACGCAGTTGCTGGTGACGCCGTGTGGACCACCTTCCAGCGCGGTCACCTTCGACAGCCCCTCCAACGCGTGCTTGGCCGTGACGTACCCGGCCTTGAATTCCGACGCGCGCAGCCCGTGCACCGACGAGATGTTGATGATCCGGCCGAATCCGCCGGCGTACATGTGCGGCAACGCAGCCCGGATGAGCAGAAACGGCGCCTCGACCATCAAGGCGAGCAGCATCCGGAACTTCTCCGGCGGAAACGCGTCGATCGGGTTGATGCTCTGGATCCCGGCGTTGTTGACCAGAATGTCGCAGTCCAGCCGCAGGCCTTCGAGCGCCCTTACGTTGAGAAGATCAACCGCCCAGGACTTCCCGCCGACCTTGGCCGCCACGGCGGAGGCTCCCGCGGCGTCGATGTCGGCGACCGTCACGGTCGCACCGCGTGCGGCGAGCGCATGCACGCACGCCGCACCGATCCCGCTCGCGGCGCCGGTGACCAGCGCCGTGCGCCCCTTCAGATCGCTCATGTCAGCGCCCTTTCCGCGTCGGCTGCGTCGATGTCGACCAGGTCGATTCCCTTGGTCTCCCGAGCGAACACCACCGAGACCAGGGTGATGAGCGCGGCCCCGGCCAGGTACCCGGCAATCGGCACCCAGGAGTCGTATTGGCGCAGCAACCACACCGCGATGATGGGCGCCAACGACCCGGCCACAATGGCAGTCACCTGATAACCAAGGGACACACCGGAATAACGCATCCGGGTCGGGAACATCTCGGCCATGATCGCCGGTTGCGGTGCGTACATGAAGGCGTGGATCACCAACCCGAGCGTCACCGCCGCGACGATCGGCAGATACTTGCCGGTGTCCATCATGGGGTAGGCGACAAAGCCCCAGAACACCGCCGCCACGGCCCCGATGAAGTACACGGGCCGCCGCCCGTACCGGTCCGAGAGCCGACCGACCGTCGGGATCGCCACCAGATGGGCCGTGTGGGCGATGAGCAGCCACCACAGGATGTCGCTGGTGTCGGAGTGCACCTGTTCCTTGAGATAAGTGATGGAGAAGGTGACCACCAGGTAGTACATGATGTTCTCGCCGAAGCGCAGCCCCATCGCGGTCAGCACCCCGCGCGGGTACCGCTTGAGCACCTCGATGGCGCTGAACGAGCTCTCCTTGATCTGTTCGGCTTCCTGTTGCGCCGCAAGGAAGATCGGGGCGTCGGAGACCTTGGTGCGGATGTAGTAGCCGATCAGCACCACGACGGCCGACAGCCAGAACGCCACGCGCCACCCCCACGACAGGAAGTCCGCGTGGGACAGCCCGCCGTAGAGCACCAGCAGCACGACGGTGGCCAGGATGTTGCCGACCGGCACGCCGGCCTGCGGCCAGCTGGCCCAGAATCCGCGGGTGCGGTTGGGGCTGTGCTCGGCGACCAGCAGCACCGCGCCGCCCCATTCCCCGCCGACGGCGAAGCCCTGCAGGAACCGCAGGACCACCAGCAGGGTCGGGGCGAGATAACCGATCTGACCGAACGTGGGCAGGCAGCCCATCAGGAAGGTCGACACACCCACGAGCAGCAGGCTGAACTGCAGCAGCTTCTTGCGGCCGTATTTGTCGCCGTAGTGCCCGAACACGACGCCGCCCAGCGGGCGGGCGATGAAGCCGACGGCATAGGTGACGAACGCGGCCAGGATGGCGTCGAGGTCATTGCCGCCCTGAGCGAAGAACACCTTGTTGAAGACGAGCGTGGCCGCGGTCCCGTAGAGGAAGAACTCATACCACTCCACCACCGTGCCTGCCATCGATGCGACGACGACGCGTCGCAGTCCAGCGGGAATGGGCGCGCTCATCGGCGACTCCTCATGACGTGGATCATTACCTTTACCCAGTGTGACGGGTCTTACAGCTTCCGGTGAGTATTCATGCAGGTATGTTCGGCCGCAATGACCAGATCTGCAGCTTGTCTCTGCAAAAATGCAGATGTGAGCGACAGGGCAGCCCGGCCACCCAGCGCCGATGATCTGCTGGTGCTGCTGGCCGTGGGGCGGTCGGGCCGTTACACCGCGGCGGCCGACGAGCTCGGCATCAACCACACCACGATCTCGCGGCGCATCGCCGCGCTCGAGCGGGCCATCGGTGGCCGGGTGCTGACCCGCGCCGGCAGCGGCTGGGAACTCACCGACCTGGGGCGCGACGCGCTCGCCGCGGCCGAGACCGTGGAATCGGCGGTCCGCTCGGTCAGTGCCACCGGGATGCGGCAGCTCGAGGGCGTGGTGCGCGTCTCGGCGACCGACGGTTTCAGCGCCTACATCGCGGCGCCTGCCGCCGCGCACGTCCAACGTCGGCACCCGCGCGTCACCGTCGAGATCGTCGCTACCACGCGCCGCGCATCGCTGCAGCGGTCGAGTCTGGACATCGAGATCGTCGTCGGAGCACCGCAGGTGCGCCGGGCCGAGGCGATCCGGCTCGGTGACTACCGGCTCGGGCTCTACGCCTCCCGCGACTATCTCGCCGAACACGGCACACCCGAGTCGGTCGACGAGCTGGCCGCCCATCCGCTGGTGTACTTCATCGATTCGATGCTGCAGGTGGACGATCTCGATGTCGCGACCGCATCCGTCCCCGCCATGCGGGAATCGGTGACCTCCACCAACGTCTTCGTCCACGTGGAGGCAACCCGGGCCGCGGCAGGCCTGGGCCTGCTCCCGTGCTTCATGGCCGACCGGCACGACGATTTGGTGCGGGTGCTGCCCGATGCCGTCTCGGCGCAGTTGAGCTACTGGCTGGTGGCCCGGGCCGAGACGCTGCGCAGGCCGGTCGTGGCTGCCGTCGTCGATGCCATCCGCGACCGGATGGAAGAGCAACGCGACGTACTGCTCGGCGGCAATGCTTACCCGACAGGGTGATTCGAACGCTTGCGGGCCGCGGTGGATGTTGGTGCAGTAGTGGCATGCCTTTCATCGAGCATGGTCGCGGACGCGCCTACTACCGGCACTGGGCCGCGACAGAACCGCGCGCGGCCGTCATCTTCCTGCACGGCTTCGGGGAACACACCGCGTTATATCACCGGTACGGCTTCGCGTTGAACGCCGCCGGGATCGACCTGTGGGCGGTCGATCAGTTCGGCCACGGGCTGACGCCAGGTACGCGCGGCGATTTCGGATCGGTCGACGAGAGTTCGGCGCTCGCCGAGTCGCTCACCGAGCTTGCCGAGGCCGCGCATCCTGGCTTACCCCTGGTGGCACAAGGCCATTCGTTCGGATCGGTGGTCACGTTGTTCCGGCTGCTCGGCCAGCCCGACCGCTACCGGGTGGGCGTCGTCTCCGGTGCGCCGCTGACCCCGATTCCGGAGCTGAACTCCGACAGTGCATTCGAGCTCGACCCCGGCTGGCTGTCGTCTGACCCGTTCTATCTCGACGCGTTGGAGAACGATCCGCTGGCCTTCGTCGACGCCGACGGGGCACCCCTGGCCCGTGAACTCGACAAGGCGTGGGACCGGTTCGGCACCGAGCTGCCTCGACTTGCCGTGCCGACGCTGGCCCTGCACGGTTCGGCGGATCCGATCGCCCCCGTCGCCGGTGTGCGCTCGTATGCCGATCAGGTAGAAGCCTTGCAGCTCAAGGAGTTTCCGGATGCCCGCCACGATCTGATCAACGAGTCGGTACACCGAGAGGTGGCGGGCACGGTGGTGAACTTCATCGACGCGGCGCTGTGACGCGCGACGCCTCGTAGCCCGCGGTCAGCCACCGTACCGTGCGTTCCAGGCTCGGCAGGATGTCGGTGATGGCGATCTCGCCCGCCGCGAACCGTCCGGTGAGGCCGAACACCAGGCTGGACAGGATGCTGTCCAGATCGGCGATGAACGCCTCGTCGACGTCGGCGAGGATCTCCATCCCGGCAGGCACGACGGCATCGAGTCCGCGGCGAACGAGGCGCTCACCACCCGGGGCCGAGCGAGCCCGGGAGTAGGCCATGAGCATGGCCGGGTGCTTCTCCCACGGCTCAAAGATGGTGCGCAGCATGCGCATCAGCCCGCTGTAGAGGGATTCGCCTGCGGCGCGGGTCTGGCCGGCCAGCGGGGAGTACCGATTCTCCGTCATCCAGGCGTCGAGCGCGGCCAGGATCAACTCGTCGCGGTTGGCGTAGTGCTTGTAGATGGTGGCCAGTGACGTCCGTGCCCGCCTGGCGACCTCGCGCAGTTGCACTGCGTCGTAGCCGTCGGTTTCGAGCAGCTCGACGACGATGTCGAGGATCCGGTCAGTAGCCATGTGCACCCCCTTGCCGTCTGCGAGTAACCCAGTTACCGTACTCGATGTAACGAGGTTACTCACCGCGACGAAGCGAGGATACATGGGTTCTTTGGACGGAAAGGTCGCGTTCATCACCGGCGTGGCCCGCGGTCAGGGCCGCAGCCATGCGCTGCGGCTTGCCGCCGACGGCGCCGCCATCATCGGCGTGGACATCTGTGCCGACATCGCGTCCAACGGCTACCCGATGGCAGGCCGCGACGAGCTCGACGAGACCGTCGCACTCGTCGAGGCCAACGGCGGCAAGATGATCGGCACGGTGGCCGACGTCCGGGACTTCCCCGCACTCAAGGCGGCGCTCGATGCCGGAGTCGACCAATTCGGCCGGCTCGACATCGTGTGCGCCAACGCGGGTATCGCCGCCATGGCCTTTCGCGAGCTGAGCATCGAGGAAGACCTGCAGATGTGGACCGACGTCCTCGACGTGAACCTGGTCGGGTCGTTCCACACCGCCAAGGCCGCCATCGGCCATCTCATCGCGGGCGGGCGCGGCGGATCCATCGTGTTCACCAGCTCGACGGCCGGGCTGCGCGGCTTCGGCGGACTGCAGGGCGGCGGCCTCGGATACGCCGCATCCAAGCACGGCATCGTCGGCCTCATGCGCACCCTGGCCAATGCGCTTGCCCCACACAGCATCCGGGTCAACACCGTGCATCCCACCGCAGTCAACACCATGATGGCGGTGAATCCCGCGATGACGGCGTTCCTGGAGAACTACCCCGACGGCGGGCCCCATTTGCAGAACCCGATGCCGGTCTCGCTGCTGGAACCCGAGGACATCAGCGCTGCCATCGCATATCTGGTCTCCGACGCCGCCCGCTACGTCACCGGGGTCACCTTCCCCGTCGACGCCGGATTCACCAACAAATTATGAGCGGACGCGTCGCAGGCAAGCGGGTATTGATCACCGGAGCAGCCCGCGGTATGGGGCGCAGCCACGCGGTGCGCCTCGCCGAAGAGGGTGCTGACGTGATCCTCGTCGACATCTGCGCATCGCTACCCGAGGTCGAATACCCGCTCGCCACGCCCGAGGAACTCGACGAAACCGCGCGACTGGTAACGGAATTGGGCGGCAAGGCCGTCACCGCGGTGGTGGACGTCCGGGACGCCGCAGCACTTGCGGCGGCAGTCGACGACGGCGTGGCCCAGCTCGGCGGGCTCGACGCCGCGGTCGCCAACGCCGGGGTGCTCACCGCCGGGACCTGGGACACCACCACGGCCGAGCAGTGGCGAACGGTGGTCGACGTCAACCTGATCGGAACATGGAACACGTGCGCGGCGGCACTGCCCCACCTCGTCGAGCGCGGCGGCAGCCTGGTCAACATCAGTTCCGCCGCGGGTATCAAAGGGACACCGCTGCACACCCCATACACCGCGTCCAAGCACGGCGTCGTCGGCATGAGCAGGGCGCTGGCCAACGAGCTTGCGGCACACCATGTCCGGGTCAACACCGTGCACCCCACCGGCGTCGAGACCGGGATGCGACCCGACTCCCTGCACAGCCTGCTCATCGAGCAACGGCCCGATCTGGCCCCGCTGTTCGGCAACGCCCTACCGATCGTGATGGCCGAGACCGTCGACATCAGCAATGCCGTGCTGTTCCTGGTGTCCGACGAATCCCGGTACGTCACCGGCCTGGAATTCAAGGTCGATGCGGGCGTAACCATCCGATGAACCGCACCGAACGCGGCCGCCGCGAGTTCACGGAGGTGATGACGTTCGCGCCGCCGCCGGACAGCACCGCCGCCGCATCCGCATTGATCGACTTCGTCTTCGGCGAGGTGTGGCCGCGGCCCGCATTGAGCCGTCGCGACCGCCGATTCGTCACGCTGCCGTGCGTTGCCGCCGCGGATGCCGAAGGCCCGCTGCGCGACCACGTCTACGCGGCATTGAACAGCGGTGACCTCACCATCACCGAAATGCGGGAAACAGTACTGCATTTCGCGGTGTACGGCGGCTGGCCCAAGGCGTCGCGGTTCAACATCACCGTCGACGAGCAGTGGGACCGCATCCACCGCGAGCGGGGTCAACAGCCGCCGCCACCCGAACCGCTGCTGCCATTGCCGACCGCGAGCGATCCGGAGCTGCGGCTTGCCGGTGGGGAGCAGTCCTTCAAGGACATCAACTGCATGCCGTACGCGCCGATCCGCGACAACCCCTATTCCGGCGCCGGCATCCTCAACTTCGTCTTCGGCGAGATGTGGTTGCGCCCCGGGCTCGGCATGAAGGAACGACGGCTGGTCACGGTGGCGTGCGTGGCTTTCCAGGACGCGCCGGTGCCGATCCTGAGCCACGTCTACGCCGCACTGAAGAGCCGCGATGTGTCGTTCGATGAAATGGACGAGGTGGCGCTGCACTTCGCGGCGTATTACGGCTGGCCCAAGGCGTCGCATCTGAATCAGGTGATCGGCGAGCAGAAGCAGCGGGTGCTCGACGAGTGGCGACAGGGTTGACGTGAGCCACACAACACTCCACAATTGTCGTCATGATCGGTCAGAAACCCACAGAAGTGGTCGGTCGTGCTTCCGGTTGAGCGGCACGAGGCGATCATCGACGCGGTGGGCACCGCCCAGGCCGTAAGCACCGACGAGCTGGTCCGCCGACTGGGCGTATCCGCCGAGACCATCCGGCGTGACCTGGCTTTTCTGGAGGAACGCGGGGCCGTGCGCCGCGTGCACGGCGGTGCCGCCGCCGTCACCGAGCGACGCGGAATCGAACCGTCGTTCACCGAGCGGTCGATCATCCGGCACGAGGCCAAAGCGCAACTGGCGCACACTGCCGTCGGGCTGCTCAAGAACGGGCAGACCATCGTCCTCGACATCGGCACCACGGCTGTCGCCGTCGCGCAGGCCATCCCCCGCGGCTTCACCGGAACCGTGATCACCCCGTCACTGCCGGTCGCCGTCGAACTGGCCGACCGGCCCGGGATCGAGGTGCTGGTGGCGGGCGGTCGAGTCCGTGCAGGGGATCTGGCCTGCTCGAATGCCCACACCAAGGCGTTCTTCGCCGATGTCTATGCCGACATCGCGCTGCTGGGCTCCGGAGGGGTCGACGCAACGGCCGGGCTGACCGACTTCCACCTCGACGAAATCGACGTCCGCCGGACCATCATCGCCAACAGCGCATCGAGCTACATCCTCGCAGACTCGTCCAAGCTCGGGCAGGTGGCGCCGTACCGGGTGTGCGAGCTCGCCGCCGTCGACGGCCTCATCACCGATCAAAACACCGCACCGGCTGTTGCAGCAGCCATCGAGGAGACGGGGGGTGTCGTACTCACCGCAGGCCCCAGCGCCTGAAACGGGTGCGGGCGGCGTTGCAGCGCCGCCCGCGGACCGAACCCTGCCCCGAAACAGTCAATTCCAGTCAGAAAGCCCGATCCGATGACAGATTCTTCCACATCACCCGGCGATGGCCGGGTCACCGAATTCGGTTACACGCAGTCGCTCGAACGGTCGACGGGACGGTTCGCATCCTTCGCCGTGGCGTTCGCCTTCGTGTCGATCGCCACCGGCATCTTCACCACCTACGGCAGTGTTCTCACCAGCTCCGGGCCGATGGGGATCTGGACCTGGCCCATCGTGATCGTCGGCCAGCTGGCCGTCGCGCTGCTGATCGGGTCACTGGCCGCGCGCATCCCCGTCACCGGCTACGCCTACCAGTGGGTGTCCCGGCTGGCCAACCCCGTACTGGGCTGGATCACCGGCTGGATCTCGTTCACGTTCCTGGCCATTGTCGTGGTGGCCGTGGACTACACCGTGGCGGCCACCGTGGTGCCCGCGCTGTTCGATTTCACCGGCACACCCGCGACCGCATTCCTGATCACCGCGGGAATCCTCGTGCTGCAGGGGCTGCTGGTCGGCCTGTCGACGAAGTGGACCGAGCGGGTCAACAACTTCGCCGTCACCGCCGAGCTCATCGGCATGGTGGCACTCGTGGTGCTGCTGTTCATCGTCGGCGTCATCGCCCACAAGCTCTCGGTCGGAAACCTGTTCTCCCGCGGCGCCATTCCGGCCGACGGGTACTGGAGCTTCGGCACCGCCACCTCGGCCGGGCCGTGGATGCTGGGTTTCCTGCTCGGCGCGTTCACCATCGTCGGCTTCGAGTCCGCGGCCAACCTCGCCGAGGAGACCAAGAAACCCGAAATCGTCGTGCCCCGGGCCATGTGGCAGGCGGTCCTGGCGTCGGGCGTACTGGGCTTCCTGTTCCTGTTGGTGGTCACCGCTGCAGTGAACGATCCGGCCGCACTGGCCCAGTCTGGCACCCCCATCGCCGACATCATCCGCGACATCCTCGGATCGTTCGTGGGCACCGCGCTGCTGGTACTGGTGGCCATCGCGATCTTCGCGTGCGGTCTGGTCATCCTGATGAGCGGCGTCCGGCTGGTGTGGGCGATGTCGCGGGATCAGCGGTTCCCGGGTTGGCAGGCGCTGCACAAGATCTCGCCGCGGTTCAAGACACCGCTCAACGCCACCGTCACGATGACGGTGATCTCGGCGGTCATCCTCGGCCTGTTCTCCACGAGCACCGACGCCCTGTTCAAGCTGTTCTCGGCGGCCACCCTGCTGCCCGCCATCATCTACGCCATCACGGTGGCGCTGTACATCGCGACCCGGCGCAAGCTGCCGCCGAGCAAGGGCTTCACCCTCGGTCGCTGGGAGACGCCGGTTCTGGTGGTCGCCGTGCTGTGGCTGGTTTTCGTGCTTTCCCTCTTCCGTGACGCCTCGTTCCGGGATCCTTGGCTGTATGCGGTGGTCATGGTGGCGCTCGGCGCGGTCTACCTGTGCTACCTGCTGGTCACCCGCGGCAGGCACGGTCTGAAGATGCCCGAGATGTCCTCGATCGACGCCGAATTCGAGGACGCGGCGTAATGACCGTCCTGGCGATCGACCAAGGCACGTCGGGCACCAAGGCGATCGTCGTCGACCCGGTCGATGGAGTCGTCGGACTGGCCGAGGTCGCGGTGCACCCGCGCTACCTCGACGGGGGCGGCGTCGAGCAGGACCCGGCCGAGCTCCTCGACTCTGTCCTGACAGCCGGCCGTGCCGCCACCGAGCAGGCTGGCCGGCCCATCGACGCGGTGTCGCTGGCCAACCAGGGCGAAACCGTCCTGGCGTGGGATCCCGACACCGGGCGCCCGCTCACCGCGGCGATCGTGTGGCAGGACCGCCGCGCCGAGCCCCTGTGCGCGGCGTTGGGCGAACACCGCGAATTGTTCGCCGCCCGTACTGGTTTGGTGCTCGACTCCTACTTCTCGGCACCGAAGATGGCCTGGCTGCGCCGCAACGTCGAGACCGGCGGCGTGGTCACCACATCGGACACCTGGCTGCTGCATCAGCTCACCGGCGCCTTCGTCACCGACGCCACCACCGCCAGCCGGTCGCTGGCCGTCGAGCTCGGTGCACAGGACTGGAGCACCGAGCTGCTCGGACTGTTCGGCCTCGACGGCGAACGCCTGCCCGCCATCGTGGGCAACGACGAGATGATCGGGACCACAACGGCATTCGGTGCCGAGACCCCGGTCGGCGGCATCGTCGTCGACCAGCAGGCGGCCCTGCTCGCCGAAGGCTGTCTCGACCCGGGAATGGCCAAGTGCACCTTCGGAACCGGCGCCTTCCTGCTCGCGAACACCGGCGACACCCCGGTGCACTCCACGGCCGGGCTGACCTCGTCGGTGGCCTGGCGCACCGGCGGCAAGGACACCTTCTGCGTCGACGGGCAGGTGTACACCGCAGCATCGGCGGTCAAATGGTTGTCCTCGCTGGGCGTCATCAGCGGTGCCGCAGAGATGGATTCGGTCGCCGCCGACGACGCCGGCGGCGTGCTGTGTGTGCCCGCGCTGGCCGGCCTGGCCGCGCCGTGGTGGAAATCCCAAGCCACGGCCACCATCTCGGGGATGTCGCTGTCCACCGGCCGGGGCCACATCGTGCTCGCAGTGCTGCAGGGCATCGCCGCACAGGTCGCCGAACTCGCCTCGGCAATCGACACCGACGCCACCGGTCTGACCCGGCTGCGCGCCGATGGCGGACTGACCCAATCCAAGGTGCTGATGCAGGCGGTCGCCGACATCCTGCAGGTGCCCGTGGACGTGTACCCGTCGGCCCATGCCACCGCGCTGGGCGCCGCGGCGCTGGCGACGCTGAGCCTGCAGCCCGGTCGGTCGGTGCGTGACGTCGTATCGCAATGGACCCCTTCTGCGAGCTACGAGCCCAGCTGGCAACCCGCCCGCGCCGACGAATTCCGTTCCGCGTGGCGCGCATTGGCGGCCACGACCTATCCCCAGGAGACTTCATGAACACCGACTACGACATCGTGGTCATCGGCGGCGGCATCGTCGGGGCCGCGATCGCGCGGGAGCTGTCCGGATACCGGCTATCAGTCGCCCTGCTCGAAGCCCGCGACGACGTGGGCGACGGCACCAGCAAGGCCAACACCGCGATCCTGCACACCGGCTTCGACGCCAAACCCGGCACACTCGAATCGGCGATGGTCAGCCGCGGCTACCAACTGCTCTCCGAGTACGCCAAGCACACCGGCATCCCGGTCGAGCACACCGGCGCCATCCTGGTGGCCTGGGATTCCGAGCAGCTCGACGCACTCCCCGGCCTGCGGGACAAGGCGGTTGCCAACGGCTATGACCGGTGCGAAATCGTCGACGCGGCAGCGGTATACGCGGCGGTACCCAACCTGGGACCGGGTGCGCTGGGCGGCCTGACGGTGCCCGACGAATCCATCATCTGCACATGGACCGTCAACCTGGCGCTGGCCACCGACGCCGTCAACCGCGGCACCGCGCTGCTGCGCGGCCACCGCGTGGAACGGGTCGACGTCACGCCCGACGGCACGACCCTGCACACCACGGCAGGACCGGTCAGCGCCCGCTGGGTGATCAACGCCGCCGGGCTCGGTGCCGACGTGATCGACGGCCTGTTCGGCCACACGCGTTTCACCGTCACGCCGCGCCGCGGCGAATTGATCGTCTACGACAAGCTGGCCCGCCCGCTGGTCGACAAGATCGTGCTGCCGGTCCCCACCGCCCGCGGCAAGGGCGTGCTGGTCAGCCCCACCATCTACGGCAACGTCATGCTCGGGCCCACCTCAGAGGACCTGCAGGACCGGACCGCGACCGGAACCTCCGAGCGCGGTTTCGAATTCCTGCTCGAGAAGGGCCGTGCCCTGATGCCGCGGCTGCTCGACGAGGAGGTCACCGCCACCTACGCCGGGCTGCGCGCGGCCATCGACCACGGCGACTACCTCATCGAGACCGACCCGCAACAGCACTACCTGCTGGTCGGCGGCATCCGCTCCACCGGCCTGACCGCGGGCATGGCCATCGCCGAACATGTTCGCGACCAACTGATCTCGGCCGGGCTCGAGCTGACGGCGCGGAACACCCTGCCGGATCCGCCGGAGATGCCCAACCTCGGCGAGGCCTTTCCCCGGCCCTATCAGCAGACCGAGAGAATCGCGGCCGACCCGGCGTACGGCCGGATCGTGTGCTTCTGCGAACGCGTCACCGAGGGCGAGCTGCGCGACGCCTGCCACGCGGTCGTGCCGCCCGCAGGCCTGGACGGTCTACGCCGCCGCACGCGCGCCATGAACGGACGCTGCCAGGCGTTCTTCTGCGGCGCCGAAGTGAAGACCATTTTCGAGCAGCAATTGGAGCAGAACTCATGAGCAGCACCGACGTCGCGATCATCGGCGGGGGTCCCGCCGGACTGACGGCGGCCGCCGCCCTTGCGAGCGATTCAACACTCAATGTCGTTGTTTTGGAACGGGAATCGGCCGCAGGCGGGATACCGCGGCACAGCGATCATCCCGGCTACGGCATGCGCGATATGAAGACGTTCATCAGCGGGCCGGCCTACGCGCGTCGACTGGTGGCCAACGCCGCGGCTGCGGGAGCCGCCATCCGGACCAACACCATGGTCACCGGTTGGGCCGGTGACCGTTCGCTGGACCTCACGTCCCCGTCCGGCCGGGAACGTCTGGATGCGGGAGCGGTCATCCTGGCCACCGGAGCCCGGGAACGCCCGCGGCCGGCGCGGATGATCCCGGGCGACCGGCCTGCCGGCGTGTACACCACCGGCCATCTGCAGAACGTCGTACACCTCAAGCACGGCACGGTCGGTCGCCGCGCCGTGGTGGTCGGTGCCGAACTGGTCAGCTACTCCGCAGTGCTCACCCTCAAGCACGCCGGATGCCAGACCGCGCTGATGACCACCGAGTACCGCACGCCCGAGTCGTACGCGGTGTTCAACCTCGCAGGCCGGACTCCCCTGCTCGGTGTCGACATCGCCACCCGCACCCGGGTCACCCACATCATCGGCAAACCCGTGGTCGAAGGCGTCGAGATCGAGAACCTCGACACCGGAGAACGCCGGGTGATCGATTGCGACACCGTGGTTTTCACCGGAGACTGGATCCCCGATCACGAGCTCGCCCGGTCCGGTGGCCTGGACATCGACCCGGGCACGCTCGGACCCGTCGTCGACACCGCCCTGCGCACCAGCCGCGACGGTGTCTTCGCGATCGGCAACCTGCTGCACCCGGTCGACACCGCCGACATCGCCGCCCTCGACGGGCGCCACGTGGCCGCTCAGGTGCGCCGCTATCTGGGCGGTCACCGGCCGGCGCAGGACGGCATCCGCATCCAGGCCGATGCACCGCTGCGGTGGGTGGCCCCGACCCTGCTGCGCCCCGGGGACCCGGCACCGGCGCGTGGCCGGCTGCTGCTGTGGACCGACGCGCTGGTCCGCGTCCCCAAAGTCGTTGCCCGCCAGGACGGCCGGGTGATCGGCCGGAAGACGCTGCCGTGGCCGGCGTCGCCGGGGCGCGTGTTCCGGGTGCCGTCGAGCATTCTGCGGGCCGCCGATCCGCACGGCGGCACGGTCACTCTGTCGTTGTGAACTCGATATGTAGTTCGGTGAGGCCGCGCAGCAGGAACGTCGGTTCGTAGCGGTAGTTCCGGTTGCCGGCCGGGCCGTGCGCGGCTTCACTGATCGTGATGTCGCGCATCCGATCCAGCAGACGGTGGACGGTGATCTGACCCTCCACCCGGGCCAGTGGCGCGCCGGCGCAGGTATGGATGCCCCGCCCGAAGGCGATGTGCTCGCGGACATTCGGCCGGTCGATGCGGAACTGATCGGGGTCGGGGAATTTCCGCGGGTCTCGGTTCGCCGCACCGAGGCACAGCATCAGCACCGTGCCGGCCTTGATCGCAACCCCGCCGAGCGTGGTGGTCTTGCGGGCCAGTCGGAAGTCGATCTTGGTGGGACTCTGGATGCGCAGGGCCTCCTCGATGAACGCCGGGATCTCGGCGGGGTTGGCGCGCAGCCGCTGCTGGAACTCGGGATGGTCGCCCAAGGTCTGCACCGCGGCGCTGAGCAGTTTGGTCACGGTCTCCTGGCCCGCCGCGAAGAGGAACGTCGCCGGGCGCACGACCTCGAGCAACTCCGGGACCGATCCATCCGGATACGTCGCACATGCCATGCCGCCCAGCACATCTGCGCGCGGCCCTCGTCGCCGTTCGGCGATGTAGCCGCTGAACTTGTCGTCGAGGTACTGCAAGGGGTTGAGCCCCACGGGCTCTCCGTCGAGTGCGCCGACGCGGCTGCCGGGCTGTTTGCCCGCACCCAGCGCGAGCCGGAACTCGGCACGGTCTTCCTCCGGGACGCCGAGCAGGTCGGTGATGGCCAAAGTCGCGAAGGGCTTGGCATATTCACTGAGGAACTCGCAACGGCCGTTGGCGATGAACTCGTCGAGTTGGTGGTCGGCCAGTTGCCACATGTAGTCCTCGTTCTCCTTGAGCCGCCGCGGGGTCAGCAGCTTGGAGAGCAGTGAGCGGGCCCGCTCGTGCTGCGGCGGGTCCATCACCACCATGTGCTCGAAGATCGGGAACTCGTGGCGGTGTGCCTCGATCTGCTCGGTGATGTCGTCGCCTTCCGGCTCGAACGGCAGCGGTGGAAACGGGCCACCGATCGCGTTGACCGCCGAGAACGAGTCGGTGTCCTTGAAGGCCGCCATCACCTCCTGATATCCGGTGACGGCCACGACGCCGTGGTGCGGTTCGGCGACCACCGGCCCCTGGCTGCGCAGGTACTCGTAGTACTCGTAGGGGTCCTGGGCGAGCGCCGGATCCGAGAAGTAGTCGGCGGCGGCGAGATCGGTCATGTCAACGGCCTTTCGTGGGACGGGGTTCGAGTGAGATGGCCTGCCGGGGGCATGCGTCGACGGCAGCCTTCGCTTTGTCCTGCAACGTATCTGGAACGGTCGTCGCACAGGTGGCGACGTCGTCGTCGCCGAGGTCGAACACCTCGGCCGCCAGCTCGATGCACAGTGCGTGCCCTTCGCACAGGTCCGGGTCGACCCGTACATGGACGCTTCTCGATTCCTCCGACATCGGATCAACTCCATAATTTAATCGACCGATCAAACTGCTAGGGTGGCTCATGCCACGTCAGGCCAGAGACTCCGACGCCGGTACGCGCCAGCGCTTGATCGAGGCGACGGCCCAGATCATGCGCGACGATGGATATGCCGCGGCGACGTCCCGGCACGTGGCGGCCAGGGTCGGGGTGAAGTCGGCGCTGGTGTACTACTACTTCGCGACCATGGACGACCTGTACCTCGCGGTGTTGCGCAGCGGAGCCGATGCCGCGCTGGCCCGCATGCGCGAGGCGCTCACCGACACCGATCCGCTGCGGGCACTGTGGTTGATCAACACCGATTCCCGGCTGACCGGGCTCAATCTCGAGTTCATGGCGCTCGCCAACCACCGCAAGGTCATCGGCGCCGAACTCAAGGCCTTCTCCGAACGCGTCCGCGACATCGAAACCGCCGCCATGGCCATGGTTTTGCGCGCCCACGGCATCGACATGGAGGAGTATCCCCCGGTGGTGATGTCGATGCTGCTGACCCAGACCGCGCGCGGCATCTGCTACGAGGACGCGGTCGGGGTGACGCAGGGACACGACGAGTTCCACGCCTTCGTCGAACGGATGCTGCACCGATTCGGCTCGGCCGCAACTACTTGAGCATGCTGCCGGCATCGACGGTCACCGGTAGGCCTGTGACGTAACGCGACTCGTCGGAGGCCAGGAACAGCACGGCATTGCTGATGTCGACGGGTTCCACCCAGCCGACGGGCAGTACGTGCATCAACTTGGCAACCACGGCCATGTCGTCGGGCCCCGGGTTCTCCAGGTCCGGACGGAACAGCTTCATGGTCCCGTCGTTCATGAACATCGGGGTGTTGACGTTGGTGGGATGCACCGAGTTCACCCGAATCGAATGCTGCCCCAACTCGATTGCGAAGGTACGCATCAAGCCGACCACCCCGTGCTTGGCCGCGATGTAGTGGCCGGTGTTCGGATAGGCCTTGAGGCCGCCGACTGAGCTCGTCAGAATGATCGACCCGCCGCGGCCTCCTGAAAGCAGATGCGGTACACCGGCTTTCACCGTCTTCCAGACGCCGGTCAGGTTCACCCCGATCATGTCGTCCCAGTCTTGTTCGCTGGTCTTGTCCAGCGTCTCGCCGCCGTTGCCGATACCCGCATTGGCCACGATGATGTCAAGGCCGCCGAGCTGCTCGACCCCGCCCGCCACGGCAGCCTTGAGGGCCTCGAAGTCGCGCACGTCGACCTCGGCGGTGACGATCCGGCGGTCGAGGCCTTTGATGAGGTTCGCCGTTTGGGCCAGGTCGTCGGGCGTCGACGCCGGGATCACGCTGTTGCTGCTGACCGGCCGGCAGACGTCGACCGCGATGATGTCCGCGCCTTCCTGCGCCAGGCGCACCGCGTGGCTGCGGCCCTGGCCCCGCGCCGCGCCCGTGATGAAGGCGACCTTGCCCTCGACCCGTCCCGCCATCATCAGCCTTTCGTCGATTTGATCACTCGATCAAACTTTTGCATCCGCGAGATGCACTGTCAAGGACTGTTTTGATCGACCGATCAGGACCTCGTGGGCTCGCCAAACTGCCGCCATACCACGGTACGGCCAGAAATAGGGGGCTACCTAGGGCAACTAAGTTAGGTTAGACATACCTATTGTCTCTCAGGTAAATCTCAGCTAGCGTCCGTCATCGCCGCCGCTGGGCGGTATGACAACCAACAAGGAGCTCCTGTGCAACTCGCAGTTCATCCGGCACCATCGGCTGGCCGCATGAAGAACAAATTCCTGATGGGCAGCGTCGCGGTACTGGGTGCCGGCGCCATCGCCGTGAATCCGGTGGCAACGAGCCCGACATTGCTCGAGGCTCAGCACCGGGCGGTGCAGCTCGTGGCCGATGTCACGGGATCACCGGCCGAGGTGTACCAGGGCATCCTCACCGACACGGTCTCGAATCTCACTGCGCTGGGCGAGAACTGGATGGCCAACCCGTTCCCGCTGCTGAGCCAGATCGCCGCGAACCAGACCGGCTACGCCGAACAGATCGGCACCGCCATCCAGTCCATCCCCACGGTGCTGCAGAACTGGTACGAGAACGGCAAGGGAGAGTCGAAGCCCGGCGCCGAATACCTGGCCAACGCGGCGGCCGCCATCGAAGCCGGTGACTTCAACACCGCCTACGACAACATCAACCGGTTCATGCTGTTCGGCCTGCAGAACCTGGCGGCACCGCTCACCGGCATCTTCCTGTCCTCGACCGACAGGACGACCGGCGAATACCAGGCCGGGATCCCCGAGCAGATGGCACAGAACTTCGCCGACGCCGTGGCGGTGGTGTTCAGCTCGACCACCATGCTGACCGGTGTTTTCCAGTCCGTCTTCGCTCCGCTCAGCGGCGCGGCATGGGAAGCATCGCGCGCCAACGAAGCGATCTCGACCGCTCTGGCCTCGGGAGACGCGCAAGGCGCCGTCACCGCCCTGGTGAACACCCCTGGCGTCATCCTGAACGCCATCGTCAACGGATTCGACTACCAGGACGGCGACACCACGGCACCGTGGGCGGGCCTGCTGACCGGCTGCATCGGCAAGACCGGACGGTGCGGTTCGGGCGCTCTCGAGCAGCTGCTGATCACCATCCCGACCAAGATCGCCACGGCCATCGCCAATCCCACCACGACGGGCAGCCTGACGACCGCGAGCCTGCTGTCGACGACCAGCCTGGCGACTGCCCCGGTCCCGGCCGGTACGGCTACGACGGTCGACACGACCGACGCCGCCGAGACTGTCGAGACTGCGACGACGCCTGCCCTGGCAGCCGCTCCGAGCACCGGCAGCACCGCCAAGGCCGCGGTGGCCACCACCACGACCGCCGCAAGCACCGACGTCGACACCGAAAGCGATGCCACCACAACGAAACCGGCTGCGGGCACCAAGTCCAAGCTGGCCGGCAAGACCGCCAGTGATCGACTGAACGCGACCGTCAAGAACCTGACCGACAAGGTCAAGGGCGCGACGAGCAAGCCCACCAAGTCCGCCACCGGAGCCGCCGCCTCGTCGACCGCATCGGACAAGGCGACCAAGAGCGACAGCTCGACCGGCAAGCACGCCAAGAAGGAGTCGAAGAAGGACTCGGGCAGCAAGTCCGATTCCTGAGCCCCACAACACCAACCGGGCCCCGACATGTCGGGGCCCGGTTCGTGTTGGTTAAAGCCAGGTGTCGTCAGTAGCGGTGGTGAGGAACGCCTCCAGATCGTTGCGCCACGTGGCCGGCGTGTTCTTGTCCGGCTCTATCCCGGTGTATTCACCGCGGTAGAACAGCAGCGGCCGAGGTTTACGTTTGGGCACCTCCGACATGCCGTGCACCGCACCGAACACCACGAAATGGTCGCCGCCGTCATGCACCGACGCCACCGAGCAGTCGATGTGCGCCAACGAACCCTTGATGATCGGAGAGCCGAGTTCTGAAGGCTGCCAATCGATCCCGGCGAACTTGTCAGGTTCCTTGGAGCCGAAGCGCGCCGAGACGTGCTGCTGATCCTCGTGCAGCATGTTGACGCAGAACCGGCCGCTGGCCTCGATGGACTGCCACGACCGCGACACCTTGGTGGGGCAGAACAGCACCAGCGGCGGATCCAACGACAACGCCGCGAACGACTGGCAGGCGAACCCGATCGGGACGTCCTCGTGCACGGTGGTGATGATCGTGATGCCCGTGCAGAACTGACCGAGCACATTGCGGAACGTGCGGGGGTCGACGGTGACGCTCATCGCTGCTCTCGACTCTTCGCGCAAGCGCTCATCGCTACTTGAAGCCGACGGAAAAGTCGTGCCCCCACAGGCTGACCGCCGTCGATTCCCGGGCCACCCAGTCGTTATCGTCGACTTCTAGCCCCTCACAACCGAATTCGATGTCGAAACCGCCCGGTGTCTTCATGTAGAAGGACAGCATCTTGTCGTTGACGTGGCGGCCCAGCGTCGCCGACATCTTCACCTTGCGGCGCAGCGCACGGTCCAGACACAGGCCCACGTCATCGGCCTCGCCCACCTCGACCATCAGATGCACGATGCCGCTGGGTGTCTGGCCCGGCATGAACGCCAGGCTGTGATGGCGCGGGTTGACCCCGAGGAAGCGCAGCCAGGCCGGCTCCCCGTCGGCGGGGCGGCCCACCAACTGCGGCGGCAGCCGCATCGAGTCCCGCAGGTGGAAGCCGAGCACGTCGCGGTAGAACCGCAGGGTTTCGGCGTCATCCTTGGTCGTCAGCACCACATGGCCGAGCCCCTGCTCCTCGGTGACGAACTTGTGCCCGTACGGGCTGACGACGCGACGGTGCTCGAGTGCGACACCGTGGAACACCTCGAGAGTGTTGCCCGACGGGTCGTCGAACACGATCATCTCGTCGACGCGGCGGTCGGTCAGCTCGGTGGCGGTGGCTTCCTTGTAGGGGACGCCGTTGGCCTCGAGCCGATGGCGGATGTCCTGCAGTTCAGCGGCATTCGCGGTTTCCCAGCCGGACTCCAGCAGCCGGTCGTGGTCCCCGGGGACGATGATCAACCGGGCGGGAAATTCGTCCATCCGTAGGTAGAGCGCGCCCTCGGTCTGGCCCTTGCCCTCGACCATGCCGAGCACCTTCAGGCCGTACTCGCGCCAGGCCGCGATGTCGGTGGCCTCGATGCGCAGGTACCCCAGCGATTTGATGCTCATGGGCTAGCCTCCCAGGAAATCGATGGTGAGCTTGTTGAACTCGTCGAACTTCTCCACCTGTGCCCAGTGTCCACATTGCCCGAAAACGTGCAATTGCACCCGCGGAATCTGCTTGACCGCAACGAGTGCGCCGTCGAGCGGGTTGACCCGGTCTTCGCGACCCCAGATGAGCAGCACCGGCTGGCGCAGCTTGTACACCTCGCGCCACATCATGCCGAGCTCGAAATCCGGGCCGGCGAAGGACTTCCCCATCGCGCGGGCAGCGGCCAGTGACTCGGGCCTGCTCGCGATCTCGAACCGCTCGTCGATCAGCTCAGGCGTCACGAGCTTCTGGTCGAAGACCATGATGCGCAGGAAGCGCTCCATGTTCTCGCGCGTCGGGTCGGCGGTGAACTTGCCGAGCAGCTTGACGCCCTCGGTGGGGTCGGGCGCGAACAGGTTGACCGAAAGGCCACCCGGGCCCATCAGCACGAGCTTGCCAGCCCGGTCCGGGTAGTCGAGCGCGAACCGCACCGCGGTGCCGCCGCCGAGAGAGTTGCCCAGCAGCGGAATCCGGCCCTGCAGACCGAGATGGTCGAACAGCCCCAGCAGCGCCTTGGCGCTGTAGCGGTTGTACTGCTCGTGCTCGGTGAGCTTGTCCGAGTGGCCGTAGCCCGGCTGGTCGACGGCGAGCACATGGAAGTGCTCGGCCAGCACGGCGATGTTGCGGCCGAAGTTCGACCAGCTGGACGCCCCTGGCCCACCGCCGTGCAGCAGCACGATGGTCTGGGCCGACGGATCACCGGCCTCGTGGTAGTGCAGCCGCAGGTCCAGATCGCCTGCCTTGACCTGGGCGTAGCGCGACGTCGATTCGAACGTGATCTCTTGTGTGGCAGTCATATCAGACCATCGTGTCCGCGGGCGGGAGACCGAACTCGTTGTTGCCGAAGATCATGTACGCGCGCTCGGGATCGTTCGCGGCGTGCACCCGGCCTGCGTGCGCATCACGCCAGAAGCGTTGCAGCGGAGCGGTGTTGGCCAAGGCGGTGGCGCCCGCCGATTCGAAGAGCCGGTCGATCGATGCGATCGCACGGCCGGTGGCCCGCACCTGATCGCGGCGGGCGCGGGTGCGCAACTCGAACGGGATCTCCTTGCCCGCCTGCAGCAAGGCGTACTCGTCGCCCACGTTGCCGATCAGCTGGCGCCACGCGGCGTCGATGTCGCTGGCGGCCTCGGCGATGCGGACCTTGGCGAACGGATCGTCCTTGCCCTTCTCCCCTGCGAACGCCGCACGTACGCGCTTGCCCTGGTGCTCGACGTGAGCGGCGTACGCGCCGTAGGCCATCCCGACGATCGGAGCCGAGATGGTGGTGGGATGCACCGTGCCCCAAGGCATCTTGTACACCGCTGCGGTGTTGGTCTGGTACCCGCCCGCGGTGCCGTCGTTCATCGACTTGTAGGACAGGAACCGGTGCTTGGGTACGAAGACGTCTTTGACGACGATTGTGTTGCTGCCGGTGCCACGCAGACCGACCACATGCCAGACGTCATCAATCCGGTAGTCACTGATGGGGATGAGGAAGCTGCCGAAGTCGACCGGACGGCCGTCCTTGATCACCGGGCCACCCAGGAACGCCCAGGTGGCGTGGTCACAGCCCGACGACCAGTTCCACGAACCGTTGACGAGATAGCCGTCGCCGGCCTCGGTCACCACGCCCGCACCCATCGGCGCATACGAGGAGGACACCCGCACCGACGTGTCTTCGCCCCACACCTCTTCCTGCGCCCGCTGGTCGAACAGAGCCAGGTGCCAGTTGTGCACGCCGATGATCGAGCTGACCCAGCCGGTGGATCCGCAGGCGCTGGCAAGGCGGCGTACCGCCTCGTAGAACACCGTCGGGTCGCACTGCAGGCCGCCCCATTGCTCGGGCTGCAGCAGCTTGAAGAATCCGATCTCTTCGAGCGCGTCGATCGACTCCTGCGGGATCTTCCGCAGGTCCTCTGTGGCCTGTGCCCGCTCCCGCAGCGCGGGCAGCAGGTCATCGATGCCGGCGAGGACCGCCTGCACGTCGCGCTGTTCAATGGACGTCACTGAATTGCCTCCTGGATCGAGATCCACAACTAGACAGAGATTAGAACACGTTTTAATTTGTGTCGAGCAGCGCCGAGCTGCGGACGCTGGACCAGGGCACCGATATTTTTGTAACCTGTTCTAGTTATGAGCGAAGGAAGAGAGGCACCGGTGACGGATGAGCCGCTGGGCAGCCACGTGCTCGAATTGCAGGTGGCCGCGGTCATCGAGGAGACGGCCGACGCGCGCTCCCTGGTGTTCGCGGTGCCTGCCGGTTCCGATGTGCCCGCCGACCGGTTGCGGTACTCCCCCGGCCAGTTCCTGACGCTGCGCGTCCCCAGCGATCGCACGGGTTCGGTGGCCCGCTGCTACTCGCTGTCCAGCTCGCCGATCACCGACGATCAGCTCACGGTCACCGTCAAGCGCACCGTCGACGGGTACGCGTCGAACTGGCTCTGCGACAACGCCCACGCCGGCATGCGGATGCATGTGCTCGCGCCTTCGGGCACCTTCGTGCCTGCGGACCTTGGCGCGGATCTGCTCCTGCTCGCTGCAGGCAGCGGCATCACTCCGATGATGGCGATCTGCAAGTCGGCACTGGCCGAAGGCACCGGCAAAGTGGTGCTGATCTATGCCAACCGCGACGAGAACTCGATCATCTTCGCCGCCACCTTGCGGGAGCTGGCCGCCAAGTACCCCGACCGGCTCACCGTCGTGCACTGGCTGGAATCCGTGCAGGGATTGCCGAGCGCGGCCGCGCTGAGCGGTCTGGCAGCCCCCTTCACCGGCAGCGACGCCTTCATCTGCGGGCCGGGACCGTTCATGTCCGCCGCCGAGGAGGCCCTGCGCCAGGCCGGCGTCCCCGACGAGCGCATCCACATCGAGGTGTTCAAATCGCTGGACTCCGATCCGTTCGCCCGCGTGGTCGTCACCGAAGATGACAGCGACCAGGGGCCCGCCACCGCGATCGTGACACTCGACGGCACGACACACGAAATCCGTTGGCCGCGTTCGGCGAAACTGCTCGACGTGCTGCTGGACAAGGGCCTCGACGCGCCGTTCTCCTGCCGTGAGGGACACTGCGGTGCGTGCGCGGTGCTCAAGAAATCCGGTGACGTCGAGATGGAGGTCAACGATGTGCTGGAGCCATCCGATCTCGAAGAAGGCCTGATCCTCGGATGCCAGGCCACGCCGGTGTCCGATTCGGTCGAAGTCACATACGACGAGTAGCGAGCGGATACCTTTCTTGACGATGACCATGAACAGGCTCACCGCAGCGAGTGCGGCCACCGTGCTGACCGCGGCGGCACTGGCATTTCCGGCGTCGGCCACGGCGGCGTCGAACTCGGCCGTCACCTCCATCCCCAGCCCACAGGGCGACATCGAGATGCACGTCACCGCCAACTGCGCGGGCACGGTGTGCACGTTCAGCACGCAGGCCAACTTGCTGACGCCCGACGGGCCCATCGGCTTCCCCGGCGACGCGTGGGCACGCCAGACCATCACGCTGCGCAGCACGGACCGCAACGTCTGGCAGGAGGCGTCGTACAGCGCACCGGCCGGCGCACCGCGAGTGGTCAAGGGCGCCAACAACGACAACGTGCTGTCCAAGCAGCTCAAGTCGATCAACAACGCCGAGATCTCGGTGACCACGTTCGGCGGCGGCCCGATCGAGCGCTTCCGGGTCGACGGCGAGTCGACACCTACCGACTGGGCCACCGGCCAGCCGAACACCAAGGCGTCCTTCATCGCGTGCTCGGACATCCAGGTGGTCTTCGGCGGCGTCAACCTCTCGACCCCGACCGCCTGCGCGCAGACCGGTTTCTGACGCCTACCGCGGCAGCCCCAGCAGCCGCTCACCGGCCAGGGTCAGCAGGATCTGTTCGGTACCACCGGCGATGGTCAGGCAGCGGGTGTTGAGGAAGTCGTGCACCTCGCGGTTGATCACCGCGCCGCCGCCGTCGGACAGTTCCATCCGGAACTCGGCCAGCGCCTGCCGGTAGCGCACCCCGATGAGCTTGCGGGCACTGGCCTGCGGGCCCGGGTCCTGCCCGCCGACGGCCAGCACGGCGATGCGCTGATCCAGCAGTGAACCCACCTGGGCCGCCACGATCAACCCACCAAGGCGGTCCTCGTCGGCCGGGTCGACTTCCACGCTGTCGAGTGCCCGCAGCAGCTCCTCCATCGGATTGCCCAGCGCCGTACCGCCCGCCATGGCGACACGCTCGTTGGCCAGCGTCGTACGGGCCAGCCGCCAGCCGTCGTTGACGGTCCCGACCACCATCTCGTCGGGTACGAACACGTCGTCGAAGAACACCTCGTTGAACAGTTCGTCGCCGGTGATCTCCCGCAGCGGTCGGATCACGATGCCGGGCGAGCGCATGTCCACCAGGAAATAGGTGATGCCTTTGTGTTTCGGAGCGTCGGAGTCCGTTCTGGCCAGGCAGACACCCCAGTGCGCCTTCTGTGCCGCCGAGGTCCACACCTTCTGGCCGGTGAGCTTCCACCCCGGCTCGCCGTTGGGCCCTTCTGCGCGAACGGCTTTGGTGCGCAACGCCGCCAGATCCGAACCGGCGCCCGGCTCGGAGAACAACTGACACCACGTCAGCTCACCGCGCAGCGTCGGCGGAACGAACTGCTCGATCTGCGCCGGGCTGCCGTGCTCGAGGATCGTCGGCACCGCCCACCACCCGATCACCAGGTCGGGACGCTCGACCGCCGCGGCGGCCAGCTCCTGGTCGATCAGCAGCTGCTCGGCCGGAGATGCGTTGCGGCCGTAGGGGCGTGGCCAATGCGGTGCGAGCAGCCCGGAGTCGGCCAGCGCGGCCTGCCGCTGTTCGACGGGCAGGGCCGCCACCTCGGCGACCGCGGCCGCGATCTCCGGTCGCAGATCGGCCACCGAGTCCAGATCGATGCGCAGCTCACGCCGGATCCCCTGCCGGGTCAACGCGCCGACCCGACGCAGCCAGCGGCGGTGCCCACCCAGGGCGTGCGATATGCCGTAGGCGCGACGCAGGTACAGGTGTGCGTCGTGTTCCCAGGTGATGCCGATGCCACCCAGCACCTGGATGCAGTCCTTGGCGTTGGCCACCGCGGCGTCGATGCCCGCCGTCGCGGCGACCGCGGCAGCGATGGAGAGCTGCCGCTCATCGTTCTCGGTGGTGGCCGCGGCGGCGTCGGCGGCCGCCACGGCAGCCTGCTCGGAGCGCAGCAGCATCTCGGCGCACATGTGCTTGATGGCCTGGAAGCTGCCGATCGGCTTTCCGAACTGCTCACGCACCTTGGCGTATTCGGTCGCGGTCTGCAGCGCCCAGCGGGCCAACCCGGCGGCCTCGGCGGCCAGCACGGTCGCGGCGAGGTCCTCGAAGCGCCGGCGCGATACCGCAAGCACCTCGGCGGGTGCGGAGTCCAGCACCACGCGCGCCAGAGGCATCGAGAAGTCGGTGGCCGTCGCCGGTTGCATCGTCACACCCGCGGCGGTGGCATCGATCAGCACCACCTGCTCGCCCGCCGACAGCACCACCAGCCCGGCGCTGTCGGCGCCGAGCACGTAGTCGGCCGTGCCCGACACGCGGTCGCCGTCGACACGCACGTCGGCCGTCAGCGCGACGCCCGCGGTGCGCTCACCGGACATCAGAGCCGCAAGGACCGACGCGTCGGTGACGAGCAGGGTTACCAGCGCCGTGGTTGCTACGGGCCCGGGCACGAGGGCCGCAGCGGCCTCGTCGAGCATCGCGCACAGGTCCTCGACGCCGCTGCCGGCTCCGCCGTACTCTTCGGGCACGGCGACGCCGAAGACCCCTAGTTCGGCGAACCGCCGATACGGCGCGCGCCACGCGCCCCGGTCGTGTTCCCCGTCACGCACAGCGGCGATCGCGCCGGACGTCGCGGCCCAGCTTCGAACCAGGTCGCGGGCGGCAAACTGCTCGGAGGTGTCCGTCGACGACGACAGCACAGGCACGGTCGGCTCCTACCGGTAGTGCGAGAAGTCCACGCTTCCCACTAGAACGTGTTCTAATAGTGACAGTGTTCGACCGTCAAGTCGACCGGCATTGCAGCAGGACACGTCGATGTCCAACGGACAAAGACGTGAGAAAAAGGAGACCGGCGTGCGTATCGTTTCCGATGAAGTACGCGGTACGAAGGAGTCGCCAACACCATGTCCGGCTTATCTCAGCCAGCACGCAACGAGCAGTCCGCCGGGGCGGACTCGCGCCCGCGTGAGGTCATGACCGTGGCGGTCCTCGCCGAGTCCGAACTGGGCTCCGAAGCACAGCGGGAGCGCCGCAAGCGCATTCTCGACGCCACCCTGGCCATCGCGTCCAAGGGTGGCTACGAGGCCGTCCAGATGCGGGCGGTCGCCGAACGCGCCGACGTCGCGGTCGGCACGCTGTACCGCTACTTCCCGTCGAAGGTCCATCTGCTGGTCTCCGCGCTGGGCCGCGAGTTCGAGCGCATCGACGCCAAGACCGACCGCGCCGCGCTGTCAGGCGGCACCCCGTATCAGCGGCTGAACTTCATGGTCGGCAAGCTGAACCGGGCCATGCAGCGCAATCCACTGCTCACCGAGGCCATGACCAGGGCATTCGTCTTCGCCGACGCGTCGGCCGCCGGCGAGGTGGACCACGTGGGCAAGCTCATGGACTCGATGTTCGCGCGCGCGATGAGCGACGGCGAACCGACCGAGGACCAATACCACATCGCCCGCGTGATCTCCGACGTGTGGCTGTCCAACCTGCTGGCCTGGCTGACCCGGCGGGCCTCGGCGACCGACGTCGGCAAGCGACTGGACCTCGCGGTGCGACTGCTGATCGGTGACGGGGACCAACCTAAGATCTGACGGGTGAGCGCGTTACCGGCCGACCTGGAGCAAGCACTCGCGGCCGCGGCTCGCGCCGACCGGCTGCTGATCACATCCGATTTCGACGGCACGCTCTCACCCATCGTCAACAACCCGGCCGACGCGCGCCCACTGCCCGACGCCGCGGCCATGCTCGTCGCGCTCGCCGAACTGCCCGGCACAGCCACGGCACTGATCTCCGGCCGGGCGCTGAGCGTGCTGCGCGAGCTGTCGGGGATGCCCGCGACCGTTCACATGATCGGCAGCCACGGCGCCGAGTTCGACACCGGTTTCGCCCATCGGATCGACACGGAACTGCTGGCCACCATCACCGCCGAGCTGCGGGCGATCGCCGCCGACCGGCCCGGGGTCGCCGTGGAGACCAAACCCGCAAGTGTCGCCCTGCACGTCCGCAACGCCGGGCCGGCCGACGCCGAAGCCGCCCTGGCCCAGGCCCGCACGGCGGCGAAAGCATGGGCGGCCGAGCTGACCGAAGGCAAGGCCGTGCTCGAATTCGCGGTGATCTCAACCGACAAGGGCGAGGCGATCGACATCCTGCGCAAGGAGTTCGACGCGTCGACGGTGGTGTACTTCGGCGACGACGTCACCGACGAGAAGGCGTTCCGCCGCCTCGGCACCGGCGACATCGGGGTCAAGGTGGGCCCCGGCGGCACCCTGGCCGGCTACCGCGTGCAGCAGCCGGAAGACGTTGCCGCAGCGCTGAAATATCTGCTCGACGCGCGTCGCGCCTAAGCGGGCGGGCCCGAGGTACGGCCGCGCACCACCTCGGTGTCGAGCACGTCGATCACCGGGAGTCCCGAGCGCGGCGGGTTGTGCAGCAACTGGCCCGCGCGACGCCCCTTCTCCACACTGGACTGCACGACCGTGGTCAGGCCGCGGCGCACCGCGTCGGGAATGCCGTCGAACCCGGTGACCGTCATCTGCCCCGGCACGTAAATGCCATGGGAGCGTAGGTAATCCATCGCCGACAGGGCCAGCACGTCGGCCGTGCACATCAGTGCGGTGATCACCGGATTGGCCGCCAGCGCCACCTCAGCCGCCAAGCCACCCGAGGTCGGCAGGTGCTCGTAGCTCTCCACCACCGTCAACGATTCGGGGTTCAGCCCCGCGGCGCTCATCGCGTCGTACACCCCGTGGATCCGCTCACGCTGAACGTGAAAGTGCGGGCTCTGCACCCGATCCGGCTGCGCCACTGCCGGTTTGCCGCTCGGGTGCGGCCAGTCGCGCCCCAATCGCATGGTGAGCAGACCGATGTCGCGGTGGCCGAGGTCCAGGACGTGCTCGGCCAACCGGCGCATGGAACCCCGATCGTCGATGCCGACGCGGGACACCCCGGGCTCATCCTTGGGCTGATCGACCACCACCATCGGCAGATGCCGCTGCTCCACCACGGGCAGATACGGATCGTCGTCGGAGGCCGAGTACACCACGAAGCCGTCGACGCCCGCGGAAAGCACCGCGGCTGAACCCTCTTCGAAGCTGCGATTCGGCCCGACCGCGACCAGCAACAGACCCTGCCCGGCCGCCTCACACGACTCGGCCAGTCCGGCAACGAAATCGAGCGCGGCCGGATCCCTGAACGAGTAATTGAGCGGTTCGGTGATCACCAGGCCGACCGCACCGGCCTTGCGGGTGCGCAGCGAGCGGGCCACCGGGTCGGGCCCGGCGTAGCCGAGCCGCTTGGCCGCATCGAAGATGCGCTCCCGCAGGTCCGCCGACAACTGATCCGGACGGTTGTAGGCGTTGGAGATCGTGGTGCGAGAAACGTTGAGCTCCGCGGCCAGTGAGGCCAGGGTCGCCCGCCGCGGCGGATGGGGGCTCCTTGGCATGCTTTCTGAGGCTAGCCGATCAGTGCGCCAGTCTCGCGTGCGGCACGCGCCGCCAGCCATACGGCCAGCCAGAAGACGCACGCGATGGTCACGATGAGGAAGCTCGGCGGCATGTTGAACACCGCCGACACCGCCAGTCCGACCCACACCGACACCAAGCTGATCCCGGTCGAGATCGCCATGGCCAGCAATGGTCTGGCGGTCAGCATGATCGCCGTCGCCGCCGGGGTGACGACGAGCGCGAACAACAGCAACGTGCCGACGGCTTGCACCGCCATGGTGACCGCGACTCCCAGCAGCGCCATGAACACGATCGACAACGCTTTCACCGGAACCCCTTTGGCCTCGGCGACCGGCGCGTTGACCGACGCGAACAGCAGCGGCCGGTAGATGAACCCCATGGTGGCGGCCAGCACGGCGAGCAGCACGGTGAAGGTAGACAGCTGCTCACCGGTGATCGCCAGCAGGTTGCCGAACAGCACATTGGTCATGGTCGACGAATTCTTGGTGGCCAGTGAATTGAAGAAGAGCCCGAAGCCGGTGGCCAGGGCCAGCACTGTGCCGGTGGCGACCTCTCGGTCGCCCGCGCGTTTCCCGAGCGCACCGATGACCAGCGCCCCGCCGATACAGAACACCCCGAGCCCGAAGCCGACCGGCAGCCCCAGCAGAAACGCCCCGGTGGCTCCGGGCAACCCGATGTGGGCCAGCGCATGCGCGGCGAACGCGGTGTTGCGCACGATGATGAAGTAGCCGATCAGCCCGGCGGCCAACGCCACCAGGGTGCCGCCGATCAGGGCATTGCGCATGAACGCCGACGTGAGGATCTGCCACCAGTTCTGCTGGTAGCCCATCGCGACAATGGTCACTACCCGCTCCTCATGTACATCTTGCCCTGCAGCGTGTTGGCCACCTGAACCTTCGTGCCGTAGAGGTGGGTCAGCAGGTCGGCATCGACCACCTCGTCGATCGCAGCGTAGTGAGCATGCCCGTCGAGCAGGTAGATGGCACTGCCCAGAACCTCCAACAGCGGGTTGAGATCATGGGCGACGACCAGAATCGTGACACCGAGCTCGGCGTTCAACCGGGCCAGCAGGCGCACGATCTCATGCTGGTTGCGCAGGTCGAGCGCGGCCAGCGGTTCGTCGAGGATCAGCATCTTCGGATGGCCCACGAGGGCGTTGGCCAGCGCGATGCGCTGGCGCTGCCCACCGGAGAGCTGCGACAAGCGTCGGTCGCCGAACTCGGTCGCCTCTACCCAGTCGAGCGCCTCGTCGACCCGGGCTCGGTCGGCCCGGGTGGTGCGACGCAGTCCCCAGCGCCGACCGGTGAGTCCCAGCGTCACCGCATCGCGGGCACGGACCGCCTCACCTGCCCCGGCGACGTAGTCCTGCGGGACGTACCCGATCAGATCGTTGTTCTCCCCGGGTCTGCCGCCCAGGACCCGCACCGATCCCGATGCCATCGGCAGCAGACCCAGCACGACCTGCAGCATGGTCGACTTGCCGGAGCCGTTCGATCCGATCAGCGCGACGATGCCGCCCCCCGGGATCGTGAAGGTGCCTTCCGACCAGATCAGCCGTCCGCCGCGCACCACGCTGACATCGTCGAAGACCAGTGCGGGTTCATCGTTATGACTGGACACCAAGTGCCTTGGCCAGTGCGGTGAGTTGGTCCACCTGCCAAGCCTCGAACGTCTTCGCTCCCGGCGCCACCGTTTCGGTGACTTCGACCACCGGAACCCCGGCTTTCTCCGCGGCGGCACGGATCTGCTCCGGGACCGAACCCTCGGTCTGGGTGTTGCAGATGAGCACATCCACACCCTTACCACCGAGCAGCCGCAGGAACGCGTCCAGATCGGCCGGCGAGGGGTCACTCTCGTTCGACGTCGCCGCCTGGTAGCCCGCGGGAGTGCGGTCGCTCAGGCCCACCGCGGCCGCCATGTCGTCGAAGACGGTTTCGGTGGCCGCGTAGGTCTTGCCCGCAGCCTTGGCCTTGATGGTGTCGATCAGCTGGTTGTATGGCTTCATCTCATCGGTGAACGCCGCGCGCCTGCCTGCGAAGTAGTCCTTGGCCTGCGGGGCGATATCACCGAGCTTGGCGTTGACGGCGTCTGCCAGGGCGGTCACCGTGGCCGGCCGGTACCAGGCGTGCGGGTTGGTGCCGCCGCCCTGGGCTTTGTCGAGATCCAGCGCGTTGATGACGGGCGCGCCCGATGCCGAGTTCGCGGCGAGCTTGGCCGCCCACTCGTCGTAGTGGCCGCCGTTGATGACCACCAGTTGAGCGCCTGCGAACTTGGCCGCATCCGACGGGGACGGCTCGTAGTCGTGCGGGTCGACCGACGAGCTGGCCAGCACCGTGGTGACCTTTGCGCATGCCCCACCCAGGTCGGAGACGATGTCGCCCCACTGGTCGACGCTGACCACGACGTTGATCGGCGTGGCCGGGCAGTCCCCCGCGGCGTGGTCGTTCGGAGCGGTCTTCTCCGAGCCGCACGCGGCGAGGGCGAAGGGGACGGCGAGCACCAGGCCGGCGGCGAGGGTGCGGAGCTTGAGGTTCACGGACCGAGTCACGGCGATAACGATAACCGTTTGCATTAAACGATGCACACCGGGGAGCGTCACGCACCGAGGTGACGCCCGGCCAGGAAATCGTGTTCATCGGGGTCCGGATCGACCGCGACGGGCTCGAGGCGCCGCTTCGCGACGCCCTGCTGACCGACGACGAGCTGGCCTGCGGAGAACAGGCGTGGCTGCGGTACCCCGATCCGCTACCGGCGTGGAGCGTCACGCATGTGCACGCCCCATAGGCTCGGTGCGTGCCCGAGCATGCGTTCAGCCCGCCCGAACGGAAAGCCGTCTACCGCGCTATCGCCGAGCGCCGCGACATGCGCCGGTTCACGCCGGACAGCGCTGTGACCGACGATGTCCTCGCCAGGCTGCTGCAGGCCGCACACGCCGCACCCAGCGTCGGCCTCATGCAGCCGTGGCGGTTCATCCGGATCACCGAGAACGCGTTGCGGCACAAGATCCACGCGCTGGTCGACGAGGAACGCGTACGGACCGCCGACGCACTCGGGCCTCGCGCCGCGGAGTTCCTCGCACTGAAGGTGGAAGGCATCCTGGACTGCGCCGAACTATTCGTGATCGCGCTGGCCGACGACCGCGAGCGCCACGTGTTCGGACGACGCACCATGCCGCACATGGACCTGGCCTCGGTGTCGTGCGCCATCCAGAACATGTGGCTGGCCGCGCGCGCCGAAGGGCTCGGCATGGGCTGGGTGTCGATCTTCGAGCCGGTGCCGCTGGCCCGATTGCTCGGCATGCCCGACGGCGCCGAGCCCATCGCGATCCTGTGCCTCGGACCGGTGCCGGACTTCCCGGAGCGGCCGATGCTGGAGATCGAGCACTGGACGACGGCCCGCCCGCTGCCGGAATTCGTCTCGGAGAACAGCTGGCTCACCGAGACCTCGTTCTAGGCTGAAGCGGTGAGCCCGACCGTCGACCTCAACGCCGACCTGGGCGAGGGCTTCGCGGTGTGGCAACTCGGCGACGACGAAGCCATGCTCGAGGTCGTCACGAGCGCCAACCTGGCCTGCGGCTTCCACGCCGGTGATCCGGCGCTGCTGCTGCGCGCGTGCCGCGCGGCCGCCGAGGCCGGCGTGCGGGTCGGAGCGCAGGTGAGCTACCGCGACCTGGCCGGGTTCGGCAGACGGTTCATCGACGTCACCGCCGAGGACCTGACGGCCGACGTGATCTATCAGATCGGGGCGTTACAGGCCATCGCGCACGCGGCGGGCACCACGGTGAGCTACGTCAAACCCCATGGCGCTCTGTACAACACCATCGTGCACCACACCGATCAGGCGGCGGCCGTCGCGGCGGCCGTGCACGCCGTCGACCCGACGCTGCCGGTGCTCGGCCTGTCCGGATCGGAATTCTTCGCGGCGGCGACGCGACTCGGCCTGCGGACCGTCGCCGAGGCGTTCGCCGACCGGGCCTACCAGCCCGACGGCACGCTGGTGTCCCGTCGGGAGCCGGGCGCGGTGCTGCACGACCCCGCGCAGATCGCCGAGCGCGTGTTCACGATGGTCAACGCAGACGAAGTGCAGGCCGTGGACGGATCGACCATCCCCGTCACCGTGGAATCCGTTTGCGTCCACGGTGATTCGCCGGGTGCCGTGCAGATCGCCCACGCCGTGCGGGACCGGTTGGCGGGTGCGGGCGTGCAGCTCCGCGCGTTCAGCTGACTTCACAGCCAAGGCTGGCATGATGGCCGCCGTGGCGGTGAAGTCGGAGGCGGCGCGAAAGCGCTTGGGATCCATGCCCATCCTCGTCATCGGCATCATCGCCCTGGCCCTGCTGGGCGGACCGGCGCGAGATTTCGTCGAACGCAGCCCGAAGGTGGCGACGGCCGCTACGGTGTTCTGCGGCGTGTTCGTGCAGGCGCTGCCCTTCCTCGCGCTCGGTGTCGTGATCAGCGGGCTCATCGCGGTTTTCGTCACGCCCGACCGGTTGGCCCGCTGGCTGCCCCGGCGTACCAGTGTGGCGATCCTGGCAGCCGGGGTGGGCGGCGCGGCGCTGCCCGGCTGCGAATGCGGGTCGGTACCGGTGGCACGCAGACTGTTCAGCGACGGCGCCGTCGGAGCGGCCGCGTTGACGTTCATGTTGGCCGCTCCGGCGATCAATCCGGTGGTGCTGGTCGCGACGGCCGTCGCCTTCCCCGGCCACCCCGACATGGTGGTGGCCCGCTGCGGCGCGTCGCTGCTGACGGCACTCGTCATGGGTGCGGCCTGGTCGCGGTTCGGCAAGCCGGAGTGGATCACCAAGCGCCTGCCCAGGACTCACCACGGCAGCGGCTCGAAGTGGGCCGTGTTCATCGAGGCCGCACGCCACGACTTCCTCACCGCATGTTCCTATCTGGTCATCGGCGCGGCCGCCGCAGGCGCGCTGCACGTGCTGGTCCCGGCCTGGGTATACGAGCACCTGGCCGGTCAGCTGGTGCTGGGCGTCATCACCATGGCGTTGCTCGCGGTGGTGCTCGCGTTGTGTTCGGAGGCAGACGCCTTCGTGGCGGCCAGCCTGACCATGCTGCCGTTGCTGCCCCGGCTGGTGTTCCTGGTCGTCGGGCCCGCGGTGGACCTCAAGTTGTTCGCCATGCAGGCCGGGATGTTCGGCCGGCCGTTCGCGGTCCGGTTCGCGCCTGCCACATTCGCGGTGGCTACCCTGGTCGCCACCGGCGTGGGGTTGCTCGTGCTGGGGCCGCAATGACCCGCGAAACCGAAAACGCACTGTTGCTGCTCGTCGGGGTCAGCACCGCGATCATCGTCGCCACCGGGGCCTTCACCCGCTACGTCAAGCCCAGCCTGCTGCCGTACCTGATCGCCACGGCCGTGCTGCTGATCATGCTGGCATTGGCGGCCATCGTGCGCGACATCCGGCACGGCCCCACCGACGACCATGACCATGAGCACGCCCACTCCAGCGGCACGGCTTGGCTGCTGCTCATCCCGATCGCCCTGCTGGCCTTCGTGGTACCGCCCGCGATCCGGCCGGACGCGGCGTCGGTCACCCCGGTGTCCACCGATGTGCTCCGGCGCCCCTTCCCGGCACTGCCCGCCGGAACCCCGGAACTTTCGCTGCCCGACGTGCTGATCCGCATCGCCCAGGACACCGCGGGCACGCTCGACAACCGCACCATCAAGGTCACCGGCTTCACCATGCGCGACGGCGACCACACCTATCTGGCCCGGATCGTCATCATCTGCTGTGCGGCGGATGCGCAACTGGCCCGCATCGGTCTCACCGGACCTGCCGCCGCCGACCTGGCCGGCTACCCGGAGAACACCTGGATCACGGTCGAAGGCAGTGTGCCTGCGGGACAGAATGATTCGAGCCGACGCGCGATCCCGAACCTGACCGTGCTCACTGCGGCGCGCACCGACCCGCCGCCACACCAGTACGCCTACTGACCGAGTGCGCAGTCACCGCAGTAGGAACCGCCAGGCACGCGGTAGAACAGGCAGCAGCTCCGACGCCGCGGCCCCGTCATCGTGCCTGCCAGCCCGCCGGTGCTCAGCAGCGCGCGGGTGAGCGTCGTCACCGACGGCCGCAAGTCGGGACGGCCGCCGACCAGCGCACGTGCCGCCCCGACCAGAGCCGCGGCCGCGTTGCCGTAGAGCAGGCCGGCCGCGATCTTGACCCGAAGGCCCGCGGCCAGCAGGTCCAGATGCTCCTCCACGACAACGCGATAGAGCAGCTCGGGCAACGCCTCGAGTTCGCCGACGGATCGCCCGTCGCCGACGGGTAGTCGCAGCGCCGTGCCAGAGTGAAAGCGTTGCAGCCCAGCCAGATCCGGCACGACGTCACATCCCGCCACGCACGCCAGCACTGGTGACCAGAGCCGGGAGGCATGGCTGAACTGGATCATCGATGCCGCAATCCGCAGTTCCGTCGTTCCATATCCCGCTGCGGTCTTTTCGATCAGGTCGGCGCATCCGTCGTCGTAGCACTGCCGGACCGGGAGCCAGCCGTCGGCGTCGCCACCCACGGTGATCGCGAAAAATCCACCGTACGATTGCGATTCGGCCAGCGCCGCGGATATGTCCATCGGCCTCGATGGTGTCACATCAGCGTGGGGCCGCCGCAGGCAACAGCGCCATCTCGCGCGCGTTCTTGATCGCCGCGGCGACCTGTCGCTGCTGTTGCGGCGTCAGACCTGTCACGCGGCGCGACCGGATCTTGCCGCGTTCGCTGATGAAGGTGCGGAGCAGCTGGACGTCTTTGTAGTCGACGCGCGTGACGCCGAGCGCATGCAGCTGATTACGCCTGGGCTTCTTGAGATCCGTTGCAGGCGGTCGCTTCTTGGTGTTCTTCCCGGATTTTGCGGCCATCACCAGCTCGACTTCCGTACGCCGGGCAACTCGCCGCGGTGCGCGAGTTCTCTGACCCGCACCCGGGACAGGCCGAACTTGCGCAGATGCCCGCGCGGCCTGCCGTCGACAGCGTCGCGGTTGCGCAGCCGAACCGGGCTGGAGTCGCGTGGCAGGCGTTGCAGCGCGGAGACCGCGGCGGCGCGCGCATCCCGCGAGCTGGCCGGATCGCGGATGATCTCCTTGAGCTCGGCCCGGCGTTCGGCGTAGCGCTCCACGAGCTTTCGGCGCTGCTCGTTCTTGGCGATCTTGGATGCCTTGGCCATCAGCGTTCCTCCCGGAAGTCGACGTGCCTGCGGATCACCGGGTCGTACTTGCGCAGCACGATCCGGTCGGGGTCGTTGCGGCGGTTCTTGCGGGTGACGTACGTGTAGCCGGTTCCCGCGGTGGATCTCAGTTTCACGATCGGTCGAATGTCGGTGCGCGCCATCAGATTTTCTCTCCCCGGCTGCGGATCTGGGCCACCACGGCTTCGATGCCGTCGCGGTCGATCACCTTGATGCCCTTGGCACTGACCCGCAGCCGGATCCGGCGGCCCTCCGAAGGCAGGTAGTAGGTCTTGTTCTGGATGTTCGGGTTCCACCGCCTGCGACTGCGGCGGTGCGAGTGCGACACGGTGTTACCGAAGCCGGGCGAGCGCCCGGTGACTTGGCAGTGGGCCGACATGAGCCTCCTTGATCGTGGGGTAACCTGGCTTAAGCATAATGACAATCGTTTTCAATAGCGAATCAGGAGCTGCATGCGAACCCCCGTGGTACTCGTCGCCGGGCAAGGCGGCACCGATGACGTCGTCGCGGAACTGAGCCGCAGTCCCGGCACCGTGGTGGTCCGGCACACCTTCGACGGACAGGTGGTGCTGCGCCAGGTCAGCACCCCAACCGGAGCATCGGACTGGGCACTGGAACTCGCGCACGGCTGCGTGACCTGCACGGTGCGCGACGATCTGCTGGTGCTGCTGCGCCGCCTGCACCGGCGCGGCGACGTCCAGCGCATCGTCGTGCAGTTGATGGCCTGGCTGGAACCCGAACCGGTGTGCTGGGCGATCGAGCACATCCGCGTGCACGTCGGCCCCGGCTACATCGACGGACCCGCGGCCCGCGACGTCTACGTCGACGGCGTCGTCGGATGCCTCGACACCGCCGTCTGGCTGCAGCAGGCCGTCGGCGAGGTGGAGCTCGACGACGGGCGCACGGCCGCGCAGGTCGTCGTCGGCCAGGCCGAGTTCGCCGACGTGCTGGTGCTGACCGAACCCGAGGCGACGACACTGGCGGTGCTGCGCAGGCTCACGCCGCTTGCCCGCATCACCGTCGGCCCCGAGCGCATCGAACTGGCGCTGGCGCATCTGGAGCCGGACAGCCGGCGCGGCCGGGCCATCGCCCCGCACGACCCGCTGCTCGCCGGCGAACCGCCGCTGGACCGCGACGGCGAAGTCGGCATCGTCGAGTTCACCGCGCGACGGCCGTTCCACCCGGTGCGCCTGCACGCCGCGCTGGACCTGTTGCTCGACGGTGTGGTGCGCACGCGCGGCCGCGCCTGGCTCGCGAACCGCCCGGGCGAGGTCATGTACATCGAATCCGCCGGCGGCGGGCTGCGGTTCAGCAACGCCGGAAAATGGCTCGCAGCAATGGATTCCAGCGAGCGCTGCTACGTCGACCCGCAGCGACGAGCACTGGCGGCAGTCCTGTGGGACCAGCTGTTCGGCGACCGGCACATCTCGCTGGCGGTGCTGGTGTGCGGCGCGGCGCCCGAGGACATCCTCGACGCCCTGCGCGGCGCCCTGCTCACCGACGCCGAACTCACCCAGCCCGAGGACTGGGCCGACTACCCAGACCCGTTCGGCGACTGGCACGAGGAGCCGTGCCAGCCACCCATCGAGGAAACCGTCCGACCCGGACACGACGAAGGAGAAGCACGATGAAAGCCGACATCCACCCCGACTACCACCCGGTGGTCTTTCAAGACGCCGCGACCGGCACGCGCGGTTCTTGACCCGGTCCACCGCCACCAGCGAGCGGACCGTCGAGTGGACCACGCCGGAGGGCACCCGGACCTACCCGCTGATCGTGGTCGACGTCAGCTCGGACTCGCATCCGTTCTGGACCGGCTCGCAACGCCACATCGATTCGGCCGGCCAGCTGGAGAAGTTCCGCCGCCGCTACGGTTAGCGGTCCCCATAGGGTGGGACCATGCGGCTCAAGCCCGGCAGGCCCGACCTGGCCGATTACGCGCGGTTTTTCGACGCCCCACCGGCCACGCCGCAGTCCCCGCTGCGGGTCACCTGGGCCGGGGTCACGACGCTGCTGGTCCAGGACGGGTCGTCGGCCGTGTTGACCGACGGGTTCTTCTCCCGCCCGCCGCTGTTGACCGTCGGCCTGCGCCGGCTCGAACCATCCCTGCCACGTATCGACGGCTGCCTGGCCCGGCTCGGCGTCAACCGGCTCGACGCGGTGCTGCCCGTGCACACCCATTTCGACCACGCCATGGATTCCGCGGTGGTGGCCGACCGCACCGGCGCCACCCTGGTCGGCGGATCCTCAGCAGCGCAGATCGGCCACGGGCACGGGCTGCCTCCCGATCGGGTCGTCACCGCCACCCCGGGCCGGCCGCTGCCGCTCGGCGCATTCGACGTCACCCTGTTCGAATCCGAACACTGCCCACCCGACCGGTTCCCCGGCACCATCACCGAGCCGGTCGTACCCCCGGTGAAAGCATCGGCCTACAAATGCGGCGAGGCCTGGTCGGTACTGCTGCGGCACCGCGCCACCGATCGCCGGATGCTGATCGTCGGCAGCGCAGGCGCCATACCCGGGGCGCTGGCCGGGCAACGCGCCGACGTCGTCTACCTCGGTATCGGGCAACTCGGGCTGCAACCCGAGCGGTACCTGCTGGACTATTGGGCCGAGACCGTACAGGCTGTCGGCGCCCGTCGGGTGGTGCTGATCCACTGGGACGATTTCTTCCGGCCCCTGCACAAACCGTTGCGGGCGTTGCCGTATGCCGGTGACGATCTGGACGTCTCGATGCGTGTGCTGGCCCGGCTGGCCGCCCGCGACGCCGTCCGCCTGCACCTGCCGACGCTGTGGGAGCCTGCAGACCCGTGGGCCTAGTACTGGTGCTGCTGGCCGTCGTGCTGGTGTTCGCCCTCGCGAAGCCGGAAGGCTGGCCCGAGGCTGCCGTGGCGGTTCCGGCCGCCGGGCTGCTGATCGCGGTCGGCGTCATCTCGCCGCACGACGCCCTGGCCGAGGTGAACCGGCTCCTGCCCGTGGTCGGCTTTCTTGCCGCCGTGCTGGTACTGGCACATCTGTGCGACGACGAAGGCCTGTTCCACGCGGCAGGCACCCTCATGGCCCGCGCGAGCAGAGGCGATCCACGCCGCCTGCTCACCCGCGTGTTTCTCATAGGCGCCACCACCACAGCAGTGCTGAGCCTCGACGCGACCGTCGTGCTGCTCACCCCAGTGGTGCTGACCACGGCCCGCACGCTGGACATCACGCCGCGCCCGCACGCGTACGCCACGGCACACCTGGCCAACACCGCGTCGCTGGTGTTTCCGGTGTCCAACCTGACCAACCTGCTGGCCTTCGCCGTGGCGGGACTGTCCTTCACACAGTTCAGCGCCGTCATGGCAGCGCCGTGGCTGGCCGGTATCGCCGTCGAATTCGTCGTGTTGCGTTGGCTTTTCCGTCACGAGCTGAGCCGCCCGGCCGCCGAGGTGACGCCCCCACCACCCGAAGTTCCGGTGTTCGTGCTCGCGGTGCTGGGCTTGACGCTGGCGGGTTTCGTGGTCACCTCGTTGGTCGACCTGTCCCCGGCCTGGGCCGCGCTGACCGGCGCGCTCGTGCTCGGCGTCCGCAGCCTGGCCCGGCGACGCAGCACGGTGAGCAGTATCGCCCGCGCTGTCAACGTTCCGTTCCTCGCGTTCGTGCTGTGCCTCGGTGTGGTCGTCGACGCCGTCGTCCACAACGGTCTCGGCGACATCATGGCCGGACTGCTGCCCGTCGGCGACTCGCTTCCCGCGCTGCTGGGCTTCGCGGCGGTGGCGGCGATACTGGCGAATCTGGTCAACAATCTGCCCGCCGTACTGGTGCTGCTGCCACTGGTGGCGGCATCGGGGCCCGCCGCGGTGCTGGCCGTGCTGATCGGCGTCAACGTCGGGCCGAACCTCAGCTATGTCGGATCCCTGTCGAACCTGCTGTGGCGCAATGTGGTGCATCAATACGGCCTGACCGCCCGGTTCCGTGAGTTCAGCCGGGTCGGCTTGTGCACGGTGCCGCTGACACTGGTGGCCGCCGTGCTCGGACTGTGGGTCGGGCTGCGCGTCGTCGGGCTCTGAGCGACACCGTTCACCTGCACGTTCGGCGCTGTTCGCGTTGACCCGGTAGCACGGCAGGGGTGAGCGACAACGTCGGCGTCAGCCGCCGCAAACTTCTGCTGGTGGGTGGCACCACCGCACTGCTGGGCGCCGGGGCGGGCGGCGCGGCCACCGAACTGCTGCGGCCCAAGGCCACCGGCCCGGACTTGTGGCCGCGCACGGACCGCAACGGCGCACCGCCGGTGTCCGGGGTGCACCTGCAGTTCGGCGCCGACGCCGCGAACGAGGTGGCCGTGTCATGGCACACGACCGCCGCGGTGAACAATCCCCGGGTCACGTTCGGCACACCCGCGGGTGGCCTCGGGGAAACCGTCGCCGCCGACACCGTCACCTACCGAGATGCGCAGTCCGGCACCGAAGTCCGGGTGCACCATGCGCGGCTGACGGGGTTGCTGCCCGACACCGATTACGTCTATGCCGCCGTTCATGACGGCGCAAGCCCTGAACTGGGTAGCGTGCACACCGCGCCGCGGGGCCGAGCTGCGTTGCGTTTCACGAGCTTCGGTGATCAGTCCACCCCGACGCTGGACGCGATGGTGGCCAACGCGTTCGGCAGCGACAACCGTGGTTCACCTGCCGCGGGCGACATCACCGCGGCCGTCGAACAGACCGCGCCACTGTTCAACCTCGTCAACGGTGACCTGTGCTACGCCAACCTCTCCGGCAACCGGATCCGTACCTGGTCGGACTGGTTCGACAACAACTCCCGCTCGGCTCGACACCGGCCGTGGATGCCCGCGGCGGGCAACCACGAGAACGAGCTGGGCAATGGCCCGATCGGGTTCGGCGCCTACCAAACCTATTTCGCGCTGCCCGATTCCGGCTCCGACGCCGAGCTGCGTGGCCTGTGGTACGCGTTCACCGCGGGCGCGGTGCGGGTGATCAGTCTGAACAACGACGACGTGTGCTATCAGGACGGCGGCAACTCCTACGTGCACGGCTATTCCGGTGGCGCCCAGAGGCGTTGGCTCGAAGGAGAATTGGAGCGCACCAGTACCGATCCCGCCATCGACTGGGTGGTGGTGTGCATGCACCAGACCGCCGTGTCGACCGGCCACAAGACCAACGGCGCCGATCTGGGCATCAGGCAGAATTGGCTGCCTCTGTTCGACCGCTACGGCGTGGATCTGGTGGTGTGCGGGCACGAACACCACTACGAACGGACGCATCCGATCCGCGGCACCCTGCCGACCGACACCCTGACCCCGGCGGTATCCGACCACGGCACAGTGCATCTGGTGATCGGCGGGGGCGGCACCTCGATACCGTCCAACCGGATGCTCTTCGACGAACCCCGCTGCCAGGTGCTCATGGGCGTCGACGGGGTCGACCCCGCGCTGAAGAAACGGACACCGCGCTATGTCGAGGAACCGGCGGCGTGGTCGGCGTTCCGGGACCGTGACAACCCGTACGGGTTTGTCATGTTCGACGTCGACCCGGGCCGTCCGGGTGGCGAAACCTCAATCGAGGCAACGTATTTCGCAATAACCGGCCCGCTGGGCACGATGACCCCGGTGGACCGGTTCAGCCTGCGCAAACCGCGCCGGGCCTGACGGAATCAGCCGCGGCGCTGGCGGGCGATCTCGGCCAGCACCACACCGGCGGCCACCGAAGCGTTCAGCGATTCCGTCGGGCCGGCCATCGGGATCGACACCACCGCATCACAGGTCTCCCGCACCAACCGGGACAGACCCTTACCTTCGGAGCCCACCACCACGACCATCGGCCCGGTGCCGTCCAGTTGGTCCAGCGTGGTGTCGCCACCGGCATCCAGACCCACCACCTGCAGGCCGGCATCGGCCCAACTCGTGAGGGTGCGAGTGAGATTCGTGGCCCTGGCCACCTTGAGCCGGGCCGCCGCACCGGCGCTGGTCCGCCAGGCCACCGCCGTCACCGACGCCGAGCGCCGCTGCGGAATCACCACACCGTGGCCTCCGAACGCGGACACCGATCGCACGATCGCGCCGAGGTTGCGCGGGTCGGAGATGTTGTCCAGCGCCACCAGCAGGGCGGGCGAGCCCTCGTCCTTGGCCGTTGCCAGCAGATCGTCGGGATGCGCGTAGAGGTACGGCGGCACCTGCAGGGCCAGACCCTGGTGCAGCCCATTGGAACTCATCCGGTCCAGGTCGGTGCGCGGCACCTCAAGGATCGAGATACCGCGGTCGGCGGCGATCTGCACCGACTCGGTCAGCCGCTCGTCGGCCTCGGTGCCCAGCGCGATGAACAGTGCCGTGGCAGGGACTTTCGCGCGCAGGCATTCCACGACCGGGTTGCGGCCGAGCACCAATTCGGTGTCATCGGTCTTCTTGTGCCTGCCCTGCTGCTGGCGGGCCACCTTCGCGGCCTTCTTGGCGGCCGGATGGTTGGGCCGCATATGGGCGGGCGGCGTCGCCCCGCGGCCCTCGAGGCCGCGCCTGCGCACGCCGCCGGACCCGACGGTCGGGCCCTTCTTGGTGCCTGCCTTGCGGATGGCCCCGCGCCGCTGTGAATTGCCCGCCACTATTCGCCCCGTCGCTTCGCTCGCCCCGCCATTTACTTCGTCCCATTCAACAAGGACCACTGGGGTCCGTCGGCGGTATCGGTGACCTCGATACCGGCCTCCTTCAACCGATCCCGGATCGCGTCGGCGGCGGCCCAGTCCCGCCGTTCACGCGCCTCGGTCCGGCTCGTCAAAGCCCACTGCACCAGAACGTCGACGGCGGCCAGCGCGGCCGACGTCTCGTCGCGCGACTCCCAGCGTTCGTCGAGCGGGTCGCAACCGAGGATGCCCGTCATCGCCCGGATGGACCGGGCCTGGGCCATCGCACCGTCGTGGTCGCCGGTGTCCAGCGCCCGGTTGCCCTCGGCGCGCGCGGCGTGCACCTCGGCGAGCGCGATCGGCACCGAAAGGTCGTCGTCGAGCGCGGCGGCGAATTTCGGCGTCCACTCGCCGACGGTCACCTCACCGACCCGGTTGTGCACGCGGTGCAGGAAATCCTCGATGCCGCAGTAGGCCTTAACCGCGTCCTGCAGCGCCGTCTCGGAGAATTCGAGCATGGACCGGTAGTGCGCGCTACCCAGGTAGTAACGCAGCTCGGCGGCCCGAACCCGTTGCAGCACAGCGGGAATCGACAGGACGTTGCCGAGCGACTTGCTCATCTTCTCGCCGCCCATGGTGACCCAGCCGTTGTGCAGCCAGTACCGCGCGAAACCGTCACCAGCGGCGTTGGCCTGCGCGATCTCGTTCTCGTGGTGCGGGAACACCAGATCCATGCCGCCGGCGTGGATGTCGAACTCGGCGCCGAGATAGGCCTCGCACATCGCGACGCACTCGGTGTGCCAGCCGGGGCGGCCCCGCCCGAACGGGGTCGGCCAGGACGGCTCACCGGGTTTGGCACCCTTCCACAACGTGAAGTCACGCTGATCGCGCTTGCCGGTGGCGGCCCCCTCACCCTGATGGACGTCGTCGATGCGGTGGCCGGACAGCTTGCCGTAGTCCGGCAGGCTCAGCACGTCGAAATACACGTCGCCGTCGGCGGCATAGGCGTGGCCCTTGTCGACCAACCGCTCGATGAGTTCGACCATCTGCGTGATGTGTCCGGTGGCCCGCGGCTCGGCCGACGGCGGCAGCACCCCCAGCGCGTCGTAGGCGGCGGCGAAGGCCCGCTCGAACGTCGCGGCCCATTCCCACCACGGCCGGCCTGCGTCGGCGGCCTTGTTGAGGATCTTGTCGTCGATGTCGGTGACGTTGCGGATGAAGGCGACGTCGTAGCCGTTGGCGGTCAGCCAGCGGCGCAGCACGTCGAAGGCGACGCCGCTGCGGACGTGCCCGATGTGCGGCAGGCCCTGCACCGTGGCACCGCACAGGTAGATGGAGGCGTGCCCTGGGCGCAACGGCACGAAATCACGTACGGCACCAGCCATGGTGTCGTACAGCCGCAGTCCGGCACGATCAGTCACGACCGGCCAGCTTACCGGCCTAATCGGCCTTGACCACCAACGCGGTGGCAATGGCCGCCAATCCCTCGCCGCGGCCGGTCAGTCCGAGACCGTCGGTGGTTGTCGCCGAGACCGACACCGGTGCCCCCACCAGCTCTCCCAGCAGGCGCTGAGCCTCGTCGCGGCGAGGCCCGATCTTGGGCCGGTTGCCGATGACCTGGACGGCCGCATTGCCCACCGTGAACCCGGCCTCGGCCAGCAAACCGCGAACGTGCCGAAGCATGTCCGCGCCGCTGACACCGCGCCACTGCGGTTGGTCGGTGCCGAATACACCGCCGATATCGCCGAGACCGGCGGCGCTCAGCAGCGCGTCACACAACGCGTGTGCCGCGACGTCGCCGTCGGAGTGCCCGGCGCAGCCGTCGGCGCCGTCGAAAAGCAGCCCCAGCAGCCAGCAGGGCCGTCCGGACTCGACAGGATGCACGTCGGTACCCAGACCGATCCGTGGAATCGTCACGAGGCGCCCGACCCGCCGCGCGCCAGCGCGGCCTCGGCGAGCAGCAGATCCATGGGAGTGGTGATCTTGAATGCCATCGGGTCGCCATCGACGACCTGTACTGGCGTACCGCTCTGCTCGACGAGCGAGGCGTCGTCGGTGACCACCCCGGACCCCGCACGCTGATACGCGCGCCGCAGCACGTCGACATGGAAGCCCTGAGGTGTCTGGACGGCTCGCAGCCCGGCCCGTTCCGGCGTCCCGAGCACCGCACCGTTGGCGTCGACCGCCTTGATGGTGTCGGCCAGCGGCAGGCCCGGGACGACGGCACTGTGCCCAGCCTCGAGAGCCCGCACGACACGGACGATCAGCGCAGCCGGAGTCAGCGCCCTGGCCGCGTCATGGACCAATACGAATTCCGCGTCACCCACCGCCTGCAGGGCCAGCCGGACCGACTCGGTACGGTCGGCACCGCCCGCCACGATCTCGGCCGCTGCACCGAAGATCAGCTTGGCCTCATCGGTCAGCGCGGGCGGCACCGCGACAACGACAGCGTCGATGACCCCCGACGCACGCAAACCGTCGAGAGCGTGTTCCAGCAGCGGCCTACCGGCCAATTTCACGAAGGCTTTCGGCCTACCCGCACCCAGCCGCTCACCCGAGCCGGCGGCCGGGACGACCGCTACCGTTGTCACTACGCGTCAGGACGCGGCGGCCAGAACCTCGTCGAGCATGGTCTCGGCCTTGGCGTCGTCGGTGTTCTCCGCCAACGCGAGTTCGCCGACCAGGATCTGCCGGGCCTTGGCCAGCATCCGCTTCTCGCCCGCGGACAGGCCGCGTTCCTGATCCCGGCGCCACAGGTCGCGGACGACCTCGGCAACCTTGTTGACATCCCCCGAAGCAAGCTTCTCCAGATTGGCCTTGTAGCGGCGCGACCAGTTGGTCGGCTCCTCGGTGTGCGGCGCACGCAGCACCTGGAACACCTTGTCAAGGCCTTCCTGCCCGACTACGTCACGCACGCCGACGTACTCGGCATTTTCTGCAGGTACTCGAACGGTCAGGTCCCCCTGGGCGACCTTCAGGACGAGATATTCTTTCTGCTCGCCTTTGATGGTTCGGGTTTCGATCGCCTCGATCAACGCAGCACCGTGGTGTGGATAGACAACGGTGTCTCCGACCTTAAAAATCATCTGATTCGAGCCCCTTTCGCCCCCCTATCCTAACACGGGCCTTGCTTACACGCCGATCAACAGTGCAGGTCAGGGGCACCGCAGGTGAAGAGTAGGGGTTGACAGGGTGACGAAATCGTGCAACCAAACAGCCGCTGCCACACCCGATTCGGCCGATCTCAACCCTCGCCGTTCCGCCCGCAACCCCGACCTACTACTCTGCATAGTCGAAGTAGGGCGACCCAATTCAGGAGGCTTGAGTGAACCGCTTCACATTGCGCGCCTCGGTCGGCATGGCCGCGTGCGGCCTGGCCGCCGCAGTCGCACTCACCGGATGTGGCGCCGGCCAGGTCTCCCAGACGTCCACCCAGGAGCCCGCGGTCAACGGCGTCAACGCCCAGGCCGGACCGGTCTCGCTGCGCAACGTCCACCTGCGGGCCCCGCAGGACACCGACTATGTGCAGCCGGGATCTCCCGCCGAGTTGCTGTTCGTCGCCGCCAACACCTCGGCCGACGTGAACAACAAGCTGAAGTCGATCACCTCCGACATCGGTGACGTGGCGCTGACCGGTGACACCACGGTGCCCGCCAACGGCGTGCTGGTTGTCGGTGAGCCCGACGGGCAGATCGCGCCGCTGGAGAAGGTCGAGGCTGCCGACGCCGTCACCGCCAAGGTGACGCTGACCAAGCAGATCAGCAATGGCCTGCTGTACAACTTCACGTTCAACTTCGAGAACGGCCAGACCACCGTGGCCGTCCCGATCTCGGCGGGCGACGCACCGCGCCGCGACAAGACCGGCGATTCGGACCAGGCCGAGGGCGGCTCCGCCGAATCAGGCGGACACCACTAGGTTTTCGCCGTGCTGTTGCCGATGGATGTCGGTGACAGCCGCTAGGGTCACGGCGTGGCCGGTTCGAAAGCACGTTCGCAATACCGGTGCTCGGAATGCGCGCATGTCACCCCGAAATGGGTGGGACGCTGTGCGAACTGCGGCACGTGGGGCACCGTCGACGAGGTGGCCACGCTGTCCGCGATCGGCGGCGCGGCCCGCCGGTCGGTAGCCCCGGCCTCCCCCGCCGTTCCGATCACCGCCATCGACCCGGGCGCGACACGGCACTGCCCCACCGGGGTCAGCGAGCTCGACCGGGTACTCGGCGGCGGTCTCGTCGCGGGATCGGTGACACTGCTCGCCGGTGACCCTGGCGTCGGCAAGTCCACGCTGCTGCTCGAGGTCGCCAACCGCTGGGCACACGAAGGCCGCCGGGTGCTCTACGTGTCCGGCGAGGAATCCGCCGGGCAGATCCGGCTGCGGGCCGAGCGCACCGGCTGCACCCACGACGAGATGTACCTGGCATCCGAGTCCGATCTGCAGATCGCGTTGGGCCATATCGACCAGGTACGCCCCAGCCTCGTCATCGTCGACTCGGTGCAGACCATGTCCACCACCGAGGCGGACGGCGTGACCGGCGGCGTGACACAGGTGCGTGCGGTGACCACCGCGCTGACGGGCTACGCGAAGTCCACCGCCCAAGGCCATTCGGTGGCACTCATCCTGGTCGGCCACGTCACCAAGGACGGCGCCATCGCAGGGCCGCGCTCACTGGAGCATCTGGTCGACGTGGTGCTGCACTTCGAGGGTGACCGCGCGTCGTCGCTACGGATGGTGCGCGGGGTCAAGAACCGGTTCGGCGCCGCCGATGAGGTCGGCTGTTTCCTGATGCACGACAACGGAATTGAATGCGTCAGCGATCCGTCCGGACTGTTCCTCGACCAGCGCACGGCACCCGTCGCAGGCACCGCCGTGACCGTCACGCTCGACGGCAAGCGCCCGATGATCGGTGAGGTGCAGGCACTGTGGAACCCGACGGACGCGCCGGCACGACGGACCGTCAGCGGCATCGATTCGGCGCGCGCCGCGATGATCAGCGCCGTGCTGGAACGGCACAGCGGCCTGCCGCTGGCGCGCAGCGACCTGTACGTGGCGACCGTCGGCGGCATGCGGCTCACCGACCCTTCGGCGGATCTCGCGGTCGCGTTGGCCATCATGTCGTCCTGCTATCAGCTGCCGTTGCCGATGGACATCGTCGCCATCGGCGAGGTGGGCCTGGCGGGTGACCTGCGCCGGGTCAGCGGGCTGGAACGCCGGCTGGCCGAAGCCGCCCGGCTGGGCTTCAACACCGCCGTGGTGCCACCTGGGATCACCGACACACCGGCCGGGATGCGGGTCATCGCGTCCGACAACATCGCAACCGCATTGCGGGCGGTCCGGGAGATCGCGGAGAATAACGGCCGATCCTAGGAGGACCGATGGCCGTTAAGACCGGTGGCAGAGCCGGCCGCAACGTCGTGCACCTGGCCCGTCCGACGCTGCGCGAGACCTTGGGCCGGTTGGCACCAGGGACCCCGCTGCGCGACGGGCTGGAACGCATCCTGCGCGGCAGGACGGGTGCGCTGATCGTGCTCGGCTACGACGAGAGCGTCGAGGCCATCTGTGACGGCGGTTTCGAGCTCGACATCCGCTACGCACCGACCCGGCTGCGTGAGCTGTCCAAGATGGACGGCGCGGTCGTGCTGTCCAGCGACGCCAACCACATCCTGCGGGCCAACGTGCAGCTGGTGCCCGACCCGTCGATCCCCACCGACGAGTCCGGCACACGGCACCGTTCGGCCGAGCGCACCGCGATCCAGACCGGCTACCCCGTGGTTTCGGTGAGCCACTCGATGAGCATCGTGACGGTCTACGTGGCCGGGGAACGGCACGTCGTCCCCGACTCGGCGACCATCCTGTCGCGGGCCAACCAGACCGTCGCCACGCTGGAACGTTACAAGGGCCGCCTCGACGAGGTGAGCAAGCAGCTCTCGACCGCCGAGATCGAGGACTTCGTGACACTGCGCGACGTCATGACGGTGGTGCAGCGCCTGGAGATGGTGCGCCGGATCAGCCTTGAGATCGACGCCGACGTCGTCGAACTGGGCACCGACGGCCGTCAGCTCAAACTGCAGCTCGACGAGCTCGTCGGCGACAACGAAACGGCCCGCGAACTGATCGTGCGGGACTATCACGCCAACCCCGAACCCCCGACGGCGGCGCAGGTCAGCGCCACCCTCGAAGATCTGGACGCGCTCACCGACAACGAGCTGCTCGACTTCACCACGCTGGCGCGGGTCTTCGGCTATCCCACGACGGCCGAGGCACAGGACTCGGCGATGAGCTCCCGGGGATACCGCGCCATGGCAGGCATCCCGCGACTGCAGTTCGCCCACGTCGACCTACTGGTCCGCTCGTTCGGCTCGCTGCAGGGGTTGCTGGCCGCCAGCGCCGACGACCTGCAGTCGGTCGAAGGCATCGGGTCCATGTGGGCCCGGCACATAAGAGAAGGGCTCTCCCTGCTGGCCGAGTCGACGATCGCCGACCGGCTGGCCTAGAACCGGCTCAGTTACCCGGGGCAGGTGCCGGGGCGGCCGGGGCACCCTCGGCCGGCGGCGGTGCCGGCTGCTGCGCGGGCGCGAGGATGAACGGCACGGGCGCCGATCTCAGATTGCCCAGTTGCACCATCAGGTTGTAGGTGCCGGGCCCGATCGGCTGCCGAGGCAGCGGGCACTGGGGTGCGGAGCTCATCCCGGTCCAGGTCACCTCGGTGGTCACCTGCTCGCCCGGGTTGAAGGTCTTGACGAGCGTTTCGTTGGACGGCGCGCAGTCCAGGTTGGACCACAGGCGAGTGTTGTCCAGCGAGTAGACGTAGGCGGCCAACACGGCTGCGCCGACGTCACGCTTGCAGGCCACCAGGCCGATGTTGGTGACGACCATGGTGAACTTCGGCTGATCGCCGACGACGTACTGCGGCTGGCTGGTGATGCCCTTGACAGCCAGGGTCGAATCCGGGCAGTCGTCGCCCTCCTTGAGCACCGGCGGCGGCGTCACCGCCGCGGTCGGGGTTGCCGTCGGCGGCGGAGCGTGCTGCGCCGGGGGCACCACCGGAGTTTTGACCTCGGGGTTCTCGCCCGGCAGCGGGGTCGGCGCGGCAGCGGTCGGGGTGGGAGTCGACTGTTCAGCGGACTTGGATTCGGCACCTGAGCTGTTGCTCACCACGACAGCGATGATCGCGACGACCACCGCGACGACGACCACCCCGATCCCGATCGCCAGCGCTCGGCGCCGCCGGTAAATCTCCGCAGGCAGGGGGCCCCGTGGTTCCAGATCCAACACGACCTTCACGGTAAGCCCAGGTCATCCCCAGTTGCCCGAGGCGGCCCGGCGTGTCGCCGACGGGCTTGTCGTCAGGCGTGACCGATGTCGCCCACGTGATGGCGCAACTCGACCCGGCCGTCGGACAGGTGGTAGGTCGCGCCGACGATGGCCTGGGTGCCCGCCGCGATGCCCTGGGCGATGGCCGCTGAGCGCATCTGCAGCTGGTTGACGGTTTCCTTGACGTGATGGGCCTCGAACTCGTCGACCCGCTCGAGCCCAGCGTGGCGACCCATCAGGATCGACGGCGTCACCCGCTCGACGATGTCGCGCACGTACCCGCCGGGCACCTGTCCGTCATCAAGCGCGTTGATGGCGGCCTGGACCGCACCGCAGCTGTCGTGCCCCAGCACCACGATCAGCGGCACGCCCAGGATCGAGACGGCGTATTCGATGGAGCCGAGCACCGCGTTGTCGATCACGTGGCCCGCCGTGCGCACGACGAACATATCGCCCAGACCCTGGTCGAACAGCAACTCGGCGGCGACACGGCTGTCGCCACACCCGAACACCACCGCGGTGGGCTTCTGACCGTGTGTCAGTCTGGCGCGCCGAGCGATGTCCTGGCTCGGATGCTGCGGCTCGCCCGCGACGAAGCGCGCGTTACCGTCCTTGAGTGCCTTCCACGCCGACACCGGGTTCGAATTGGGCATGGCGGTCAGCCTATCGCTCTGGACGCCTGATGCCCTGATGAGCATCGATTCCGACGAGCTGACCGGGTGGTACCGGGAATTCCAGCGCGACCTGCCGTGGCGCAGGCCCGGCGTCACGGCCTGGCAGATCCTGGTCAGTGAGTTCATGCTGCAACAGACGCCGGTGGCCCGGGTCGAGCCGATCTGGCTGGACTGGATCGCGCGGTGGCCCACGCCGTCGGCGACTGCGGCGGCCGGTGTCGGCGAGGTGCTGCGGGCGTGGGGCAAGCTCGGATACCCGCGCCGGGCCAAGCGCCTGCACGAGTGCGCCGTCACGATCGCCGCCGAGCACGGTGATGTGGTGCCCGCCGACGTCGAGACACTGCTGACGCTGCCGGGTGTCGGGGCCTACACCGCGCGGGCGGTCGCGTGTTTCGCGTATGCGGCCAGGGTGCCTGTGGTGGACACCAACGTGCGCCGGGTGGTGGCGCGCGCGGTGCACGGCCGGGCCGATTCTCCGGCGAGCGTGCGCGACCTGGACGACGTGTCCGCGCTGCTCCCCGACTCCGATGCGGCACCGGTGTTCTCGGCCGCGCTGATGGAACTCGGCGCGACGGTGTGCACCTCGCGGACCCCGCGGTGCGGGATCTGCCCGCTGAGTTCGTGCCTGTGGCGCACGGCGGGTTACCCGGCGCCCACGGGACCGGCCCGCAAGGTGCAGCGGTACGCGGGAACTGACCGCCAGGCCCGCGGCAGGCTATTGGATGTCTTACGCACCAACAGTTTTCCCGTCACCAGGGCACAGCTCGACGTGGCCTGGCTCACCGACACCGCCCAGCGTGACCGAGCCCTGGACTCGCTGCTGGTCGACGGCCTGGTGGAACAGACACCCGACGGCCGCTTCGCGTTGGCCGGCGAGGGCGAAAATACATGAGGATGGCCTGAATACCCGTCGGGGGTCCCCATGACGCCGCTTCGGCACATACAACGGAGACATGCCGAAACTGACGCTACTGCTCTGTACGACAACGTTTCTCGCGTTGGGACTGGCGGCCCCGGCGGCGGCCGCGCCCAGCGGCACCGGATCGGCCGAGGACACCGTGCGCGAGTTGGAAAGCCGGGGCTATCACGTCCAGGTGAATTCCAATGCCAAGACCAGCCTTTCGCTGTGCAAGGTGACGGGAGTGCACGGCCTGGCCGACTCCAACATCAACGACACCGGACACCGCATCGACCCGTCGCAGCACACCACCGTCTACGTCAATGTGTCGTGCCAGCCCGACGGCTAGGCCGAGGCGACGGCTTCGCCGTCGTCGCAAACGGATTCCCCTGTGCCGCAAGCAAATCTGCGACGGTAGTCCGACGGCGTCACCCCGATGACGCGGCGGAAGTGGTGCCGTAGCAACGTCGCGGTGCCGAACCCGGCCTGCCCTGCGATCCAGTCGATGTCGAGGTCGGTCTCCTCGAGCAAGCGGCGCGCGTACAGCACCCGCTGATCGGTGATCCACTGCATCGGCGTGGTGCCGGTCTCCTCGACGAAGCGTCGCGCGAAGGTCCGCGTCGACATCGCCGCCCGCTTGGCCAGGGTGCCGACGGTGTGCGGCTTGTCCAGGTTGCCGATGATCCAATCCAGATGTGGGGCAAAGCCATCCGAACATCGCACCGGGATCGGCTGGTCGATGAACTGGCGCTGGCCGCCGTCGCGCTGCGGCGGGACCACCATGCGGCGGGCGATCTTGTTGGTCACCTCGCTGCCGAGTTCCCGCCGCACGAGGTGCAGGCAGGCGTCGATACCCGCGGCCGTGCCGGCGCTGGTGATCAGGTTGCCGTCGTCCACGAACAGCACATTGCGGTCGACGCGTGCGGTCGGATACATCCGGGCCAGCTCGTCGGCGTGCATCCAGTGCGTGGTGCACGGCCGTCCGTCGAGCAATCCGGCCGCGCCGGCCAGGAAGGCTCCGGAGCACACGGTCAGGATGATCGATCCGGCATCGGCGGCGGTGCGCACCGCGGCCAGCGCTTCTGGCAGGTAATCGGTGCCTGCGATCGCCGGGATCGCCACCAGGTCGGCACCGATCAGGGCATCGAGGCCGTGGTCGGGTGTGAGCGTGGCGCCGATCGAGGTCCGCACCGGCTTACCGGGCTCGGGGCCGCACACCTTGAAGTCGAAGTTGGGTACCCCGTCGGCCGAGCGGTCGATCCCGAAAACCTCACAGATCACCCCGAACTCGAAAACCGCGAGGCCGTCGAGCACCAGCGCGGAGACGCTTCTGATCATGGCAGTATCTTACCGAAAGGTGTCAGTGCTGCCACTTGTTGGCCGGATATTGACCTAACAAGAATTACTGCCATGACCTATGCACTCGCCCTCCTGATCATGGCCTCGCCGTTCCTGGTCGCTGCCGCCCTGAGCTGGGCAGCGCACCGCAGCGGCATCCTGCGCATCCACCTCGACCAGTTCCGCACCTATGCGCCGCTCGCGGGTTGGCTGGCGGACTACGACGCGAATCGGGCCGAGCACGATCTCGATGCGGTGCGCACCCGCTTCGAGCAGAACCCGGCCTGGCCGACCGCAGGCGCCCTAGGCGAGCGACGCTAGGAACTTCTCCACGGCGTCGCGGTAGACCTGCGGCTGCTCGTCATGAATCAGGTGCCCCGCCTCAGGAACATGCAGATACGTTGTCCGGTAACCGATCTCGGCCATCGTCCGCATCTGTCCGGGAGGGGCCACCGAAGTCCCCGCCTCAAGCAGCAGGGCAGGCACCCGCACCGCGCGCCACTGCTGCCAGTAGTCCCTCGTCCCCCACTCGGCGGCGATGTCGAGCCACCACTGCGGCCGGCCGTGCAGACGCCAACCGGTGGCGGTGCGGTCGAACGCCTCCAGGAAGTAGCGACCGGCCACCGGGCCGAACTCCTGGTAGACCTCCTGCGCCGAACCGTATTCGACCGGCAATGCATGCACCCACGGCTCCCACGGCCCGGTGGTGCGCCCGAGAAAATCCGGTGCCATGTCCTCGACCACAACCGCCGTCACCAACTCCGGTCTGGCCGCGGCCAGGCACCACGAATGCAGCCCGCCCATCGAATGACCGATCAGGCGCGCGGGCTCACCCAGTTCCGCGACCGCGTCGGCAAGATCGGCGACGAAGCGCTCGGTGCTGATCGGGAACGGGTCGGGCACATCGCGGCCGCGGTGCCATGGCGCGTCGTAGGTGTACACCGCGCCCAAGGCGGTAAGCCACGGAACTTGCCGGGTCCACGTGCTGCCGCGGCCCATCAGTCCGTGCACCAGCACGATCGGTGCACCGCGACCACCATGGTGGGCGAGGAGTTCTGTGACCATGCCGTTATCTTGCCGCGCGGTCGCGGTAGCCTGATTCCCATGCCCGTCGTGAAAATCAACGCCATCGAGGTCCCGCCCAACGCAGGCCCGGAACTGGAGAAGCGGTTCGCGCACCGTGCACACGCCGTAGACAACCAGCCGGGATTCCTGGGGTTCCAGCTGCTGCGTCCGGTCAAGGGCGAGAACCGCTACTTCGTCGTGACGCAGTGGGAAACCGAAGAGGCGTTCCAGGCGTGGGCACAGGGCCCGGCCGTCGAGGCCCACAAGGGTGAACACAAGAACCCCGTGGCAACCGGGGCGTCGCTGCTGGAGTTCGAGGTTGTGTTGGACGTTGCGGGGCCCGGCGCTCAGGCATAGCCGGAGCGGGGTGGCACGGCGGACGACCTGCCTGACGGCTGTCGTCGCGCTCGCCGCTGCCCTGGCTTCCGGTTGTTCACAGGGTGCCGCACCGGCGGCCGAGCTCTCCTACGGCGCCCACATCGACACCAACACCCCACCTGGTCTGCGGGCCAAGCAGACCATGGACATGCTGAACTCCGACTGGCCCATCGGCCCGGTCGGAGTGCGCACGCTCGCCAGCCCCGAGAAGGTCGACGACGTCGGCACCAAGATGGACCGGATCTGGTGGGACCGCCCGTTCCGGGTGTCCTCGGTGGACATCGGCGCGGGCCAGGCCACGCTGCACGTGTTGACGTCCTACAACGTCGCGCAGGATATCGAGCTGCGCACCAACGACGCCGGGCTGGTCGATCGGTTCGACGTCAACCTCGTCCCACCGGTGATCAACTCCTGGTCGGACATCGACACCGAGCTGACCAAGTCGGGCGCGCGGTACTCCTACCAGGTCGCCAAGGTGACCGACGGCAAGTGCGTGAAAGTCGCCGGGACCAACACCGACCTGTCGTTGCCACTGGCCTCGATCTTCAAACTCTATGTGCTGCTTGCCGTCTCAGATGCGATCAAGGCCGGAACGGTGCACTGGGACGATCTGCTGACCATCACAAAAGAGGGCAAGAAACTCGGTTCGGCGGGGCTGGACAAGATGCCGCCGGGCGCCCAGATCACCGTGCGCACCGCCGCCCAGCAGATGATCTCGGCGAGCGACAACATGGCCACTGACCTCTTGATCGGGCGCGTGGGCACCGGCGCGGTGGAACGCGCCCTGGTCACCGGCGGCCACCACGACCCGGCCAGCATGACGCCGTTCCCGACCATGCACGAGGTGTTCTCGGTCGGCTGGGGCGAGCCGAACCTGCGCGAGCAGTGGAAGCAGGCCTCTCCCAAGGACCGCGTCCAGTTGCTGCAGCAGACCAATTCCCGCCCCTACGAACCGGATCCGATGCGCACCCACACGCCGGCGTCCAACGACGGCCTGGAATGGTTCGCCAGTGCCGAGGACATCTGCCGGGTGCACGCCGCGCTGCAGGCCTCGGCCGTCGGCGAGGCGGCCCCCGTCAAGCAGATCCTGTCCGCGCTGCCCGGCATCGACCTCGACCCGGCGAAGTGGACCTACGTCGGCGCCAAGGGCGGCAACCTGCCCGGAGACCTGACCTACAGCTGGTACGCCGTGGACCACACCGGGCAACCCTGGGTGGTGAGCTTCCAGTTGAACTGGCAGCAGTTCCGCAGCCCCACGGCCGCGGGCTGGTTGTGGTCCATCGCCAAGCGGGCCTTCGCGATGGCGCCCATCGGTTGACTCAGTTGCTGCGCAGCGTCCAGGCATGGCCGCGGAAGTGCAGCACCGTGCGGCTCACCGGTGCAATGTCGATGCGCCAGAACGATTTCGGCGGGGCATCCAACGCGATGAGGACGGCGGCGCGGACCACCGCCGGGTGCGTGACGGCCACGAGCCTGCCGCGCTTGGCGGTCACGGTATCCATCCACCGCCGTACCCGTGCGATCAACTCCACGACGGTTTCCCCGCCGTGCGGCGCCTTGCCCGGATCGGTGAGCCAGATGGCCAGTTCGGCGGGGCGCACCCCGGAGAGCACGTCACCTCGCCAGAGACCGCAATCCAGATCGGCCAGCAGCGGCTCGACCTCGGCGCGCAGGCCGAGCAACTCCGCGGTCTGGCGCGACCTCTTCTCCGGGCCGCAGTAGGCCTGGTCCACCGGGCCGAGCTCGATCGACGCATCGACCTGACGGTGGCCCAGGGAATTGAGTGGTTCGTCGATGGGGAAACGTCCGGCTGCCACGGCGTCGGTCATGGCATGCGACACCAGCGACAGCCGGACGACTTCACTCACGCGATCAGACGGTCCTGCTGCACGCGCCTACCCTCGACGAGCCGGGTGGCGAGCACGCCGAACACCAACCCGATCGTCGCCCAGATGACCACCTGTGTGCCCAGCGAATACAGCCGGAACTCGTAGACGTCTTCGGGCGGGAAACCGGACGGCGTCTCGTGGATGGCCGGCAACACCAGCATCACCACGCCGACCGCGACGATGTAGGCCGCGGCGGCGGCCAGCGCCGCGTTCCAGGCACCGAGCTTGGGCGCCAACTGACTACCGAGATAGACCGCCGCGACCATCAGCAGCGCCGACAACCCGACCATCAGCAGGTAGAGCAGCCCGCGCTGGGTGATGGTCTCCTCCAAGCTGGTCGCCGGAGGGTTGGGCGGGTACTTCAGCGCAGGTACCACCCACAGTGCGATCAGCATCGCGCCTGCGATCAACGCCGACAACGCACGCACAGACAGGCCGTTGACGCGGTTGTAGGCCACGCAGAACACCACAGCGAACAGCGCGCCCATGGCGACCGCGAAGGCCAGCACCCCGAACCCCAAGCCGATGTTCGACTGCACGCCTCGGGTAAACAGTTCGACGCCCTCACCATGGCTGTGGCCGTGGCCGGACGCGGCTTCCATCGCCTCATGTGCGGCCGACTGGCGTTCCTCGAAATCGATGGCCCGGCCGATGATCGGCTCAAGGAATACCTTGGCCCAGACGAAGGCGAGCACCCCGGCAAGGGCGCCGGCGAGAACGCCGCGCCCGATGATGTGTTTTTCCATGTTCGCTTGTGCCGCCGGAGAATCAGTGGCAGGGGAAGCCGAGCAGGTGCCGGGCGTCGTGGACGAACTCGTGGATGTACATGTTGTCGCCGAACACCGAGGTGGCCCCCTGGTCGACGCCGACGAAGTAGAGCACGACGAGCGCCAGGAACGCCGTGAGGCTGAGCCACAGCACAGCTTTGGTTGCCGAGAGATCGAGCGTGGGCGCGTAGCTCTTACGTGCCTCGGGAGAAGTCATCCGGGGGGTCCTTTCTGGGAGTTCGCGTCCCAGTGGCAGCTGTGACGGGCTCAGGGTCTGACTGTGTACAGTGGCGCGACCGTTCTGGATTCTCACCAGATTCCTTCGTCCGTCGATTACAGGTGCATCGTAAACCTGTGAATCTCCCGTGTCAGCCGCCGTACCCGAGTTGCTGTGCGGTGTACTTGGCGGCGTCGGTGACAGGCACGGCCTGCACGGCGGTGCCGTAGGCGCAGATCTCGGTCCAGGTATCGCCGATCTCGGTGGTGTCGAAGCGCATCGCGACGATCGCATTGCCGCCCCGGGCGCGGGCCTCGTTCATCAGCCGGCCCATCGCCTCGTTGCGGCTTTCGGCAAGGTTCTTGGTCATGCCCTGCAGCTCGCCGCCGAACATGCTCTTGAACCCGGCGCCCATCTGCGAGAAGGCGTTTCGGGACCGCACTGTCAGCCCGAAGACCTCGCCGCAAACCCGCTGAATTTCCCAGCCCGGAATGTCGTTGGTGGTGACGATCAGCATGGTAGAGCCCTTCCCTCGTGGGTGTGGATGCGTGACAACGCAAATACCGAGCAGTGAATCCCGTTGCTATGCACTGCCTGTGACATACCTGGACCACATAATCACGCCGTGAATCAACTCTTTCGCCGTGTTCGCGTGTTTGCAGCAGCCCTGACTGTAGTGATGCCGTTCCTGTCGATGCCGACGGCAGCAGCCGACCCGCCGCAAGGCGGCGCGCACATCACCGGCATCGAGCACGTCAACGATCGCTGGGACAAGGTCTCGGTGTACTCGCCCGCCATGAACCAGGTGATCGTCAACGACGTGTTCAAAGCCCCGCGCTCGGGTGCGCCGACGTTCTACCTCCTGCCCGGTATCGACGGTGGCGACAACCTCGACCCGGGCGGCAACTTCGCACCCGGCGCCAAGAGTTGGTTCGGAATGACCGACATCCAGGGCTTCTTCGCCAACAAGAACGTCAATGTCGTGTCCCCGCTCGGTGGGCAGTTCAGCTGGTGGACCGACTGGGTCAACGACGGCAGCAAGCAGTACCAGACCTACATGACCCGTGAACTGCCGCCGGTGATCAACGCGCAGTACAACACGAACGGGCGCAACGCGGTCGGCGGACTGTCGAGCACCGGCGGCACCGCCGTCGACTACGCCGTGCAGGCCCCCGGGCTGTTCCGGGCCGTCGGCTCCTACAGCGGCCTGCTCAACCCCTCCGACAACGCCCAGCAGGTCTCGCTGACCTTGATGGGTGGCGGGCTCAGCGCGGACAACATGTGGGGCCCGGCCGGCGGTCCGCTGTGGGTCGCGCACGATCCCACCAAGAACGTCGGGAAGCTGAAGGGCACCGCCGTCTACGCGGCCGCCTCGACCAGCGGAGGCGAAGGCGCCGTCGACCGGCTCCCCGAAGGCTTCGGACCCAACATCACCGGCGGGCTGATCGAGCGCATCGTCTCCGACAGCACCAGGGCGTTCGCCGACGCCGCAGCGGCAGCCGGAGTTCCGGTGCACTACGTCGCCCGCCCGGAGGGCTCGCACACGTGGGGCCTTTTCGAGTCGGAGATGCAGGAGTCCTGGAACACCACCATCGGACCGGCGCTGGGCAGCTAGCCCGCAACAAAAATGCCCCCACCGGATGGTGGGGGCATTTTTGTTTGGCGCTTATTCAGCTTCGTCGCCGGAGGCGACTATTCAGCGGAAGCTGCGGCCTTGGCCAGGTCGGGACCGTCCTGGCTGGCGCTCTTCGGCTTGCCCACGAAGGTGAACTTCGCGTCCTCGCCGGCACCTTCGCCGTCCCAGCCCTCGACGTCGACCGTCACGAGCTGCCCCGGACCGACCTCGTCGAACAGGATCTTCTCCGACAGCTGGTCCTCGATCTCGCGCTGGATGGTGCGGCGCAGTGGCCGCGCACCCAGCACCGGATCGAAGCCGCGCTTGGCCAGCAGAGCCTTGGCCTTCGGCGTCAGCTCCATGGCCATGTCCTTGGTCTTGAGCTGGTTGCCGACCCGGCCGATCATCAGGTCGACCATCTTGATGATCTCGTCCTGCGTCAGCTGGTGGAACACGATGATGTCGTCGATACGGTTGAGGAACTCAGGCCGGAAGTGCTTCTTGAGCTCGTCGTTGACCTTCTGCTTCATCCGCTCGTAGTTGTTCTCACCGCCGCCCTGCGTGAAGCCAAGGCCGACCGCCTTGCTGATGTCCGACGTGCCGAGGTTCGACGTGAAGATCAGCACGGTGTTCTTGAAGTCGACCGTGCGACCCTGACCGTCGGTGAGGCGGCCGTCCTCAAGGACCTGCAACAGGCTGTTGTAGATCTCCTGGTGGGCCTTCTCGATCTCGTCGAACAGCACGACGCTGAACGGCTTGCGGCGCACCTTCTCGGTGAGCTGGCCGCCCTCTTCGTAGCCGACGTATCCCGGAGGGGCACCGAACAGCCGCGACGCGGTGAAGCGGTCGTGGAACTCGCCCATGTCGATCTGGATGAGCGCATCGTCCTCGCCGAACAGGAAGTTGGCCAGCGCCTTGGACAGCTCGGTCTTACCGACACCGGACGGGCCGGCGAAGATGAACGAGCCGGACGGACGCTTGGGGTCCTTCAGGCCGGCACGGGTGCGGCGGATGGCCTTGGAGACGGCCTTGACGGCGTCCTCCTGGCCGATGATCCGCTTGTGCAGCTCGTCCTCCATGCGCAGCAGCCGAGTGGTCTCCTCCTCGGTCAGCTTGAACACGGGGATACCGGTCCAGTTGCCCAGCACCTCGGCGATCTGCTCGTCGTCGACCTCTGCGACGACGTCGAGATCACCCGAGCGCCACTGCTTTTCCCGCTCGGCACGCTGGGCCACCAGCTGCTTCTCGGAATCGCGCAGCCGCGCGGCCTTCTCGAAGTCCTGCGCGTCGATCGCCGATTCCTTCTCCCGGCGCGCATCGGCGATCTTCTCGTCGAACTCGCGCAGGTCTGGCGGAGCGGTCATCCGGCGGATGCGCATCCGGGCGCCTGCCTCGTCGATCAGGTCGATGGCCTTGTCCGGCAGGAACCGGTCGTTGATGTACCGGTCGGCCAGCGTGGCGGCAGCCACCATGGCACTGTCGGTGATGGAGACGCGGTGGTGCGCCTCGTAACGGTCGCGCAGACCCTTGAGGATCTCGATGGTGTGCTCGACCGTCGGCTCACCGACCTGCACGGGCTGGAAACGGCGCTCCAGCGCGGCGTCCTTCTCGATGTACTTGCGGTACTCGTCGAGGGTGGTCGCGCCGATGGTCTGCAGTTCGCCACGGGCCAGCTTCGGCTTCAGGATCGAAGCGGCGTCGATGGCGCCCTCGGCAGCACCCGCACCGACCAGCGTGTGCAGCTCGTCGATGAACAGGATGATGTCGCCGCGGGTGTTGATCTCCTTGAGCACCTTCTTGAGGCGTTCCTCGAAGTCACCGCGGTAGCGGCTGCCCGCGACCAGCGAACCCAGGTCGAGGGTGTAGAGCTGCTTGTCCTTGAGCGTCTCGGGGACCTCGCCGTGCACGATGGCCTGGGCCAGGCCCTCGACGACAGCGGTCTTGCCGACGCCGGGCTCGCCGATCAGCACCGGGTTGTTCTTGGTGCGGCGGCTCAGCACCTGCATGACCCGCTCGATTTCCTTCTCGCGGCCGATGACCGGGTCGAGCTTGCCTTCCATGGCGGCGGCGGTCAGGTTGCGGCCGAACTGGTCGAGCACCAGCGACGTCGAGGGATTGCCCGACTCGCCTCCCCGACCACCGGTACCTGCCTCGGCGGCCTCCTTGCCCTGGTAGCCGCTCAGCAGCTGGATGACCTGCTGGCGCACCCGGGTCAGTTCCGCACCGAGCTTCACCAGCACCTGGGCCGCGACGCCCTCACCCTCGCGAATCAGGCCGAGCAGGATGTGCTCGGTGCCGATGTAGTTGTGGCCGAGCTGCAGCGCCTCGCGCAGGCTCAGCTCCAGCACCTTCTTGGCGCGTGGGGTGAACGGGATGTGGCCGGACGGCGCCTGCTGACCCTGGCCGATGATCTCCTCGACCTGGCTGCGAACGCCTTCCAGCGAGATACCCAGCGATTCCAGCGACTTGGCGGCGACGCCTTCGCCTTCGTGAATGAGGCCCAAGAGGATGTGCTCGGTGCCGATGTAGTTGTGGTTGAGCATCCGGGCTTCTTCTTGCGCCAGGACGACGACCCTGCGGGCACGGTCGGTGAATCTCTCAAACATCGGTGGTTACCTGCTCTCCGTCGCATAGCGGTACTGACGCGCAGCACTCCGCACGTAGTACATACCGTCCACTCTAGTGGGCGGCAGCTTCGGGTGCGGAGCTTGGTTGCGCGTTTACCCCGTGTACCCGATGCTGCAGACGATCAACGCCGCTGGTGCGCGAAACGTTTCCGCAAATGGGCACCGAAAGGTTCGCCGCTAGCGAAAACACGGACCGGCGGTGACCGCCGATCCGTGTACTGGCAATTCTCTTTTACGTTGCCGCGTGGAATGCGTCGATCACGTCGGCGGGAATCCGGCCCCTGGTCGACACATTGTGCCCGTTGCGGCGGGCCCATTCCCGGATGGCCGCGCTCTGTTCGCGGTCGATGGCCCCGCGGCCCCGGCCCGCCGGGCTCGCGGCGCGCCCGCGCCTGCGGCCACCGACACGACGTCCGGCCTCGACCCATTGTTTGAGATCGTTACGAAGCTTGGTCGCATTCTTGGACGAAAGATCGATCTCATAGGTGACGCCGTCGAGACCGAATTCGACCGTCTCGTCGGCGGTGGCTGCACCATCGAAATCGTCAACCAACGTGACGGTCACTTTCTTTGCCATTAGCCCCGCACCGAACCCTTCTGCCTACGCATTGATGAGTAGTTGCCAGTATCCCGCCTCGTTGACCAATGTGCCACACCGACGCGCGCTAATACAACAGATCAGGTTCGAAGTCACTCAGTTGCCGAGACGCCGGACAATCGGGAACAAAACCGTCTCCCGAATTGAAAGCCCCGTCAATGCCATCAACAACCGGTCGATACCCATTCCGGTACCAGTCGTCGGCGGCATCGCATACTCCAATGCGGCAAGGAAATCCTCGTCGAGAACCATTGCCTCGTCGTCTCCGGCAGCTGCCGCGCGAGCCTGCGCCGCGAAACGTTCGCGTTGGATTACCGGATCGATCAACTCGGAGTAACCGGTCGCGAGTTCGAAGTTACGGACGTACAGATCCCATTTTTCTGTGACTCCGACAATACTTCGGTGCGCGCGCACCAACGGCGTCGTCTCGACCGGGAAGTCCCGCACGAACGTGGGTGCCCACAACTTGTCGCCCACGGTGTGTTCCCAGAGTTCTTCCACCAATTTCCCGTGCCCGTAGCCACGATCCCGGGGAATCTCGGCGCCGAGTTGATCGGCGATCTGCCACAACCGCTCCACCGATGTCTGGGGGGTGATCTCTTCACCGAGTGCTTCGGAGAGCGATGGATACATTTCGACGGAGTCCCATTGGCCGTCGAGATCGTAGACCGTGCCGTCGGGCAATGGCACTTCTCTGGTACCCAGCGCTTCGTCGGCGACCTCCTGAATAACTTCCCGGGTGACCGTCGCCGAGTCGTCGTAGTCACCGTAGGCCTGATATGTCTCCAACATCGCGAATTCCGGTGAGTGCGTGGAATCGACACCTTCGTTGCGAAAGTTCCGATTTAACTCGAACACCTTCTCAAAACCCCCGACCGCACACCGTTTCAGGAACAGTTCCGGCGCGATCCGCAGGTAGAGATCGACGTCGAGCGCATTGGAGTGGGTAATGAACGGACGTGCGGCCGCACCGCCGGCCTGAGTCTGCAGCATCGGCGTCTCGACTTCGAGGAATCCGCGCCGTTCCAGAGCGTTGCGCACTGCACGCACGACTGCGACGCGCTGTCGCGCGATGGTGCGCGCCTCCGGACGCACAATCAGATCGACATAGCGCTGCCGCACCCGCATTTCTTCGCTCATTTCTTTATGAGCAACCGGAAGCGGTCTCAGCGCCTTGGCAGCCATCTGCCAGGAATCGGCCAAAACCGACAATTCGCCACGTTTGGAGCTGATCACCTCGCCGTGGACGAACACGATGTCACCGAGGTCGACATCGCTCTTCCAGCTGTCCAGCGATTCCTGGCCGACCTGCGCCAGGCTGATCATCACCTGCAGCTGGGTCCCGTCGCCTTCCTGCAGGGTCGCGAAGCAGAGCTTGCCGGAGTTGCGGGCAAACACCACGCGCCCGGCGATGCCGACCACCTGACCGGTCTGCGTGTCGGCTTCCAGGTCGGGGTAGGCGCTGCGCAGCTCGGCCAGCGTGTGGGTGCGCGGCACGACAACGGGATACGGTTCACGCCCCTCGGCCAGCAACCGTTCCCGCTTGGCCTGACGGATCCGGAACTGCTCGGGGATGTCGGCCTGGGACTCGGACGCTACGTGGCTATCGGCTTGGGTCACGAAATGCCAGCTTAGTCAGCGCGCAGGCTTGAGCCGTCCGCGCTGTGAGTCCCGGTTGCGTTCGAAGATCAGCCGCAGCCCGTCGAGGGTCAGATGCCGGTCGTAGTGCTCGACGGTGCGCAGATCCGGCAGCACCAGCGGAGCGGTGTACCCGGTCGCCACGACGGCGACATTGCTGCCCGCGAACCCGTCGACATCCTCCCGGATGCGGCTGACCAGACCGTCGACCAGACCGGCGAATCCGAAGACCGCACCGGCCTGCATGCACTCGACGGTGTTCTTGCCGATCACCGAGCGTGGTCGGGTCAGCTCGACGCGGCGCAGCGCGGCCGAGCGCGCCGCCGCGGCGTCGGACGAGACCTGCACACCGGGCGCGATCGCACCGCCGAGGAACTCGCCCTTGGCCGACACCACGTCGACGCAGATGGACGAGCCGAAATCCACCACGATCGCGGCCGTTCCGTATTTGTGGTACGCGGCAAGGCAATTCACGATGCGGTCGGCGCCGACCTCTTTGGGGTTGTCCACCAGCAGCGGGATGCCGGTGCGCACGCCCGGTTCGATCAGCACGTGCGGCACCGCCGGCCAGTACTGCTCGAGCATCAGCCGCACCTCGTGCAGCACCGACGGCACGGTGGACAGGCCGGCCGCACCGGTCAGCTGGTCGGCGTCATCGCCGATCAGACCGTCGATGGTCAAGGCCAGCTCGTCGGCCGTCACCTCGGACTCGGTACGAATCCGCCACTGCTGCACCACTTTCGCGTGATCTCCCGAACCGGAGATGAGGCCGACGATGGTGTGGGTGTTGCGGACGTCTATGGCGAGCAGCATCAGCGTGGCGACATCAGCTCGGAGATACCCGCACGCGAGGAGGACGAAAATGCCGGGTGCGGCACATACGCCGGGTCTTCTCCGAGGTCGATCTGCCGGTTGTCGGCGTCGACGAAGACGATCCGCGGGCGGTACGCCCGCGCCTCGGCGTCCTCCATCACGCCGTAGGCGATCAGGATGACCAGGTCGCCGGGGTGAATGAGATGCGCTGCGGCACCGTTGATCCCGATGACTCCGGTGCCCCGCTCACCGGTGATGGCATAGGTCACCAGCCGGGCGCCGTTGTCGATGTCGACGATGGTCACCTGCTCGCCTTCGAGCAGGTCGGCCGCCTCCATCAGGTCGGCGTCGATGGTCACCGAACCGACGTAGTGCAGGTCGGCCTGGGTCACCGTGGCCCGGTGGATCTTCGATTTGAGCATTGTGCGTTGCATCAGTTCCTCCAGGGCAGTTCGTGGTTGTCGTCGACGCGGGGGTGTCCGTCGATACCCGCGGACGCGCCGATGTCAACGGCGATGTTGTCGAGCAGCCGGGTCCGCCCCAGCCGCGCGGCGACCAGCAACCGGGCCTGCCCCTCTTCGGGTGCGGGGCCCAGCCGGGGATCGCGGACCTGCAGGTAGTCCACATCGATGGCGGGCACCTCGTCGAGCACGGCCCTGGCGGCGTCGATCGCCGCACCCGCACCGCCGGCCGCGGCGTACTTGCCTGCCAGCAGCGCCGCCGACAGTGCGGTGGCCTGCTCCCGCTCGTCGGCATCGAGGTAGCGGTTGCGCGAGGACAGGGCCAGCCCGTCGGACTCGCGCACGGTGGGCACTCCGACGATCTGCGCGTCGACGTTGAGATCGGTGACCATCTGCCGGATCAGCGCCAGCTGCTGGTAGTCCTTCTCGCCGAAGTAGGCCTTGTCGGGGTGCACGATGTTGAGCAGTTTCAGCACGACCGTCAGCACGCCGGCGAAATGTCCTGGGCGCGAAGCGCCTTCGAGCTCCTCGCCGAGCGGGCCGGGGTGCACCTCGGTGCGCGGCCCGTCGGGGTAGATCTCGGCGACGGTCGGGGTGAACGCGATGTCGACCCCTTCTGCGCGCAGCGCGGCCAGATCGTCGTCGAGGGTCCGCGGGTAGGCGTCGAGGTCCTCCCCCGCGCCGAACTGCAGCGGGTTGACGAAGATCGACACCACCACCACCGATCCCGGCACGCGCTTGGCGGCCTTGACCAGAGTCAGATGCCCTTCGTGCAGCGCACCCATGGTGGGTACCAGCGCCACCCGTCGCCCGGTGCCCCGCAACGCGCGCGTGACCGCGGAGACGTCGGCAGGGTCGCGGTAGACGTTGAGTTCCCCCGCGCTGAATTTCGGTGGGGTGTCCAGGCTCATCGTTGGCTCGTTTCCGCCAGCACCTCGAAGACGTCTCCGGGTGCGTGGGCACGCTGGGCAGTACGCATTGAGTTGGCCCGATATGCCTGGGCCAGTTGAGGATCCAGTTCTTCCAGAGCGCTCAGGTGGGCGGCCACTGCGGCGGCGTCGCCGCGTGCCACCGGACCGGTCAGCGCGGACTGCCCGCGCTGCAGGGCGTTTTCGAGCGCTGCCCGCGCCAGCGGGGCCACCACCCGTTCGGCCAGGCCGCCCGGTTCGTCGCCGACGAGTTCCTGGCCGAGCAGTTCCTGACCACGCAGCGATGCCCGCAGGACGTCCACGGCGTCGAGCACCAGGGTCACCAGATGGTTGCTGGCATGCGCCAGGGCGGCGTGGTACTGCGTCCTGGCGTCTTCCCGCACCCGGAACGGCTCGCCGCCGATCTCCAGCACGAGTGACTGGCCGATCGCATAACCCACCTCGTCGGCGGCGGTGACGCCGAAGCAGGTGTCGGGCAGCCGGGCGATGTCCTCGTCGGAGCCGGTGAAGGTCATCGCGGGGTGGATGGCCAGCGGGATACAACCTTGCGCGGTCAGCGGTGCCAGGATCCCGACACCGTTGGCACCGGAGGTGTGCACCACGATGGTGCCCGGCCGCACCGCACCCGTGGCGGCCAGCCCGGCCACCAACGCGGCCAGTTCCGCGTCGGGAACCGTGAGCAGCAGCAGTTCGGCGCGCCCGGCGACCTCGTCGACAGGCAGGATCGCCGTATCAGGCAGCCTGCGGTGGGCCCGCAGCCGAGACGGCTCCGAGATGGCGCTGCACGCCACCACGACATGCTCGGCCCGCTCCAGGGCGTAGCCGAGCGCGGTCCCGACGCGACCGGCCGAGATGATCCCGACCGAAAGGCGCGCGGGACGCAGCCCGTCGAACTGCTCCATCGCAGACGACCTCACAAGTTGAAGTAGTTGTCATCGTTCCAGTCCCGCGCTGCGGGTACCGGACGGTTGCCACAGACTAGCTCACTCGTCTCGGCGTCTGCGACCGCCACCTTGGGCGGGCGCCGACTGGAAGCGGGCCAGCAACTCGTTGACCGACTGCCCGCCGGCGTGCTGACCATTGGCTTCGTCGGATTCCGGCTCGGGCTCGGGCTCCGGCGGCGGAGGAGGCTGCGAGGGTTCCGCAGCCAGCACCGGACGGCCGGGGTCGCCCGCGTCGGACGAGGCGGAGTGGCGGCCACGTGGCGGTTCGGGTGGCTGGGTGGACATCACCGGCTCGGCAGGAGCCTGCTCGGGAGCGCGGCGACGGCCGACGTACTCGTTGGACGCCCCGTTCTCCGGCACGGGCGGGGCGACCCAGTTGCTGCCCGGCGCACCGGCGGGAATGAACTGCCCTTCGGCTGGAGCAGGCTGCCACCCGGTTTGGGGCTGCTCGGGCAGCCGGTGCGGCGGGGCGTCCGGCGGGGACCACGGGCTGCTCGGCGGCGCCGGGCGCTGGGCGGCGGGCACGTCGAGGGTGGGAGACGGCTCCATCGGCGGCATGGTCGGCGGCGGCGGGGCGGTGCCCACGTCGACGGCGGCTGTTGCTGCGGGGGAACAGGCTGCTGCGGAGCCTGCTGCGGCGGCGCCGGACGAGGCGGCTCCTGCTGGGCGGCCGAGCTTGCTGGTCCTCGGGCATGCGGCGCCTGCGGCGCGGCTCCTCGGGGCCCTGGGCGGACAGCCGGTGCGCGCCACCGGCCGCCGCTGCTGCCGCCGCCGCGACCCAGTCGTTCTCGGACGGATGCGGCTCGGCAGGGACGTCGATGATGGGACTTTCCTCGGTCCGGACGCTGCGGATGTCGGTGTCCTCGACCGGGGACACATCCAGCCTGCTGGCGGTGACGCGGCCCGCAGCCCGCACGGTGCTCTTGTCGTTCTCGATGGCAGGCCGGTGCGACAGATCGGCATCGAACAGGATCTCGAGGTTCGCCCGCAGCGCGGCCAGCTCGGCGCGCAGCGCGGCGACCTCGTCGGCGGCCTGGGCCCGCAGCTCCGAAGCCAGTTCGCGGCGCAGCTGGCTCTCGACGGTCAGCTCGTATTCGCGCCGCGCGGAGATCTCCCGATCGAGCTGAAGGTCGTATACCAGTTTCAGATCGCGGGCCTTGGCCTGGTCGAGATCACTCTGACGGCGGTAGATGACGGAGACGAACGCCGCCACCACGGCGGCCCACAACGCCAGGATGACGGCTAACTTCAGCAACTCCACGCGGTCGGTGAACACCAGCGCCGAACTCGCCAAAATAGCGAGCACCAGCAACACTGTTAAGAGCAGCCAGCCTGGACTTCGGCCGCCGCGCCGTGGCCGAGCACCGCGGGGCAGAACGGTCATGGGCCGACTGTACCTGTCACAGGTCACCTAGCGTGTCGACCGCGGCGGCGATTCGGCCACCAAGCTTCGGTACCCGTTCACTCGGGCGCCGCGTCACCGCCGTCCGGCGGTTCTTCGGGGGACTTGCAGCAATGCTGTAACCACAGTGCGGCAACCACCAATGCCAGCGCGCTGACGACGGCAACCACCACGCCTTTGGTGTCCTCGGCGGCCACCCGCAACTCGCCGCGGCGCGGCAGCAAGTAGGCCAGCACTCCGATCCACCAGCCCGCCACGATGGCCCCGACCCAGGCCGAGGCTTTGGCGATGATCACACCCCGGGCCACCGACAGGGGATGCAGCCGCCCGCCGCCGACGCCGATCTGCCCGGCGTTGATCTTGGACCGCACGTAGAACGCCCAGCCGGCCTCGGCGATCGCCACCGCCAGCAGCGACAGCCCGGTCCAGACGGTGATCGGCGGAAACCACCGGTAGAGCACGACGACCAGCAGGTAGCCTGCGACGGCCACGGCGGCGATGGTGCCTGCGAGGTCACGTTTGCGGGTCGGCCCCATCGCTCAGTCCCGCGTGGATTCGGTTTGCAGCGTCAGGGCCAGGTCCGTCGGCCGCACGCCGTCACGTTCGGCCTGGTCGATCTCGCCGAGCAGGCGCTGCACCGGGCGGGATTCGCCCGCGACGGTCAGCGTGGCGTCCGGATCCACCGTCAGCCACGGGATCAGCACGAAGGCCCGCAGGTGCGCGAGCGGATGCGGCAGCGTCAGGCCATCGGTACGCGAGCTCAGCTCGACGTCGCCGTCGTAGCAGGCGATCAGGTCGACGTCCAGGGTGCGCGGGCCCCAACGCTGACCGCGAACCCGGCCGGCGGCCTGTTCCAGCTCCTGCCCGCGCCGAAGCCACCCCTGCCCGTCGAGGGCCGGGTCGTCGGCGATGAGCACTGCGTTGAGGAACGGACCCTGCTCCACGCCGCCCCACGCGTCGGTTTCGTACACCGGGGACACCGCGCGTACGGCGGGGCCCAGCCCGTCGAGGACCGATTGCAGCCGCGCCATCCGGTCACCGAGATTGGACCCGATCGAAAGCACTACTGAAGTCATCGACGCTCCTCACGTACGCGACTCATCGATGCTCCTCACGTGCGCGGCGACTGCGCCGGGCGACCACAGCGACGTCGTCGAACGTCAACGGGATCGGCGCGCTGGGTTTGTGCACCGCCACCTCGACGGCGTGCAGGCGCTCGTCGGCCATGACAGCGTCGGCGATCTCCGCCGAAACCGTCTCGATCAGATTTCGCGGGGGCCCGGCGACGATGTCCGCGGCGCGCTGGGCCAGCGCACCGTAATCCAGCGTGTCATCGAGTTCGTCGCTGGCCGCCGCGGCCCGCAGGTCGAGCCACGCCGTGATGTCGACGACGAATTCCTGGCCGTCGCGCCGCTCATGCTCGAATACCCCGTGATTGCCGCGAACTCTCAAGCCGCGCAATTCGATTCGGTCAGCCATCGAGTCCTCCCGACTCCCACGCGTCAAGCACGCGCAATGCGTCGACCGAAGCGGTCACGTCGTGCACCCGCACTCCCCATGCGCCGTGCGCCCCGGCAAGCGCGGAGATCACCGCGGTCGCGGTCTCCCTGCCGTCCGGCGGGCGGGGCTCGCCGTCCGCGCCGGCCAGCAACGTCCCGAGGAAGCGCTTGCGCGACGCTCCGACGAGTACCGGGATCCCCGTGCCCACCAGTTCGGGCAGCGCCTGCAGCAACGCCCAATTGTGTTGGCCCGTCTTGGCGAATCCCAGTCCTGGGTCGATGATCAGCCGGTCGGGATCGACCCCGGCGGCCACCGCGGCGTCGACCCGGGCGAGCAGTTCCGCACGCACGTCGGCGACCACGTCGCGATATTCGGGAACGTGGTGCGGACGGTCAGCCCGCACCGAACGCCAGTGCATGAGCACCCAGACACACTTCGCGTCTGCCACCACACCCGCCATGTTGGGGTCGGCCAGCCCACCGGACACGTCGTTGACGATCGTGGCTCCGCAGGCCAGCGCCGCGCTCGCCACATCGGCGTGCATGGTGTCGATGCTCACGGTGACGCCATGTGCGGCAAGCTTTTCGATGACGGGAGCCACCCGCGCGGCCTCGACGCGGGGGTCCACCCGCGTGGCGCCGGGGCGGGTGGATTCACCGCCGACGTCCACGATGGCCGCACCTGCCGCGGCCAACGCCAACCCGTGCGCCACGGCCCGGTCGCGATCGATGAATTTTCCGCCGTCGGAGAAGGAATCGTCGGTGACGTTGACGACCCCCATCACCTGCACACGGGTGGACTTCACTTACGGAGGATAAGTTCCAGCGCCTCGGCCCGAGATGCCTTGTCGGTCTTGAATTGTCCGCGTACCGCCGAAGTCGTGGTGATGGCGCCCGGCTTGCGGACCCCACGCATGGCCATGCACAGATGCTCGGCCTCGATCACCACGATCGTCCCGCGCGGTGCGAGCTTGCGCATCAGTGCGTCGGCGATCTGCGCGGTCAGCCGTTCCTGCACCTGCGGGCGTTTCGAGTACAGGTCGACGAGCCGGGCGATCTTCGACAGGCCGGTCACGCGCCCGTCCTCGCCGGGGATGTAGCCGACGTGCGCCACTCCGTGGAACGACACCAGGTGGTGCTCGCACGTGGAGTACATCGGGATTGCCTTGACCAGCACCAGCTCGTCGTGCTGCTCGTCGAACGTGGTGTTGAGCACCGCGTCCGGATCCGTGTACAGCCCGGCCATCAGTTCCTTGTAGGCCCGGGCCACCCGGGCCGGGGTGTCGACAAGCCCCTGGCGGTCGGGATCCTCACCGATGGCGATGAGCAACTCGCGTACCGCAGCTTCGGCGCGCGGTTGATCGAACACCCGATGGTTGTTGTTGGTGCTCGGCGACCGCGTCGCGGGCTTCGTCATTCGAAGTCCTCCGTTCTCGGATCAGCGATCCTTGTCCTGGCCTGAATCCTCATTCGAGTTCGGCGGCGCGGGCCGGTCCGGCGCAGGCGCCGGCTGGCCAGGATGCGGATAGGGCTGATACGGGTACGGCTGGGGCTGCTGCCATCCCGACGGGTGTGGCGGCGGATACCAGTAACCCTGCTGCGGGTGGTACCCGGCGGGTTGCGGCTGGTTCTGCTGCTGCGGCGACGGCGGCCAGCCGGGCGCGTGCCAGCCGGCGGGAGCGCCGTAATCGGGCTGAGTGGGCCCGTTCGGTGCGCCGTTGCCCGCGACTCCGGCTCCGTTGGCACCGTTCTGCCGCTCGGCTTCCCGGCTGGCGGCGGCGATGGCGGCCTTGAAGGCGGGCTCGGGAACCGGCGGCGGCCACGGCTCGCCGCGCTCGATGGCGATCTCGCCCGGGGTCTTGATCGGCGGCTTGTCCGACGGCACCCGGCCACCGAAGTCGTCGAACATGGTCAGCCGGGGACGCTTCTTGACCTCACCGAAGATCGCCTCCAGTTCGGCGCGGTGCAGGGTCTCCTTCTCCAGCAGCTCGCCGGCCAACGTGTCGAGCACGTCGCGGTATTCGGTGAGGATCTCCCACGCCTCGGTGTGCGCGGCCTCGATGAGCTTGCGCACCTCGTCGTCGATGTCGCGGGCCACCTCGTGACCGAAGTCGGCCTGCGTCCCCATGGTGCGGCCCAGGAACGGGTCGCCGTGCTCGGTGCCGTAGCGGACGGCGCCCAGCTTGCTGCTCATGCCGTACTCGGTGACCATGGCGCGCGCGATCTTGGTGGCCTGCTCGATGTCGGACACCGCGCCGGTGGTGGGCTCACGGAACACGAGCTCTTCGGCGGCACGTCCACCCATGGCGAACACCAGCCGGGCGATCATCTCCGAGCGGGTCATCAGGCCCTTGTCGTCCTCGGGGACGGCGACGGCGTGGCCGCCGGTGCGACCGCGGGCCAGGATGGTGACCTTGTAGATCGGCTCGATGTCGGGCATCGCCCACGCGGCGAGGGTGTGTCCGCCCTCGTGGTAGGCGGTGATCTTCTTTTCGTGCTCGCTGATGATGCGGCCCTTGCGGCGCGGACCGCCGACGACGCGATCGACGGCCTCCTCGAGCGCGGGGCCGGTGATGACCGTCCCGTTCTCCCGGGCGGTCAGCAGCGCGGCCTCGTTCACCACGTTGGCCAGGTCGGCGCCCGACATGCCGACAGTGCGCTTGGCCAGCCCGTCCAGGTCGGCGTCGGGTGCAATGGGCTTTCCGGCCGAGTGCACCTTGAGCACGGCGCGGCGGCCGGCCAGGTCCGGGTTGGACACCGGGATCTGACGGTCGAAGCGGCCGGGCCGCAGAAGGGCCGGGTCCAGGATGTCGGGCCGGTTGGTCGCCGCGATGAGGATGACGCCCTGGCGGTCGCCGAACCCGTCCATCTCGACCAGCAGCTGGTTGAGCGTCTGCTCGCGTTCGTCGTGGCCGCCGCCCATTCCGGCGCCGCGCTGACGGCCGACGGCGTCGATCTCGTCGACGAAGATGATGCACGGGCTGTTGGCCTTGGCCTGCTCGAACATGTCGCGCACCCGAGAGGCGCCGACACCGACGAACATCTCGACGAAGTCCGAACCCGAAATCGTGAAGAACGGAACCCCGGCTTCCCCGGCGACCGCCCGGGCCAGCAGCGTCTTGCCGGTGCCGGGCGGGCCGTAGAGCAGCACGCCCTTGGGGATCTTGGCGCCCAGCGCCTGATAACGGCTGGGGTTCTGCAGGAAGTCCTTGATCTCGTAGAGCTCCTCGACCGCCTCGTCGACGCCTGCGACGTCGGCGAACGTGGTCTTGGGCATGTCCTTGCCCAACTGTTTGGCCTTGGACTTGCCGAAGCCGAAGCCCATGCGCCCGCCGCCCTGCATACGGGAGAACATCACGAACAGGCCGACCAGCAGCAGCACCGGCAACATGTAGATGAGCAGCGAGCCGAGGAAGCTGCCTTGATTGACGACGGTGTTGTACTTGACGTTCTTGCCGACCAGCGCGTCGACGACATGCACCGCGTAGCCCGTGGGGAACTTGGTGATGATCTTCTTGCTGTTGTCGGTGTCGCCGTTGCTGTTCTTCAGGTCCAGCCGCAACTGTTGCTCGCGGTCGTCGATCTGTGCGCTGTCTACGTTGTCAGCGTTGATCTGAGCCATCGCCACCGAGGTGTCGATGGGCTTGTAACCGCGGGTGTCATCGCTGAAATAGAGAAACGACCAGCCCAGCAGCAGCACGACCGCGATCGCGGTCAGCGTGCGGATCACATTTTTCCGGTTCATCAAAATCGGCCGAGTTCGGCCCGGTCCTTCCAACGTGCACAGTTGAGAGCTTTCAGGCTACCGCTAGACCAACGTCGGGCAGTTCCCGACGTTGGTCTAGCCCTCGGCGGCCGGCCATGCTTGGGTGAGATCGTGCTCATCCCGACCGAACGGTTAGTCGATACCAACGGCGTGACCTTGCGAGTGACCGAGGCGGGTGAGCGGGGCAACCCCGTCGTCGTGCTCGCGCACGGCTTCCCCGAACTCGCCTACTCATGGCGGCATCAGATCCCCGCCCTGGCCGCGGCCGGCTACCACGTGCTCGCCCCCGACCAGCGTGGTTACGGCGGCTCGTCGCGGCCGGCGGCGATCGAGGACTACGACATCGTCGCGCTCACCTCCGACATCGCCGGGCTGCTCGATGACGTCGAAGCCGAACGCGCCGTGCTCATCGGCCACGACTGGGGTTCGCCGGTGATGACGAACTTCGCGCTCTTCCATCCCGACCGCGTGCGCGCCGTGGTCGCGATGAGCGTGCCGCCCGTGCCTCGGGCACCGGCACCGCCGACGCAGATCTGGCGCAAGATGATCGGCGACAACTTCTTCTACATCCTGTATTTCCAGGAACCGGGCGTTGCCGATGCCGAACTGGCCGTCGACCCGCGGGAGTCGATGCGCCGGCTGATCACGCTCGAGGGCATCAGCGCTCCCCCGGACGTGCTGCGCGACCGGCCCCTGCCGCCGCTTCCGGACTGGGTGACCGCCGGCGAGTTCGAGCATTACATCGAGGCTTTCACCGAGACGGGGTTCACCGGGCCACTAAACTGGTACCGCAACTTCGACCGCAACTGGGAGCTGACGGAGCACACGCCGGCCTCGACCATCACGGCGCCGACACTGTTCGTGGCGGGCACCGCCGACCCGGTGCTCGGCTTCACCCCGCGGGACCGGGTCCGCGACGTGGTCACTGGGGACTACCGGGAAGTGCTCATCGAGGGCGCCGGGCACTGGTTGCAGCAGGAGCGCCCCGACGAGATCAACGCAGTGCTGCTCGAGTTCCTCGGCGGCCTGTGACATGCCGGTAGGGTCCCGTGGCATGGCGATCGCCGCGAATGCGAAGTTGCGAACCCGTGCCCTCGTCGCCGTGCTGGCGGCTCTGCTCATCACCGGTGTGTCGGCGTGCGATTCCAAGTCCGGGCCCGACGCCCACGGCGGCTCACCCGACACCCGGCAGGTCACCGTCATCGGCTCCGGCAAGGTGCAGGGCACGCCCGACACGCTGACCGCCAACGTGGCGATGGAGTCGGTCGCGGGAGACGTCACCGCCGCGCTCAGCCAGTCCAGCCAGCGCCAGCAGGCCGTGATCGACGCGCTGGTGGGCAACAAGGTGGACCGCAAAGACATCAGCACCACGCACGTCAGCGTGCAACCGCAGACCAATGCCGACGGCACGACCATCGCGTACCGGGCGAGCAACGCCATCGACGTCAAGATCCGCGACATCACCGCGGCGTCACAGCTGCTGGCGCTCATCGCGAACACGGGCGGGGACGCCACGCGTATCAACTCGGTGAGCTACTCGATCGAGGACGATTCGCAGCTGGTCAAAGATGCTCGCGCACAAGCCTTCAACGACGCCAAGAGCCGCGCCGAGCAGTACGCCCAGCTGTCCGGGCTCACCCTGGGCAAGGTCATCTCGATCTCCGAACAGTCCGGCACCACACCGCCGACGCCCGCGCCGATGCCGCGCATGGCGCTGGACTCGGTGCCGGTGGAACCGGGCCAGCAGACCGTCAACTTCAGCGTGACGGTGATCTGGGAACTGACCTAGGCCGGGCTGGATTGCCGGCTCAGCCGGCGACCGGCGCGATGTCGACGGGAATCCCGTTGAGCACCGCGGTACCCGACAGCGGGTCCAGATGCGTGCCGTCGTTGAGTTGGTTGACGTTCACACCGCGGTCCGCGCTCCAGCCGTGCGGCAGGGAGACCACACCGCGCCGCATGCCGTCGGTCACCTCGACGGGGACCAGCAGCTCACCGCCCGGACCCTTGACGATGGCGACGTCGGTGAGCCCGAGATCGGCTGCGTCGTCCGGGTGGATCTGCAACGTGCACCGGTTGGATCCGCCGGACAACGCAGGCAGGTTGTGCATCCAGCTGTTGTTGGACCGCAGGTGGCGCCGCCCGATCAGCAGGAACCCACCTGCCGCGCGGCGCAGCGCATCGCGGAGCCGGGCCACGTCGGCGACGATGAGCTCCGGGGCGAGTTCGATTCGCCCACTTGGGGTTCGCAGCACTTCGGGGATGCGCGGACGCAGCGGGCCGAGGTCGATGCCGTGTGGATTGGCCTTGAGCCGTTCCAGCGTCAGCCCGTCGGGCTTCGCGCCGAACGCGTCGCCGTAGGGCCCGAGCCGCAGCATCATGTCGAGACGGCGTTCATAGCCCGGGCCGGGGTGCAGCATCGCGGTGAGCTCGTCGACGTCGCGTCCCGCCACCGGCGAATCGGGGTCGGCGGTCTCCTTCGCGAGCGTCGTCGCGATCACCTGCGCGTCGACGCTACCCGGATCTGCTTGTGCCCCAAGGCCATACAAGATGAGCGCGAGCCGGGACAGGATCTCCGGCTCGGAGGGCCGCCCGTCCAGCGGCAGCACCGGCGACGAGTAGCGCACGTTGTTGCGCACGGCGAGGTTGTTCAGTGCGACGTCGAAGTGCGCGCTCTGGGCCGGCGGTGGCGGCGGCAGGATGACGTCGGCGTGCTGCGTGGTCTCGTTGAGATAGGGGTCGACGGAAAGCATGAATTCGACACTTTGCAAAGCCTTTTCGAGCCGCTCACCGTCGGGCGCGGAGAGCACGGGATTGCCCGCGACGGTGATGATCGCCTTGATCTGCCCTTCGCCCGCGGTGTCGATCTCCTCTGCGAGCGCGGCGGCAGGCAGCTCCGACAGCGCCTCCGGGTAGCCGGACACGCGGCTGGCCCACCGTCCGGTCTTGAACCCGCGGCCGGGTTTCGCCGGGCGAGGCGCCGGTGCTGTCGCGCCGAGCGGGAACATCGCCCCGCCGGGCCGGTCGAGATTGCCGGTGAGGATGTTGATGACGTCGACGAGCCAGCTGCCGATCGTGCCGAATTCAACTGTGGACGTGCCGATCCGACCGTAGACGGCCGCGGTCGGGGCCGCCGCGAGTTCGCGGGCCAGCGTGCGGATCTCCGCCGCAGGCAAGCCGCAGGCCTGCTCGACGGCCTCGGGTGAGAATTCCTCGGCCAGGACACGGACCTGCTCGACCCCGGTGACGTGCTCGGCCATGTCACCGAGGTCGACGAGGTCCTCGTCGAACAGCACCTGCACGATCGCGAACAGCAGCGCCGCGTCGGTGCCTGGCCGCGGCGCGAGGTGACGGTCGGCGAGATCGGCCGTACGGGTGCGGGCCGGGTCGATGACGACGAGCGTGCCGCCGCGGCTGCGCAACGCCCGCAACTTGCCGGGGAAGTCGGCTGCCGTGGCCAGGCTGCCGTTGGACACCAGCGGATTGGCGCCGATGATGACGAGATAGTCGGTGCGGTCGAGATCGGGCACGGTGAACGCGACCGGGCTGCCGAACATCAGGCCCAGCGAGACGTGTTTGGGCATCTGGTCCAGCGTGCTGGCACTGAACACCTGACGGGTGCCCAGGCCGCGGATGATCAGCGGCGCGTAGAGACTGCCCGCGATGGTGTGGGCGTTCGGGTTGCCGAGGTACACCCCGACAGAGGATCCGCCGTGCTCGCCGATCACCGCGCCGAGCCGCTGGGCGACGACGGCGTACGCGTCGTCCCAGGTGGTCTCGGTCAGCACGCCGTCGCGGCGCACCAGTGGGCGAGTCAGCCGGTCGGGATCGTTGTCCAGCTGTCCGAAGCTCGCGCCCTTCGGACAGATGAACCCGGCGCTGAACACGTCGTCGCGGTCACCGCGGGCACCGGTCACCCGGCCGTCGGAAATGGTCAAGGTCAGGCCGCAGGTGGCCTCGCAGAAGGGGCAGATCCGCAGGGCAGTGTTGGTGTCGGCCATGCGTGCGATTCTGCGCCGCGCCGTGCCGTTTGGTAAGCCTCCGGCTTAGTGCCGTTTGGTAAGCCTCCGGCTTAGGGCTGCTCGTACACCTTCGGTTCGAGGGTGCCGATGTAGGGCAGGTCGCGGTAACGCTCGGCGAAGTCGAGGCCGTATCCGACGACGAACTCGTTGGGGATGTCGAAGCCCACGTAGGCGACGTCGAGCTCGGTCTTGACCGCTTCGGGTTTGCGCAGCAGCGTGCACACCCGCAGCGAGCGCGGATGGCGTGTGGCCAGGTTGCGCAGCAGCCACGACAGCGTGAGCCCGGAGTCGATGATGTCCTCGACGATCAGCACGTCGCGGTCGTTGATATCGCGGTCGAGATCCTTGAGGATGCGCACCACACCCGACGACGAGGTGGACGAGCCGTAGGAGCTGACCGCCATGAACTCCAGCTGGGTGGGCAGCGGGATGGAGCGGGCCAAGTCGGTGACGAACATGACCGCGCCCTTGAGCACCGTCACCAGCAGCAGGTCGTCATTGCCCAGGTTGTCGCGGTACTCCTCGGCGATCATGTCGGCCAGTTCGGCAGTGCGGGTCCGGATCTGCTCCTCGGACAACAGCACCGATTTGATGTCTCCCGCATACAGTTCGGCAGAGTCGACGGCCACGGGGAACAGCCTAGCTACACCGGTTCGACGTGGAGCCTCAGCACCCCGCCGTGGCGCCCGGCAATCAGCCTTTGGCGGCGCAACGCCGAGCCCACAGCCACCCCGCCCTGCCCACGCCAGGCCGTGACCAACCGGTTCGCCGCGCGGATCTGGGTGTCGGTGAGCCCGCTGGCCCCGCCCGACATCAGCCACCCGCGGATGACGCGGCGACGCAGCGCATCGGGCAGCGCCGCCAGCCGGGCGGTGTCCAGGCCGCCGTCGCCGGTGGCCGCGTCGTCGAGGGCCTGGCGGGACAGTTCGTCGAGCGCATCGGAGTCTTCGCGCAACGCCCGGGCCGTGCGGCCGAGCGCCTCGGCCACCCCGCCGCCCAGCACATCCTCGAGCACCGGCATGACCTCGTGGCGCAACCGTGACCGGGTGAACCGCGCATCGGTGTTGTGCGGGTCGTGCCACGGCGTGAGCCCGAGTTCGTCACATGCCGCGTGGGTCAGCGCGCGGCGGACCTCCAACAGCGGCCGATGCCACGGCGGATCGTGTGGCCGCATCCCGGCGATCGACCGCGGCCCCGAGCCCCGGCCCAGCCCCAGCAACACCGTCTCGGCCTGATCGTCGAGGGTGTGACCGAGTAGCACCGGGGCGCCGGCGCGGGCAGTGTCGAGCACGGCGTAGCGCGCCGTCCGCGCTGCCGCCTCGGGCCCACCGGCAGTGCCGATCTGCACCGAAAGCACCTGTGCTGCAACACAACCCAGCTGCAATGCCTGAGCACGCGCCGCCTCGGCCACCGCGCGCGAACCGGCCTGCAGGCCGTGGTCGACGATCAACGCGGTCGTGGGCCGCTGCGCCGCGGCAACCGCGGTGAGCGCCAACGAGTCCGGCCCACCGGAGAGCCCCACACACCAGTGGTCGCCGTCGATGTGCACACCGGCCGTCGCCACCGCACGGCGCAGCGCAGCTACAGCACCCGATCGATCCATCGCTGCGGTTCATCGATTTCTGTTGGCAGCGGCAGAGTTTCGGCGCCCGACCAGACGGTGTTGAACCGGGCCATACCGACCGCCGCCACCACATGGTCGACGAAGGCCTTGCCCCGGGTGTACTGGCTGAGCTTGGCGTCGAAGCCGAGCAGCGCCCGCACCAACCGCTGCACGGGCGGCTGTTTGCGTTGCCTACGCTCGTCGAACCGGCGCCGAATGATGTTGACCGACGGCACCACCGCCGGGCCGACGGCATCCATGACGTGATCGGCGTGGCCCTCCAGCAGCGTGCCGAGCACCAGCAGCTGATCGAGCGCCTTGCGCTGCGGTTCGGCCTGCACGGCCCGCACCAGGCCGAGCACGCCCGTCGAACCTGGTTCGGGCGCAACGCCGTTGCGTTGGTTCCGGACATAGCTCGCCAGCCGCCCGGCCACTGCGGCGACGTCGTCGCCGGCATCCTGGGTCAGCACGGCCAGCGCATCGGACATGTGGGTGGCCAGCCACGGGTTGGCCCGGAACTGCACACGGTGCGTGACCTCGTGCAGACATACCCACAGCCGGAAATCGGCTGGGGTGACCCGTAATTCGCGTTCCACGGCGATCACGTTGGGGTACACCAGCAGTAGTTCGCCACCGTCGGGCGCGAACGGATCGTACTGGCCGAGAATGCCCGACGAGATGAACGCCAGCACCGCGCCGGTCTGCGCGCCGGTGACCCGCCCGGTGATGAACCCGGGCTTGTGGTCACTGTCGTCGGCACCGCCGGTCATCACCCGCATCGACCGGGTGGCCGCACGGATCCAGTCAGGACGGTCGACGACACGGGCCTCGGGCACCTCGGCACCCTCGTTGAGCCCGGTCACCTCGCGCACCGGCAGCTCGGCGGCGCGAGCGCTCTCGTAGAGCTGGTCGATCGCGATCCTGCGCGTGTAATCGGTGAACGCCGGGGCCGGCCGGGCCAGCTTGGCGCCGACCGTGGCCGCGAACTCCCAGTCGACGGCACGGCCCGCGGTCAACGCGGAGGGGCGGCTCATGCGCCGCACCCGCATGAGCGCAGCACGGCCGCCACGGCGTCGATGGCCGTGCGGCCGGTCGCTCCGGCGTTGTTCGACAGCAGTGCGAACGTCAGCACCCGGCCGCTGGCGTCGGTGACGATCCCGGCCAGAGCGTTGGTGCCGGTCAGTGAGCCCGTCTTGGCCCGAAGCCAACCGGCCGCGGCCCGCCCCGATTCGGTGTCGAGGTAGCGGTTGGACAGCGTGCCGCTGCCACCGGCCACCGGGAGCAGGTCGACCAGTGGCCGCAGCTTGGGTTCGGTAGTGCCCGAGGCGGCGGTGACCACGCCGTCGAGTGTCCTCGCCGTCAGCCGGTCGAACACCGACAATCCGCTGGAATCGACGAGCTTGGCGCCGCTCGTGTCGATACCGATGCTCTGCAGCTGCCCGAGCACGGATTGGACGCCGCCGTCGAAGCTCTGCGAATGATTCAGCTGATCGGCGACCTCGCGCGCGATGGATTCGGCCATCACGTTGTCCGACTCGTTCATCATCTGACGCAGCCGCTCGATCAGTGGGGCCGACTGCACCTGGGCGATCTGCCTGCCGCCGAACTGCGCCAACCGGGTGGCCGACACCGTCACGGTCGAGGGATCGACCTTGAGGGCGACAGCCAACGCCTTACCGGCCTCCAGGGCCGGGGTGGTGGTGCGTCGGGAATCGACAGTGGCCGGCTGGATGCGCCCGCAGTCGAGCATCACAGGTTCCATCGGCGCGATGTCCCCGCCGCCGATATCGGAGGGATCCCAGCCAGGCGCCATCGTCGGACCGGTGTAGGCACTGGTGTCCACCGCGACCGCGGTGACCCGCACCCCGCTCTGCCGGATCTGATCGGCCAGGTCGCTGATCCGGGCGGCGCCCTTGTACCAGGTGTCGGTACCGGCCGGGGCGTCCGAAAGCGTGGTGTCGCCGCCGCCTTTGAGCACCACCAGACCGGGCTGTTGGTCGGAGGCCACGACCGTGGTGGTCAGCCGGGCCCCGCGATCGAGCGTGAGCAGCGCCGCCGCAGTGGTGAGCACCTTGTTGACCGACGCCGGTTGCATCGGGGTGTCGGCGTCCTGCTCCCACAGCTGCGCCCCCGTGGAGGCGTCCGTCACGCGACCTGTGATCTCGCCGAGGTCGGGATTGGCCAGAGCGGGCGCCAACGCGGCGGCCAGGCCGCCGACAGTCGGGGTCGGAGCCGACATGTCGACCGGCGTGATCTCGGGACTGGCCGTCGCCGCCGGCGGAGCGGGTTTTGCCGCGGCGGCGTCGCTGGATTGCCGCCCTGTCAGAATGGCCGCGACAGCAACCACGGCGGCGACCAGCGCCAGAACCACGACGCCCACCGCCACGTGGGTGGAACGCCGCCACCGAGTGGGCCGCATAGTTCTCCTGCTCATTCATCGACGGGGACCAGGCACCCCGCTGCGCCAGCCTATCGCTGGATTAGGGTTGACCCGCGTCGTCGCCCGACGACCCTTGCCTTAACCGCAGATGCGAAGGAGCCACGACGGTGGAGTTCGACGTCGTCATCGAGATCCCGAAGGGTTCACGCAACAAGTACGAGGTTGACCACGAGACGGGCCGGGTCAAGCTCGACCGCTACCTCTTCACGCCGATGGGTTACCCCGCCGACTACGGCTTCTTCGAGAACACTCTCGGTGAGGACGGCGACCCGCTGGACGCGCTGGTGCTGCTGACCGAATCGGTGTTCCCGGGCTGCATCGTCGAGGCCCGGCCGGTCGCGATGTTCAAGATGACCGACGAGGCCGGCGGCGACGACAAGCTGCTGTGCGTCCCGGCCGGTGATCCGCGTTGGGATCACATCCAGGATGTCGGCGACGTGTCGCAGTTCGAGCTCGACGCCATCAAGCACTTCTTCGTGCACTACAAGGACCTCGAGCCGGGCAAGTTCGTCAAGGCTGCCGACTGGGCCGGCCGCGAGGAAGCCGAGGCCGAGTTGCAGCGCTCGATTGAGCGGTTCAAGACTGAGGAGCACTGATTTCAGGCCCCTGATTTAGCCCTGCTGTAACACGGGGTAATACCCCCGTACTCTGCGCCTTCGATGATGGTCGTGTGTTGATGCATCAGGGCATGGGGCTTGACGCGTACAACGCATTGCCGATGCGGCGCGCGGTGCACGCGGTCTACGAATGTTGTTACAGCGTGCTGGTATCCGCCGACCTGGCGCGGTCGCGTCCGTACGCCGACCACGAGAGCCTGTTCCGGCAGGCCGATGCCCTGCTGTTCAGCCTGGGCGAGGACTCCATCGACGCCGTGCTGCAGGCCTACCCGTTGATCGGGTGCCGCTGGCCCGACCTGCCCGACGTGACAGCGCGGTTCGACGGCGCCTTGCTGCGCTATCGCGACCGCTTCGGATTCGGGTTTGTCATGTGCACGCCCACCTGCGACCCGACCGAAGTGCTCGACTGCATCACCTACCGCCTGCACAACGACGTGGACACCGAACGCAAGGTGGTCCGCAACGAGCTGGCCCGCATCAACCGCACGCGGCTGGAGCGCATGCTCGGCCCCGAAGGCGGCTATTACAACTGGTAGCCGGGCCGCGAGCTGGCGGTGTTCACAACGTCCCGAGCCTTTGCGTCGGCACACTTTCCTTTTCGGACAGTCCAGGTCGGCACAGCGCGACGTGGCGCGGCATCTCGAGGTGCGAGTATTCGGCCAATGCCGCTTCCAAATAGCGCCTGCCCCGTGCGGTCGACTCGTCATCTCCCCTGGTGAGGAGCATTTGCCCGAAGAACCTCAGGGTGTGCGCATGTTCCACCACGTGGGGCATCGACTCCGCATCGGCCAGTGCCGCCAGGAAGTACGTCTCCGCGCGAGACCATTCACCCGCCGCGGCCGCGGCTACGGCAACGGCCCGCTTGACCAGGCGCCCGCCGCGGAACTCGATACACACCACGGCGGTTTCGTCGAGGAAACCTTCCAACACAGGCAGCAGCTCAGCCGCCTCATTGAACCGTTTCAAGATGGCCAAACCCTCCACCGCGGCCAGACCAGCCGTCCATGAACCGCAGGTGTTTGGCCGTCCCGGTGTAGGCAAATTGTGTCGATGCCGGTTGAACAGTTCCATGGCCGCCTCTGCGTCGCCCAGGTAGGCGAGGATCTCGAACAGCGACGACCAGCTCCAGCCGACCATCGCGGTGTTCTCCACCTCGATGTCCAGCGCGGCGGAGTACAAAGTCTTGGCCTCAGACCACTTTCCGGCCAGGAAGTTGCTCAGCCCGAGCCAGGACAGGGAATGCTCCCGCACGCCGGGACCGACGGCTTCACAGAACTCAAGGTCGCGACGAGCGAACCTCTCCAGGTCAGGAATGCTTCCGCGGCGGAAGAACTCCATCATCGCTTTCATTCGACTGTAATGTTGCTGGGCCGCATAGTTGCCGACTCGATTCACCACTTGGTCGAGTTCTGCCCCGATCTTGGCTGCTTCCTCCAGGCGTCCCAATCCCACCAGTGTGTAGTTCATGAAGCCCAACACGCTGGCATAGGTCCACGCGTCATCGGTGTAGCGCAATATCTGCAAAGCCTCGTAACCCGCCGCTACCGCATTGCCGTGCTGGAGGAAGGCCGGCAGCTGCATCGCGCGCATCGCCAGGGCGTGGCCTTTGAGCTCTGTATCGCCGGTCCGTTCCGCAAGCTCGAGTTCTTCCGCGATGTTCTGTGTGCTGGCCTCGTAATCGCCATTCCACGCGTTCGCGAAAGCCAACGCGCCGAGCAGTCGTCCCCGTTCCCGGCCGGACGCGTCACCGATCAATCCCAACCCGTACAGCGCCAGGTCGCGCGCCTCCCTGGTTCGGAAAGACCAGAAGATGGTCTGGCTCGCGGCCTGACATGTGCGCGAAATGGCAACGGCGTCATCGACTTCGGCATAGAGATCGAGCGCCTTGGACAGGGACGCGACCGAATCCGACCACTGCCCCAGTGCGCGTTGCGCCATGCCCCGCTGGTACGACAGTTCGGCGCGTTCCGACGCGTCGCTCGACTCGGTGAGGACCATGGCTCGGTCGAAGAAGCCGAGCGCTTCTTCGACGGCGGAACTGCCCAGTGCCGACCTGCCCGCCATCGTCAGATACCGCACGGTGTCCGCGCGGTCGGTGACCTGCCCCGCCTCCACCAGGTGGCGAGCGATCTCGTCGGCCCGCTCAGAGAGACCATCGGAATAGAGTTCTTCCAGTGCCCGGGCGGCCGCCGCGTGCAGACGTCGACGCCGCGCGGCGGAGACGCCCTCCAGGATGGCACGGTGCACGATTGCGTGGCAGAACGCGTAACGCTCCACCGCCCGAGGCGCCGCCACCGTGACGTCGAACAGCAGATTTGCCTGCACTGCCTCCTCGATGGCAGCCAAGAGTGCCTGATCGTCGATGTGGGCAACGTGTTGCAGCAGGATCAGATCGAACTCATGTCCAAGCACTGCTGCGGTCCGCAACAACTCCTGGGTTTCCTGCGCGAGACGTCGTGATCTCGAAGCGATCACATCTTTGATTCCACGCGGCACATCGTTCGATGTGGCAGACAATGCCGCCGAATTGTCGGTGAGATTGCGGATCAGCTCCGCCACGAACAAGGGATTGCCTCGGGTCTCCGAAAAGACCTCCTGTGCAAGCCGTTCCCGCGAAATCTGCAGATCGGTCACCGACTCCAACAGCTCGACGACGTCGCTTCGGAGCAATTCGTCGAGATGGATCTGCGTCGGAGCGATATCCCTGCTCAGATCCCCGAGAAAATCGATCATGGCACTCGACACCGGCTGCGGGCGGTAGGTACACAAGATGAGCATCCGGCCCTGGAACTTCGACTTCACCAGATAGGTGAGGAATCGCAGCGTCGGCGCGGGAGCCCAATGCAGGTCGTCGATGACCAGCAAGATCGGCGCAGCTTCCGCGGCTTGACGAAGCACGCCGACCGCGGCTCCAAACATCCGCATCCGGTTGATGTTGGGATCGAGCGGCATCTCCTCCGCATGGCCCGACGGGAAGTGCATTCGGGAATCGGGGCAGATTCTGCGCAGCTCGGAGGTGAGATCACCCAGGTGCTCGGCGAGCGCAACCGGATTGCACGCCTCGATGTAGGGAGAGATCGCCTGACCTATGGCGTCAAACGCGCCTCCGCTGTCCTCGTCGCAGCGACCGTAGAGAACCAATGGCGAATCTTGTTGCGAGAGCTGCCGTGCGAACTCGGCGACCAGCTTGCTCTTGCCAAGGCCGGCATCGCCGACGACGAGGGCTATCCGCGGGGTGGCCCCGCTTTGCACGGCGTTCCATTCTCGGTGCAATTGGTCCATTTCGCTGGCGCGGCCCACGAACCTGCCGGCATTTACCATGCGTAGCAATGAGATTGGTGGAGCAACGCGGGTGGGTGCGTCACTCAACTGAGCTTGAACCATCTGGATCAGGTCACGTCGGTCGGCCACCTCGAACTTCGCGAGAAGTTTCGACACGTGGCTTTCCACCGTGCGCACGCTGATTCCGAGCGCGGCCGCGACTTCGGCATTGGTCGAGTGTCCGAGCACTTGCTGGAGGGTTTCCCATTCTCGACCAGTGATGGCGCGCCCACCGATCAGTCGAGTGGTTGTCACCGTCGAGTCCTCCGATCCTCAGCACCCCCCGTCGGCGCGCCACCACTAGGGCAAGTGATGACGATCACAGCGAGACTAGCTTAGTCTCGCCCCATCGGACCTTCCTGTACGCGGGGGTGGTCGGCGGCCGGTGCAGGATGACGGGTGAACAACGGTTGTCCCCATATAACAGCGGGCAGAAATAACAGCGGGCAGAAGCCGACCGCCGGCGACAACACAGGCCACCGGCGGCCGGTTCCCAGGCCCACATTGCTACCTCAAGCCGTTTGTGGCACACCCCCGCTCACCAAGGCCTCGACCGGCGCCGCTTCCTGGTCTCGAGGCGCGCTGCGTCGCGACAGCGTCACGGAGAGCACGGTGGCCACCAGCAGGATCGCCAGCGCCGCCGAACCGGCTGCCGCCGAGGTGGGCCACCGCCCGTTGAGCAACAGGATCGCCGGCACGGTGCTGCTCGGGACGCCGAGCAGCACGAGGAACCATCCGGTGAAGTGGCCCAGGTCGACGCGGCCGGCCTTGGTCACGCCCAGAGCGAGCAGCACGAAGAACAACGACCACATGATGGCCCACGTCGCCCAGATGATCGCGAACACCGGATCGCTGCCGACGCTCTTGACCGCGTGATACACCGCGATGGCCGCGACGAACGAGCTGAACCAGCCGAACCCGCACGCGTCGATGTCGAAGATCTGGATGAGCCCGAACCACAGGTAGGTGAACCCGAACAGATAGCTCGGCCAAGTCGCGTTCACGATGCCGGGATTACCTTCGGACTGGACGAGCACCAGCGTCGGCAGCACGACCTGGGCGGCCCCGACGAACAAGTTCAGCGGCGCGGCCCCGCGCGCGTCGACAACCCCGACCGACACCAGCCCGTTGACCAGCAGGGCCACGCCGACGAGAAGCAATCCAACGTTTCCCATCAGCGCACCATCCATTTCACAAATTGATCAGCGGGCATGGCAGAGATTTCAGTGCAGGTATTCATGCTCGTTTGGGCTCCTCGACCTCACATGTGCCGACCTCCTGGAACATCCCGTACCGGCCCCGGAGAAAGACCAGCGGTTCGCTCTCGGGACGGGCGTCAAGACGGGTGACTTCGGCGACGACGATCGTGTGGTCTCCTGCATCGTGCTCGTGATGAATTCGGCACGTAAGCCAGGCGACGGCTTCGTTGAGTACCGGTCCTTCCTCATGAGTTTGGTAGCTCACTCCGACGAAGCGCTCTGCACCCTTACGCGCAAACTGGCCGACCAATTCTTTGTGGTGACCAGCCATTACGTTGACACAAAACATTCCGGCGGCGCGCACCGCGGGCCAGGTCGACGACGACTTCGCCGGGCAGAACAGCACGAGCGGCGGATCAAGCGAGACCGAGGTAAACGAGTTTGCGGTCATGCCAGTGGGACCTTCTGGCGTGTTCGCCGTGATGATCGTTATGCCCGTTGGTAGGTGCGCGAGGACATCGCGAAATCGGGCGGCATCGAAATCGAGTCCAATGCTCATCGCCCAGCTCCCACTCGTGCCGGGCCGACGATCGCATCGCAAGTCTCGAGATTGTCCATAGCCCAGCGCTCAACAGTTTTCGACATCTGGTCCATCCGTGATATTTCGAAGTACAGCCCACGGGTTGGTACCGAGGCTCCCAGCTCCACCAGTACCGGTCGCAAGCTCGTTTCCACGGCCAACGCGTGTTGAAATCCTGCTCCCGTCATGACTGGAATCGCAGTGACGCCGGCCAGCCCGTTATTGCCAAATCGATCCAAGAACGCTTTGAGCAGCCCCGTGTAGGCCGCCTTATATGTGGGGGACGCAACCACCGCAATATCCGTTGCTGCCAACCGGTTCTCAAGATTCTCAAGAGTGGCATCCGGCCAACGGAACATCGATCCGCTGACATCGCACAAATCTATCGTCGGCGCCAGTCGAGCCCCGATGCGCTCGATGACGAACTCCGCGACCGCCTCGGCAATTTCTCGCGTGCGCGAGCGCGACTTCGGATTGCCCACTACTACAGTCACTTCCACAGCAGCCACCTCCATGCTCGTTCTATCTTTGTGGCGCAACAACGCCTACCCAAGGAATCCGAACCACGGTGCTGTGTCGCGGCGGCTGTGAGGTGTCTTACACCCACTGCAGTTACTATGCACCAGCGCAACACATTTGGTCAAACATGAGTTGGAAACTCATTCACAATGTGGGTGCCCGACTGAAAATGGGTCGCTTCGCATAACGAAAAGCACTACCGCGCAAGGGAGCAAATGCCAATGCGACCCCGAGCGATCAGTCGAGTCCGGTGGTCCAGGTCTGCGCTTTACCCGTCAGGGCGACCACGCCGTCTGGCCGGGTGATCGTGGTCCGCAGCAGGCACATCGGCTTCTCGTCGCGTACCTCGAGCACCTCGACTTCACCTACCACGGTTTCGCCGAAGTAAATCGGGTTCTGCAGGCGCCATTCGAGATTCAGGAAGACCGTCCCAGGGCCGGGCAGGTCCGTTCCACAGATGCCGTGCAGGATCGCCTGCATGAGTCCTCCGTGACCCACTCTCCGACCGAACAGCGACTTGGCCGCCGCTTCGTCATCGAAGTGCAACGGGTTGAAATCTTGGCTGATCTCGGCCCACATCTTGGTGTGCTCCATGGTGAGCGTGTACTCACGCGTGGCCTTCTGACCGACGTCTGGCTTTCCTTTGCGGGTCAGTGCCCACGGATTCGGTGATTGTTCTGTCGTCATGTTGAACCTCTCCTGGGGACGTCTAAGTGACTGTCGGGCAGGATCACCCGGACTCGCTGATCCTCTGCACGGCGTGTCCACCGAACTGGTTACGCAGCGCCGCCACCGCTTTCATGGTGGGGGAGTCCTCTTGCCTCGAGGCGAACCGCGCGAACAGCGACGCGGCGATCACCGGCATCGGCACACGGTGGTGGATCGCCTCTTCGACAGTCCACCGGCCTTCGCCGGAATCCTCTGTGTAGCCGGTGATCTCGTCGAAACCGGGGTCTTCCTTGAGCGCCTTGGCCAGGAGTTCCTGCAGCCACGACCGCACCACCGTACCGTTGGACCAGGCCTGGATCACCGCCTGCGGGCTCTTGATCAGGTCCTCGGCCGCCAGCAACTCGTAGCCCTCGGCGTAGGCGTGCATCAAGCCGTACTCGATGCCGTTGTGCACCATCTTGGCGTAGTGCCCGGCACCCACCGGCCCGGCGTGCACGAATCCGTCGGCGAGTTCACCGGCCGGGCGCAGGGTGTCGAAGATCGGCATGGCCCTGGCCACATCCTCATCGCTGCCGCCGACCATCAGGCCGTAGCCTTCGGTCAGGCCCCACACGCCACCGGACACCCCGGCGTCGATGTAAGCAATACCCTTCTCGCCCAACAGCTTTGCGTGCGGGCCATCCTCGGTGTAGCGGGAGTTGCCGCCATCGATCACCAGGTCACCCGGGCTGAGCACGTCGGCCAGCGACACGATGGTCTGGTCGGTAATGGTGCCCGACGGGACCATCACCCAGACCACTCGAGGCGCGGTGAGCTCCGCCGCCAGGTCCGCCAGGCTGGCCACATCGCTGACCTCGGGGCGCGGGTCGTAGCCGATGACCTCGTGACCGCCCTTGCGGAGTCGCTCACGCATGTTGTAGCCCATCTTGCCCAGGCCGATCAGCCCCAGTTGCATGTGGGTTCCTCTTTCGCCGGGCCGGTCAGCCAGGAAGGCGCACCGGCATCAACAAGTACACGTAATCGGTGTGCGCAGCCGGGAACGGCAAACAGCGCCACGCTGGATACTGTTACCTCACAAGCTCTTGCGATGAGTGATCGAATCGTATCGCGTGTCCCATTTTGTCGCGCTTGGTCATCAGATACCGTGCATTCTCCATAGTGGGCACACAGGGCACTGACACAACTTCGACATCAAATCCACGCTGCCTCAGTGTATTTACCTTCTGCGGGTTGTTGGTCATGAGCCTCACCTTGGACACACCCAAATCCTCCAGGATGTGAGCGGCCACTTCGTATGACCGCGAATCGGTCGGAAGTCCCTGGACGAGGTTCGCTTCGATCGTGTCCAGCCCCGTCTCTTGCAGTGCATAGGACCGGATCTTGTTCGCCAATCCGATGCCTCGGCCCTCATGCCCACGCATGTAGATGATGACACCCGACCCTTCTTCGAAAATCTGCTTGGCCGCATGGTCGAGCTGCGTTCCACAGTCACAGCGTCTCGATCCCAGTATGTCTCCCGTCAAGCACTCACTGTGCAGCCTGACCAATGTCGGAGAAGATGTGGTGAGGCTGCCCGATTGATCGTGAGCGACCAGAGCAAGATGCTCGATGTCGTCTTCGGGGTCTACGTAGACGATCGCTTCGAACGTGCCGTATCGAGTCGGAATATGCGCTGCTGCAATGGAAGTCACAGAAGTGACCACAGATTCGGTTTGTCGTCTGTACTCGATGAGCTCATCGACGGAGATCGTCGGAAGGTCATGCTCCGTCGCGAATTCGGCGACCGCGTGACCGGTCAACATCGCACCGTTGCGATTCACCAATTCGGAGATGACGGCGACCGGCCTCTTGCCAGCCAACTTTATGAGATCCACCGCGGCCTCCGTGTGGCCGGCTCGCTCGAGGGTGCCCCCACGTCGCGCCCGCAAGGGAAAGATGTGTCCAGGCCGGCGGAGTTGCTGGGCTTGAGTGTTCGGATCTGCCAGGGCCCGTGCTGTCAGCGCCCGAGCAGCCGCCGACACCCCGGTCCCCGCCTCAACATGGTCAACGCTCACCGTGAAAGCGGTGCCGTGAGCATCGGTGTTCGTTTCGACCATTTGAGGCAGGAGTAATTCCTCACACCGCTTTGCCTGCATCGGCACGCAGATAATCCCTGACGTGTGCTCGACGAAGAACGCCATGGTCTCCGTATTGACGTCCTCCGCAGAGCAGACGAGATCTGCCTCGTTCTCCCGATTCGCATTGTCAGTGACAATGACTACGCCTCCTTCTGCCAGACGTTCCACGGCACGCTCGACAGCGTGCGCATTGGGAATCGCGTCGTCCATCGCCATCTCAAACCTCCACTCTCGCGGTGACATCGGTACCTTCATGATCTGAAATCGTTGTGCTGCAACTATTCAGTTGTGTTCGTCTAGAAAATGCTCCGTAGGCCCCGCATCGCCGCAACTCCCATCAACGGACCGGCTAAGAGCACAAGGAATGCGTACCGCCAGCCAACGGCGTCGGCGATGATAGGCACGATCTGTATCGTCACCACCGTCAGCAAAAAGCCAATCGCAGTCTGCGCCGTCAGCGCAGTGCCCACGTAGCGGCTGTCCACAGTCTCGGACAACATGGTCGAGAACACTCCGGAATCCGCAATCACCGCGGCACCCCAGATCGCGAGAAACAGCACAAGTACTGCCCATGCTGCGTCAAATGCCAACGGCGACAACAGACAACACGTCCCACTGATCGCCAGCGCCATGCCCGCAGTCATCGCCCGCCCGATCTTGTCCGCAAGCCAACCGCCGACGAGACACCCGAGAAGTCCAAAAATTCCGATCGTCACGAATATCGTGGCGCTGGACGCGCTCGACGATATCGCCCGCTGGTGCTCATTCACCGAGGAGACCAGGAACGTTCCAACCCAGGCCCACAGGGCATAGAGCTCCCACATATGACCGAAATAGCCGATATTGGCTAGCCTGGATTCCCGGTTTTTGAACATCTGCCATATGTATCGGGGATTCGCCTGCACGCGTCCCGACCCGGCGCCCGGGCCCGGCCTGAGGAACAGCACGGACAGCAGCCCGCCGGCTGCCGCGACACATGCAGCCACGGTCATGACGGATTTCCACGGCAACGTCTCGATACCATTGATGAGATGCGGCAGAATCGATCCCACTGTCAGCGCGCCGATCAACAATCCGAAGGATGTGCCACGATTCGCGCTTGTTGACCATGACGCCATGAGCTTCATACCGACGGGATACACACCGGCGAGGAGCACACCGGTGAAGAACCGCAGGATCATCGCCGTGGTGAGGCCCTCCGCGAACCATGCGAACGCCAACGTCAGCCCCGCCGTGCCGCAGGCACTCACTCCCAGCAGAACCTGGGGACGGATACGGTCTGCCAGGTTGGCGACTGCCGACACAATCGCCCCGATGGCGAAGCCGATCTGGACGGATGCCGTGAGCCAAACTGCCGCCGCGCTGGAGATCCGCCATTCGATCGTCAGGCTCGGCACCACGGACGTCGCCGAGAACCAGACGCTGAGAGCCATGACCTGAACCGCAGCAATGAGAAGCCACTGCCGTCGGGCGGCCCACCCCAAAGCCGGGGTCTGGACGGGCGCCCCGATGGGGCGCCGATCACTGTCCACACTTGATTCCATGGTTGATTCACCAATCACTCGTGGAGAAGACCGCGGCGGCCACCACACCAGTACGGTCTGATGGCCGCCGCATCGGTCGCATCTCGCAGATCCGGCTACCTAGGAGCGCTTCACTGCCAGCAGGTCCACCATCTGGATGCTCGGAGGCGTCTCCAGAAGCTCCGGCGTGATCTTTGCCAGCAGCTCGGGAATCTCACCGTGCAGGTGTTCATCGCGGCCGCTCTGCGTCAGGAAGGTGTCATAGATCCCGTAGGTCGATTCATCGATCTTGAAGGCGTACCAACTGCTGGTGTCGGGTTCGCCCTGCACGATCTTCTTGCCGTCGCGCAGCCACTGGGCCAGCTCGTTCTCATTGCCCGCCTTGGCAGTCAAGGTGACCAACAGGCCAACCTGCCGAGGCGACCGCTGGATTCCTGCTGCCGTCGATTCCAGCGTGAAGGGACGTTCGCGAGCCGGTGTCTTATCCGCACCCTGCCGATACTGCGCGGCGGTGTGCTCGGCGGGCACCCGCGGCTGTCCGGTGAACCGCTCCCGCAGCGTCATGGCCCCAGCAGGAACCTCGGGGATATGTCCCCGGCGGCGCAACTCGGGAACGACGAGGTCCACGAAGTCCTCCATGGTCCCCGGGGCCAGCACGCGGGCGAAGTTGAACCCGTCGACGTCGGCGATCTCCGTCCACCGCTCGAGTTCGTCGACCACCGTCGTCGGTGAACCGATGACAGCTGCGCTCATGCCGCCGACGCAGACCCATTCGGCGAGCTTCTGCGTCGTCCAGATCACCTCACTGTCGACCCGGGTGAGCATGTCGTTCATCGCCTGCATGGCATTGCCCTTGACCTTCGCCAGGGGTTCGTCCGGTGCGGTCGTCGACAGGTCCATGCCGGTCCAACCGCCCATCAGGGTCAGCCCGCCCTCGGGACTCGCGTACTTGTAGACGTCGGCGAGTTTGGCTTGTGCCTCTTCGTCTGTGGGCGCGGTGACCGTCGTCATCATCATGATGATCTTGATGCTGCGGGGATCGCGGCCCTCTTCGGCCGCCGCCATACGAATTTGATCGACCACGGGGCGCACCTCGTGCGGATCGGTGCCGATCAAAAAGACCGCCTCGGCGTGCTTGGCGGCGAAGCTCCGGCCCCGCGAGGACGCCCCCGCCTGGAACAGGAACGGCGTGCGCTGCGGGCTCGGTTCGCTGAGATGCGACCCCGGAACGGTGAAGTACTTGCCCTTGTGCTCGATGTCGTGCACCTTGGCCGGATCGGTGAAGACGCCCTTCTCTCGGTCCCTGACGACCGCGTCGTCCTCCCAAGACCCTTCCCAGAGCTTGTAGCAGACCTCCATGAACTCGTCGGCCACGTTGTACCGCTCATCGTGCGGGATCTGGTCATCCAAGCCCAGGTTCTTCGCGGCGCTGGATTGGTAGGACGTCACGATGTTCCACGCCACCCGCCCCTTGGTCAGATGGTCCAGGGTGGTCATGCGCCGGGCAAAGGAATACGGCAGTTCATAGGTCAGCGATGCCGTGCACCCAAAGCCCAGCCGCTCCGTCGCCGCCGCCATCGCCGAGACGGTCAGCAGCGGATCGCCGACCGGTACCTGAATCGCGTTGCGCAACGCGGAGTCGTTCGAACTCCCGTACACGTCGTAATACCCGAGCACATCGGCCATGAACAGGCAGTCGAATCCACCGCGCTCGAGCAGTTTCGCCAGGTCCACCCAGTAATCGAGATCCTTGTAGCGCCAGGACTCATCTTCTGGATGCCTCCACATCCCCGGAGCCTGGTGCCCAACGCAGTTCATGTCGAACGCGCTGAGCAACATGTGCTTCTTGGCGTCGCCTGCAGCCATGGTCGCTGACCTTTCCTTAAGTCTGAATAGTGTTGTGCTTCAATGTCTTTAAGCACCTGTCCGAGGACAGGCGCCGTGATGTCACTTGGAGGCGAGAACTTCCAGGGGCTGGATCTTGGGCGGCGAGGCCAGGAGCCCCTCGGCCCGCGTGCCGAGCGTCTCGGCTACCTTCCCGACAAGCTGGGCCTGGCGACCGGACTCATGCGCGAAGGTGTCATAGATCCCGAACTGGGACTGATTGATGCGAAATGCATACCAGGATGACGAACCCTGTTCTTCCACAACAGATTCCAAAGAATCGGACAAGAAACTCGACAGTTCCTGCTCTTTACCCCTGATTGCCTCGAGAAGCACCAGCAGCCCGACTGAACTCGACACAGATCAATCTCCTTCTCATGCGATAGCCACTCCCACCAGCTGGAGATGGCGTGATGCAGACCATATTGACAACGCCGGCACGAGCACATCCGTGGTCACCACGGAACTTCCTACGGTCTTGCCACTGAAATGTCATGAAACGGCCCCCGGGCACCTGCGTGCACCGCCGATCACGAACGCGCACCGGCGCACCGGAGGCCTCGCCAGCGGCATGCGGTTGTCGCTGCAGATCTTCGAATCTGAACTCTTGCACGGGATTCCGTCGGCCGAGGGCGCGCGCCCCGGGCGTCGGTGGAATTTGCATGCCAATTCGAGTAAGTCTCACGATGAATGCTTGACCGGCGGCGCGCGCTGTAGCACCATCTCCTCAGGCGCCCAAGAATGCACATCCCGAGACGCGCGAGCTACGCGGCCCGGAGCGCTTCCAAACCAATTCAGGTTGACCGGCGTCTTCTCACCGACGGGCGCAACACGCTCATTCGTTGGTCCCTCGGCCCCTTTGAGAGTTCAAGACAATTGCAGGAGGTCCCAGTGAAAGCCCGTGTGATGACAGAAGAAAGCTCTTCAGTCACAACAATGGATCCGTCGGTGCCCTTCGGCAGCGGCCTGGACAGGTTACAACCGGCTGAGGCTCACTCTGATGAGATGCGAATGGTCTTCAGCAGATTTCCGGCCGCAGTAGCCGCCTTGTGCGCGACAATCGACGGTCAGCCCTACGGCCTGGTCGCGACGTCCCTATCTGTCGGCACCTCGTATGCCCCACCCATGACGTCGTTCTCGGTGCGCAACCAGTCCACCACGTGGCCCGTCTTGCGGTCCTCGCCTCGGATCGGGATCTCGATTCTCGCCCACGGGCAACACGAGGTCTGCCGCCAGATCAGCTCGAGGACAGGAGAACGGTTCGGCGGCGTGAACACCATAGCGACCGAGCAGGGCGCGCTGTTCATCGATTCAGCAGTGACGTGGCTTGACTGCGAGGTGGTGGCCGAACTTCCCGCCGGGGATCACACGGTCGTGATATTCGAAATCCACGGGGCCAGTCATGACCGGGCGGTGGCTCCGCTGGTCTTCCACGATGGCTCATTTCCGTCGTTGGCCGTCGAACCGATGCAGTGAAATCTGGCTCCTGTCGCTCCGGCAAAATCGTGGAGGGTTTCCTATGTCGCTTCTCACCCTGGCTCCCGACAATGTGCGCAACATCTCCTACCCAACACCCAACGCACGTCAGATCCGGCACAACAACGAGACGCTGCCGCCCCACGTCATCGTGCTGTTCGGGGCGGCGGGTGACCTGGCGAAACGCAAACTCCTGCCGGGTCTGGCCTATCTGGACCAGTCGGCGTTCTCCCCGGAGATTCGGGTAGTCGCCACGTCCCTAGAGGATTTCCGCGACGAGGAGTTCCTCCAGCACGCCAAAGCGGCCATCGACGAGTTCGGCCATCGTCACCCCACCGATGAGCAGTGGGCCAACTTCGCCGCCAAAGTGCACTACGTCCCGCAGAGCGCGGGCCCGGCAGCACTGGCAGCGGCTGTGGCGGCCGCCGAAGTGGAACTCGGCAGCGAAGCCCGTCGGCTGCACTATCTATCGGTGCCGCCCAAGGCCGCCCAGGCCGTCATCAGCATGCTCGAGGATGCCGATCTGGTGAAGCGCTCCAAGGTGGTGATGGAAAAGCCGTTCGGCACCGACCTGGACAGTGCAGTCGCGCTGAATGCGTTCGTGCACAGGACATTCAAGGAATCTCAGATCTTCCGCATCGACCACTTTCTGGGCAAGGAGGCCGCGCAGAACATTCTGGCGTTCCGGTTCGCCAACGGCCTGTTCGAGCCCATTTGGAATCGCAACTTCATCGACCATATCCAGATCGACATTCCAGAGAAGCTCGGGCTGGACAAGCGGGCCAATTTTTACGAGAGCACCGGGGCTTTCAAGGACATGGTGGTCACGCACCTGTTCCAGGTGATGGCGTTCGTGGTGATGGAGCCGCCGACAGCGTTGGAGCCACGCGCCATCAGTGAAGAGAAGGACAAGGTGTTCCGATCGATGCTGCCGCTCAACCCCGACGATGTAGTGCGGGGCCAGTATCAGGGCTATCGCGACGAGCCGGGGGTATCGGCCGAGTCCGAGACTGAGACGTTCATCGCGCTCAAGGTGGGCATCGACAACTGGCGCTGGGCCGGGGTGCCGATCTACCTGCGCACCGGCAAGAAAATGGCCGAGGGCCAACGCATCATCTCGGTCGCGTTCAAAGAAGCACCACGGACCATGTTCCCGGCCGGTGCCGGAGTCGGCTCGCAAGGGCCCAACCACTTGACCTTCGACCTCGCCGACGACTCGAAGGTGTCGTTGTCGTTCTACGGCAAGCGGCCCGGGCCCGGAATGCGCCTGGAGAAGCTGTCGATGCAGTTCTCCACCGAGCAGAGCGGGGCGGTGGCTGATGTGCTGGAAGCCTACGAGCGGTTGTTCCTCGACGCCATGCGTGGCGACCACACCTTGTTCACCACGGCTGAGGGCATCGAGGCGCTGTGGGAGCGGTCGACGCCACTGCTGCGGGATCCGCCCGCGGTCAAGATGTATCCGGCAGGGACGTGGGGACCGAACGCGATTCACCAGCTGATCGCGCCGAACGCCTGGCGGCTGCCGTTCGAGCGGATGTGGCGGGAGTAGGACCGCGCCAAGGCGAGCCCACACTCAGCGCCGGCGCGCTACGCAGCCGCCACTGATTCCACGGCACATTCCAGCCGCCGTTAGCGGTGCAAAGGAGATCGCACCCTGGGATCGGCTCTCGGACCAGACTTTTCGGATTTCAACGGCACTACCCAAGGCGCGGTCGAACAACAATGACGAGAAAGTAACTGACCCGAGCCATCGAGTCGGCTACATCATTGGCAGCCCTTTCACAGCCCGGTGGCCTCGGTGATCTTGGCATCAGCCAGGGTGTCGTCGGTGCGGTCGCCGGGGACTGACCGAGCTCGGTATCGGCAGGACCAACTGCTCTGTTCGCACTACAGCCGCGACTACCACGCCGACTATCCGCCTGCAGGGACGGAACTCAAAGAAGCGATCGCTTCTGTCGACACGATTGCGCCAGTATGGCCTATCCTTTGCGCGCACCCTCGTCGTTGACCTCGAAACGATGGTGCTGTGACCACAGAGGTGTTGTAGCCCAACATAGTGACCGCTCGCTCGCCATCGCTCGTTGGCGCCATGCCGTTTCAGGAGCCACGCAATCAATCCAACAGGTGCCGGTCGTGGTCCCATCGTTCCAGCCAACGCTGCAGGTCGTAGACGCCGAGTGCGGCAACTACCACCGGCACTGCTGCCAGCCAGACGATCACAGCTGTGCCATCTCACGAAACATCCGCGCCGATTCCAGGTGATCGCGAACACTCGAATAGCTGCACCTGGGCGGGGACACCTGGCTGGCCGACGGCCAGACGGCGACGGAAATCGAGAACATTGTTTCATTCTCGACGTGCAACAAGCGTTTCTTGGCTTCGTCTGCACCCATGGTTCCTGACCATTCTGTGAATCTCAATAGTGCTGTGTGTCAATGGTTTTAGGGACTGTCAGCCGACGGGGCATCGTCATGTCACTTGAAGGCGAGAACTTCCAGGGGCTGGATCTTGGGCGGCGAGGCCAGGAGCCCCTCGGCCCGCGTGCCGAGCGTCTCGGCTACCTTCCCGACAAGCTGGGCCTGGCGACCGGACTCATGCGCGAAGGTGTCATAGATCCCGAACTGGGACTGATTGATGCGAAATGCATACCAGGATGACGAACCCTGTTCTTCCACAACAGATTCCAAAGAATCGGACAAGAAACTCGACAGTTCCTGCTCTTTACCCCTGATTGCCTCGAGAAGCACCAGCAGCCCGACTGAACTCGACACAGATCAATCTCCTTCTCCTGCGACAGCCACTCCCACCAGCTGGAGATGGCGTGATGAAGACCATATTGACAACGCCGGCACGAGCACATCCGTGGTCACCACGGAACTTCCTACGGTCTTGCCACTGAAATGTCATGAAACGGCCCCCGGGCACCTGCGTACACCGCCGATCACGAACGCGCACCGGCGCACCGGAGGCCTCGTGGGTTTCCGTTTCAGCACTGTGATATCAACTCCTGCAACGTATTCCACTTCGAGAAAGTCTCCCGATCATTGCTTGACCGATGGCGCGCCGAACGCTTGGCGACTGCCGTGCGAACGGGTGTGGCGGGAATAGCGCCGGTGCCAACGCGAGCTGATCTGCTACTCCGGCCAGCCGTTGTCGAGGATGATCTGGACGAAGTCGTCGCGGACGAACGAAGGGTCGTAGTGCTCGAGCACGTCGGCGTTGACGTTGCCGAATGTGCTGCGCGGACGATGCTTGTTGCCGTCGGTGAAGGCCTGCAGGATCTGGCGTTTGAAGTCGGGCCGCGGGTGGGCTGCGGTGACTGCGGCCAGCGCCTCCGCCGACAGGTCGTCACGGCCGATCCCCAGCACGTCGGTCTCGACACCCGCTGTGACCAAGGCGATTTCCGGCTCGAGGAACTCGGGCACACTCGGCGTCGTGTGTAATGCGATGCCCAGCCACACCTTTCGCGCGTCGGCCTCGTCGACACCACGCGCCAACAGGAACTCCCGCGCCGCGTTGGCGCCGTCGACCTCGAACCGCAGCTGAGAGTCGCGGTAGCGCTCGGTCAGCCCGATGTCGTGGAACATGGCGCCGACGTAGAGCAGTTCCAGGTCGGGCTGCAGCCCGCGGCGACGGCCTTGCAGTGCACCGAACAGGAATACTCGGCGCGAGTGATCGAACAGCAGATCACTCTCCGCGTCGCGGATGTACTCGGTGACATCCCGCACCAGCTGGGTGTCGGGAATGACGATGTCGGCAACGGATTCGATCGATGTATTGGTCATGAAGCAAGTGTGCGGAGAAGACCGGTGATCGAGCCGTGTCCTTTCGGCCATGAATCACACAGTTTGCGACATGGTTTCAGCCGGGAATGGCACCGGATAAGGCTCGCTGAAGTCGGCGGACCGGCTGACCTCACGCCACTTGCGGTCATCGCTGAGCAGTCGCTGATCGAGGGCGATCGAACCTTCCGCGGCGTTGACTCCGAGCGGAAGATGATACGGAATATCTTGGCGCCGAGTCATTTTCACCAGAATCTCGGCAGCGCGCTGCGGATCGCCCGCCATGATGGCTCCGCTCTGGCTCGCGGCGGCGCGCATGGCCCCGACAGTCTCGGCATACGCGTCGGGCGCCTCGTGGACGGTCATCGACGCCCCGGCCCAGTCGGTGCGGAATCCGCTGGGCTCGACGACCAGCGCCCGCACGCCGAACGGAGCCGTCTCGACCTGCAGCACCCGGGAGAATCCGTCGATCGCGAACTTGGCGGCCTGATACGACGCGAGCCCGGGTGAGCCGCCGACCCGACCGCCCATCGAGGAGAACTGGATGACCAGGCCGCCCCGCTGCTCGCGCAGGATCGGGATGGCCGCCTTGGACACGTTGTAGACGCCCCAGAAGTTGGTCTCGAACTGCTCGCGGAAATCGGCGTCGTCGGTGGTCTCGATGGGCGACACGTTGGCGTATCCGGCGTTGTTGACGATCACGTCGAGGCGGCCGAACCGCTCGCGGGACGCGGCCAGCGCCGCAGCGGCGGCGGCGGGGTCGGTGACGTCGAGCGCGAGCGAATAGATCCGCTCGCCGAACTCGTCGGCGAGGTCGGCGAGCTGCTCGGGCCGGCGTGCGGTGGCTGCCACACGATCACCCGCCTCCAGGGCCGCACGAACCAGGGCACGGCCCAAGCCGCGGGACGAACCGGTGACGAACCAAACTTTGCTCATGAAGTTAGTAAAACATCGTTGCGTTAATAACGCAACGATGTTGCGCTAGACTCGTCCCGTGTCGAGCCCCGACTTCCAGCGCGCCCGCAGTTCGGCGGCCAAACAGGCCCGCGAAGCGGCGATTCTCGAGTCCGCACGTCGGTTGGGCGCCGAACAGGGCATTCGGCAGATCACCCTCACCGACATCGCCATGGCCGTCGGCATGCACAAGTCCGCAATGCTGCGGTACTTCGAGACGCGCGAGGAGATCTTCCTGCGGCTGACCGCCGACGGCTGGCGGGAATGGTCGGCCGCGCTGCGCGCACGGCTGGACGCCGCCGAAGAGATGTCGCCCGCCGCGGTCGGTACCACCTTCGCCGCAACCCTCGCCGAGCGTGGGATGTTCTGCGATCTGCTCGCCCAGGCGCCGATGAACCTCGAGCGCAACGTATCCGTCGAGGCGGTGCGCACATTCAAGCTCGCGACGCTCACGGAGGTCGACGCGATCGTCACCGCCACGCACAGGTTGCTGCCAACCCTCACCGAGGAGGACGGCGTCGACCTGGTGGCCGCCGCGACGTCGCTGTCAGGCGCGTTCTGGCAGATGGCCACGCCCGGCCCCGAGATCGCCGCGCTCTACCGCAGCGAACCCGGCCTCGCGCATGCAGTTGTCGACGTCGAATCACGGGTCGCGCGAATACTTTCCGCGATGCTGACCGGAATCCTCGGCCGGCGCTGAGGCGATACCGCCCGCTACCTGACGCGGTGCTACGAAGCTCTGGCCTGAGAACGCGAGGTCAGCAGGCGCTGCACGTCGACGCCGACGGCCCGCAGATCCTGGCCCGGCGCGGCCGCGACGAGCGTCACCCCGTCGGCCACACCGGCCGCCTCGATGTCGGCGACCAGACCCGCCAGCCCGAGCACCGTACCGACGTAACGCACGTTGGCGTCGTCCGTCGCCACCTGCAGCGCGCGGCGGGCTGACCGGAAATCAGCGCCGACCGCGACCGTGACGTCGAGGATCACCGCCACGTCCCCGTCGACACCGGCCCGGATCCGCCGGGCCCGCGCCAGGTCAGGCGCGGTGATCCGCACCACCGGCGCGCCGCCGTCGGTCAACTCGGTCCAGTCATCCGCATCCGCATCCGCCACGAAGATCCGCACAGGCTCGACGTTACGGACGCCGGACGCGCCGCCGAAGGGTTGTACTCAAGGCGAATACAAGGAAATGACCAACGCCAGGTGTGAGTGGGTGCCGTTCTGGGTATGCAGGGCGCGGCGGCGGCGATGCCGCTTGTCCTTGTACTGTCGCCATAGGCGCACGAACACGTCGGAGGTGACCCTATGACCAGCCAGCCAATCCCCACCGAGGGCCCGAGCAGTGCCGCAGCGGCGGTCAGCTGCGCAGTCGAAGAACACCGCGACGGTGAGATCAGCGTGGTGGCGGTCTCGGGAACGGTGGACATGCTGACTGCGCCTCGACTCGAGGAGGCCATTCGTTCCGCCACGAAGAGTTCACCGACGGCAGTGGTGGTCGATCTGACTGGAGTTGATTTCCTCGCGTCCGCAGGCATGGGCGTGCTCGTCGCCTCACACAACGCGATGCAGCCCGCGGTGCGGTTCGCAGTGGTGGCGGACGGTCCGGCCACCAGCCGGCCTCTCAAACTCGTCGGCATCGACGACGTCGTGGAGTTGTTCGCGACTCTCGACGACGCACTGGCTGCGGTGAGGAATTAAACGGGACTCAACCGGGTAGCCAAACAACGCCATGTCGGACCAACAACAGCCAGCGTGCTTCGCGAAGGTCGGTGTCACTGCCGTACCAGAATCGGCGGCCCGGGTTCGGCATGAGTTCTCGGACTGGTTGCACAGCCATCTGATGCTCGACTCGGTCAAGGCCAGTGACGTGCTGTTGGCGGTGAACGAGGCATTGGCCAATGCGGCGGAATTCGCTTATCTGAGCTCCTCACGGCCCGGCGTCATGCATCTGCGTGCCGACTACGATCCGACCGCGGCGGTGCTCACCGTCACCGTTGCCGACCAAGGCATCTGGCGGTCCGCCCGACCGCCGACGAACGATCCCGCGCGTGGCCGCGGCATACCTCTCATGCGGGCACTCAGCGACCACGCGATCATCGATTCGTCACCGGTCGGCACGGAGGTGCGGTTGCAGTGGGACCACATCTCCGGCTCCCTGTGACCGGTCAGGACTGAGGCAACCGCACGACCTGCACAAAGAACTCGTCGATCTGTCGCACCGCATTCATGAACTGGTCCAGGTCAACCGGTTTGGTGACGTAGGCGTTGGCGTGCAGCTTGTAGCTGCGGAGAATGTCTTCTTCGGCCGACGAGGTGGTGAGCACGACGACGGGAATGTGGCAGAGGTCCGCGTCAGACTTGACCTTCTCCAGGAGCTGGCGGCCGTCGTACTTGGGCAGATTGAGGTCGAGCAGGATGAGGTCGGGGGTCGGCGCGTGCTCGAACGCACCCCGGCGGTACAGAAAGTCCAGCCCTTCCTCGCCGTCGCGGGCGACGTAGAGATTGTTCTCGATCTTGTTGTGCTCGAACGCTTCCCGGGTGATGAGTTCGTCACCGGGATCGTCCTCGACCAGCAGGATGTCGATCGCGCGGCCTTCGGAGCCTGATGTCATTCAGAGTTTCCTTCCATTCGGGGCAGAGTGAAATTGATCCGGGTCCCGCCCGAGTACGTCGTGTCTATCCAGATGTTGCCACCGTGGTGTTCGACGATCTTCTTGCACAGCGCAAGCCCGATACCCGTTCCGCCGTAAGCATCCCGCCCATGCAAGCGCTGGAAGATGACAAAGACCTTCTCGGCGAATTCTGCACCGATACCGATGCCGTTGTCCGACACGGTGAACAGCCAGGCATCCTCGTCGGGCCGACATTCGATCGCGACGTGGGGCACGAAGCCGTCCCGTCGGAACTTCACCGCGTTTCCGATCAGGTTCTGCCACACCATCGTCAGCAGTGTCGGGTCACCGTCGACGTGCGGCAACGGTTCCGACGGAAGCACGATCTCCGCTCCCGAATCCTCCACAGCGGCCGACAGATTGCTCAACGCGGACGCCAGCGCCGCTCCGAGATCCACTTCTGCGCGCGTGGCGCCCAGCCGTCCCACCCGGGAGAACGTCAACAGGTCGTTGATGAGTACCTGCATGCGTTTGGCGCCGTCGACCGCGAAACCGACGTACTCGATTCCGCGCTCATCAAGCTTGTCGCCGTACCGCTTCTCCAGCAACTGGCAGAACGAGGCAACCTTTCTCAGCGGCTCCTGCAAGTCATGCGAAGCCACATAGGCGAACTGCTCGAGCTCGGCGTTCGACCGGCGCAGCTCGTCGGCCTGCTCATCCAGCGACGCCTGCGCGGACCGCGAGGCTTCGAGCTCATCCACGATGCGTTGCCGCATGTCCTCGACGTCGACGGAGATGGCCCGAATGTCCTTGGGGCCCTTCGGGGTGATGCGGTCACCGAAGTTGCCCTGGGTGATTCTGCGGCACGCTGCCGCGAGTGCGTCCAACGGGCGTATCACCGCGCCACGTACCCAGACCGCGAGCAGCAGCGCGGTGACGACGAATGCGGCGATCACGGCAATCAGCATCCCGTCACGCCAAGCCCGGCTGCGGTTCAGCTCATCGCGCGCCGTGTTCCTGACCTGCTCGAGGTGCGAATTCTGGGCATCGAAAAGGGCCCGCATACTGTCGAATTCGATCTTTCCGCGCTCGGCGGTCCGCTCGTCGACGACGGTGGGCCGGCCCGGTGTGACACTGACGATGAGCGGAGCGGCGTAGGTGCTGCGCCACCTGTCCGCCGCCCGCTGAATCGCATCGAGATCGGCCAGTTGCTCCTTGCGGTCGCCCACCAGCGACCGGATGTCCGCGGCGGCCGCGGTAGCGACGCTCTGTCCGTCGTCATAGGGCTGCAGGAACTGGCGGTCTGCCGCGATGGCGTACCCGCGGACGGCCGTTTCCTGATCGCGTAGCGCCGCCTGCAGCCGGTAGGCAGCCACCCGGGCGGGTTGAAGATGGTTGATCAGATCATCGGAGACCTGGTCGGTCCACCGGATCATGAGGACTCCGGCCACCGCGCCCGCGAGCACGATGCCGCCCATGGTCGCCAAGACCACGTTGAGCCAGCCCTGGACGGTGAGCTTCATCGTGGAGACCGCTCCACCCGGATCACGGCGATGTCGTCGGTGAGGCCTCCGTGTGGTTGGGCGTAGGTCTCGGCCTGGCTGATCAGTGCATCGACGAACTCCCGCCCGGGCAACTCGGCCAAGGTGCGCGCCACCTTGAGCAGACCGGCTTCGCCGAGCCGTTCGTCACCGCTGCCCACATGGCCCTCGAACAACCCGTCGGTGAGCAACAGCAGGCCCTGCCCTTCCGGCAGCTGCAGTTCGTTGACCGGCCACTCCTCGGCGCCGAGGCCGAGCGCGGGGCCGGCCGGGGGCTCGATCCATTCGACGGAGTTTCTGCCATGGCCGAGCATCCCCGGATGCCCTGCGCGCACGGCCGCGTAACGGCCGCTGTCAGGATCGATCGCCAAGCTCAGCAGCGTTGCGAACACTCCGGTCCCGGGACGTTCGGTGGTCAGTATCCGGTCCAGCTGGCGCATCCGCTCGTTACCCCGCAGCCCTGCGAATGTCAGTGCGCGCCAGCCGATACGCAGGGCCACTCCCAATGCTGCGGCATCCGGGCCGTGGCCGGCGACATCCCCGATCATCACGTGGACGGTCCGATCGGAGGTCTGGACCACATCGTAGAAATCGCCGCCGATCAGGGCGTCTTGGCGGCTGGGCAAGGATTGCGTGATGATTTCGACGCCCGGGTCACCGAGGAGCAGCGGAGAAGGGAGCAGCCCGCGCTCGAGCCGCGCGTTCTCCTGTGCGCGCAGGTGGCTGGCGTGCAGGGCCACCGCGGTGAGTTCGGCACGTTTGCGCTCGATGGCGTAGCGCACCGCGCGCACCAGCACCTCGGGCTCCACCCGACCCTTGACCAGGTAATCCTGTGCACCCGACGCAACCGCCGAAACACCGAAATGCTCGTCGTGCAGACCCGTAAGCACCACGATCGGAATGGTGCTGTCCAGCTTGCCCAACCGGTGCAAGGCGTCGATCCCGATGGCGTCGGGCAGGTTCAGATCGAGCAGCACACAGTGCGGCCGGGTAGCGGACAGTGCCTCTTCGGCGTCGGAAAGCGACTGCGCCCAACGAAACTCGATGTCATCGTCGGCGTCGGCGATCAACTCCTCGACCAGCAGCGCATCGGCTCGGTCGTCCTCGACGAGCAGCAGCGACAACCGCTGCTCACTACCTGCAGGCACCGATGGTGCGCGCATGGGCCATCACATCCTTAATGTAATGAGGTCACCCAGGTCGCGCTGACCATTTGCTTTAGTGACAACTCCTCGACACTACCGGGCGTCACGCACCCGGGTCTTGTAGAGGCTCGCCACCGTGGTGATCGCCAGCGTGGCGATGATCACGCCGAGACTGACCAGTGTGGGAATGTCCGGGACCGGCACGGGCTCACCGCCGTTGATGAACGGCAGCTCGTTCTCGTGCAATGCGTGCAGCACAAGCTTGACGCCGATGAAGAACAGGATGACGGCCAAGCCCTGGGACAAGTACACCAGCCGCTTGAGCAGATCGCCGAGCAGGAAGTACAGCTGGCGCAAGCCCATCAGCGCGAACACGTTGGCGGTGAACACCAGGTAGGGCTGTTGGGTGAGGCCGTAGATCGCCGGAATCGAATCCAGCGCGAACAGCAGGTCGGTGGTGCCCAGCGCGACGATCACCAGGAACATCGGCGTCATCAGCCTCGCCGCGTTCGCGCTGTCGTCTTTGACCCACAGCCGCAGACCGTCCCAGCGATCCGTCGTCCGCAGGTGCCGCCGCGCGAACCGCACCACGAAGTTGTCGGCGTCGTCGTCGTGTTCGGTGTCGCGCACCAGATTGATCGCGGTGTACAGCAGGAACGCCCCGAAGATGTAGAAGACCCAGGAGAACTGCTCGATGGCCACCGCACCGAGCGCGATGAAGATGCCGCGGAAGATCAACGCCAAGATGATGCCGACCAGCAGGGCCTGCTGCTGGTAGATCCTCGGCACTTTGAAGCTCGCCATGATGATCAGGAAGATGAACAGGTTGTCCACCGACAGGCTGTATTCGGTGAGCCACCCGGCGAAGAACTCCAACCCGAACTGGCTGCCGTGGAAAAACCACACGAACACCCCGAAAGCCACGGCCAGACCGACGTAAACCGACAAGGCGATCGCGGTTTCGCGGGTCGTCGGCTCGTGGGGCCTGCGGCCGATCACCACGACGTCGAACAGGAGCACAGCGATCGTCACGGTCAACGTGATGATCCACTCGAGCTGGGTTACATGCATAGGAATCCTCCGGCCGTCACAAAACGCCGGAGGTCTCTTCCACCCGCCTTACGGCCGGGCCCGCAGCACCGATCGGCTTCATGTCAGCCGATGTGATGACGACACTGTGGCGAAGGAATACTCCCCTCCAGGGACAAGTGTGCCACGCCGTGCGCTTGATCCGGCCACCGGGACCGCGGCTTAGTAGTTTGTACTCGTGACAGCTGCGGATGAAGCACCGGCCGAGCACGCGATCCCTGCCCAATACGTGCTTTCCTCTGCGGCGCCCGAGCCACGGACGCTGGTGGACATCCTGCGCGACACCGCGCGCCGGTTCCCCGACGCGCCCGCGCTGGACGACGGGTCGGTGCAGCTCACCTACTCCGAACTGCTCACCGACATCGAAGACAGCGTGGCCTGGCTCGCGGCGCGCGGCATCGGCCGCGGCGACCGGATCGGGATCCGGATGCCCTCGGGGACCTACGCGCTCTACGTCGCGATCCTGGCCACCCTGGCGGCCGGCGCGGCCTACGTCCCGGTGGACGCCGACGACCCCGACGAACGCGCCCAGTTGGTGTTCGGCGAGGCCAATGTCGTGGGCGTGATCACCGAGGCCGGCCTGGTGCGGGGCCCCGGATCATCGCGGGGCTGGCGCGCGGCGGCACCGCTGGTGCGTGACGACGCCTGGATCATCTTCACCTCCGGATCGACGGGAACACCCAAGGGCGTGGCGGTGACGCACCGCAGCGCAGCCGCCTTCGTCGACGCCGAGGCGCGAATGTTCCTTCAGGAGAACCCGATCGGCCCCGGTGACCGGGTGTTGGCCGGTTTGTCGGTGGCGTTCGACGCATCGTGCGAGGAGATGTGGCTGGCTTGGCGGCACGGGGCCTGCCTCGTGCCTGCACCCCGATCGCTCGTGCGCAGCGGCATGGATCTGGGTCCGTGGTTGGTGAGCCGCGACATCACGGTGGTGTCGACGGTGCCGACGCTGGCCGCGCTATGGCCCGCCGAGGCGCTGGAAGCCGTACGACTCCTCATCTTCGGTGGCGAGGCATGCCCGCCCGACCTCGCGCAGCGCCTCGCGGTGGACGGCCGCGAGCTGTGGAACACCTACGGGCCCACCGAGGCCACCGTCGTGGCGTGCGGAGCCAAGCTGGACGGGCAGGGGCCGGTGAGCATCGGTCTGCCGCTGCCCGGCTGGGATCTGGCGGTCGTGGACGCGAACGGCCGGCAGGTCGCCTTCGGTGAGGTCGGCGAGTTGGTGATCGGCGGCGTGGGACTGGCCCGGTACCTGGACCCGGAGAAAGACGCCGAGAAATACGCGGCGATGCCGACGCTGGGCTGGAGCCGCGCCTACCGCAGCGGTGACCTGGTGCGCCTGGAGGCAGACGGCCTGTACTTCCAGGGCCGTGCCGACGATCAGGTCAAGGTCGGCGGCAGGCGCATCGAGTTGGGCGAGGTGGACAACGCGCTGGTCAACCTGCCCGGCGTCAGCGGCGGCGCGGCGGCGGTCCGCAAGACCACCAGCGGTACCCCGCTGCTGGTCGGCTACGTCGCCAGCGCTGATCCGGACTTCGACCTCGCCGCGGCCCGGGCCTCGCTGTCGGAGGCACTGCCCGCCGCACTGGTGCCCCGGCTGGTGCTGCTCGACGAGTTGCCGACCCGCACGTCGGGCAAGGTGGACCGCAACGCACTGCCCTGGCCGCCACCCGGCGAGACCGAACAGGACGCTCCCGACCTCGGCGGCACCCTCGGGTGGCTCGCCGGGCTGTGGCGAGATGTCCTGGGCACCGCCGTCGACGGTCCGGAGGCCGATTTCATCGCGCTCGGCGGCGGCTCACTGTCGGCGGCGCAGCTGGTGGCCGCACTGCGGCAGCGGTATCCGCAGGTGACCGTCGCCGACCTGTACGACCACCCGCGGCTCGGTTCGCTCGCCGGATACCTCGACGAACTCAAGCCGCCGCCACAGGTGGAGACCCGCGTGGTGAAACCGACGCCGTGGCTCGCCCAGGCCGCTCAGGTGGCGTTGTCGCTGCCGTTGGCCACCCTGACCGGCGTGCAATGGGTGGTGTGGCTGGCGCTGCTGAACAACATCGCCGCGGCAGCGGGAATCGTGCCTTGGGCGACGCCGGTGAACTGGTGGTGGCTGCTGGCCGGGTTCCTCGTCTTCATCACGCCCGTGGGCCGCATGGGCATCGCGGTGCTGTTCGCGCGGATGCTGCTGACCGGGCTGGAGCCGGGCACATATCGCCGGGGCGGGGCCGTGCACCTGCGGGTCTGGATCGCCGAGCGGCTGGCCGACGCCAGCGGCGCGGAGAACCTGGCCGGCGCGCCGTGGATGGTCTACTACGCCCGGGCGCTGGGCAACAGCGTCGGCAAGGGTGTCGACCTGCACTCGGCGCCGCCGGTGACGGGGATGCTCAAGATCGGTCACCGGGCTTCCGTCGAACCCGAGGTTGACCTGACCGGGCACTGGATCGACGGGGACCTGTTCCACGTCGGGCCCGTGTCGATCGGCAACGACGCCACCATCGGCGCGCGCACCACGCTGCTGCCAGGCGCGACGGTCGGCAAGAACGCCGACGTGGCCCCCGGTTCCGCAGTGGTCGGCAAGGTGAAGAACGGCCAGTTCTGGAAGGGCTCGCCTGCGGTCAAGTCCGGCAAGGCCCGTCATCCATGGCCCGATCACCGGCCCGGCCGGGCCCCGGTGTGGGTGGGGGTCTACGGCGTGACCTCGATATTGCTGGGCAGCCTCCCGCTGGCCGCACTCGGCGTCGGGCTCGCCGTGGTCGGCTGCGGTGTGCGCGGCACCGCGTCCCCCAAGGACGCGATCCTGCCGGCCCTGGCGTGGACGCCGGTCGCCGCGCTGGCCGCGATGGTCGTCTATGCCGCGCTGACCGTGATCGGGGTGCGGCTGCTGTCGCTGCGCCTGTCCGAGGGCTACCACCCGGTGCGCAGCCGCGTGGGTTGGCAGCTGTGGGCCACCGAACGGCTGATGGACGCGGCCCGCAACTACCTGTTCCCCATTTACGCCAGCCTGCTGACGCCGTGGTGGTTGCGACTGCTCGGCGCGAAAGTCGGCAAGGGCACGGAGATCTCCACGGCGCTGTTCACCCCGAAATTCACCGAAGTCCAGGACGGCGCGTTCCTGGCCGACGACACCATGGTGGCCTCCTACGAACTCGGCGGCGGCTGGATCCATGTCGCGAAGGCCACCATCGGCAAGCGGGCATTCCTCGGCAACTCGGGCATCACCCAGCCCGGCCGCAAGGTGCCCGACGGCGGCTTGGTCGCGGTGCTCTCCGCGGCGCCGCACAAGGCGAAGGCCGGGTCGTCCTGGCTGGGCAGTCCCCCGGTCCGGTTGCGGCGCAGCCCGACCGCGGCCGACGCGCTGCGCACGTTCCACCCGTCGAACCGCCTCAAGATCATGCGCGGCACCGTCGAGACCTGCCGCATCATCCCGGTGATCGTCACGTTCGCGATCGGTGTCGCGGTGCTCGGCGCCCTGCAGGCCTCGGCCATTCGCATCGGGTATCTGTGGACCGCGCTGGCCAGCGGCGTGGTGCTGTTGGCCGCGGGCGCTGTCGCGGGCGCCATCGCGGTGGTGGCGAAGTGGCTGGTGATCGGGCGGATTCGCGCCGTCGAGCACCCGTTGTGGTCGTCGTTCGTGTGGCGCAATGAGGTGTCGGACACCTTCGTCGAGACCGTGGCGGCGCCGTGGTTCGCCCGCGCTGCCAGCGGCACCCCGGTGATGAACCTGTGGCTGCGCGGGCTCGGCGCCTCGATCGGGCGCGGCGTGTGGTGCGAAACCTATTGGCTGCCCGAGGCCGATCTGGTCACGCTGGGCACCGCGGCCACCGTGAACCGCGGCTGCGTGGTGCAGACCCACCTGTTCCACGACCGCATCATGCGGTTGGACAGCGTGGTGCTGGAGGACGGCGCGACGCTCGGGCCGCACTGCGTCGCGCTGCCCGCGGCCCGGCTGGGCGCCGGGGCAACGGTGGGCCCCGGCTCGCTGGTGATGCGCGGCGACGAAGTCCCGGCGTCGACGCGCTGGCAGGGCAACCCCATCGCGCCGTGGAACCTGTTCGGCAAGAAGCGCGGCGGCTCGGGTCCGGACAAGGGCTCCAAGAACCCCGAGGACACCGCCGCGTGACGCGATCCGACAAGGCGGTCAGCAAGGCGGCCAAGAAAGCCGCGAAGAAGGCGTCCCCCGCTCCCGTCATCGACCCGTACCTGCCGGGAAACGGCAACTTCGGCTACCGGGTGTCGCGCTATGAACTCGAGCTCGAATACAAGGTGTCGGCCAATCGGCTGGCCGGGTCGGCCACCATCACGGCGGTAACGCTGGCTCAGTTGCGCACGTTCACCCTCGACCTCGCGCACACCTTGTCAGTGTCGCGGGTTTCGGTGAACGGCCGCAGACCCGCCCAATTCCGATGTTCCAACGGAAAACTGCTCATCACGTTGGCAGCACCGCTGCCGGCGGGCGCCGCGATGACCGTGCTGGTCCGCTACAGCGGCAACCCCCGGCCCATCGACACCTATTGGGGCGAAGTCGGATTCGAGGAGCTCTCGAACGGCGCCCTGGTCGCCGGGCAGCCCAACGGCGCGGCCACCTGGTTCCCTTGCGATGACCACCCCAGCGCCAAGGCCAGCTACCGCGTCGAGATCAGCACCGACAGCCCGTACTACGCAATCGCCAACGGCGACTTGGTTTCCCGCAGGGTCCGGGCCGGGCACACCGTGTGGACCTACGAGCAGGCCGAGCCCACCTCCAGTTATCTGATGACCCTGCAGATCGGCATGTACGAGCGGCACCGGCTGGCCAAGTCCCCGGTACCGATGCACGCGGTGCTGCCGCCCCGGCTCAAGCGCGACTTCGACCACGATTTCGACCGGCAGCCGCAAATGATGAAGTTGTTCGTCAAACTGTTCGGGCCGTACCCGCTCGCGACCGGTTACATCGTGGTGGTGACCGATGACGACCTGGAAATACCCCTTGAGGCCCAAGGCATTTCGATCTTCGGCGCCAACCACTGCGACGGACACCGCGGCGCCGAGCGGCTCATCGCCCACGAACTCGCCCACCAGTGGTTCGGCAATTCGGTGACGGCCAGGCACTGGCGCGACATCTGGCTGCACGAGGGCTTCGCGTGCTACGCCGAATGGTTGTGGTCGGAGAACAGCGGCGGGCCCAGCGCCGCGGAGTGGGCCGGTCGCTACCACCACAAACTCGCGGACCTGCCGCAGGATCTGCTGTTGTCCGACCCCGGCCCCAAAGACATGTTCGACGACCGCGTGTACAAACGCGGCGCATTGACGCTGCATGTGTTGCGCAACCGCATCGGTGACAAGAATTTCTTTGCGCTGCTGCAGGATTGGACGACCAAGTACCGGCACAGCACCGCGTTCACCGACGACTTCACCGGGCTGGCCGCGCGCTACACCGACGAGTCGCTGCAGCCACTGTGGCAGGCCTGGCTGTATTCGAAAGCCCTGCCACCGCTGTGACCGACGGCGGCGGTACCGGCTCATCGCCAGGCCCCGTGACGCGCAGCAGCGTCGCCACTGTCGGGGCGGCGACCGCGATCACCGCGCTGTGCGGCTACGCCGTGCTGTACCTGGCCGCCAGGGCTCTCGAACCGGCGGGCTTCTCGGTGTTCAGCGTGTTCTGGGGCGCGTTCGGCCTGGTCACCGGAGCCGCCAACGGCCTTTTGCAAGAGGCCACCCGCGAGGTGCGTGCCGTATCGGTTAACCCCTACGTCGGACCGGGGCCCCGCACCCACCCGCTGCGGGTGGCCGCGTTGGTCGGGCTGGTCGCGGCGCTGGTGATCGCGGGTACCTCACCGCTGTGGGCTCGGCATGTGTTCGTCGAATCGCCCGTGCTCAGCGTCGTGTTGCTCAGCGCGGGCCTCGCCGGGTTCTGCATGCACGCGACGCTGCTGGGCATGCTGGCCGGGGTGAACCGCTGGTCGCAGTACGGCGAGCTGATGGTGACCGACGCCGTCATCCGCGTCGCCGTCGCGGCGGGCACCGTGGTGCTCGGCTGGGAACTCGTCGGGTTTCTGTGGGCCACCGTGGCCGGTGCGGTGGCATGGCTGATCCTGCTGATCGCCTCGCCGGCGACCCGGCTCGCGGCCGAACTGGTCACCGCAGGCGGCCCCGGGACCTTTCTGCGTGGCGCCGCGCATTCCATCGCCGCCGCGGGCGCCAGCGCGATCCTGGTGATGGGCTTCCCGGTGCTGCTCAAGGCCACCTCGGCGGACCTCGGTGCCGCCGGCGGTGTGGTGATCCTGGCGGTGACGCTGACCCGGGCCCCGCTGCTGGTGCCGCTGACGGCGATGCAGGGCAACCTGATCGCGCACTTCGTGGACCAGCGCAGCGCACGGCTGCGGGCCCTGGTTGCGCCGGCCGCCGTGGTCGCGGGGCTGGGCGCGGTCGGGGTGCTGGCCGCCGGGCTGCTCGGGCCCTGGCTGCTGCAGGTGGCGTTCGGCCCCGAGTACCGCGCCGACGGCGCACTGCTGGCCTGGTTGACCGCAGGCGCCGTGGCGATCGCGATGCTCACGCTGACCGGCGCGGCGGCCGTCGCGGCGGCGCTGCACCGGGCCTACGCGGCGGGCTGGATCATCGCAACCGTGGCGGCGGTGGCCCTGTTGCTGCTGCCGGTCGGTCTGGATACCCGCACGGTGATCGCCCTGCTCTGTGCACCGTTGGTCGGAATCGCCGTGCATCTGGTGGCGCTGGGCCGGGCATCGGCAGGACAGGAGTAGTAGTTTGGTGCCCATCGACACGAGCTACCACGACGTCTGGATCGTCATCCCCGCCTTCAACGAGGCGACCATCATCGGCGACGTCATCTCCGACGTTCGCTCCGTTTTCCCTCACGTGGTCTGTGTGGACGACGGCAGCCGTGACGACACCGCTCAGCAGGCCTTCGCCGCGGGCGCGCACGTCGTACCGCACCCGGTGAACCTGGGCCAGGGGGCCGCCATCCAGACCGGGGTGGAGTACGCCCGCCGCCAGCCCGGTGCCGCGGTGTTCGTGACGTTCGACGCCGACGGTCAGCACCAGGTCAAGGACGTGGTGCGGATGATCGACCGGCTCAGTGCCGACGACGTCGACCTGGTCATCGGAACCCGCTTCGCCGGTGCGGTCACCCACACCCCGCCGCTCAAGCGGATCATCCTGCGGGCCGCGGCATTTCTGAGCCCCCAGAGCCGGGCGCTCGGCCTGACCGACGCGCACAACGGTTTGCGGGTGTTCGATCGCAAGGTGGCCGATTCGCTCAACCTCACGATGAGCGGCATGAGCCACGCAGGCGAATTCATCGCGTTGGCCTACGAAAACCAGTGGCGGGTGGCCGAAGAGCCGGTCGAGATTCTCTACACCGACTACTCGAAGTCGAAGGGGCAGCCGTTGCTCAACGGCGTCAACATCGTCTTCGACGGGCTGTTACGCAGGAGGTTGTCCCGGTGAACTGGATTCAGGCACTGCTGATCGTCGCGGTGCTGGCACTGTTGATGTACCTGTTGAACTCGCGCCGCAGTGCCCGGTCCAAGGCGTGGGTGAAGGTCGGTTTCGTGCTGTTCGTGGTGGCGGGCATCTACGCGATCCTGCGGCCCGACGACACCACGGTCGTCGCGAATTGGCTTGGCGTCAAACGCGGTACGGACCTGATGGAGTACGTGCTGATCATCGCGTTCGTGTTCGTCACGCTCTCGGCGTACCTGCGCTTCAAGGATCTCGAACTCAAGTACGCCAGGCTGGCCCGCTCCGTGGCCCTGCAGAACGCGCGCGTGCCTACCGACGACTGAACAGCTCGGCCAAAAGATCGATCCGGGCATCCTCGAGCTCGGGCTGTGGCAGCACCCGCCGCACGATGGCCGCACCGTCGAAGGTGTTGAGCACGACGGCGAGCACCACGGCCAACGCGTCGTCGGGGATCTGCTCGGCGCCCGGGGCGCTCTTGGCGGTTTCGTAGATGTTCTCGACGTACTCGGCAAGCACCGTTTGCAGTGTGCCCCGCAGCTTTTCGTCAGTGCGGGCGGCCACCAACAGCTCGTGCCACACGGTGTTGGTGTCGCTGCCCGCGATGTCCCGCAGAATCGTCAGCACCGCATGCAGCGGCGGCTGTTCGGCCGGGATCTGTGCGACGAGCTTGCTGCCCAACTCCAACTGACGGCGCGCCACCTCATGTGCGGTCGCCGCCATGAAGTCACTCATGGTCGGAAAGTGCCGGAACAGCGCGCCGTCGGAGACCTTGGCGCGCCGCGCGATCACCGACGCCGACGCGCGGGCATACCCCACCTCGACGATGGTGTCGATGCCGGCGTCGAGCAGCCGGGCAACGGTCTCCTCACGACGTTGCTGCTGGGTTCTCGCCATCTCAAACCGCGTGTGCCACAGGGCGTTCGGCGCTGCGAGCGCGCAGATAGCGACCAGACTTCACAGTGGCGCCGTAGCCGTCACGGAATTGTCCGTTGCGGTACACCACGGCACCGCCCACCGCCGTCGCGACGACAGCGTCGTCGTTGCGGTTCACCATCCGGCTCAGCCCGCCGTAGAACGGCACGGACTCCTCGTGGTATTCGTCGACCTGATCGCCCAGCCCAGCCGGGTCGATCACCACGAAGTCAGCACGCTCACCTTGCCGCAGAGTGCCCGCGTCCACACCGAACCAGTCGGCCACCTCGGCGGTCAGCCGGTGCACGGCGTGCGTCGTGGTGAGGAACGGCCGGCCCGCCAGCTGGGCATCACGAACCCGCTTGAGCAGTCGCAGCGGATAGTTGTAGAACGCCATGTTGCGCAGGTGCGCACCGGCATCCGAGAAGCCCATGTGCACCGAGGGCTCCTTGGCCAGCTTGTCGAGCTGCTTGGGCCGGGCGTTGGCGACGATGGTGGTCCACCGGACATTGCGTTCGCCATTCTCGACGAGCACGTCGAGGAACGCGTCGAGCGGGTGGATGCCCCGCTCATCGGCGATCTGCCCGAACGACTTGCCGATCAGCGTCTTGTCGGGGCATTCGACGATCCTCGCGTCGTGGAAATCGCGGTGCCACAACGTCGGACCGAGCTTGCGGCGGTCGAACGACCTGCGGAACCGGCGGCGGTACTCCGGGTCTGCCAGCAGCTTGTTGCGGTCCAGCTGATCACGCAGGTGCAGGGCGGCGGTGCCGGCACCGAACTCCTCGAACACGGGTAGATCGATTCCGTCCGAATACAGCACGAACGGCACCGGCAGGTGCTGGAACCGCACCTTGGCGTCGAGGATCCGGTTGAGCAGGCGCGTTCCCGGCCCCAGGACGTGCACTGCGCCGGGCGAAGACTTCGCGTCGGCCGAGACCAGCAGGCTCACCCGCACGCCGCGGCGGCGGCCGAACCAGCTGCTGCTCTCCAGGAAGAAGTTCAGCGCCTCCTGCGCCTTGGCGACGTTGGGCGCGCTCTGCAGCACCCGGCCACGCTTGCGCAGCACCTTGATGAGCCTGCGGCGTTCCCGCCAGGTGGCGAAGGTCGAGGGCAACGCGCGGGACCGGAACCGGTCGCCGTCGAGCTTGTCGATCGCGGCGTCCATCCCCGACATGCCGAGCATGCCCGCGGCGAGTGCGTCGTCGAGCTTGGCCGCCATGGCCTCGAGCTCGGCATCGGTCGGGGTGACGTTTCTGGTGGTGGCGCGGTCCAGACCGAGCACGGAAGCCCGCAGATCGGAATGGCCCAGCATGGAGGCGATGTTGGGGCCCAGCGGCAGGTCATCGAGGGCGTCGATGTACTCGCTCGGATTGGTCCACGTGCGGTGCTGTTCGAGCGCACCCAGGACGAACTTGCGCGGCACCGCCTCGACACGGCTGAACAGGTCGGCGGCGTCCTCGGTGTCCGCGTAGACGGTCGAGAGCGAGCACATGCCCAGCAGCACCGTCGTGACCCCGTGCCGCACCGATTCGCGCAGGCCCGGGTCCAGCAGAACCTCGGCGTCGTAGTGCGTGTGCACATCGATGAAGCCGGGGACGACCCACTTACCGGCCGCGTCGATCACGTCGGGACAACCCGTCTCGTCGAGCGCCTTCACCGAGACCGTCGCGACGATGCCGTCGCGGATACCCAGCGTGCGGACCTGCGGGGGCGCGCCCGTGCCGTCGAACCACAGACCGTTGCGAACGATGACGTCGTAGGACATGACGTCACGCTAGCTTAGAAAGTGAGCGCTCACAATCTTTTTGTGGACTCGTTCTGGCGCACCCGGAAAAAGTCCACGGTCCGCTCCACCCCGGTCGCAAGCTCGACCTGCGGTTCCCACCCGAGCACAGTCTTCGCCCGGTTGATGTCGAGCTTGGACCGGCGCAGGTCGCCCAGTCGCGGCGGATGCATCTCCGGCTCGTCGGGCACCCCGACGGCTTTCGCGATCACCGTGTGCAACTGCCGCGTCGAGGTCTCGATGCCCGTGCCGACGTTGAACCGCAACCCGCCACCGTCGACGCCGGACGCCCTGACGAAGGCGTCGACCACATCGTCGACGTACACGTAGTCGCGCGTGTCGGTGCCGTCACCGAAGATCTTGGTGGGCCTGCCCGCCAACATGGCCTGCGCGAAGATCGCCACCACGCCGGCCTCACCGTGCGGATCCTGCCGCGGGCCGTAGACGTTGGCCGGCGCGATGTGCGAGCAGTCCAAGTTGTACAGATTGCGGAAGGTATTGAGGTACACCTCGCCGGCGACCTTGCTGGCCGCGTACGGCGAGGCCGGGTTGGTCGGAATCTCCTCGCTGGTGGGGTACGTCGGCGGGGTGCCGTAGATGGAACCACCAGACGAGGTGTGCACCACCTTGCGGACGCGCGCCTTGCGGGCGGCCTCGGCGAGCCGGACGGTGCCGACCACGTTGACGGTCGAATCGAGCTGCGGATCGTCAACCGACCGTTTCACCGAGATCTGCGCGGCCAGGTGGAAAACCACCTCCGGCTGGAACTCGGCCAGCAGAGCGCCCAGATCGGCGTCGACGATGTCGGCCTTCACGAATTCGAAGTCGTCGCTCGTCTCCGCACCCTGCAGGTTCTCGACCCGCCCGCTGCTCAGATCGTCGAGACCGATGACGCTGTGGCCGTCGGCCAGCAGCCGGTCCACCAGCGTCGATCCGATAAAGCCCGCAGCGCCCGTCACCAGTGTTCGCACGATGACACCGTACAGTCGGCAAGAGTGAACTGGGTCGCGCGCACCGCAGCCGCACTGATCGTTGCGCAGCTCGTCGTCCGTTGCGTACTGGCCTTCGGGGGCTATTTCTACTGGGACGATCTCATCCTGGTCGGCCGCGCAGGCACCCAGAACCTGCTGTCCGCCGGCTACCTTTTCGACGATCACGACGGCCATGTCATGCCGGGCGCGTTCCTGGTCTCCGGCGTGATCACCCGGGTGGCACCGCTCAATTGGATTCTTCCCGCGATCAGCCTGGTGGTGCTGCAACTGCTGGCCTCGCTGGCGCTGTTGCGGGCGCTGTGGGTCATTCTCGGCTGGCGGCCGGTGCTGCTGGTGCCGCTGACGTTCGCGCTGTTCACCCCGCTGGGCGTGCCGGGGTTCGCCTGGTGGGCCGCCGCACTCAACTCGCTGCCGATGCTGGCCGCGCTGGCCTGGGTGTGTGGTGAAGCGGTGCTGCTGGTGCGCACCAGGAAGCCCCGGCACGCGGTGATCGGGACGCTGGTCTACTTCGGCGGGCTGCTGTTCTTCGAGAAGGCCGCCGTGATCCCGTTTGTCGCCTTCGCCATCGTCGCCCTGCTCGGGTACGCGACGTCGACCTTCGGGCTCCGGGATGCCTGGCGGCGCGGGTTCCGGTTGTGGACGGCATGCCTGGCGCTGACCGTCGCGTGGATCGGCGTCTACCTGCTGGTCGTCAACCAGAAGCGCTGGAGCTTCGACCTGTCGATGACGTGGGACCTGCTGAGCCGGTCGTTCACCCACGGCATCGTGCCGGGCCTGGCCGGCGGACCGTGGGCGTGGCAGCGCTGGGCACCCGCGTCACCGTGGGCGACGCCCCCGGTCACCGTGATGGTGCTCGGCTGGCTGGTACTTGTCGCCGCGGTGGCCGTGGTGCTGCGTCGCAAGACCCGTATCTGGCCCGTGCTGGTGGTGGCCCTGGGCTACGCGGTCGCCTGTCAGATACCCATCTATCTGATGCGCTCGTCGCGGTTCACCGCGCTCGAGCTCGCGCAGACGCTGCGCTACCTGCCGGACCTCGTGGTGGTGCTGGCCCTGTTGGCGGCGGTGGGTTTCCGTGCGCCCAACCGCGAGTCCCCTCGGCTGGACGCCTCCCGGGCGCGAACGGCCGTATGTGTCGGTGTGGCAATTGCTTTCGTGGGCAGCAGCCTGTACTCGACCGTCACGTTCCTACGGGTCTGGCGCGACAGCCCGGTGCCGGCCTACCTGGCCAATGCTCAGGCCGGGCTCGCGATGGCGTCGTCCGCACCGCAGCTGGACCAGGAGGTCGACCCGCTGATCCTGCAACGGGTGGCCTATCCGGAAAACCTGGCCAGCCACATGTTCGCCCTCGTCCGCGCTCGTCCCGAATTCGCCTCGGCAACAACGGAACTCCGCATGTTCGACCGCTCCGGCAAGCTCCTGCCCGCGCTCGTGACCTGGGTGCGCAGCATCGCCGAAGGCCCTGCGCCGCATTGCGGCTTCCTGGTCCAACCCGACGCACCCGTACGCATGCCGCTGGATGGCCCACTGCTGCCTGCGGATTGGACCGCCGAGATCAACTACCTCGCCAACAGCGACGGCTCACTGACGATGTCCCTGCCCGAAGGGCCTGAGGTCAAAGTGCCCGTGCGGCCCGGGCTCAACCGCGTCTTCGTCCGCCTGCCCGGTGCCGGCGACGCAATTCTCGTGCAAGCCAACACCGCTGCGCTGTCGGTCTGTATCTCCCCCGGGCCGGTCGGATTCCTGGCACCGAGGTAACACGCGCGAACTTGTCGGTGGCCGTTGGTAGCATCAGGAACGTGTTCGAAAGTTTGTTCGAAATCGATCCGGAGGCCAGCGAGGCTGAGCTGCGCGCCCAGGTCGAGAAGCTCGAACAGGTCAAATCCGCCGCGGCCGCCGCCCAAGCCCGCGCCACCGCATTGTGGGCCGCCAAACGCCGCGCCGCCGAAGCCGCCGCCGCCATACCGGCCAGCCGCCGCGGCCGCGGTCTGCCCACCGAAGTAGCCCTGGCCCGCCACGACGCCCCCGTCTGCGGCGGCACCCACCTCGGCATGGCCCATGCCCTCGTCCACGAGATGCCCCACACCCTGGCCGCTCTGGAGTGCGGCGCACTCTCGGAATGGCGGGCCACCCTGATCGTGCGCGAATCGGCCTGCCTCAGCGTCGAACACCGACGCCAGCTGGACGCCGAAATATGCGCGGACGTATCCCGCCTGCAGGGTTGGGGCAATTCCCGGATCACCGCCGAGGCCAAGAAGATCGCCGCCAAACTCGACGTCGCCGCGGTCGTGCAGCGCTGCGCCAAAGCCGCCGAAGACCGGTGTGTGACGATAAGGCCGGCTCCGGACACCATGACATACGTGACGGTGTTGCTGCCGGTCCACCAAGGCGTCGCGGTGTATGCCGCCGCCAAACACGCCGCCGACACCACCTTCGACGAACGCACGCGTGGGCAAGTCATGGCCGACACCATCTACGAACGCGTGACCGGCAGGCCGGCTGATCAGCCGGTGCCGATCGAGCTGAACCTGGTCATGGCCGACACCACATTGGCCGGTGACGACGACGCCCCTGCATGGGTCGGCACCTACGGACCCATCCCCGCCGGGTTCGCACGCACCCTCATCACCGACGCCGTCACCGCCGCCGACGTGAAAGCCACCCTGCGGCGCTTGTATCGCCATCCCCGCAGCGGACGGCTAGTCGCGATGGAATCCCAGGCCCGGCTCTTCCCGAAAGGCCTGGCCACCCTGCTCGAACTGCGCGACCAGCTATGCCGGACCCCCTACTGCAACGCACCCATCCGCCACCACGACCACGCCGTACCGCACCACCGAGGCGGCCCCACCAGCGCACTCAACGGACTCGGCACCTGCGAAGCCTGCAACTACGCCAAAGAAGCACCCGGCTGGTCCGTCAGCACCCAAGACATCGACGGCGTCCACACGGCCGAATACACCACCCCCACCGGAGCGGTCTACCAATCGACCGCCCCACCCCTACCCGGACCACCAGTGCGAACCATCAGCATCGTCGAAGGCCAGTTCAGCATCGACCTGGTCACCTTCGACGCTGCCTGACATGTGCCATGAGCCGCGACCCGTCAGACGTTGATGTCGAAGCCCAGATCAATGTCACAAGCTGCCTGACCGCCCCGCACACCCCAGTTCTCAAGCGCACTCTCACGCAGCAGTATCGTGATGTGGTCGGCAGGAATTCCAAAGGCACCCAAGCGATTGACGATCTCGCCGTAGAGATTGCGCTTCGCCTGCACCGAGCGGCCCACGAAGCAGTCGATGGTGACGAGCGTGTACAGATCGGGAGCCGCGAGCTTCGGTGAATACGCGAACCGATGCGGCTCGTGGCATACCAGCCGCACGTGCTTGTCTTCCTCGGGAATCTGGAAGGCAGCGACGAGCGCGGCATGCACCGCATCGATGAGAGCCACCTCTTCGGCTGCGGTGTAGCCCTTGCGGACCTCGATCAGAGCGCTCGGCACGGCGAAATCGTCACACACTCTGGGCCGGGCAGTCATCCGAATATTCGACGCGCACTGGCCGGCGGTAGGAGCAGGCTTGGCGCCATGGACCTCGAATGCTCCCCACGTCCGCCGACCCCGAGGATCAGTCGCATCAACCCCGACCAACTGCACAAGCCACCGGGTTATCACCACATCACGATCGTCGAGTCCGGGCGAACCGCCTTCCTGGCGGGGCAGTGCCCGCTCGATGTCTCCGGCGCACTGGTCGGCGCTGGTGACATCGCCCTTCAAATCGACCAAGTGGTGGCCAACTCGGCGATCGCATTGGCGGCCGTGGGGGCCCAGCCGAGCCACGTCGTTCGCTCCGTGGTCTACGTGGTGAGCGACGACACCGCAGTTCTCGCCGCCGCCTGGCGACGGCTCACCCGCTCGGTCATCGCGCCGGCGTTCACCACCGCGAGCACCCTCCTCGGCGTTTCACGGCTCGGATTCCCGGGGCAGCTCATCGAAATCGACCTGACGGCAGCCCTTTTGGACAAACCGATGGACTCAGGCGGAGACGAGCACGATAGGTAAAGGAACCACACATCGGTCCGGGATGGAGCCACCTAGGAGAATCGAACTCCTGACCTATTCATTACGAGTGAATCGCTCTACCGACTGAGCTAAGGTGGCGTGCCCTACGGGCGGCATGAGTCTACGACAGGCCGGCGCTAGCTCCAAAGTCGATCCCCGACTCGCTGCATCCCGCCGGCCGTCAGCCGCGCAGCGCCTGCCCGACCGTGGCGACCATAGCGTCGACCGCAAATTTCGGCTTGACGTTGACGGCCAGGGCCTCACGGCATTCCAGCACCGCCTCGATGCAGCGCAGCAACCTGTCCGGTGACGCGTGCGCAGCCATCGCCGCCACCTTGTCGGCCATATCCGGGTGGTTGGCCGTCACACCGGTCGCCCCCGACGACACCAGCAGCGCATCGCGGAAGTACGTCGCGAGGTCGATCAACGCTCGATCCAGCGCGTCGCGCGACGCCCGGGTCTGCCGAGATTTCTGGCGTTTCTCCAGCTCTTTGAGCGCACCCGCGGCACCTCGCATGGTGCCCGCGGTGCCCTTGCCGGTACCGCCGGCTCCGAGCGCCGTCTTGAGCTCCTCGGCCTCGGTCTCGTTGCGGCCCGCGGTCAGAGCCAGCGCCTCGGCCTCGGCGACTGCGACCATCTCTTCGGCGGCCGCATAGGCGCGTGCCGGGGTGGCCGCGTCGCGGGCCAGCCCGAGTGCCCGCTTCCGGCGCTCCCTGGCTTCGGGATCGGTCGCGAGCCGCCGGGCCCGCCCGACGTGCCCGCCGCTGACCGAGGCGGCCCAGCGAGCGTCTTCCTCGGGCAGGCCGTCGCCGCTCATCAGCACGTCGGCGATGGCGTCCGCGCCCGGCGTCGTCAATGCCACGTGCCGGCAACGCGACCGCAGGGTGATCGCGATGTCCTCGGGATCAACCGAGGGCGCACAGAGCAGGAACACGGTCGACGGCGGCGGTTCCTCCACCACCTTGAGCAGCGCATTGGCGGCGCCCTCGGTGAGCCGGTCCGCGTCCTCGATGACGACGATCTGCCAGCGTCCGGTCCCGGGCCGCCGCGAGGCGATCTGGACGATGTCGCGCATCTCCCTGACCGCGATGGACAACCCCTCGGGGATGATGCGGCGCACATCGGCGTGCGTACCGGCCATCGTCGTCGTACAGGCGCGACACTGCCCGCATCCGGGGGTCCCGTCCGACGTGCACTGCAACGCGGCAGCAAAACACAGTGCCGCCACCGAGCGGCCCGAGCCCGGAGGCCCTGTGATCAGCCACGCATGTGTCATGGATCCTGTCGCGGTGCCGTTGTGCGCGGAATCACCCCGCGCCGCCGCGGCGGCCGCCACCAGCTCCTGTTCAACCGCGTCCTGGCCCACCAGCCGCGAAAACACACCGCTCATCACGGCCAACAGTAGTGGTCCAGGCCGACACAACCTGCGTACAGCGGCGCTGAACGTCCCCCGGGACCGATACGGTGAACGGGTGAGCACGGGGGCAGACCCGATCGGGCGAATCAGCGCATTCGTCCGATGGGTCGCGCGTACCCCCTGGCCGGTCTTCACGCTGGGCATGCTGCAGTCCGACATCATCGGCGCGCTGTTCGTTCTCGGCTTCCTGCGATTCGGTCTGCCGCCCGAGGATCGCATCCAGCTGCAAGACCTACCGGCCGCCAACTTGGCGGTCTTTCTCGGCTACCTGTTCATCGCGTTCACGGTCGGCGCCTACCTGAGCCTGCGCCTGCTGCTGCCGGTCATCCGCTGGCAACGCCGCGACACCCTGATGACCGACGGCGACCCGGCCATCACCGAGCTGGCCCGCACCCGCGCACTGCGGATGCCGTTCTACCGAACGCTGATCAGCGTTACCAACTGGTGCCTGGGTTCGGTCGTGTTCATCGTGGCGAGCTGGCCGGTGGCCAGCCGGTCGGCACCCGTGGTCGCGGTGGCCACCGCACTGGGTGCCACCGCCACCGCCATCATCGGCTACCTGCAGTCCGAGCGCGTGCTGCGCCCCGTGGCGGTCGCCGCGCTGCGCGGCGGCGTGCCGGAGAACTTCCACGCACCCGGCGTCATCCTGCGTCAGGTGCTGACGTGGGTGCTGTCCACCGGCGTGCCGCTGCTGTCGATCGTGCTGGCCCTGGTCGCCAGCAAGTTCTCGATCTTGACGGCGACGGCGGATCAGCTGACCACCCCATTGCTGCTGCTCGCTGTCGCTGCGCTGGTGATCGGCTTGGCCGGCACCGTGCTGGTGGCCATGTCGATCGCCGACCCGCTGCGCCAGCTGCGCTGGGCGCTCGGCGAGGTGCAGCGCGGCAACTACAACGCCCACATGCAGATCTACGACGCCAGTGAGCTGGGCCTGCTGCAGGCCGGGTTCAACGACATGGTGCGCGACCTGGCCGAACGGCAGCGCCTACGCGATCTGTTCGGTCGCTACGTCGGCGAGGACGTCGCCCGCAGGGCGCTCGAACGCGGCACCGAGCTCGGCGGCCAGGAACGCGACGTGGCGGTGCTGTTCGTCGACCTGGTGGGCTCCACCCATCTGGCATCGACCATTCCGGCCGCCGAAGTCGTGAACCTGCTCAACGAGTTCTTCCGGGTGATCGTCGACACCGTCAACCGCCACGGCGGTTTCGTCAACAAGTTCCAGGGTGACGCCGCGCTGGCCATCTTCGGTGCCCCCATCGAACATCCCGATGCCTCGGGCGCTGCGCTGGCGGCCTCTCGCGAGCTACACGACGAACTGCTCACGGTCCTCGGCAGCGACACCGAATTCGGTATCGGCGTCTCTGCCGGTCGCGCGATCGCCGGGCACATCGGCGCGCAGGCCCGGTTCGAGTACACCGTGATCGGCGACCCGGTCAACGAAGCAGCCCGCCTGACCGGGCTGGCCAAGATGGAAGAGGGCCACGTGCTGGCCTCGGCCATCGCCGTCAGCGGTGCACTCGACGCCGAAGCGCTGTGCTGGGACGTGTGCGAGATCGTCGAACTACGCGGCCGCACCGCACCCACTCAGCTGGCCCGCCCGGTGAACCTGGTCACGCCTGCCGAACTCGACGCCGAACGCCAACTCGTATCGGAGAATTCGCCCGAATCTGGGGCGTGAGCCCGCGGGTTTGCTCAGGCCTTCTTGGCCGCAGCCTTTTTCGCAGGTGCCTTCTTGGCCGCGGCCTTCTTGGCGGGTGCCTTCTTGACCGGGCCGCGGGCCCGGCGGTCGGCCAGCAGTTCCGAAGCCCGCTCGTCGGTGATGGATGCGACCTCGTCGCCCTTGCGCAGGCTCGCGTTGGTCTCGCCGTCGGTGACGTACGGACCGAACCGGCCGTCCTTGATCACCATTGGCTTGCCAGATGCCGGGTCATTACCCAGTTCTCGCAGCGGTGGAGCCGACGCGGCCTGGCGGCCACGGCGTTTGGGCTCGGCATAGATCTTGAGTGCCTCATCGAGGGTGATGGTGAACATCTGCTCCTCGTTGGCCAACGAGCGAGAGTCGGTGCCGCGCTTGAGGTACGGCCCGTAGCGGCCGTTCTGCGCGGTGATCTCCTCATTGTTCGACGGGTCGACGCCCACCACACGTGGCAGCGACAGCAGCTTCAGCGCGTCGTCGAGCGTCACCGTCTCCAGGTCCATCGAGCGCAGCAGCGACCCGGTGCGCGGCTTGGGGCCGGTCGGCTTCTTGCCCTTCTTCGCCGTCGCGCCTGCGGCGCCGTCGTCGGGTTCCTCCGGCTCGGGCAGGATCTCGGTGACGTACGGGCCGAACCGGCCGTCCTTGGCCACGATCTCGTGCCCGGTAGCCGGGTCGACACCCAGCACGCGGCCCTCTTGCGGTGTGGCGAACAGCTTTTCGGCGAGCTCCAGGGTCAGCTCGTCGGGCGTCAGCTCGTCCTTGAGGTTGGCGCGCTGCGGCTTGAGCTCACCCGGATTGTCGGGATCCTCGACCATGCGCTCCAGGTACGCCCCGTTGCGGCCCACCCGGACATTGATGGCACGCCCCTCGGAATCGTCAAAGAGCTTGATGGAGTTGACTTCCCGAGCGTCGATGCCCTCGAGGTTGACACCGACGAGCTTCTTGAGCCCACCCGCGCGGGCCACCGAGCCCTCGACACCGTGATCGCCGCCGAAGTAGAAGTTGTTGAGCCAGTTGGTGCGTCGCTCCTGGCCGTTGGCGATCTCGTCGAGCTCGTCCTCCATGGCCGCGGTGAAGTCGTAATCCACCAGCCGGCCGAAGTGCTGCTCGAGCAGGCCGACGACGGCGAACGCCACCCACGACGGCACCAGGGCGCTGCCCTTCTTCTGCACGTAGCCGCGGTCCTGGATGGTCTTGATGATCGAGCTGTACGTCGACGGGCGGCCGATGCCCAGCTCTTCGAGCACCTTGATCAACGAGGCTTCGGTGAAGCGCGCCGGTGGCGACGTGGTGTGACCGTCGGCCGTCAGATCGGCGGCGTCGACGCGCTGGCCCTGCGTCAGGTTGGGCAACCGGCTCTCGGCGTCGTCGGACTCGCCGCCGGCAAGCTCGTCGATGCTCTCCACATAAGCCTTGAGGAAGCCCGGGAAGGTGATGGTGCGGCCGCTGGCGTTGAACACCACCTGCTCGCCGGTGCTGGCCGCTCCGGAGATGCGCAGCGACAGCGTCGTACCGCGGGCGTCGGCCATCTGCGAGGCGACGGTGCGCTGCCAGATCAGCTCGTAGAGCCGGAACTCGTCGGTGTCGAGCTGCGCATGCAGCTGACCGGGGGTCTGGAACACGTCACCGGCCGGACGGATGGCCTCGTGGGCCTCCTGGGCGTTCTTCACCTTGCGGGTGTACTGCCGGGGCGTCGGGTGCACGTATTCGTCGCCGTAAAGCTGGCGGGCCTGGTTCCGTGCGGCGTTGATGGCCGACTCCGACAACGTCGTCGAGTCGGTACGCATGTAGGTGATGTAGCCGTTCTCGTACAGCCGCTGCGCGATGCTCATGGTGCGCTCGGAGGAGAACCGCAGCTTGCGCCCCGCCTCCTGCTGCAGCGTCGAGGTCATGAACGGCGCGTACGGGCGGCGGGTGTACGGCTTCTGCTCGACCGAGCTGACGGCCAGCTGGGCCCCGCGCAGGCCGGCCGCAAGACCGGACGCAGCGGCCTCGTCGAGCACCAGCACCTCGTCGGGCTTCTTGACCTGGCCCAGCGAGTCGAAGTCGCGGCCGGTCGCCACCCGGCGGCCGTCGACGGTGTTGAGCTTGGCAGTGAACTTGGGGGGCGACGCCTCCGGATCGGACACGCTGGCGTCCAGCTCGGCGGTGACGTCCCAGTACCCCGCGCTGCGGAACGCCATGCGCTCACGCTCGCGGTTGACGATGATGCGGGTCGCCACGGACTGCACGCGGCCTGCCGAGAGCTTCGGAGCGACCTTCTTCCACAGCACCGGGCTGACCTCGTAGCCGTACAGCCGGTCGAGGATACGGCGGGTCTCCTGGGCGTCGACGAGGGAGATGTCCAGGTCACGCGGGTTTTCGGCGGCAGCGCGGATGGCGGGCTCGGTGATCTCGTGGAACACCATCCGCCGGACCGGGACGCGCGGCTTCAGCGTCTCCAGCAGGTGCCAGGCGATCGCCTCTCCCTCGCGGTCACCGTCCGTCGCCAGATAGAGCTCGTCGACGTCCTTGAGCAGGCCTTTGAGCTCGGCGACCGTGGTCTTCTTGTCGGGGCTGACGATGTAGAGCGGCTCGAAGTTGTCGTCGACATTGACCCCGAGACGGGCCCACGGCTCGGATTTGTACTTCGCCGGTACGTCCGCGGCGTTGCGCGGCAGGTCCCGAATATGGCCGCGCGAGGACTCCACAACGTAGTTGGAGCCCAGGTAGCTGGCTATTTTGCGCGCTTTGGTCGGCGACTCGACAATGACGAGTCGCCGGACATTACCGGTCCTACCGCTACTGGCCCTTTTCGGGTCGTCGCCAGCCAACTGTGCCTACGCTCCACTTCTGTCAACGCCCCGACGTGCAGGGCAACTGACAATTTCGCATTCTGCGCGAGCCTACGCAAACTGGCTCCCCCATGGGCAACCATTAAATACGTGGCCAGTGCGCTAACGCAGCAGGCTCCCGCGGTGGTTCCCCCACGTTTTCTACCAGGCGCGATAGTCGGCGCCTGCCGCTGACCCGCAACGCCGGGTGCGAGCCGCGGGTCCCGATGAGCGTCGGGGCGATGCCGACCCGCATCATCGCCGCAGCCAGGACAGCGTGCGTATCGGGTGCGTGCGGGTCCAGGCCCAGCAGGTAGCGGTCGTCGGCCTCGGGCGTCCCGGCCGCGAGCGTCCAGGCCCGCAGCTCCCGCGCACCGGGCAGCCAGACCGCCGGAACGGTCTTGACGGCGCCCCTGGTCCAGTCCCGGGCGATCGGCAGCAGCTGAGGATCCACCGCGGTGCGCACCAGCGGCGTGTTCTCGTCAGTGCGCGCGATCTCCGGCGCCAGCCCAGCCTGGCGCATCATCTCGGCCAGCGCGGTGGCCCGCCAGAGTTCGTCGACCACCACGGAGATGCGGGCCGCCTGCTGCCCGTCGACGTTCACCAGCACGATCTGTCCCGGGCCGGCGAGCAACCCCGTGAGATCGGTGACCGTAGGGGGCACCGACTCCGCCGAGAAAAAGGACAGCTGGCTCACAAATCGACAGTAGGCCAGCCGACGTCAGAAAGCAGAACACCCCCGCGGGTGTCCGGTGTGGGACTGTCGCGGGGGTGTCCTTTCAGGTTTGGGTTGGCTCAGACTGCCCGAACACCCGTGGCCTGCGGCCCCTTGGGGCTCTGGCCGACCTCGAACTCAACCTTCTGGTTTTCCTCCAGGGTGCGGAAGCCGCTGCCCTGGATTTCCGTGTAGTGGACAAACACGTCGGCGGAGCCGTCCTCGGGGGCGATGAAGCCGAAGCCCTTCTCCGCGTTGAACCACTTCACAGTTCCCTGTGGCATCTCTCGTTCTTTCCTTCTCTTCTTACCGGGTGCGGTCCACCGACTTCCGGCGTACCGGGCCCGTTCCGACCGCCATACCTTCGTGGAGTCGTCGGAACTGACCCGACCTACAACCCTCGCAGGAACCGCGATCGCAACGACGATCCTGCGAGTGCGAGTGACAAACACAGAAGCTGCGACCGTCGTTAGTCAATCACGTTCTCCGCTGGTGCGACAGTCTCGACGTGCACTGTGTGGTGAACAATTCGTTTACAGAGCCGGGTGGGTAGCCCCGGGGGACGTTTCAGGAGGTCACGGAGTGTCGGATCGCGGGTCGGATTTCGGCCGCGGACGTGAGGAGCAATCGGGCAGAGGACGTGAGGAGCAATCGGGCAGAGGACGTGAGGAGCAATCGGGTAACGGGTTCGGCCGGGAGCTGCTGGCCTGCGCGGTCGACGGCACGCCCGCCGACGAGCATCCGCTGCGGCACGTCGCCGACTTGCCCCCGCGTCAGGGACACCCGGCCGAATGGCCGGCGTGGGCTCATCCAGATGTGGTGCGGGCGTTCCATGATCAGGGCATCACCGCACCCTGGGCACATCAGCTGGCTGCCGCTCAACTCGCTCACGAGGGCAGGCACGTGGTCATCTCGACCGGCACCGCGTCGGGCAAGTCGCTGGCCTACCAGCTGCCGATCCTGTCGGCCTTGGCCACCGATCCACGCGCCCGGGTGCTGTACTTGTCCCCCACCAAGGCCCTCGGACACGATCAGCTGCGCACAGCTCATGTGCTGACCGAAAGCATCACCGCGCTACGGGATGTCGCGCCGGTGTCCTATGACGGCGACAGCCCCACCGAGGTACGCCGCTTCGCGCGCGAGCGGTCGCGGTGGATCTTCTCCAATCCCGACATGATCCATCTGTCGCTGCTGCGCAACCATGCCCGCTGGGCGGTGTTCCTGCGCAATCTGAAGTTCGTCGTCGTCGACGAATGCCATTATTACCGCGGTATTTTCGGATCGAACGTGGCGATGGTGCTGCGGCGGCTGCTGCGGTTGTGCGAGCGCTACGCGCCGGGTGGTGTCAGTCCGACGGTTATTTTCGCCAGCGCCACCACCTCTGCCCCCGCCGACACCGCCGCCGAGTTGATCGGTCAAACGGTCACCGCTGTCACCGACGACGCGTCGCCCCAGGGCGCCCGCACCATCGCACTCTGGGAGCCGGCACTGCTACCGGAACTGACGGGTGAGAACGGCGCTCCGGTACGACGCTCGGCAGGTGCCGAGGCCGCCCGGGTGATGGCCGATCTGGTCGAGGAGGGCGCCCGCACCCTGACATTCGTGCGGTCGCGCCGCGGCGCCGAGCTCACCGCCCTTGGCGCCAGGACCCGATTGGCCGACACCGCACCGGAGCTGGCCGAGCGGGTGGCGTCCTACCGCGCCGGATACCTCGCCGAGGACCGCCGCGAACTCGAGCGGGCACTGGCCGACGGACAGCTGCGCGGCCTGGCCACCACCAACGCGCTCGAACTCGGCATCGACATCGCCGGCCTGGACGCGGTGGTACTGGCCGGCTTCCCCGGCACGGTCACGTCCTTCTGGCAGCAGGCCGGACGCTCCGGACGACGCGGGCAGGGCGCATTGATCGTGTTGATCGCGCGCGACGATCCGCTCGACACCTACCTCGTGCACCATCCCGCCGCGCTGTTGGACAAGCCAATCGAGCGGGTCGTCATCGATCCCACCAACCCGTACGTACTGGGACCCCAACTGCTCTGCGCCGCAGTCGAACTCCCGCTGACCGACGCCGAGGTACGCCGGTGGGACGCCGAAGCGGTGGCCGCGACGCTCGTCGACGACGGTCTGCTGCGGCGACGGGCAGGCGGCTACTTCCCCACTCCCGGCGCCGATCCGCATCCCGCAGTGGACATTCGCGGCTCCATCGGCGGGCAGATCGCCATCCTCGAGTCCGACACGGGCCGGATGCTGGGCAATACCAGTGCGGGCCAGGCGGCCACATCGATACATCCGGGCGCGGTCTATCTGCACCAGGGCGAGAGTTATCTGGTCGACTCACTGGAATTCGAGGACGGCATCGCGTTCGTGCACGCCGCTGATCCCGATTACCGCACCTACGCCCGCGAGATCACCGACATCAACGTCACCGGAGAGGGCGAACGGGTCACCTACGGACCCGTCACCGTGGGCCTGGTGCCGGTTTCGGTGAGCAACAGCGTGGTCGGCTATCTCCGCCGGGGCCTCGACGGCGAGGTCATCGATTTCGTCGAACTCGACATGCCGACCAGCACCCTGGAAACCATGGCCGTGATGTGCACCATCACTCCGGAGGCATTGCAGGACAACGGGATTGACATGCTGGCGACTCCGGGTGCTTTGCATGCCGCCGAGCACGCCTCGATCGGCCTGCTGCCACTGGTCGCCAGTTGCGACCGCGGCGACATCGGCGGAGTGTCAACGGCGGTGGGCCCTTCCGGCGTCGGCGGACTGCCCGCCATCTTCGTCTACGACGGCTATCCGGGCGGGGCGGGATTCGCCGACCGCGGATTCCGCCAGCTGAGCACATGGTGGGGCGCGACGGCCGCGGCGATCGAGGCATGCGAGTGCCCGCACGGCTGCCCCTCGTGCGTCCAATCGCCGAAGTGCGGCAACGGTAACGATCCACTCGACAAAGCGGGCGCGGTGCGGGTACTCCGTCTGGTGCTCGGCGCGCTGAATGATGCCTGAGCGTGACCCCCGACCGCGACGACGACCGACCCCTCGACGGTCGACTGCACGGATCGACATCTCTTTGCCACGTTCGGGCACGCCGAACACACAGACGTTGCAATGAACGGTCGGACAACGCGATCCGTTCTCAATCCCGGAGGCCGGGTGCAGTGGCAAAGTACTTGAATCCACTCATGTTTGCAACTCACTTGCCCGCCGGAAGAGCGCCCATAGCGGTATCCGGGCGCCGACCGCTACGGATTTCGTTGCCGCTGGGGCGATAACCGGCCCCGAAACCACCGGTAAAATGCCCGCCATGACCCACGACTGGCTGCTCGTGGAGACACTGGGTGGCGAGCCCGCCGTGGTCGCCCGAGGTTCTCAGACGAAGAACCTCGTTCCGATCAGTGTTTTTCTGCGCCGCAACCCCAATTTGATGGCCATCCAGAGTGCCATCGGGGCGACCGTGCGGGCTGGTCAGGGCCTTAGCAGCATCACGCCGAAGAACGACCGCGTGATCCGCACCGAAGTGGTGCAGATGTCCGACGGACGGATTCACGGCGTGCACGTCTGGATCGGTCCACCCGACGTCGAGCCACCTCAACGCCCCATTCCGGGCCCGCTGAAATGGGACCTGACCAATGGCGTCGCGACCGATACTGCGGAATCCATACGTAACAGCGGCATGGATCCCGAAACCGAGGCCACGCACGGGCGGGCGTTCGCCGACGACCTGCCGACCCGCGATCTCAACGCCGGGGAAACCAAAGTGTTGTCGATGGCAATAAAACCGGAACCGGGCAACACCCTTTGCACCACGTGGGATGTCACCGATTTCCGGGGCGAGCCGATCACCGTCGGATTCGTGGCCCGCGTCGCGTACGAGCCGGATGACGACGGCACCGAGAACCTGATCTGCCGGGCGATGAACTGGCGCAGCGAGCGCGACGGGACCGTGGTCGCCGCGGACTATCTGGCGCAACGCATCCTCGACGGCCTCGCGCGGCCCGGTGTGCATCGTGCGCTGATCGACCTCAAGAACTGGAAGTTGTTGAAATGGCTCGATGAACCGGCGCCTTTCTTCGACTGGCGCAGCAGCGACGGTGGACCCGCACGCGTACATCCCACCGACACGCGCCACATGGCCAGGATGACAACGGAATTCGCCAGCGGCATGACGGCTGCGGTACTTCGGATGCGCGCGACCGACGGCAGCTGGCATCCGATCCACCTGACGATCAACCGGATCGAACTCGAGCCAGGCACCTTCGCCGGCCTGGTGGCTCTGCGGGCGCCGACCGAAGCCGAGATCGCCGCCGCCGACCTGGACGACATCGAATAACTAAGCAGCCGAGGCTGTTTCACTCGGTCCCGCTCGCGCTGCGGCTGTCGCCGGACCGACGCCCCACCGACCGAGCCGTACCTCGGCGTGCACCGTGAGCACCACGTCGAGGCCGTCCACCCGGCACTGCGCCACCGTCGCGCGCATCGCCGACGCGACCGCGGCCGCCCGGGCGCACGCCGCATCGGGTCCCGCGATCAGCGCGCCCGCCGCCGCGAGCGCACCCAGATCCGCTGCCGCCTGGGCCCGATGCCGCGCGATCACCGCCGCACCGAGACTCGCACCCGCCGCCGCGAACGTGACGAGCACACCGATCATCGCGGCAGCCAGCACGCTGGCCGACCCGGTGTCACCGCACACCTGGCTCGATCGCTGCGGCGGCCTCGGCGGCGATGGTGAGCCCCGGCATCTCAGCGGCCACGCTGACCCGCGCCACCACCAGGGAGCCGTCGCGTCGCAACTGCACCACGGCTTCTCGGGGAGCGATGCGCTGAGCCACCTCGGTGGCCGAGCGATCGTCGCCGCGGGCTGCCAGCCGAGCCGCTTCCCGTGCTGCGTCGACACAGCGCACCTGCATCGACACCGCACTGAGGCCGGCCAGGCACAACGCAAGAACCACCACCAGGGCCGCGATCGCGAAAGCCGCCTCGACAGTGACCGCACCACGGTCGCCTAGACCTTGGTACTCAACGCGCGGCTGATGATATTGGTCAACGCCGTGACGATCGAGTCGCCGGTGACCACCGTGTAGAGAATGGCTCCGAAGGCTGCCGCGGCGATCGTGCCGATGGCATATTCGACCGTCGACATGCCATCGTCGTCGACCGCCAGCACCGCCAACCGCGTCTGGATCTGCGCAATCATCTTTCCCGCCATGATGTTTCCTCCCGATGTGTGCCGATGTCACCACAAACCTGAACTCAGAACGTCTCCCGCGAGCCCTGCCACGACAGGAATGATTCCCAGGCACAGAAAGGCCGGGAGGTAGCACAGACCGAGCGGCCCGGCGATGAGCACACCGGCCCGCTCGGCGGCAGCCTCGGCTGCCGCCGCGGCTTCGTGGCGTGACTGGTCGGCCAACTCTGCGACTCCACGGGCCAGCGCCGAACCCGACGATGCCGACCTGCGCGCGAGCCGCAGCAGCGCTTCGGCATTGCGGTCTTTCAAGCCGACATCATTCGGCCACGCCGTCACGGGATCCGCTCCCAGAGCGAGGAGATCGGCGGAACGGGTGAGCAACCCGGCGAGCGGTTCGGGTGCCGACGGCGCCGCGGCGGCCGCAGCACTCGCCACCGCCATGCCCGCGGACAGGCAGGCGGCGAACAACTCGAACGTCGATGCCGCGGCCAGCGGGTCCTCGGCCGACGGTCGCGGCGGCAGCCGGCGCTCCCCGACCGTCGGGTGCACCCGCAGCCGCGTCACGGGCCGATCCGCCGACACCAGCAGCGCGGCCGCCAGAAGTATTGCTGCCCAGCTCATCTCAGCACTCCGGCCACGATCCGGTCCGACCACAACAGGCCGCCGCACGCCAGCAGCACTCCGATGACCAACAGCCACCCGCCCGCGCCGGGAGCGAGCAAGAACGCCACAGGCTCCGCACCGATCAACTGTCCGAGCGCGATACCGATCACCGGCAGTCCGCCCAGCATGGCCGCGGTGGTGCGGGCACCGGCCAGGGCGGCGGTGACCCGTGCGGAAAAGCGCTCCCGCTCAACGATGTCCTGCGCAGCGGTCTGCATCAGGGTGGCGACGGCCAAACCGCGGGCCTCTGCCAGTCGCCAACACACCGCGAGCCGGTGCCAGTGCGTCGGCAGCGGCGACACCACGGCGACATCGTCGAGCCCGGCGGCGACATCGGCACCCAGCCGCGCCCGCGCCGCCACGGCACGCATACCGTCGGCCACCGGGCCGGAAACCTCCTGCGCTGCGACGGTGAACGCGGCGACCGGGTGCGCCCCGACGCGCAGTTCACCGACCAACACCTCCAGCGCTGATTGCAGGGCAACGGATTCGGCCGCTCGGCGTCCCTGCACGGTTCGGCGATGACGGCGCAGCGTCACAGTGCCCACCATCGCGCCTGTCGCCACCGCGACCGGGATCGGCACCAGCCACGCCAGCACGATCAGCACCGGGACGAGTAATGCCCACGGACGTCGCCGCGGCGGGCGGGGCAGCGCGCGTATCCGCCGGGGCGCCGCGGGCCACACCAGCAGCGCCGCAGCGAGGGCCAGCGCTGCGGCGGTCACGCCACACCCCGTTCGGTGATCATCCGATGCAGAATGCCTGCGCCGGTGGCCAGCCCGGCGTCCGCGTGCCATGCGGTGCGCACGTCGAGAACCCCGTCGACGCCGCGTTGCAGCACGGCGATCTCCGCGAGCCGGCGCCGCCCTTCGCGATCCCGGCCGACGTGCAGCAGTACCTGGCGCGGTTATCAGTAGTTAAGTACATATTGTGAGCACAATATGCGTGTTGAACTGCATATTTATCGTCGGGTACATGTACCCTAAGATGGTGCGTAGCAATATCAACCCTCTCGCCACGCCGGTGCGGCGTGTTGCTTGCGCTCTCTGTTTTTGTGTGCGAAATTCGCCGTGTGAACCTACAGGAGCGGTTGCGCAAGGCGGTGTCGGATCATGGGCCGTCGTTGGCGACTCTGCGTTACGACTTGGAGGTGGTGATCCCCAAGGTTGGCCAGATGTGGCAGCCGTTGTTCGAGGATCCGTTGGATATTCACGGTCAGGCGTTTTGTACGTGTGTGCGCCAGATGGTGTTGAGGATGCGCGAGCTTCGCAAGCCGATTCCGGGGGACACGTTGTTGACTTCTCGTGGCAGTGGGTTGTCGGTGCAGATCGCCGATTCGCGGGGGATGGATTTTCGTGCGCGACGGTGGCCGTCGAAGGTGTTGCACGGGGAGCGAGTTCGGGTGGTGACGCATCCAACGGGGGGCGATCTTCGGGTGCTGCGGCCGCCGAAGGCTCAGGTCGACGAGCAGATGTTGTTGGACGAGGACGAGCCGGCGCAGTTGTTTCCGTCGCCGATTGTGACTCCGGCCGGTACACCGGATATCTTCGCCCTGTGGTGGCCGACCGACGATGGGTGGGGATTGTCGGAGGCGGTGTTGGCGTTCGTGGTGGATGTGGACAATGCGTCGCGGGTGCAGATTTTGGCAACCGAGCCGCTGCCTCCGGTCACGGACTCTCCGCTGGTGACTCCGTCGGCGCAGGGTCAGGGGCCCAGGGACGACTTCGGCGAGTACGAGCCGCCGGCGCTGGGTACGGGCGAGGATCCCGAGGAGCCGGCTTAAGGGGTCGTGGTGTCGGGGGTCGATGCGAATGTCGGCGGGTGGCTGTTGAATCGAGGTCGCAATGACGACGACCGTGGACGTGTATGGGTTGCGGGTCAACCAGGCCCGGGTCATGCGCGCGATGACTGCCACTGCGGTGATGGAAGCGTTGGGCTGGAAGCATTCTCGGCTGAACCGGTTGGAGAAGTCGACCACGACGGCGTTGCCGATCGAGGATTTCGACCGGCTGGTGGCGGTGTTGCGGTTCCCGGCGAAATTTTTCACCACCGCTCCGACGTCGCGGGTGCACCAGTCGGATCTGTTGTTCCGTGCGCCGCGGTCGATCACGGCGACCGAGCGGGAGTATTTGGCGCAGTTCGCGGCATTGGCTGGGGAGTTTCTCGACGAGCTCAATGGCCGCACTCAGTTACCTGCGGTGAAGTTGCCGATACTTCCGATCGACACCGCGGTGACCCAGGCCGCTGCGGCGGTGCGTGCCAGTTGGGGGTTGGAGCACGATCAGCCGATCGAGTACCTGACGCATGAGATTGAGCGCAGCGGTGTGGTGGTCGTGGTGCGCCGGTTGCTGACCTCCTCGTCACGGCGGATCCTGGGTGACGGGGATTCCACCGGCAAGATCGACAAGCATTTGGGTTATTCGGTGCGTGTCGGGGAGTTCAATACCCGGCCGTTGATCGTTGTGCGGCAATCGAATTCGTGGGAACGGACCCGCTGGACGCTGGCTCATGAGGTGGGTCATCTGGTGTTGCATGCCTCGGGCAGCGTCACCGAGGCCTGCGAGGAGCAGGCGTCGCAGTTCGCGTCGGAGTTGTTGGCGCCGGCGGCGGTTCTGGCCAAGGAAGTGTCGCGGGCCCCGTCGCTGGCGGAGTTGTTGCCGGTGAAAGCCAAGTGGGGTGTGTCGCTGGGGGCGTTGATCAAGCACCTGCATACCTCGCAGTTGTTGACTGGGGCGCGGTTTGAGGCGTTGCGCCGCCAGCTCTACACCCGGGTCAATCCGGATACCGATACGACGTGGGGTCGGGTGGAGCCGGGCTGGAATGACCGTGAGGTGGAGCGGCCACGATTGATCAGCAAGTGGCTGGAGATGGCGTTTTCGGCGCGGTCGGCGGCGATGCTGGCCCCCTATGACTTGGTGTGGCCGCAGGATCTGCTGGAGGACTTCATGGCCGGGCAGCGGGCCGCCCCGGGCGCGGCGGCGGTGCGGGTGGCGGCCGGCAGCGGCAGAGCGACGGTCGGACCCGCGACAGCGGCGCCCAGTACGGGCAGCAATGTGATTCCGTTGCGGCAGCGAAGCCGGCGCGGCTAAAACACAAGGGGGTCGGGGGCCGGTGGCGCGAGTGCAGCGGGTGATCTTTGCCGACCAGCCTGTCACCTACACGATCGTCGGCGCCGATCATCTGCCGGTGGCCCCGGCTGCGGAGTATCTGAGGTTTCTGCGTGAGGGGGGCGCGTCCCCGCACACGGTGCGTGGCTACGCCGCGGGGTTGGCGCGGTGGTTCACGCTGCTCGAGCACACCGGCCATCGTTGGGATGACTTCCCCACCACCCTGTTCGGGCAGTACTTGCAGTATCTGCGGACTGGTGATCTGCCCGGGACACCGCGCCTGGGTGCCCCCGAGACCAAGATGGTGACCAGTTCTTTGCAGCCACGGGCGGCTGCGGTGTTGTCGATGTATCGCTATCACGCTGATGCCGGCACCACCGAGGTGCCGTATCGGCGTTTGGTCACTCAGCGGGGCAGCTGGCGGCGCCACACCCGCTACGTCGGGTTCCTCGACGGCGTCGGGCCCCACCGCGACGGTGAGCATCCGATCTACCCGGTGCGCACCCCGCGGCGATCGGCCACCCCTGTCTTGTCGCCTGCCCAGGTGGCCACGATCCTCGATGGCTGCTCGGTGCAGCGCGACGGGGACTGGTCCGGTGGGGCCGCCGGGGTGCGCAACCGGTTGTTTTTCGCTGTGCTGGCTGAAACGGGAATGCGTCTGGGCGAGGCCTTATCGCTGCGGCACAACGATTTTCATATCGGCGCCGGTGCGACCCCGTGGATCGACATTGTGGAGCGCCAAGATCACCCCTACGGTGCTCGGGTCAAGACCGGGCCGCGGCGGATCTATGTCGGAGATGACCTGGAGGCACTGTATTCAGAGTATGTGTGGCAGCTGGTGGCGATGAACGCCGACCAGGCCGTGGCGGATCTGTCGAATCATTTTGTGTTCGTCAATCTGCAACGGGGGCCGCGGTTTTCGCCGATGCGCCAGGAGAATGTCTACGAGAAGGTCCGCGGCCTGCGCACAGCGCATCGGAGTCTGCCGCCGGATTGGTCACCGCACTGGCTGCGCCACACTCACGCCACCGCGCTACTGCTGGCGGGGGTGCCTGAGCATGTGGTGATGCGGCGGCTGGGGCATGCCGATGTGCAGACCACGCTGTCCACCTACGGCTGGGTCACCCAGGACGCGGCGATGCGCTCGCTGGCCGAGTGGAAAAACTATGTCGCCGGTTGGAAAGGGCTTCACGATGGCCAGCAATGAGGGCCACCTGGCCAGGCCCACGGGGAAACTCAACGCCTCAGTGTGGCAGGCGCAGTGGGCCCAGGTGCCCGCCGAATGGCGCCGCCCGGCGTATCAGGTGCATCTGCCCCCGGCAGATCGGGTGTTCCTGTCCCGCAAGAACGATGTGCCGCCCGCTGCGGCCGCTGGGGTGTACGACTTCACCCCGCAGGCCACACCGGCGCGGTTCGCCGACGAGATCGCCTGGTGGGTGTGGGTGTGCTACCACGAGGGGCTGCGCAAGATAGAGCATTCCCTGCTGCGCTGGGCCACCCAGGCCATCAGCGCCGCCGCGGCCGAGTACCGCAGTGCGCACGGCCGCCACCCGGTGAGCATCACCGACCTGGCGGTCAACGACATGGTGCGCCACGCGGTCGTGGTGTTCGAGCGGCGCAATGCGCGGCTGCCCGCCGGCGGCACACGCCGCAATATTGTGGGCCTGATCGAGCATCTGCACCTGTTTGTGTCGGTGCGGGCCAGCGCCATCGACTGGTGGGCCTATGACACCTGGGATCTGCGGGCCGATCCACGGATCCCGCAACGCGAACACGAACCGTGCCACGAGAAGACGGTGCGCATCGGGGCGATCGAACCAGCGTGGCTTCGCGAAGGGGTGCGGTTTTGGCTGCGCACCTGCCTGGATGCGGAGTTGCTGCGCTGGTCCTCGGCAGTCGATCGTGCCCGCGAGATGGCGCGCCATTTCGGTGCATTCGTGATCGCGCGTGGCTACACCGATCCCGTCTTATCCGATGACCCGGCGCAGCTACGCCTGATTTTCACTACCTACAACGAATACCTGCGCTCCCCGGCCGCGGCTGCCCGACATGACAAGCCGTTGTCTGCCACGGCGATCGGCGACAGCCAATCTCAGATCCAGAGCTTCTACACGTTCATGCTCGACCATGCCCCCGAGGCCGCGGCAGCCACCGGCGATGCGCGTTGGGAGAACCTAACTGCGGCGCACACCCGGTTGTGGGGGCCGGCGTTTCGCACCCGCCGCGCCCACCGCACCCGGGAATTGACCTGGTACTCCACTGGAGAACTGCAGCAGATGCTGGCCTACCTCGACGTGCTCGCCGCCCAACGGGGCGCCCTGGTGTCGGTGACCCATCCCGATGGCACCGTGTCACTGATCAAAGGCCTCGGCGACCCCCAGGCCGCCCGGATCTGGCTGCTGCAAGCACTGACTGGGCGGCGGGCCTCAGAAATCCTCATGCTCGATCACCACCCGCTCGAAGCGATCCCCGGCGCGGCGCGGCCCACCGCCACCGATGACCCCGATGTGTTCGTGGCCAAACTGCGCTACCAACAGACCAAAGTCGACGGGGTCATCCCCACCATCCTGGTCGAGCAGGCCGTGGTCAACGTCATCGCCGAGCAACAGCGCTGGCTCGCCGACACCCACCCCAGCCTCACCCCGAAATACCTGTTCATCGCGGTCAAACAAAACCTAGCCGGGCGCCGGCCCCGCCCGTATGCGACGTATCGGGCCTCCCTGGACAAGCTCGATGCCATCCATGGTCTCACCGATGCTGCGGGAAACCCGTTGCGGTTCACCCAAACGCATCGGCTGCGCCACACCCGGGCCACCGAACTGCTCAACGACGGCGTGCCGATCCACGTCGTCCAGCGCTACCTGGGCCACAAGAGCCCCGAGATGACCATGCGTTATGCCGCGACACTGGCCGCGACCGCCGAAGCGGAGTTCCTCAAACACAAGAAGATCGGCGCTCACGGCACCGACATCGGAATCAGCCCGTCTGACATGTTGGACATGACCCAGCTCTCAGTGCGCACCGACCGGGTCTTGCCCAACGGGGTGTGCCTGCTGCCGCCACTGAAAACCTGCGACAAGGGCAACGCCTGTCTGTCGTGCGGGCATTTCGCCACCGACGCCACCCACATCGACGAACTCAAAGATCAGCACGCCAAGACCACGGCGCTGGTCGAGATCAGACGTCAGCAGTACCGCCGGCGCACCGGCCGCGAACTCACCGATGACAACGTATGGGTCGCCCAACGCCTGCGCGAATTGCATTCCCTGCAAGCCATCCTGGACCGCCTGACCGCAGATCAACGCACCCATCAGGAGGCGATCGCCGGGGCCGGGACGGCCAACCGCATCCCGCTGCAACCTGTGGCCACCCGCGGTGCGCACGATTCAGCACTGCGCAAAGCCGATCCTCACACACCCGCATGACCGTCACCCCCGCCTCCCTCACCGCCCTTGAGGCCAGCGCCCGCAAACGCAGCGCCGACGTCGAGGCCCGTATCGATCGGGCCCTGAAGAAGATGCGCAAGCAGGGCCTCGACATCAACGTCAGCAGCCTGGCCCGCCACGCCGGAGTGTCACGCAGCGTCATCCACCGCCGCCCCCAACTGCGAGAACAGATCCGCACCACCCAGCCGCTGGCCGCCGCCCCCGATCCACCGCCACCACCGGCTACCAACACCGAGAGCAGCATCATCACCGCACTACGGACCCGCCTGAAGGCACGAGACGCCCAGATCGCCGACCTGAAAGCCCAACTGCGCGAACGCGACCACATCATCGCGACCCTGCACGGGCAACTGGCCCGCAAACCCCACCCGGACACCACCCCTAGCTGGCTGGTTGTGCGGGTCGCTGCGTGGTTTGCGCGGTGATGAAGTCGTCGACGATGCGGGTGCAGTCGTGGTGGCCGATGGCGCGCAGGCCGGTCATGCGGGCAAAGACCAGGGGGCCGACCAGTTGGCACAGTGCCAGTTCGATGTCGAGTTCACCGAGTTGGTCGAAGGTTTCGGGACTGTGCAGGATTTCGTCGAAAGGCCGCCGGTACTGCTCGATCACCCGGGTGCGCAGCATGCTGGCAGTGGCGTGGTGACCGGTATCGCTGTCGCTGTCGTGCGTTTCGGTGGGGCCCAACGCGGCCCAGGCCAAGGTGGTGACGTGCAGCGGCGCTTCGGCGAACAGGTCGGCTTGGCGCGAGAGCAGTTCGACGAGCCGCTCACGCAGGGTGCCGCTGGTCGGGGCGGGCGCGATGACTTGGGGCAGCAGTGATGGCGCTAAGTGAAAGTGCTCAGTCTCGCTAATTGAAAGTGCCCAGTTGGCAGCGGTGGTTCGGCGTGTCGTCGGACTGCTTGTCGGGGTTCTGCTCATCGTCAGCGGAGTTGTGTTTCCGCTGATGAATGGGAGGGCCGTCGTTTGCTGTCGCTGGAGGGTGATGTGGAAGCGCATGCGCTTCGGGAGCAGGGTTGGTCGATATCGGCGATCGCTCGCCATCTCGGGATCAATCGCCGAACCGTTCGGGCCTATCTGGCTGGGGAACGAGTACCCGGGCAACGCCAACGCTCTGAACCGCTGGTGATCGATCCGTTCGTCGAGTACTGCCGGATCCGCCTGGCTGACGATCCGCACCTGTGGGCCTCAACCCTGTTCGACGAACTCGTCGAGCTAGGTTTTACCGGCTCGTATCCGTCGCTGACCCTGGCAATCCGAAACCTGGGGCTGCGACCGCATTGCGAGCCGTGTCAGTCGGTCAAGGGCCGCGACGTCGCGGTCATCGATCATCCGCCCGGGGTCGAGACTCAGTGGGACTGGGTCGAGCTGCCCGATCCACCAGCATCGTGGGCGGCTGACCGGCATGCCCACCTGCTGGTCGGGGCGTTGGCCCATTCGAGCCGCTGGCGCGGGGCGCTGGCCCCGGCCGAGGACTTCGCGCACGTCGTGGAAGCGATCGAGGCGGTCAGCATCCGGTTGGGTGGGGTCACCCAGCGGTGGCGGTTCGACCGGATGGCCACGGTATGTCATCCCGAATCGGGCCGGATCACCGCGGCGTTCGCCGGGGTGGCCAAACACTACGCTGTCGCCGTCGATGTGTGCCCGCCACGACGGGGCAACCGCAAGGGTGTGGTGGAGAAGTCCAATCACGCTGCCGCCCAACGCTGGTGGCGCACCGTCACCGACGACACCACGATCGAGCAAGCCCAGGCGTCGCTGGACCGGCTGTGCGTGAAGCTCGACGGGCGCCGCCGGCGCCGCGACGGGCAGGCCACCACCGTCGGCGCCCTGGCCGATGCCGAACCACTACGGTCACTGCCGACGGGTTCGTATCCGGCCGAGTTGACCGAACACCGCATCGTCACTCCACAAGCGTTGGTGTCCTGGCGGGGCAATCAGTACTCGGTGCCGCCGGGGCTGGCCGGGGCCACGGTGACCGTCACCCACCGCCTGGGCTCTGACACCGTGCAATTGACCACGGCATCGGGAGCCGTTGTTGCCGCGCACCGCCGCGCGGTCGACGGCAGCGGCGCGGTGGTGCGCGATGCCGGTCACGTCGTCGCGCTCGAACAGGCAGTGCTATCGGGGTTCTCGACGGCCAGGCCTTGCACTCATAAGACCCGGCGACCGCCCTCGGTGGCCGCCGTTGCCGAGGCCGCGCGGCTGCGTGGTGCCCCGGCGAACGATCCCGCCCAGAAGGTAGTGATCGATCTGGCCGTCTATGCGGCGACCGCAGCACGGCTATCCGTTGTTCCCCAACACCATCCAACCGAACAGAACCAGGAGTAACCCCCTTGAGCAAAACCGTCCCACAGATGAGCGAAGCCCGCCGATACCAACAACTCCGGGCACATCTGTCCTATCTGAAACTCGGCGACGCAGCCGAAGCGCTACCCCGCATCCTCGATGCCGCCCGCGCCGAAAACCTGTCCCTGACCGCCGCTTTGGAGCGGCTGTTGGAGATCGAGGTCAACGCCACCGAAGCCCGCCGGCTGACCTCACGGTTGCGGTTCGCCTGTCTGCCCGAACCCTGGACCATGGCCGATTTCGATTTCGCCGCCCAGCCCGGGGTCGACGCCAAACTGATCAACGACCTGGCCAGTCTGCGCTTCCTCGACGACGCGGCCAACGTGCTGTTCGTCGGCCCACCCGGGGTCGGCAAGACCATGCTGGCCGTCGCGTTGGCCCGCGGCGCGGTCGAGGCCGGCCACCGGGTGTATTTCACCACCGCCGCCGACCTGGCGGCCCGCTGCCACAAAGCCGCCCTGGAAGGCCGCTGGCACACCTGCATGCGGTTCTTCGCCGGACCGAAACTGTTGGTGATTGACGAACTTGGCTACCTTCCGCTGCCCGGCGATGGGGCATCCGCGTTGTTCCAGGTGATCAACCAACGGTATCTGAAGTCGAGTACGATTCTGACAACCAATGTTGGGATCGCTGACTGGGCAACCGCTTTCGGAGACGCCACCGTCGCAGCCGCCATGTTGGACAGGCTACTGCACCGCGCCACCGTGGTCGGTATCGACGGACCCAGCTACCGGCTGCGCAACCACCAAGCCACCGCCGAAACGATGCGTAAGGCGGTCGCCGCCCATGTCAGCTGAGACCCGTTCCTGCCAAGCCTGCTGGACCGAATTCACCGCCACCACACCGACCAAGATCTACTGCTCAGACCGCTGCCGCAAACACGCCTGGGAGCAACGCAAACACAGCGACACCGCCGCCACCGTCACCGAGGCCCGGCCACCCGCCCCACAGCCGGCCGCCACCCGTTCCTGCCCGCATTGCGGCGAACCCATCACCATCGTCGCTTTGCTGACCACTCCAGAAGCTGCCCGCCCCAGCACCCCCGGCGACGGCACAATCGTTCCCCTGCAACGACGAACCTGCTAACCTTAGCCACTCAAGCCAACTGGGCAATTTCGCTTAGCATCTCTGGGCAGTCTTCTTTAGCGCCATCAAGCAGTCGTTCGAAGGTGGCCGCGAGCAGTTGTGAGGAACTGTTGAAGTGGCGGTAGAGGGTGGTGCGGGCGACCTTGGAGGCTTTGGTGACCGCGTCGATGGTGACGGCTTCGATCCCACCGGTTTTGAGCAGGTTGGCCGCGGCGTCGAGCAGCCGGGTGCGCGATCGGGTGCGGCGCGGGTCGACGTCGTCCTCGTCGTCGGGTGCCGCCGCGGGTTCTGTCCCCACCTGACCTCCTGGTGTGTTGCCTCGTCGGTGCATTGCGGCCGCTCTCCCGGTTATGGTACCGATAGTATCGCAGCGAAACTGCTAGTACCGGCGGTCCCGGGTCGGGACGCGGTGGCGGGGCTGCCCGGGTGTGAGGAGGCCGTGATGGGTGCTGATCAGCCGCAGCGGTTGCCGTCGCACACGCCGACCTGCATGGGCTGCGGGCCGGACAATCCGCACGGTTTGCAGCTGGAGGTGTTTCGGTGCGGTGATGAGGTGTTCGCTGATCTGGTGTTCGATGAGCGTCATATCGGCGCGCCCGGGCTCGCGCACGGTGGTGCGATCGCCGCGGCGTGTGATGACGTGCTGGGTTTTTCGTTGTGGATCGCGGCCACCCCGGCGGTGACGCGCCGTTTGACGGTGGACTATCTGCAGCCGGTGCCGTTGGGGTGCACGCATCGGCTGACCGCGCGGATCGCCGCACGCGAGGGCCGGGCCCTGCATGTGGAGGGGGTGGGGGTCGGTGTGGACGGTGTCACCCGGTTCACCGCCTCGGCGGTGTTCATCACGGTGGATGCGGCCCATTTCGCCGCCCACGGTGACATCAGCGGTTTCGGGGAGTTGTTCGCCGAGCTGACCCGCTACGGCGGCCCCGACGCGGGGTCGCGGTCGCGATGAGCGCACCCACCGCGACACCCCGCAGCCGAGCTCGGCGCCCGCGCCGGCCGGCGGCCGCGGTGCTGGCACGGCGCGAGGCGATCCTGGATGCCGCGTGGGCGGTGGCCTCAGCACACGGTTTTGACGGGGTACAGATGCGTGCGGTGGCCGCGCAGGCCGGCATTGCCGCCAGCTCCCTGTATCGGCATTTCCGATCCAAAAGTCATCTGCTGGTGACGGTGCTGGCCCGCGAATTCGAACGTCTCGACACCGAATTCGACTGGAGTACCGGTGATCTGGCGCCGCAGGCCCGGCTGGGGCGGTTGACAACGCACCTGCACACGGCCTGGCAGGCCAACCCGCACCTGACCGAGGCGATGGTGCGTGCGTTCGTCGTGGCCGACACCGAGGCCACCGGCGCGATCGAGCACGCTGTCGCGGTGATCGAGGACATGCTGGCCCGCGCCCTGGGCGGGCCCGCACCCACCGCACATGACCGTGACGTGGCCAGCCTGATCGCCGACGTGTGGCTGGCCAACCTGATCGCCGTCATCAGCGGCCGCATCGATGCAGGCCAGGCCCGCGAGCGCATCGACCGGACCGCCCGGCAGCTGACATCCGGACCCGGCGCCACCGGTTAGCGAGACTAGTAGTATCGCTGCGCTACTCCCAGTACCATAAAGCGACACAATGACGTGTCGAAGGGAGCCGGGCATGCATACCCCCTGGATCGAGCGGTGCACCGTTCAGCGTGTCTCGTTGCGCGACGGATTGGTGCTCGACCTCGACGATTACAACGAATTGGTGATCGCCACCCCGATCCCGCTGACCCTGCCGCCGATCGGACCGTCTTATCCCGAAGAGCAGGTCCTCATCGACCCGGGCAACGTCTCAGCCCAGCAGCGTCCACTGCTGGACCTGGCCGGCGCGGTGTGCACGGGGGCGTGGTGCGACGAGGACGGCGGATTGCACCTGGGTTTTTCCCGCGGCCATCGCATCGATGTCGCCCCGCAGGAGGCCGCGACCTCCTGGGAGCTCTACGGCAAACGCCACGGCTACATGGCATGCCTGCCCCGGGGGCGGGTGCGGGTGGTGCGCCACGACCTGCCCGACGACGAATCTGACGACGCCGCAAGTTAATTCACCCCCGACGCCCCCGGCCGCAACCATGGCCCGAAAGATCGGCGCGACCCTTCCGATCCCCGTGTGGGACTATTAGTATCGTAGCGATACCGATAGTTTCGTTTCTGTGGGAGGCGTGCGGATGGGCGATCGAACCGAGGGGGCTACGCCCTCCCGTGGGCGGCGGGGAGTCGATCTGTCCGGATCCTCGGAATACAGCGCCCGGCTGGGTCGGCTCGCGGCGTTCACGGTGGGCCACAAGGCATTAGTGATCGGTGGATGGATCGCGGCCGCGGTGGTGCTGGCGCTGCTGTTCCCGCAGTTGGAGACGGTGGTGCGCCAACAGTCGGTCGATCTGATCCCGCGGGGATGTGCCGTCGTTTCAGACCGTAGACCGCATGAGTGCGGCCTTCGGTGAGCAGGGGTCCAAGACGATGCTGTTCGTCGCGATGGAAGACCCGGCCGGCCTGAGCGCCGATAATCAGCTGCGCTATCAGGATCTGGTGGGGCGACTGCGCGCCGATCACGACCATGTGCTGCTGGTCCAGGATCTGCTGGCCGACCCGCTCACCAGAACCCAGGCGGTCAGCGCTGACGGCAAGGCCTGGTATCTGCCGGTCGGGGTGGCCGGCACCCTCGGGGGGATCCCACCGCGGCCGAATCCGTGCAAGCCGTGCGCGACCTCACCGACACGGCGTTCGCCAACACATCCACCACGGCCTATGTCACGGGGCCACCGGCCACGTTCGCCGATCAGATCGCCTCGGCCGAGCACGACCTGGTGTTCATCTCGATCGCCACCGCCGCGCTGATCGCCCTGATCCTGCTGATCGTGTACCGGTCGGTGTTCACCGCACTGCTGCCGCTATTGGTGATCGGGATCAGCCTGGCCGTCGGGCGTGGGGTGCTCTCAGCACTCGGGGGAACTGGGTATGCCCGTCTCGCAGTTCACCGTGGCATTCATGACCGCGATCCTGCTCGGCGCCGGCACCGACTACACCGTGTTTCTGATCAGCCGCTACCACGAACAACGCCGCGCCCAGGTGCCCGCCGATCAGGCGGTCATCGCAGCCACCGCCAGCATCGGCCGGGTCATCTTGGCCTCGGCGGGCACCGTGGCCCTGGCCTTTCTGGCCATGGTGTTCGCCACCTTGAGCGTGTTCGCCGGACTCGGCCCGGCCTGCGCGGTCGCCGTGGCCGTCGGATTCGCCGCCACCGTGACCCTGCTGCCACCGGTGCTGGCGCTGGCCGCAACCCGCGGCATCGGCGAACCCAAACCCGACCGCACCCGCCGCTACTGGAACAGCGTGGCCGTGGCCGTAGTGCGCCGCCCGGTACCACTGCTGGTCATCAGCCTGACCATCCTGGTGGCACTGTCGGCGGCCGCGGCGACCATGACCATCAGCTACGACGACCGCCAAGGACAACCCGCCACCACCGCCAGCAACCAGGGCTATCAACTGCTGGACCGCCATTTCCCCAAAGACGTCGTCATCACCGAATTCCTCGTCGTGCAAAACCCCACCGACATGCGCACCGGCAAGACCCTGGCCGACCTCGACGAGATGGCCTCGCGCATCGCCCAAATCCCGTCCGTGACACGTGTTTCCGGGGTCACCCGACCGGCCGGGCAACGCCTCGACCAAGCCCAACTGTCCTGGCAGAACGGACAAATCGGCGACAAGATGGCCGACTCGGTGGCCCAGGGCAACGACCGGCGCAGCGACCTGGACAAGCTCACCCACGGCGCCGACCAACTCGCCGACGGCCTAGCCCAACTCGACACCACCGTGCGCACCGCGCTCACCCCCCTGGGCGGAGCACTCACCCAAGCCGGCACCGCCGGAAAGAGCATGCAGCGCTTCGGCCCGCTGCTGCAACAACTCTCAGCCACCGCACCCGAGGTCGACACCGCCATCCAGGCCGGCCCCGGCATCCGGCCCTTGGCCGAACGCGCCCAGAACGCCATCGCAGCCCTCGACCCGCTCGTCACCGCACTCAACACCTCACCGTGGTGTGTGACCACCCCACAATGCGCCCAGATCCGCGACCAGGTCACCGTGCTGACCACCCTGCGCGACAACGGATTCTTCACCCAACTCGCCACCCTGGGCGACCAGTACAACCCGGCCACCAACGCCACCGTCACCGGCACCCTCACCGAAGTGCAACACAGCGTGGCCGCCATGAACAACGCCTTCAAAACCCTCGGCAACCCCGAAAACCTGGCCGCCAACATCGGCCGACTCCAACACGGCATCAGCCAACTGGCCTCCGGCGCACGCGCCCTGGCCACCGGCGTGCACGCCCTGGCCGACAGCAACATCCAAATGCTGTCCGGGATGAGTCAAATCGCGGCCCAACTGCAAAACTCCGCCCGCGCCACCGCCGGATCCGATGCCGCCACCGGCTTCTACCTGCCCCCCGAAGCCTTCGACAACCGCCAATTCGCCGACGTCGCCAAACACTTCCTCTCACCCGACGGCAAAACCGCCCGCTTCGCCATCGACACCAGCACCGACCCCTACAGCGGCGAGGCGATGAACCTGGCCCGCCAGATCACCGACATCGCCAACACCGCACGACCCAACACCTCCCTGGACCACGCCACCGTCTCCGTCGCCGGCTTCCCCGCCGTCAACTCCGACATCCAACGCCTGCTCTCAGCCGACTTCACCCAACTGGCCATCGCCACCCTGGTCATCGTCGGACTCATCCTCATCGCCCTGCTGCGCGCCCTGATCGCCCCCCTGTACCTGCTGGGCACCGTCGTGCTGAACTACCTGGCCTCACTCGGTATCGGTGTCATCGTCTTCCAATGGATCCTTGGCCACGAAATCGCCTGGCCCGTACCACTATTAGCGTTCATCATCCTCGTCGCCGTCGGCGCCGACTACAACATGCTGCTCGTATCCCGACTCCGCGAAGAATCCACCCACAACATCCGCGTCGGCGTCCTGCGCACCGTGGCCACCACCGGCTCAGTCATCACCTCCGCCGGCCTCATCTTCGCCGCCAGCATGTTCGGCCTCATGATCGGATCGGTGGCCATCATGATCCAAACCGGACTCATCATCGGCTGCGGACTGCTGCTGGACACCTTCCTCGTGCGCACCCTCACCGTCCCAGCCATCGCCACCCTGCTCCGCCAAGCCAGCTGGTGGCCACAACGCCCCACCACACCCACAACACACCCCACACCCACACCGCAACCAGCCACCGCCACCGCCACCGCCACAACCTGACACCGCCAACAAATTCCGGCCACCGCACAGCGCAGATCATCGAGGACAGCACTACAGATAAACCTGTCGCCCACGGTCGCAAACACGATCCCAACCACCGTCAGCGACAGTCGAGTACACCCGCAACCGTCCTACAGATAACACGGCGGCTGCAACCTGGCTGCGCAGTGCGGCCGCGCCGAGACCGCCGAGCGCCCCTAGGGCCTCCAACCGGGCAGGCACTTCGGCGGGGCTGTTGGCATGCACCGTGCCCGCGCCGCCGTCGTGGCCGGTGTTGAGGGCACCCAGCAGATCGACGACCTCCGCACCGCGCACCTCGCCGACGACGATGCGATCCGGTCGCATCCGCAGTGCCTGCCGCACCAGGTCGCGGACCGTGATCTCGCCGATCCCTTCGATATTGGCGCCGCGGGCCACGAGTTTCACCAGATGCGGATGCGGCGGGGCCAGTTCGGCGGCGTCCTCTACGCAGACGATCCGTTCGCTTGCCGCCACGGCACCGAGCAGAGCCGCGAGCAATGTGGTCTTGCCGCACCCCGTTCCGCCGGAGATCAGGAACGCCAGCCGGGCATCGATGATCGCTCGCAGCAGCTCGGCCGCGTCGGAAGCGATGGCGCCGGATGCGGTGAGGGAGGCCAGATCCTGGGTGGCAGGCCGCAACACGCGCAGGGACAGGCACGTGCCGCCGACCGCCACCGGCGGCAGCACCGCGTGCAGCCGTACCGTGGCCGCGCCCGGCCCGGGGAGCTGACCGTCGACCCACGGTTGTGCCTCGTCGAGGCGGCGTCCCGCGAGCAAGGCCAGTCGTTGCGCCAGCCGGCGCACCGCGGCCTCGTCGGCGAACCGGACCGTGCTGCGGCGCAGGCCGTTCCCGTCGTCCACCCACACCGCGTCCGGCGCGGTCACGAGCACGTCGGTGGTGCCGTCGGCCGACAGCAGCGGTTCGAGCAACCCGGCGCCGGTCAGTTCGGTCTGCAGTACCCGCAGGCTGCTCAGCACCTCGGTATCGCCCAGCAGCCCACCGGATTCGGCCCGGATCGCCGCGGCGACCACCCCCGGCGTGAGCGGGGTGGCTTCGGTCGCCAACCGCTCCCGTACCCGTTCGATCAGCGATGCGGTCATGCCGCCGCGCCCACGGGATGCGCGGCCAGCACGGTGAGCACCCGTCGGGCCGCACCGGCCAGAGGTGCGCGCCGGCGCATCCGCAAGCCACCGCGCTCGAGAAGTTCGGTGATGCCGGGCTCCGGTCGCATCGCGGCCAACAGCGGCAGTTCCACGATGCGGGCCACCTCGGCCGATCGCAACCCGCCCGGAGCCGGACCACGCACCACCACACCGGCATTCGGATTGCAGGCCAGCAGCCATGGCCGCGCAGCGCCCGCCGCCGCGCAAGACCGCACATCGGCCGGCGTCACGAGCACGACGAGATCGGCGGCGTCCAGCGCGGCCTCCACCGCGGCAGTACACCGGCGCGGCACATCGCACACCACCGTCGCACCGCCGCGGCATCCGGCGTCGATGACGGCGCCCAGCGGACCCGCATCGATGTCGACACCCGTTCTGCCGCTGGACAACACGCTCACCTGATTGCGGCGCGGCAAGGCGTCACGCAGCGCCGGGAAGGCCAGCCGGCCGCTCTGCAGGGCAAGATCGGGCCAGCGCAGACCCGGCACGTCCTCGGTGCCCATCACCAGGTCGATGCCGCCGCTCCACGGATCGGCGTCGACCAACAGCGCCGGGCCGGCGTCGGCGGCGGTCTGTGCCAATGCGGCGGCGAACACGGAAGCCCCGGCGCCACCGCGGGATCCGACGACAGCCAGCACCGGGCCGCGGCCGCCGTCGTCGGCCACCGCGGCAGCCGACAGCGCGGCGACCAGTTCGGCATCTTGCGCAGGCAGGGTCAGCACCTGTTGGGCGCCAACCGAGATCGCGGCCTGCCAGTCCGCGGGCACCGGAGCGGCGACGCTGAGGAGCGTCACGCGGTCGCGTCGCGGCAGCACCCGCCGGGCGCAGCGGGCCGCCGCGTCGGCGTCGAGAAGCACGGCCGCCGCTGCCGTCCACGCCTTGCGGCTGGACGGTTCGCCGACGTGAACGAGCGGCACACCTGCAGCCGCGGCAACGCGATCGGCATCCTCGCGCAACACCGGATCGCCGATCATGGCGAGCACCCCGTGCGTCGAATTGGTCATGGCCCCAAGCCTGTGGCCGTCGAGGCGGAGGCGCCAGCGCCGAACCGAAGAATGTGGATGAACGACGGGTTGGGGATAACTCACCGGGGGCCGCGCGGCGGCGAATTCCTCCCCGGAAAAAGAGACGACCCCCGCCAGGGGGGGAGGAGGCGGAGGTCGTCGTGTATCAGCCCCGGGGGGTCGGGCTGATGCACCTCGGCATAAGCCGAGTAATGCTCACTATACACACGGATCTGCCCAAAGACGCAAGAGATACGACTGCGAGTTAACAAGACGCCGCCGGTGAGACAGATCGCCTCGGCATGTGCCGTGAACTGCCGGTTTGGCGGCTCCGCCGGAGTGTCTCGGACACCGGCCTCTATGCTGGCGCATGTGAGTGCATCCGATCCGGTTGCCGGGGAGCCGATCGCACCGCAAGCCGGGCAGACCAACGGTCGCCCGGTGCGCACAGCGGCGTTCTTCGACCTCGACAAGACGGTCATCGCCAAGTCCAGCACGCTCGCCTTCAGCAAACCTTTCTTCGATCAGGGTCTACTGAACCGGCGCGCCGTTCTCAAGTCGACGTACGCGCAATTTCTCTTCCTGATGTCGGGCGCCGACCACGACCAGATGGACCGCATGCGTTCGTACGTCACCAACATGTGTACGGGCTGGGACGTCGAACAGGTCAAGTCGATCGTCGGGGAGACACTGCACGACATCGTCGACCCGTTGGTGTTCGCCGAAGCCGCAGAACTGATCGCCGACCACAAGCTCTGCGGCCGTGACATCGTCGTGGTGTCGGCGTCGGGCGAGGAGATCGTCGCTCCGATCGCGCGGGCGTTGGGTGCCACCCATGCCATGGCCACCCGGATGGTCGTCGAAGACGGCCGCTACACCGGTGAGATCGCGTTCTACTGCTACGGCGAGGGCAAGGTCGAGGCCATCCGGGCGTTGGCGGCGCGCGAGGGCTACGCGCTCGACCACTGCTACGCGTACTCCGATTCGGTGACCGACATCCCGATGCTCGAATCGGTGGGCCACCCCACCGCCGTCAACCCGGACCGGGCGTTGCGCAAGGAGGCCATCGCGCGGGACTGGCCGGTGCGGACGTTCACCAAACCGGTGTCGCTGCGGGACCGGCTCCCCGCCGCCCCATCAGGCGCCGCCGTGGCCACCACCGCCGCGGTGGGTATGAGTGCGCTGGCGGCAGGCGCGCTGACGTATTCACTGTTGCGCCGCTTCACTTTTTGAGCTACCGGATGTAGTAACTGGGGCGTGGGCGTAACGATCGGGAAACTCGCTCATTTTGGGCCTTGATGTGACTGTGGTCACGTAGTACAAAGGAACCACGGAAGCTTGGAGAAGCCAAGATATAGCCAGAAGAGAAGGCTAAATCTCCCGAACCAGGCTCCCTAGCACGGGTCCCGGCACCCACGCGGAGCACATGCCGCGGAATAGGTAAAAGTGTTGCGGGCCTGCGTGATTGCGAGAAGCGGACGGACACGACGGCCTCTTGGGTGAGGTTGCATCCGAAGCGCATCGCAAGGACGCCGAGGCCACCCACGCAACCCACATTGCACGCTTGGTAACCGGAATCCGTGCTAGCGGGCGGCGAGCCGAACACAGTTCGGAACGCCGCCCGCATTGCGTTTGCTGGACAGGTCGCCGAGAAGGGCTCAGCCCGCAGCAGACTGGGCGATTTGCAGCGCTTCGCGCGCGCCGGCGTGTAGAGCTTCAGAACTCAGCAGCAGCCACGCCGTCAACCCGTCGCGAGTGCCCGCCGCGAATCCCCGTGCGGCAGCCCGGTAATCGCCCGACTTCTTCATCCAGTGCACCTCGGGCACGCCGAGGCCGTGCGGATCCAGACCGCTGGCGATGGTCACCAGACGTGACAGTCCACGGGCCACCACACCGTCGGCCGTACCGAACGGCTCCAAGGTCAACAGTTCGCCGTGAGCGACGGCGGCCAGAATCGGCGCGGGCACCCGCGATCCTCCGGTCAGGATTTCGGCGAGCATCTCCAACCGGCGCCCGACGGCGGGATCCGTGCGTGGCCGGCCCAGGTGTTCGTCGTCGGTGAGATCGGCCGCGGCCAGCGCATGCAGTCGGGCCAACGCCTGTAGCGGCGCCCGCTGCCACACCCCGACCAGCGTCGTGGCGCCACCCTCGAGGGCTTCCGCGACGCGGATCGCGCCCGCGGTCACGGGATCGGGCTCGCCGTCGGGGGCCAGCTGGATGGACCCGCCGTCGAGCACCGCCGACGCCCGGGCCGCCCGCATCGCGGCCTCGCCGGCGGTCTGCGGCCAGCCGCGCAGGTTGAAGCGGTGCCGGTGCGCCCGCCCGAGCGCCTCCCTGGCCTCATCACACGCCGCGGCCACGCCCGGAAGCTCGGCCAGCGGCGCGAGTGGGTCGGTATTGGTCACGCCCACATACGCTAGCCGACCGCTGGACGGCGGATCTTCGACCGTTCGGCGCATCGGGCGCGCCGTACAGCCGACGGCGTTGTGCGTCTCCAACGCCCGTGCAACGTTCGGTGACTAGGCTCACAAACATGTCGAACCCGTCAGTGACGCACGCCGAAGTTCCGTCAGCCTATCCCCCACCCGCCGACTTCGCGGCCAGTGCGAATGCCACGGGCGAGCTGTATGCCGAGGCCGAACGAGACCGGCTGTCGTTCTGGGGCGAGCAGGCCAACCGGCTCGCCTGGCAGACCCCGTTCACCGAGGTGCTGGACTGGTCGGAGGCACCGTTCGCGAAGTGGTTCGTCGGCGGCAAGCTCAACGTCGCCTACAACTGCGTGGACCGCCACGTCGAGGCGGGCAACGGCGACCGGGTCGCGATCCACTGGGTCGGCGAACCGGTCGACGACGCGCGTGACATCACCTACGCCCAGCTCAAGGATGAGGTCAGCAAGGCGGCCAACACCCTGACCGACCTCGGGCTGGTGGCCGGTGACCGGGTCGCCATCTACATGCCGATGGTGCCCGAGGCCATCGTCGCCATGCTGGCCTGCGCCCGCCTGGGCATCATGCACAGCGTCGTGTTCGCGGGCTTCTCCGCCAGCGCGCTGCGCGCCCGCGTCGAGGATGCGCAGGCCAAGCTGGTCATCACCACCGACGGGCAGTACCGGCGTGGTGAGGCCGCGTCGTTGAAGTCCGCCGTCGATGAGGCGGTCGACGGTCAGCCGTCGGTGCAGAACGTTCTCGTGGTGCGGCGCACCGGAATTGACGTCGACTGGACGCCGGGCCGGGACCTCTGGTGGCACGAGACAGTCGAGCAGGCGTCGTCCGACCACACCCCGCAGGCATTCGACTCCGAGCAGCCGCTGTTTTTGCTGTACACCTCGGGTACGACGGGAAAGCCCAAGGGCATCGTGCACACCTCGGGCGGGTTCCTGACCCAGGCGGCCTACACCCACTACAACGTCTTCGACATCAAGCCCGAAACCGACGTCTACTGGTGCACAGCCGATATCGGCTGGGTCACCGGGCACACCTATATCGTGTACGGCCCACTGGCCAACGGCGTCACGCAGGTGGTCTACGAGGGCACCCCGGCCTCGCCGACCATGCACCGGCATTTCGAAGTCATCGAAAAGTACGGCGTGACGGTCTATTACACGGCGCCCACGCTGATCCGCACGTTCATGAAGTGGGGACGCGTACTGCCCGAGGCCCACGACCTGAGCAGCCTGCGGCTGCTGGGCTCGGTCGGTGAGCCGATCAATCCCGAGGCGTGGCGCTGGTACCGCGAGTTCATCGGCGGCAACCGGGCCCCGATCGTCGACACCTGGTGGCAGACCGAGACCGGGGCGATCATGATCTCCCCGCTGCCCGGGGTGACGGCAGCCAAGCCCGGCTCGGCGATGACCCCACTGCCCGGCATCGCAGCCAAGATCGTCGACGATGAGGGCAACGACCTGGTCCCCGGCGCCGACGAAGCCGAGCATGTCACCGGATATCTGGTGCTCGACAAGCCGTGGCCCGCGATGCTGCGCGGCATCTGGGGTGATCCGGAGCGGTTCAAGGAGACCTACTGGTCCCGCTTCGCCGAGCAGGGCTGGTACTTCGCCGGCGACGGCGCCCGTTACGACTCGGACGGCAACATCTGGGTGCTCGGCCGCATCGATGACGTCATGAACATCTCGGGCCACCGCATCTCGACCGCAGAGGTCGAATCGGCGTTGGTCGGCCATTCCGGAGTCGCCGAGGCCGCTGTCGTCGGCGCGTCGGACGAGACCACCGGCCAGGCCATCTGCGCGTTCGTCATCCTCAAGGAAAGCGCCCACGGTGGCGCGGAGAACATGATCGAGGAATTGCGCGCGCAGGTCTCCCGCGAGATCTCGCCGATCGCCAAGCCCCGCGAGATCCATGTGGTGCCCGAGCTGCCCAAGACCCGCAGCGGCAAGATCATGCGCCGGCTGCTGCGGGACGTGGCCGAAGGCCGTGAACTCGGTGACACCTCGACACTGGTCGACCCGAGCGTGTTCGAAGCCATCCGCGCAGGCAAGTAGGCCCCATCCCCGCGGAACTGCATTCCCGGTCGTAAACCGTCAGGTTTTACGACCGGGAATGCAGTTCCGCGGCAAAGGTGGGAAAAGCGGGATCAGGCGATCGGCACGTATCCAGTACCGGGCCGGTTCTTGGCGGTGATGTCGGCGAGCTGCGTATTGATCGACATGGTCACCGCCGGCGTGTGCAGCGGCACGTACTTCACGACGCAGGTCGGCAGATCGTTGGTGTAGGCGCCGTGCAGCATGCCCACCAGCTTGTTGTCGACCGTGACGGGCGCGCCGGAATCCCCGGGCTGCCCGCACACCTGGTTGACGATGGTGCCCGGGTCCTGCCCCGGTCCCCACGTGACACCGCACGAGTAGCCCGTGGTGCGGCCCAGCTTGCAGGCGATCTGGCCGAACACCGGATCAGGGCCGATACCGTCGATCTGGAAGCCGTTGACGTTGTCGGTCGGGGTGACCTTCTGCGGGTCGAACTGGATCACCGCGTAGTCCAGCAACTCGTTACCGGCGACCATCGTGCCCAGCTGTCCGGCCCCGGTCGCGTTTTCGGCCGCCACCGTCGCGCCCGGGCCACCGCAGTGCGCCGAGGTGAAGCCGATCAGCCGGCCCGCGTTGTCGTGACCGATCGTGGTGAGCGTGCAGAACGTGTCGCCGTTGACGACGATGCCGGAGCCTCCCCCGAGTACCACCGGATCAGCGTGCGCGACACCCGGTGTCAGCAAGGCGGCCAGCGCGAGAATCAGTGTCCCGACAACGAACTTCCAGCGGCGTCTGGTCGCCAAGTGTCCTCCCATCGACGCGCCCGACCCGCGCACCCCAAGCGAATACTCGCATCCTACTTGGGCTCAGAGGTTGGCCGGGATCGTTATCCGAGCCACCACATGGCAACATGAACCGCGACCACATCACCGAAACCAGGCATCGGACCCGGGGAGGAAGCTTCTTGTGAGCAACGGCGACCGCAGGACCGGAATTCCGGCAACGGTGACCTCGATTCCGCTGGTAGATCCGCACGCGCCCAAGCCCGACCCGTCCATCGGCGACCTGGTCAAAGATGCGACCGCCCAGGTGTCGACGCTGGTCCGCGCCGAGGTGGCACTGGCAAAGGCCGAGATCACCCGCGACGTCAAGAAGGGCTTGACCGGCAGCATCTTTTTCATCGCCGCGCTGGTCGTGCTGTTCTACTCGACCTTTTTCTTCTTCTTCTTCGTTGCCGAGCTGCTCGACACCTGGCTGTACCGCTGGGCGGCGTTCCTGATCGTGTTCGGGTTCATGGTGCTGACCACCGTGGCACTGGCGCTGTTCGGCTTCCTCAAGGTGCGCCGCATCCGCGGACCGCGGCAGACCATCGAGTCGGTGAAAGAAACACGTGAGGCGCTGACGCCCGGGCACGACAAGTCCGCCGCGCTGTCCACGACCGACGCGGCGCGGGCCAAGGCGACCCCGGCCGACCCGTCGGGCTGGTAATGCCCCCACCCGACCCGTCGATCACCCGGATCGACGGGCCATGGCGGCATCTGCAGGTGCACGCCAACGGCATTCGCTTCCAGGTCGTCGAGGGCGAGAACTCGCGGCCCGACGCTCCGCTGGTCATCCTGCTGCACGGATTCGGCTCGTTCTGGTGGTCGTGGCGTCATCAGCTCACCGGGCTGCCCGACGCCCGCGTCGTCGCCGTGGACCTGCGTGGCTACGGCGGCAGCGACAAGCCCCCGCGCGGCTACGACGGCTGGACCCTGGCCGGCGACACCGCGGGGTTGGTGCGCGCGCTGGGTCACAAGACCGCCACGCTCGTGGGCCACGCCGACGGGGGCCTGGTGTGCTGGGCGACGGCCGTGCTGCACCCGCGGGTGGTGCGGGCCATCGCATTGGTCAGCTCGCCGCATCCGGTGGCGCTGCGCGCGTCGGCGCTGACCCGGCGCGATCAGGGCCGCGCGCTGCTGCCCTCGCTGATGCGCTATCAGCTGCCGATGCTGCCCGAGCGCGCGTTGACCCGGCACGACGGCGAGGAGCTGGAGCGCCTGGTGCGCAGCCGGGCGGGCAGCAAATGGCAAGCCACCCAAGATTTCTCCGAGACCCTCGGGCACATGCGGCGGGCCATTCAGATCTCGGGCGCGGCGCATTCGGCGCTGGAGTACCAGCGCTGGGCGGTGCGCAGCCAGCTGCGCAGTGAGGGCAGACGCTTCATGCGGTCCATGAAACGGCCGATCAATGTGCCGGTGCTGCACCTGCGAGGCGACGCCGACCCGTACGTGCTGGCCGATCCGGTCTACCGCACCCAGCACTTCGCGCCGCACGGCCGCTACGTCTCTCTCGCCGGTTCCGGGCACTTCGGTCACGAAGAAGATCCGGACACGGTCAACGAGCAGCTGCGCAGGTTCCTCGCGCAACTGGGCTAGCACTGCTCAGGAGCTGATGCAGGTCCCCGTGGCCACCCGCTGGGTGTTGCCGATCTTGGCCATCTGCTGCTCCACTTCCTTTGCGGTCAGCACGAATCCGGTGTCGGCGTCGTCGACGGCCGCGCCGAACACGACACCCAGCACCTTGCCGGCCCGGTTGATCATCGGCCCGCCCGAATTGCCCTGCCGCACGGTGCCCCGCACGGTGTAGACCTCGCGGGTGACGGTCGTGGTGCGGTAGATGTCGGGACCTTTGAGTTCGATGATCTCGCGGACGCGGGCCGGGGTGGCCAGGAAGTCGCCGCCGCCGGGATACCCCATCACCACCGCGTCGGTGCCCTGCGGGGCCGCCTGCTCGGCGAAGGTCAGCGGGGCGGTCGGCAGGTCGGGGACATCGAGGATGGAGATGTCGGCGTTCGGGTCATACGACACGACGCTCGCGTCGTAGGTCTTGCCTTCGGCTTCGACGGTCACACTGTCCGCTCCGGCCACCACGTGGGCGTTGGACATCACCCGGTTGGGCGCCACAACGAATCCGCTGCCCTCCAAAACCTTCTGGCAGCTCGGTGCGACGCCTTTGATCTTGACCACGCTCGGCCGGGTGGCCGCGACGACGGCGTCGGTGGCCAGGCTCGCGTCGGGCGCGTCGACGTTGACGATGGGGGTGCGGCCGAATGGCTGCAAGACGTCGAAGCCGGACGTGTCCAGCAGGCTGGACAAGCGGGTCGGCACCGACTTCAACCACGGCGGAGCCACCTTGTCCACCTCGGTCAGCACCCGCGAATTCTTCACGGCCGCAGCCAGGTTGGGCTGGTCCGATGATGTCAGGGGGGTGGCCAGCAGGTAGGCGGCCACCAGGACCGCCACCAGTTGCAGGGCCACGCCGATGGCCGAGTCGAACACCCGAAGGATCGGGTTGCGTAACGCGCTGCGGACTGCGCGGCCGAGCACCACGCCGGCGATCTCCCCGACCACCACGAGCGCGAGGATCAGGAACAGCGACGCGAACAGTTTGGTGCGCGGACCGTCGATGTGGCTGACGATGTGCGGGGCGAGCAGCAGGCCGGCCACCGCACCGAGCACCACGCCCACGAAGGACAGCAGCGAGCCGAGCGCGCCGGAACGCCAGCCGGAGATGGCGGCGACGAACGCGATGCCGATGATGGCCAGGTCAAGCCAAAGCGAAGGTGTCATCTACTTCCAGTTCAACGTTGCGCTTCACCGTAGCCGTTCGGATGCTCGACGAGCGCCATTGCCTCGTCGAGTTCCCGTACGTCGTCGGTGTTCCACGGCTGCGCCCAGCCCGCGACATCGAGGATGGCCGAGATGACCTGCCCGGTGAAACCCCACACCAGCATCTCGTTCAGCAGAAACGCCGGGCCGGCGAACCGGCGGGTGGCCGCTTCGCGACAGACCATGAGCCGATTCTCCGGATTGATGAACGCGCGCACGGGCACCCGTGCGACGACCGCGGTCTCCGACGGGTCGACGACGGCCACCGGGCCGGGATCCGGTGAGTAGGCCAGCACCGGGACGACGTGAAATCCCGACGGCGGGATGAACATGCGCTCCAGTGTGGCCAGCGGACGTAACCGTTCGGTGTCGATGCCGGTTTCCTCCCACGCCTCGCGGAACGCCGTCGCCACGGGGCCATCGTCACCGGGATCGGTGGCGCCCCCGGGAAAGGCGGCCTGCCCGGCGTGATGCCGCAGCGTCGACGCCCGGACGGTGACCAACAGGTCGGCATCGTCGGGAAGGGCGGGCGCAGGCAGATCGGCGGGGCCGGAGAACAAGACGAGCACCGCGGCGTCCCGACGGGCACCGGCCAGCACCGCCTGTTTGTCCAGTTCGACGATGTTGGCCAGCACGTCCGGCGGAACCCGGCGGCGATACGCGTCGGGCACCCCGTGGACGTTGTCCACCAGAGGTCGCAGCCACGGCGGGGCGGCATCGGGATTCAGCTCGCCGAGCTGGGAAGTCAACGCGCTGCTCCTTGGCCCAATTTCTCCGATACCGCTGCGGCGATCTCGTCGGCGTTGGAGAAGGGCCGCGGCAGGATTCCGGCAACGCTACCGTCTGCGCGCAGCACCACCGTCGCAGGCATCACATTGGGCACCCGCAGCGCGGCGGCGACCAGCCGACGGCCGTCCTGCAGGGTCGGCAGCCGCACCCCGAGCTCGGCCAGCCGCAGCAGCGCGGCCGCCTCGTTCTCGTCCTGATGCACCGTGACCACGAGGACGTCGGACCCCATGCGGCGCTGATATTCGGCCATCGCGGGCAGTTCGTCGGCGCACGGTCCGCACCAGTACGCCCAGAGGTTCAGCACCACCGTGTGTCCGGCGAGCGCGCGAGCCACGTCGACCGCGGTGCCGTCACCGACGCACTGCAGCGTGATACCGGCCAGCGCCTCGGGACCGGGCCCTTGCCCGGGCGGAGGGCACGGCGGCAGGGCGGCTCGGGCGCGCGGAGCGGCGAGAGCCTGCGGGGTGTCGGCATCGCGGTGATCACGGCCGGCTGCGGGCGCGACGCCCGTGCTCGGGACGTCGCGCATCTGCATCCAGAACGCCGCACCCAAGGCCACCAGGACCACCAGCACGGCGATGGTCCACCGGGTCGAAACTCGCATACCGGGCCTCAGAGCCCGGCCAGCGCCAGCAGATGTTCGGTCTCGGGGCCTTTGACCAGCGGGGCGGCGATCAGCGGATCGGTGGGACCGGTGCCGAACGACGGGCAGTCCTTGGCCAGCACGCACACGCCGCAGGCCGGTTTGCGGGCATGACACACCCGGCGGCCATGGAAGATCACCCGGTGGCTGAGCAGCGTCCACTCACTGCGTTCGATCAGCTCGCCGACGGCGTGCTCGACCTTCACCGGGTCCTCCTCGGCGGTCCAGCGCCACCGCCGCACGAGCCTGCCGAAATGGGTGTCGACGGTGATACCGGGGATGTCGAAGGCGTTACCCAGGATGACGTTGGCCGTCTTGCGCCCGATGCCCGGCAGCGTCACCAGGTCTTCCATCGTGGCGGGCACCTCGCCGTCGAACCGCGCGACAAGCTCCTGCCCCAACCGGATCAGCGACGTGGTCTTGTTCCGATAGAACCCGGTCGGCCGGATCAGCTCTTCCATCTCGGTACGGTCGGCCTGCGCGTAGTCCAGCGCGGTGCGGTACTTGAGGAACAACGCCGGGGTGGTCAGGTTGACCCGCTTGTCGGTGCTCTGCGCCGACAGGATGGTGGCGACGGCCAACTCCAGCGGGTTGGTGAAGTCCAGTTCGCAGTACACATGCGGAAATGCCTGGGCGAGTTCACGATTCATGCGTCTGGCGCGGCGGACCAGGCCAAGATGCGTCTCGGTGTCCCAGTTCTTGGGACGGGCTGTTTTCCCTGTTCGGGCGGCACCCGCGCTCACCCTTGCCAGGGTACTGATCCCCACCGACACACCCGGCAGCGGACCTGGTGGCATTTCGTGACCTCCCTGAGACCTACACCGTGTTTACTTCACCCTTGTGTCGTGGTTGCTGGTGGCGCTCGTCCCCGCCTTGCTGATGCTGGTGGCGGTCGGGCTCGGCCGGCTCGAGAATTGGCTCGCCACCGAGCGCCCCACCGGTACGCGCGACACATTGAACGGTCTACAGCGGCGGCTCGCGAGCCTCGACGGCGACCGTTTGCCCACGCGGGTGTACAGCCAGCACGCGACGAATCCCGGATTTCACACGACTCGCCATGCCAATCGTGTGTAGCGTGGGCTAGTCGCGAAACCGCGTACCTCTAGACTGATCATGAATTGTCAATAGAGGGTCAATACCACCCGACACCTTAAGAGGAACAACGTGGACGAGATCCTGGCCAGGGCCGGAATCTCCCAGGGAGTCGAACCCACCGCCGTATCAGCGCTCACCAAGCAGCTGCAGCCAGTCGACTTCCCGCGCGGGCATACCGTGTTCGCCGAAGGCGAGCCCGGTGACCGGCTGTACATCATCATCTCCGGCAAGGTGAAGATCGGCCGCCGCTCACCCGACGGCCGGGAGAACCTGCTGACCATCATGGGTCCGTCGGACATGTTCGGTGAGCTGTCGATCTTCGACCCGGGTCCCCGTACCTCCAGCGCCACCACCATCACCGAGGTGCGCGCCGTGTCGATGGACCGTGACGCGCTGCGCGCCTGGATCGCCGACCGGCCCGAGATCGCCGAGCAGCTGCTGCGCGTGCTCGCCCGTCGGCTCCGGCGCACCAACAACAACCTGGCCGACCTGATCTTCACCGACGTGCCAGGCCGCGTCGCCAAGCAGCTGTTGCAGCTCGCCCAGCGGTTCGGCACCCAGGAGGGCGGCGCGCTGCGTGTCACCCACGACCTGACGCAGGAAGAGATCGCCCAGTTGGTCGGCGCCTCACGCGAGACCGTGAACAAGGCACTGGCCGACTTCGCCCACCGCGGATGGATCCGCCTGGAGGGCAAGAGCGTGCTGATCTCCGACAGCGAGCGCCTCGCTAGGCGAGCACGCTAAGTACGTAGATAGTCCAGCTGGGCCTGCACCGACCATTCGGCTGCAGGCCACAGTTTTTTGTCCACATCGGTGTACACGTGCTCGACGACCTGACGCGCGGTCGCGTCGTCGCCGAGTTCCCGCAGCGCACCCCGGACCTGGTTGAGCCGGTCCTCGCGGTGTGCCAGATACATCTCGGCGACGGCTTCGAGGTCGCCCAGCTCCGGGCCGTGGCCAGGCAGCACCGTACGTCCGCCCAGGCCCCGCAGCCGGCGCAGTGACTCCAGATAGTCACGCAGGCTGCCGTCTTCGGTGTCGATGACGGTGGTGCCACGGCCCAGCACGGTGTCCGCGGTCAACACCGCGTCGTCGAGCACGAAGCTCAACGAGTCGGCCGTGTGCCCGGGTGTGGCCATGACGGTGATCCGCAGGCCCGCGGCGTCGATGACCTCGCCATCGGACAGCGGGCCACCGAGACCGCGGAGGAAGCCACTGCCCACCGAACGCACCGTGGCCCCCGTGGCGTCGACGACCTTGTCGATCGCGCCCGTATGGTCGTCGTGCTTGTGGCTGATCAGCACCAGCGGAATCCGGCCGAGCTCGGCGATGCGGGCGATGTGCTCGTCATCGTCGGGGCCGGGGTCCACGACGACCATCTCGTCGCTGCCCGGCGCGCGCAACACCCAGGTGTTGGTGCCCTCCAGGGTCATCAAACCCGGGTTGTTGCACAGCAGCACCGAGGCCGACACCGTGTCTGTCTCGATGACCGGCCTCAACAGCCCGTAGGCCGGGTGCTGCAGCTCCGCGCCTGAGGTCACGCGACCTCTACGATGATCTCGACTTCCACCGGCGCATTACGCGGCAACTCCGACACCCCGACCGCCGACCGCGCGTGCGCTCCGGCCTCGCCGAACACGGCACCGAACAGTTCGGAGGCGCCGTTGACGACGCCGGGCTGCCCGCTGAAGCCGGGTGCCGACGCCACGAAGCCGACCACCTTGACGACCTTGACGACGGAGTCGATGCCCACCAGCGCGTGCACCGCGGCCAGCGCGTTGAGCCCGCACAGCCGGGCCAGTTCACTGGCCTGCTCGGGGCTGACCTCGGCGCCGACCTTGCCGGTCGCGACAAGCTCGCCGTTCTGGATGGGCAGCTGCCCGGCGGTGTACACCAGATTTCCGGTGCGGGTCGCCGGCACGTAGGCGGCCAGGGGCGCCACCACCTCGGGCAGTTCGATGCCCAGTTCGGTCAGTCGCTGCGAGACAGTCACTTCGGCCTCTTCAGGTAGGCGACATGCTGTTCACCCGTCGGGCCGGGCAGCACGGAAACCAGCTCCCAGCCGTCATGGCCCCACTGGTCGAGAATCTGTTTTGTGGCGTGCGTCAGCAACGGCACGGTTGCGTACTCCCACCGGGTCGGTTCGCTCATGGGCTGAGCTTATCGGGCGAGCTTCTCTTCTCATCTACCCGCGCACGCGAGGAGCACCAGTTGAACCCAGTTAGCATGCAGTTGTGGCAACCACAGAAAGCACGGCCAAGCACGTCGGCTGGCCGTCGCGGCTGACCAAGGCCCGTCTGCATTTCGTGTCAGGCAAGGGCGGTACCGGCAAATCCACCATCGCTGCAGCCCTGGCGCTGGCCCTGGCGGCCGGCGGGCGTCGCGTGCTGCTGGTGGAGGTCGAGGAACGGCAGGGCATCGCGCAACTCTTCGACGTGCCGCCGCTGCCGTACGAGGAGGTCAAGATCGCCACCGCCGAGGGCGGCGGCCAGGTCAACGCCCTGGCCATCGACATCGAGGCCGCTTTTCTGGAGTACCTCGACATGTTCTACAACCTCGGCCTGGCCGGCCGGGCGATGCGCCGCATCGGCGCCATCGAGTTCGCCACCACCATCGCACCGGGCCTGCGCGACGTGCTGCTCACCGGCAAGATCAAAGAGATCGTCACGCGAACCGACCGCAGCGAGAAGGCCAAGCGCATCGCCTACGACGCGGTCGTCGTCGACTCTCCTCCCACCGGCCGCATCTCGCGGTTCCTCGACGTCACCAAGGCCGTCTCGGACCTGGCCAAGGGCGGCCCGGTGCACTCGCAGGCCGACGGTGTGGTCAAGCTGTTGCACTCCGATCAGACCGCGATCCATCTGGTGACCCTGCTGGAGGCACTGCCCATCCAGGAAACCCTGGAGGCCATCGACGAGCTCAACGAGTTGGGCCTGCCGATCGGCAGCGTCATCGTCAACCGCAACATCCCGGCCTATCTGTCCCCGGAGGATCTGGCCAAGGCGGCCGACGGGGACATCGACGCCGACGCGGTGCGGGCGGGACTGTCCAAGGTCGGAATCACGTTGTCCGACAGTGATTTCGCCGGCCTGCTGACCGAGACCATCCAACACGCGACCCGGCTCACCGCGCGCGCGGAGAGCGCCGAGCAGCTCGATGCCCTCGACGTCCCGCGCCTCGAGCTGCCCGCGCTGTCCGACGGTGTCGACCTGGGCAGCCTCTACGAACTCGCCGAAGCTCTTGCCCAACAGGGGGTCCGATAGCCGTGAGCACCAAACCCGCAGCCCTCGACATGGGCGCCATCCTCGCCGACACCTCCAACCGCGTCGTAGTGTGTTGCGGCGCAGGCGGTGTCGGCAAGACGACCACTGCAGCCGCGATGGCGCTGCGCGCCGCCGAGTACGGCCGCACCGTCGTGGTGCTCACCATCGACCCGGCCAAACGACTGGCACAGGCACTGGGCATCAAGGATCTCGGCAATACCCCGCAACGGGTTCCGCTGGCCCCCGAGGTCACCGGCGAACTGCACGCGATGATGCTCGACATGCGCCGCACGTTCGACGAGATGGTGATCCAGTACTCGGGGCCGGGCCGCGCCGATTCCATTCTGGAGAACCAGTTTTACCAAACCGTGGCGACCTCACTGGCCGGCACGCAGGAATACATGGCCATGGAGAAGCTCGGTCAGCTGCTGGCCGAGGACAAGTGGGATCTCGTCGTCGTCGACACCCCGCCGTCGCGCAATGCGCTGGACTTCCTCGACGCCCCAAAACGGTTGGGCAGCTTCATGGACAGCCGGCTGTGGCGCATGCTGCTGGCCCCGGGCCGCGGCATCGGCCGGCTCGTCACCGGCGCGATGGGCCTGGCGATGAAGGCCCTGTCCACCGTGCTGGGTTCTCAAATGCTTTCCGATGCAGCAGGTTTCGTCCAGTCGCTGGATGCCACGTTCGGCGGGTTCCGCGAAAAGGCCGACCGCACTTATGAATTGCTCAAGCGCCGCGGTACCCAGTTCGTGGTGGTGTCGGCCGCCGAGCCCGACGCACTGCGCGAGGCGTCGTTCTTCGTCGACCGCCTCGCCGGAGAGAACATGCCGCTGGCGGGGTTGATCCTGAACCGGACCCACCCCACGTTGAGCGATCTGCACGCCGAGAAGGCCGAAGAAGCCGCTGACGACCTGGCGGCCGAAGATCCTGATTCACTGGCGGTTGCGGTGTTGCGCATCCACGCCGACCGGGCTCAGACCGCCAAGCGCGAGGTGCGGCTGCTGTCCCGGTTCACGGGGGCCAATCCGCACGTCGCCATCGTCGGCGTGCCGTCACTGCCGTTCGACGTGTCGGATCTCGAAGCGTTGCGGGCGATCGCCGATCAGATCACCGGCGTCGGGGAACCCGTCTAGAGAGGTGCGCTAGACAGCGCTGCGATGTTTGCGCTGGGCGGCGAAGAAGTCCGCCCAGGAAACAACTTCGGGGTGCTGCTTGAGCAGTGCGCGACGCTGACGCTCGGTCATTCCGCCCCAGACTCCGAACTCGACGCGGTTGTCCAGTGCATCGGCCCCGCATTCGAGGATCACCGGGCAGTGCCTGCAGATCACCGCGGCTTTGCGCTGGGCCGCACCGCGGACGAACAGTTCGTCAGGATCGGCCTGCCTGCACCGGGCCTGCGACACCCATGCGATGCGCGCTTCTGCCTCGGCTCCGTGTGCCAAACTGTGAGCAGGGATGGATGTGGCCGTAGTCGTCTTGCGCGTGGCAGTCCGTGAATCTGACACCTGCGATCCCTTCGTTCCAACCTTCGACCGCTATGGCCGACGGTGAGCCCTCCGGTGTAGAACGCCGATGCGATCTACGCCACATTGCGCCAGCCTGTGTTACCTGGGTCGCACTGTGTGTCCAAGCTAGGTGGTCAGAGGGTATTAACGCAACAGTTTGCGAGGCACTTTTTTGGGACGGCCGTGCAGTCTGATCATGCATCGCGGCGTTTACGCCGTTTCCCCAGCGAGATCGTGATAACGCCGTTCGTCCGCTCGCCGGTGAACCCCCAGGGAAGCGTCGTTACTCTGTACCCATGCCAGACCAGCCGACGCGACCGCCCACCACGGTCACGGTCATAAAGCTCGCCTGGTGCTGCCTACTGGCCAGCGTGCTCGCGGCCGCCTTCATGTTCCCGGTCGTCGGCGGATTCGGGCTGATGTCCAACCGCGCCTCCGACGTCGTTGCCAACGGCTCGGCCGCATTGGTGGAAGGCGACGTGCCGCAGGTGTCGACGATGGTCGACGCCAAGGGCAACACCATCGCGTGGCTCTACTCGCAGCGCCGGTTCGAAGTACCGAGCGATCAGATCGCCAACACCATGAAGCTGGCGATCGTCTCCATCGAGGACAAACGGTTTGCCGAACATAACGGTGTGGACTGGCAGGGCACCCTGACCGGTCTGTCCGGTTATCTGTCCGGGAACGCCGACACCCGTGGTGGCTCCACGCTCGAGCAGCAGTATGTGAAGAACTACCAACTGCTGGTGGTCGCGCAGACCGACGCCGAGCGCCGCGCCGCCATCGAGACCACCCCGGCCCGCAAGCTCCGCGAGATCCGGATGGCGTTGACGCTGGACAAGACGTTCACCAAGCCCGAGATCCTCACCCGCTACCTGAATCTGGTGTCGTTCGGCAACGGCTCCTACGGCATCCAGGACGCGGCCCAGACCTATTTCGGCATCAACGCCTCTGAGCTGAACTGGCAGCAGGCCGCCCTGCTGGCGGGCATGGTGCAGTCGACCAGCACGCTCAATCCCTACACCAACCCCGACGGCGCCCTGGCCCGCCGGAACCTGGTGCTGGACACGATGATCGACAACATCCCGCAGGAAGCCGACGCGCTGCGGGCCGCCAAGGAGCAGCCGCTCGGCATCCTGCCGCAGCCCAACCAGCTCCCGCGCGGCTGCATCGCCGCGGGTGACCGGGCGTTCTTCTGTGATTACGCGCTGGAGTACCTGGCCCGGGCAGGCCTGAGCAAGGAGCAGGTCGCCAAGGGCGGTTACCTGATCAAGACCACGCTGGATCCCGATGTGCAGGTGCCGGTGAAATCGGCGATCGACGGCATCGCGAGCCCGACGATCGACGGCATCGCCAGCGTGATGAGCGTGGTCAAGCCGGGCAAGACGTCGCACCCGGTGGTGGCGATGGCCAGCAACCGCACCTACGGCCTGAACACCGACGCAGGCGAAACCATGCAGCCGCAACCGTTCTCCCTCGTGGGCAACGGCGCGGGGTCGATCTTCAAGATCTTCACCACGGCCGCGGCCATGGACATGGGGATGGGCATCAACACCACGCTGCCCGTGCCCGGGTTCTTCCAGGCCAAGGGTCTGGGCAGCAGCGACACCCCTGGCTGCCCGAAGGAAACCTGGTGCGTGAAGAACGCGGGCAACTACAAGGGCTCCATGAGCGTCACGGAGGCGCTGGCCACCTCGCCGAACACCGCGTTCGCCAAGCTGATCTCGCAGATCGGCGTGCCGCGGGTGGTCGACATGGCGGTCAAGCTGGGCCTGCGGTCCTATGCGATGCCCGGCACGGCACGCGATTACGACCCGGACAGCAACGAGAGCCTCGCCGATTTCGTCAAGAGACAGAACATCGGGTCGTTCACGCTGGGGCCGCTCGAGGTGAACGGGCTGGAGCTGTCGAATGTGGCAGCCACCCTGGCTTCCGGTGGCATGTGGTGCCCGCCCAATCCGATCGACAAGGTCGTCGACCGCCACGGTCAGGAGGTCTCGGTGACCACCGAGACCTGCGAACAGGTGGTGCCGGAAGGGTTGGCCAACACTTTGGCCAACGCCATGAGCAAGGACGACACCGGTTCCGGCACCTCGGCGGGTGCCGCAGGCTCGGTGGGCTGGGATCTGCCGATGTCCGGCAAGACCGGAACGACCGAGAACAACAAGTCCTCGGCCTTCCTCGGTTTCACCAACCAGTACGCCGCGTCCAACTACATCTACGACGACTCGTCGACGCCCAGTGAGCTGTGCTCGTTCCCGCTGCGTCAATGCGGCAACGGCAACCTGTTCGGTGGCAACGAGCCCGCCCGCACCTGGTTCACCGCGATGAAGCCGATCGGCAACAACTTCGGCCCGGTCGCGTTGCCGCCGACCGATCCGCGGTACGTCGACGGCGGGCCCGGCTCGCAGGTGCCCACGGTCAACGGCCTGGACGAGAACGCGGCGCGACAGCGACTGAAGGAGGCCGGTTTCCAGGTCGCCGACGGCAGCGCATCGGTCAACAGCAGCGCCAAGTACGGCACCGTCGTCGGCACGACGCCCAGCGGACAGACCATCCCCGGCTCGATCGTCACGATCCAGATCAGCAACGGCATCCCGCCACCACCGCCGCCTCCACCGGTGGCGATACCGCTGCCGGGCGGTCCGCCGCCCGAGATCGGCCAGACGGTCGTGGAGATCCCCGGTCTGCCGCCGATCACCGTGCCGGTGCTCGGACCCCCGCCACCGCCGTGACGGTCAGATCGTGACGTGCATCAGCCCACCCTGACCGGCCAAGAAGCGGTACGGCACAGCATCGGGCAGTAGGCTGCCACCATGTCAGCCGCCTCGGTAGCCAAGAAGACAGCCGCCGTCGCCACCGGCTCGTTGGTGGCCGGGATCGGGTACGCGTCGCTCATCGAACGCAACGCATTCGTCCTGCGCGAAGCGACCATGCCGGTGCTGGCACCGGGATCGTCGCCGCTGCGGGTGCTGCACCTGTCCGATCTGCACATGCGGCCCGGTCAGCACCGCAAGCAGGCGTGGTTACGCGACCTGGCCCGCCTCGAGCCGGACCTGGTGGTCAACACCGGCGACAACCTGGCGCACACCAAGGCGGTCCCCGCCGTCGTGCAGTCGCTGAGCGAGCTGCTGTCGGTGCCGGGCCTGTTCGTGTTCGGCAGCAACGACTACTTCGCGCCGCGGCTGAAGAACCCGCTCAACTACGTGATCAAACCGCAGCACCGCGTGCACGGCGATCCACTGCCATGGCAGGACCTGCGGGCGGCGTTCACCGAACGGGGCTGGCATGACCTCACCCACACGCGCCGCGACATCGAGGTGGCCGGGCTGCACATCTCGGTCGCCGGAGTCGACGATCCGCATCTCAAGCGGGACCGCTACGACACCATCGCCGGGGCGGCCAACAGCGCCGCGAACCTCACGCTCGGGTTGACGCACTCCCCCGAACCGCGGGTGCTGGACCGCTTCGCGGCCGATGGCTACCAGCTGGTGCTGGCCGGCCACACCCACGGCGGGCAGTTGTGCCTGCCGTTCTACGGCGCACTCGTCACCAACTGCGATCTGGACCGGTCGCGGGCCAAGGGCGCCTCCCGATGGGGCGCGAACATGGCACTGCACGTCTCGGCGGGCATCGGCACGTCCCCGTACGCCCCGATGCGGTTCTGCTGCCGCCCGGAGGCGACGCTGCTGACGCTGGTGGCAGCGCCCACCGGTGGTGGTCATGTCGGCAGTCGCGCCGGCACGTCGTCGCCGACCGTCTCCGCACGGTGAACACACCGGCGGGCACGGCGTCGCGCAGCCAGCCACGTGAGTGGGTGGACAACGCGGTCCGATTGATCGAGGCCGATGCCCGGCGCAGCGCCGACACCCACTTGTTGCGCTACCCGTTGCCCTCGGCATGGTGTGACGGCGTCGACGTGGCCCTGTATCTCAAGGACGAGTCGACCCACATCACCGGAAGCCTCAAGCACCGGCTGGCCCGATCGCTGTTTCTCTACGGGCTGTGCAACGGGTGGATCGCCGAGAAGACCACGGTGATCGAGGCCTCGTCGGGTTCCACAGCGGTCTCGGAAGCGTATTTCGCTGCGCTGCTGGGCCTGCCGTTCATCGCGGTGGTGCCGTCGTCCACCAGCACCGCCAAGATCGCCCTCATCGAATCTCAGGGCGGCCGTTGCCATTTCGTCGCGAAATCCTCTCAGGTGTACGACGAGGCGCAACGGCTGGCCGACGAGACCGGCGGGCACTACCTGGACCAGTTCACCAACGCCGAGCGGGCCACCGACTGGCGCGGCAATAACAACATCGCCGTGTCGATCTTCGAGCAGATGCAGATGGAGGCCCATCCGATTCCGGAGTGGGTCGTGGTGGGCGCGGGCACCGGCGGCACCAGCGCGACGATCGGGCGGTTCATCCGGTACCGCCGGCACGCGACCCGGCTCTGCGTCGTCGACCCCGAGAACTCGGCGTTCTTCCCCGCCTACGCGCAGGGGCGCAGCGACATCGTCACCGGGGCGTCGTCGCGCATCGAGGGAATCGGCCGACCACGGGTCGAGCCGTCGTTTCTGCCCGATGTGGTGGACCGCATGGTGTCGGTGCCCGATGCGGCGTCGGTCGCGGCGGCACGCCACGTCAGCGTTGTCCTGGGGCGCCGGGTCGGGCCGTCCACGGGCACCAACATCTGGGGCGCGTTCGGCTTGCTCGCCGAGATGGTCAAACACGGGCAGAGCGGGTCGGTGGTGACGCTGTTGGCCGACAGCGGCGACCGCTACGCCGACACCTACTTCGACGATGACTGGGTGAGCGCCCAGGGACTGGACCCGTCCGGACCCGCCGCGGTGCTCGCCGAGTTCGAACGCTCGGGTTCCTGGTCCTGATCGTCGGCGTCAGCCGTTGCGAACAGCCACAGCGCTGCGACCGCGAAAAAACCCAGGTAGATGGTGGCGCCCAAGGTTGTCATGGTGGTCTCCAGTCGTGCCGGTGGGTTCAGTGTGCACAACGCCACCGACATGCCGAATCCATCCCGCGGCGGATGGTGATGTACGCCGCGGCGCGGATGCCGCGGTGAGCACGCCGGACTAGGTTGCGGTTATGGACGCCAGCGCCGATCTCCGCCGCCCGGCGTTGTGGCTGGTGCCGGTGCTCGTCGCGGTCGTCCAGGTGGCCGGCAGCACCGGGATGCGTCATCACCGCGGCCCTGAGCTGGCGCCGCTGACCTGGTTCGGTTTCGTGCTGCTGCTGGCCGGGCCGCTGGTGCTGTTGGCGCGTTACCGCCACCCCTATCCGGTTCTGCTGGCCGTCACGGCGATCACCTCGGCGTATGTGCTGGCGGGCTTCGGTCCCGGGCCGGTGTTCCTGTCGCTCGTGGTGGCGTTCGTGCGGGCCGCGACGGTGTGCCCGCGGTGGTGGACCTACCCGCTGCCGCTGATCGGCTGGGCGGCCGCGTGGGTGATCCCCTGGCTGGCGGGCCAGCCCCGTCCGCCGCTCGAGGCGATCGGCGGGCTGGGCGCATGGCTGCTGGTGCTCGTGGCCATCGCCGAGGGGCTGCGACAGCGCCGGTCGGTGGTGGAAGCGCGTCGACTCCGGCAGGACGCCGTGGCGTCGGCGGCGCGGTCGGAACGGCAGCGGGAGGCGACGGCCGCACGGCTGGCCATTGCCCGCGAGCTGCACGACGTGCTGGCGCACAGCCTGTCGATGATAAACGTGCAGTCATCGGTGGCGCTCGAGCTCCTCGACAAGCAACCAGAGCGGGCCGGTCCGGCCCTGGCGGCCATCAAAGATGCCAGCCGCCAAGCGATTTCAGACGTGCACTCGTTGGTCACCGCGTTGCGCGCCGAGGGCGGCGAGCCCACCGCACCGACCCCGGGCATCGCCGATCTCGACGGCCTGCTGGGCCCGGCCCGCGCGACGGGACTGACCGTAACGGCGACGGTGACCGGCGAGCCGCAGCCGTTGCCCGCGGTGATCGACGTGGCCGCGGCCCGCATCGTGCAGGAGTCCTTGACCAACGTCGTGCGCCACTCCACCGCCACCAGCGCCGCGGTCACCGTGGACTACACCGGATCTCGGTTGTCGGTGGCCGTCGACGACAATGGCGCTCCGCGTGCAGGCACCTCGGCGGGCGGCAGCGGCATCACCGGCATGCGGGAGCGGGCGCGTGCACTGGGCGGGGCGTTCAGCGCCGGGCGCGCGCCCGGTGGTGGGTTCAGCGTGCGGGCCAGCCTGCCCATCGACGAAAGCACTTACGCCTCATGACGATTCGTGTAGTGGTTGCCGACGATCAAGCGCTCGTGCGGGCCGGTTTCGTGGCGCTGCTGGACGCGCAGGACGGCATCGAGGTGGTGGCCGAGGCCGACACGGGGTCCCGGGCCCTGGCAGCCGCCGTCGACCTACGTCCCGACGTGGTTCTCATGGACATCCGGATGCCGGAGATGGACGGCCTGGCCGCCACCCGAGCCATCGCGAGCGATCCGGAGTTGACCGGTGTGCGGGTGGTCGTGCTGACCACATTCGAGCTCGACGAGTATGTGTTCGAGGCGATGCGGGCCGGGGCCAGCGGGTTTCTGGTCAAGCACACCGAGCCGGCCGAGCTGGTGCGCGCCGTGCGCGTGGTGGCCGACGGCGATGCCCTGCTCTCGCCGTCGGTGACGCGTCGGCTGGTCGCGGAGTTCGCCGCACACGCCAAGACCCCTGCCGCGCCGGCGCTACCCGATCTGACCTCACGCGAGCGGGAAGTAATGGCCTTGGTCGCCGAAGGGCTGAGCAACGCGGAGATCGGCGAGCGGCTGTTCATGAGCCCGGCCACCGCCCGCACCCACGTCAGCCGCATCCTGACGAAGCTGGACGCCCGCGATCGCACTCAGCTGGTGGTGCTGGCCTACGAGAGCGGGCTGGTACGCCCACGGTGGCAGGGCTGACCCGGGCACTACGCATGGGCGCGTACCGCAGATGACGCCCGCGGGCCGATGTTCCCGACGCCCTCACCCAGCAGGCTTGAGGTATGACCATCCACGAAATCACCCCCACCGCAACCACATTCCTCGCCGAGCACGGGCCCCGATTCGCCGAGCACGCGTGGAACCCCTGGTTCCTGCTGATCCCCCTGACGTTCTGGACGCTCGTGGTCGTCGGCATCGTCTTCACGGTCCGCAGGTTCCGCGGACGTCAGGGCGAACGCACCCTGCGCGACGCCTACGCCAAGGGCGAGGTCAACGAAGCCGAGTACCGCGGGCGGCTGGCCGTCCTGCGCGAAACACGTCGCTGATCTGCGGTGCAGCGTCGAGTTCGACGCCAGGGTCGCGCTCACGCGCTATCAACGACCCTGGCGTCGAACTCGGCGCCGGTAACCGTTTGGCTTTCGACCACCCCGGTGCGATACGCTGTCGTGGCTTCACACGGGGTGTGGCGCAGCTTGGTAGCGCGCTTCGTTCGGGACGAAGAGGTCGTGGGTTCGAATCCCGCCACCCCGACAGTGAGAAGTGCAGGTAGTGGCAACGAGGACGATTGCCCTACCTGCATTTTTGTTTCCACCACCGTGCGCTGCTGATGTAATGGGTCAGTGCAGTTCCGCCATGACAACATGACCGGCGTGCAGCTCGCTGCCGATCTGGTCAACCTGCACAGCGGTGACTGGTCGGTCGCGAACGTGGAGACGGTGCTGCACGACCACGACATCCGGCGCGTCGAGGTGGACAGTGCCGTGGCCACCTCGTTGCGACGGTGGTCGGCGCGGCTGCGCACGGTGTTCGTGGCGTCGACCGTGGCGGAACGTTGTCAGGCCGTCAACGCATTGCTGGTCGACGGCACCGGCAGGGTGTATCTCACCACGCACGACGACCTCGGACCCCACCTGCACTTCGCACCGGACGACGATGACCTCGTCGGGCGCGTGATGGCCGTGACGGCAGGCGGTCTCGCGATCTTCACGGTCGAGGCCGAGGGCAACCGGTTGGGGGCATGCTCGCGCTCAGGGTGTCCGCTGGTGTTCGTGGACACCAGCCGCACGGGCCGCCGAGCGTACTGCTCCGCGCGGTGTGGCAACACCGATGCCGTCCAGCGTCACCGCGCGCGGACGGCACCCTAACCGCCGACCAGCCGCAGATGGCGGGGCGCCGGTTTCGCGGTGTGCATCTCGACGTCCACGCCGCCGCCTTCCCGCACCACACGCCATCCGTCGACTCCGCGTTGGTACATCACCCGGCCCTCGCTGGTCATATGTACCGACACCGTGACCCAGACAGGCTGTAGATCGTTCACGCCAACCAGGTTTCCGCAATGGGTTAATGCGTTTCAACCATTACATCCGGCACGCCTCAGTCGTGCCCGCGGCCCTTCTTCTTCCCGTGCGGTGGCTTTTCCTCCCCTTGGTCCGCGGGCGCGGTCGGAGGATGTGGCACCACGCTCATGAGGGCCGTGGGGGCGGTTGTCGTCGGGGTTGGCACGGGGCTCGCGGGTGCGCGCTCCGGTGAACGATCGACGGCCAGCAAGATCACCCCGAGAATCACCGCGGCCGCCGCCGCAGCAGCAATCAGCCCCATCTTCAGGCGTGAGCGCGGCCGATGAGCCGGTGGAGGCGGCAGGACCGTCGACGACGGCTCCATGGGTAGCGGCATCGTCATCACGCGGGTCGCGGGGCGGGCGGGCGGCTGTCCGGTCAGGGCCGCCCGCATGGCTTCGGCGTCGCCGAAACGGAACTGCGGCTCCCGGGCCATCGCCGACTCCAGCACGAACACCACGCCGGGATCGGCGTCAGGGCGCAGCTTTCTGATCGGCACCGCAGGCTCGTCGAGGATTGCCCGCATGGTCGCCGCCGGGTTGTCCCGGTCGAACGGTCGCCGACCGGTCAGGGCCTCGTACCCGAGGACGCCGACAGCGTACAAATCGTCGGACGGCGACGCCGGTTGGCCTGTAAGCCGTTGCGGGCTCAGGTAACTCATGGTCCCGACCAGTTCACCGGTGCGCGTGTGGTTACCGCCTTCGGTCTTGGCGATGCCGAAGTCGGAGAGCTTGGCCGCCCCGGATGCCGTGATGAGGACGTTGCCCGGCTTGATGTCGCGGTGCAGGATGCCGGCGGCGTGGGCCGCCGACAAACCCGCTAGCACGTCGGCCAGCACCGCGCGAACCCGGTCGATCGACATCGGCCCGGCGGCGATCTCGTCGGCGAGGGACCGCCCGGGCAGCCGCTCCATGACGATGAACGGCGTGCCGTGGTGCTCGCCGCTGTCGTGGACCACGACGATGTTCGGATGGTTGAGCGCCGCGGCGGCGCGCGCCTCGTCATCGAAGCGGCGTCGCAGACCGTGATCGGTCACCCAGCCCGCGTGCAGCAACTTGATCGCGACCGGGCGCGCCAGCCGGGTGTCCCACCCGTCGCGCACCTCGGCCATGCCGCCGCGACCCAGGATGCTGCGCACCTCGTAGCGGTCGCCGAGGAGCTCATCGGTTCTCCCCATACCCGGACTATCGCACACCCGGCGCAGGCCCTGGCATGCTCGACCCATGCCCCGGTTCACGCTGGAAACCGTCGACCCCGAGTTCTTCACCACTGCGCCGCACATCTTCCGTTACGCCAAACAGTTCGCCGCGCCACCAGAACGGGTGTGGGATTCGCTGACCTCCGATGAGTCACTGGCCGCCTGGGGCCCGTCGGTCACGCGCGTCACCTGGCTGTCCCCGCGGCCGTTCGGCGTCGGGAGTTCCCGCGAGGTCGTGCTCGCTCCCGGCGTGGTGAAGGTCCACGAGACGTTCTTCCGCTGGGAGGAGGGCCATCGGTACTCGTTCGCCGTGGACCATGCGAGCATTCCGTCCCTGCGGCGGTTCGCCGAGGACTACCTGATCGAGCCCGTCGGCGAGGGGCGCACGCAGTTCACCTGGATCGTGGCGATCGAGCCGAAGCCGGCGTTCGCGCTGCCGTTCAAACCGCTGGCCCCGGTGCTCAAGGCCGCGTTCGGCCGGCTGGCCTCCGACGGTGAGCGGTACTTCGCCAGACAGGTGTGAGACAGCTCCCAACCAAGAGGTGGATAGCGTCTGGCCCATGACCGCGCAGAGCTGGATCGCCCGTCTGCTGACGTTCGAGCGCGACGGCGACACCTTCCGGATTTACGAGCCCAAACGTTCGGCTGTCGCGCGCCTCTACGGCGGGCTGATCGCCGCGCAGGCACTGGCCGCTGCCGGGGCCACCGTCGAGCCCGGCAAACTTCCGCAGTCGTTGCACGCATACTTCGTCCGCGGCGGCCGCTACGACGCTGAGGTCCACTTCCAGGTCGAGCGCACCCGTGATGGCCGCAGCTTCGACACGCGCCGAGTCACCGCGATCCAGAACGGCGCGGTGATTTTGGAGATGATCGCGTCCTTCCATCTGCCGGAGCCGGGCGCCGACTGGTACCCCGAGCTCCCGACGAAACTCGAATTCGACTCTGCCGCACCAAAAGAGGCGATGCTCGACTTCGGCGAATGGTTCGAGCTACGCACCGTGCCGGGCGACGAAACGGAGTTCGCGGTCCCACCGTTCTGGATCAGGTCACGCGAACAGATCGAGGACGATCCGCTGATCAGAGCCGCGACGCTGGCGTTCATGTCGGACCTCGGTCCCGTCCCGGCTGCGCTGCCGCCGCATGTCGAGTTGCGACGTGACCTCGGCTTCGCCGCCAGCCTGGATCACGCCATCTGGTTTCACCGGCCGTTCCAGCCCGAGCACTGGCACCGCTATGAGGTGCGGTCGGTGAACCACAACGATTCACGGGGCCTGTCGGTCGGATCGCTCTATGCCGCCGACGGGACGCTGATCGCCAGCACGACCCAGGAAGCCCTGTGGCGCCTGTGACGTGCGTTGACACGTGTCGAGAACTGTGACGAAGCGCGCGTTGACGCGGTGAACGCACAGATCAGACAATTATTTGCGTGTTGGGAAAAAGCGAGCGGGAACTGGTGGCTGACGTCGAGGAGCGATTGGTCAAGCGCTTCGATCAGCTACCGCCCGCTCGTGTGTCCACTGCGGTGCTCGCCGCCCACACCCGATTTCAGGACAGCTCGATCCGCGATTTCATCCCGCTTCTGGTGGAGCGCCGCGTCAGCGCCGAACTGGCCGCGCTGAGCTGAGCTACAACCGCGACTTCACGGCAGCCGACAACCGCGCGCCGTCCGCCTTGCCTTCGGCGATCGCCGTCGCGACCTTCATCACCTGACCCATCTGACGCATGCTCGGGCGCTCGCCGATGTCCTCGGCCACCTGGGCGATGGCCGAGTCCGCGACGTCGGCCAACTCCGCATCGGTCAACGGTGTCGGCAGGTATTCGTCGATGACCCTGGCCTCGGCATGCTCGTTGGCCGCCAATTCGCCACGCCCGTTCTGCGTGTAGATCGCCGCCGCTTCACCGCGCTTCTTGGATTCGCGCGACAGCACGGCGATCACCTCGGCATCGGAAAGCTCGCGGGCCTGCTTACCGGAGACTTCTTCGGTCTGTATCGCGGCCAACAACATTCGCAGCGTCGCGGTCCGCAACTTGTCCTGCGACTTCATCGCCGCGGTCAGATCCGCGCGCAACTGCGCCTTGAGTTCGGCCATGGCCACAACCTACGCCGCGCGGCAGCGGGTCACGTTGTCAATTTTGACGGTGATCGACAGGATGGAGAGATGACCAACGACGCCGGCGGGTATTCGCCGTACCCGCCGCCGCCGGGCCAGCCGGGTTACGGACCCCCGCCCGGCTACGGACCACCACCCGGTTACGGACCCCCACCCGGTTACGGACCCCCGCCCGGGTACGGTCCCCCACCGGGTTACCCGCCACCGCCGGGCTACGGGCCACCACCCGGATACCCGCCGCCCCCACCGGGCTACGGGCCACCTCCCGGCTATCCGCCGTATGGGCCGCCACCGGGGTATCCGATGACGTTCAAGCCGGGCGTCATACCGCTACGGCCACTGAGCATTTCGGACATCTTCAACGGCGCCGTGGGCTACGTCCGGGCCAACCCCAAGGCCACGCTCGGGCTGACTACCGTCGTCGTCGTGGTCGCGCAGGTCATCTCGCTACTGCTGCAGATCGGCCCGCTGACCACGTTCAGCGATTTCAACTCGACCCTGCAGGGTGACACCCCGTCCCCGGAGGCTCTCGCCCTGGTCTCGGCGGGCAGCTTGGCCGGCGTCATCGTCGCGGCGCTGTCGGGTGTGCTGCTCAGCGGCATGCTCACGGTGGTGGTGGGGCGTGCCGTCTTCGGCGGAACCATCACCATCGGCGAGGCCTGGCAGCGGCTGCGCGGCAGATTCTGGGCGTTGCTCGGCCTGACCGCCCTGGAAGCCTTGGCATTCGGTCTGCTCGGCGCGATCATCGCGCTCATCGTCGTCATCGCCGCGAGCGCGGGCGGTGGCGTGGCGGCGTTCGTCGTCGGCGCACCGCTGGTGTTGGCGGCCATCGTCGGCCTGGTCTACGCGGCCACCGTGCTGCTGTTTGCGCCGCCGCTGATCGTGCTGGAACAGCAACGGATATTCGCCGCCATTGCACGGTCGTTCGCCTTGGTGAAGGGCGACTTCTGGCGCGTGCTGGGCATCTGGCTGCTGGCGGGCATAGTGGCGAGCCTGGTCGCGGCGGCGGTCGGGATACCGTTCGGCATCGTGGGCGGGCTGCTCGGTGGACCTGCCGGTATCTCGATACCGGGATTGATCGTCTCGGCGATCGGCAGCGTCATCGGACAGATCATCACCGCTCCGTTCAACGCCGGCGTCGTCGTGCTGCTCTACACCGACCGGCGCATCCGCGCCGAAGCCTTCGACCTGGTGCTGCAGACCGGTGCGGCCGGGCCTGCGGAATCCACCGACCAGCTGTGGCTGACTCGGCCGAGGTGACGTGAGCGCCATCGACATCGACCGCGACGCCGCGCACGACGCCGCGCAGAACGAGCTCAGCAAGCCGATCTACCCGAGATCCTCGCCGACTCAACAGTTCCTCGACTGGATCACCGAGCTGTTCTATCGCCTGGCGATGCAGGGCTCGAAGATCCCCGGCGGCTGGTTCACCATTGCCGTGCTGGCGATCCTGGTCGTGCTGGCCGTGGTGGTTGCGGTGCGCACGGCGCGGCGCACGATGCGCACCAATCGCGGCAGGCAGTATGCACTGTTCGGCAGTCAGGAACTCAGCGCGGCCGAACATCGCCGCACGGCCGAGCAGTATGCAGCCCAGGGCAATTGGGCGGCCGCGATCCGGCACCGGCTGCGCGCGGTGGCGAAACATCTGGAGGAGACGGGGGTTCTCGACCCGGTGCCGGGCCGAACGGCGACCGAGCTGGCGCGCGACGCGTCAGTGACGCTCGGCGATCTGTCGAGCGAACTGTTCAGCGCGGCAAGCATATTCAACGAGGTCAGCTACGGTGAACAGCCTGGCACCGAAGCGGGGTACCGGATGATCGCCGTCCTCGACGGCCGGTTGCACGACCATGGCCGCACACCAGTCGGTGCCGCGACGGCGACCGCCGGTTCCGACGGCTGGGCGCCGGTGCGATGACGTTGCGTTGGCGTACGGCGCGATGGGTGCTGCTGGCTGCCGTCGCCATCGTCGCGGTGGCCGCGGTCAGCACCTATCTGACCGCACCGCGACCGGGCGGCAGGCTGGATCCCGAAGCGACCGGACCCGACGGCGCGCATGCCCTGGTGTCCCTGCTGCGCCAGCATGGTGTCGAGGTGATCACCGCCGAGACGATCGGCGACGTGCAGCGCGCCGCCACGCCCGACAGCCTGGTGGTGGCAGCGCAGACGTTATATCTGTCGGATGACGACCAGCTGCACCAACTGGCCTCGGCGCCGGGCGATCTGCTGCTGATAGAACCCGTCGGCAAGACCAGAGAAGCGTTGGCGCCGAAGATCAAGCAGGGCAAGGCCAGTTCGTTCGGCGGAGGCGCCCCCGACTGCGATCTGCCCGAGGCCACCCGCTCCGGCGACGTCGAGCTCGGTCTGACCAACACGTTCGAGCCGGTCGACGACGCCCAGGTGACTCGTTGCTACGAGGGCGCGGTGGTGCGGTACCAGGACGGCGGCCGAACTGTCACCGTCGTCGGCACCGGGGACTTCATGGTCAACGGCGGCCTTCTCAAGGCCGGCAACGCCGCGCTCGCGATGAATCTGGCCGGTGCCCGGTCGCGGGTGATCTGGTATGCGCCCCAGCATCCCGAAGGCGAATCACCCGGCACCACCGGCATTTCCGATCTGCTGCCCAAACAGGTTCGGTGGGTCGTGCTGTGGCTGGCCCTCGCGGTGGCGCTGCTCGCGGTGGCCAGTGCCCGCCGGCTCGGCCCGCTGGTCGCCGAATCGCTGCCGGTGGTGGTGCGCGCGTCGGAGACCGTCGAGGGCCGCGGCCGGCTGTACCGCAGCCGGCGTGCGCGCGACCGCGCTGCCGACGCCCTGCGGTCGGCCACCGTGATGCGGCTGCTGCCGCGGCTCGGGCTCACCACCGGCGCCGCGCCCCAGGCGATCGTGGCCGCGGTCGCCGCACGCGGCGGGGGCGATCCCGGCTCGGTCGGCCACACCCTGTTCGGCCCGCCCCCTGGCACCGATTCGGACCTCGTAGTTCTGGCTCACCAACTCGACGACATCGAAAGGCAGGTCGCGCAGTCGTGACTCAGCCCGTCCTTGATTCCGATACAGCGCGAAATGCCCTGCTGTCCTTGCGAAACGAGATCGCCAAGGCGGTCGTCGGGCAGGATGCGGTGGTCAGCGGCCTGGTCATCGCACTGCTGTGCCGCGGCCACGTGCTGCTCGAAGGGGTGCCCGGCGTGGCCAAGACCCTGCTGGTGCGCACCCTGGCCGCCGCGCTGCAACTGGAGTTCAAACGTGTGCAGTTCACCCCGGACCTGATGCCCGGTGACGTCACCGGCTCGTTGGTGTACGACGCGCGCACCGCCGAGTTCGAATTCCGCGCGGGGCCGGTGTTCACCAATCTTCTTCTCGCCGATGAAATCAACCGGACGCCGCCGAAAACCCAAGCGGCACTCCTGGAGGCGATGGAGGAACGTCAGGTCAGCGTCGACGGACAGCCCCGGCCGCTGCCCGACCCGTTCATCGTGGCGGCCACCCAGAACCCCATCGAGTACGAGGGCACCTACCAGCTGCCCGAGGCGCAGCTCGACCGGTTCCTGCTCAAGCTCAATGTGCCGCTGCCGCCGCGGGATCAGGAGATCGCGATCCTCGGCCGCCACGCCCATGGTTTCGACCCTCGCGACTTGTCCGCGGTGCGACCGGTGGCCGGCGCCGCCGAGTTGGCCGCCGGCCGCGAAGCAGTCCGACAGGTGCTGGTGGCCGACGAGGTACTCGGCTATATCGTCGACATCGTCGGTGCCACACGGCATTCCCCGGCCCTACAGCTCGGGGTGTCACCCCGTGGCGGTACCGCGCTGCTGGCCACCGCACGGTCCTGGGCCTGGTTGTCCGGCCGCAACTACGTCACCCCCGACGACGTCAAGGCCATGGCGCGTTCCACTCTGCGGCACCGCATCGCGCTGCGGCCCGAGGCCGAACTGGAAGGCGCGACCCCCGACGGTGTGCTCGACGGCATCCTGGCGGCCGTGCCGGTCCCACGCTGATGGTGCTCACCCGCCGGGCCGGGGTCGCCGCGCTGATCGCCACCGTGCCGATCGCGCTGGCGCCGTGGCCGGCAACGGTTTTCGTTGTCCTGCTGGCACTGCTGCTGATCGCGATCGTGCTGGATGTGACGCTGGCCGGCCGTCCGGTATCGGCGGCAATCGTGCGCAGCGGGGACGGGACGGCGCGGTTGGGACAGACCGTGGATGCGCAGCTGACGGTGTCCAACACCGGGCGTCGCCGGATGCGGGGACAGCTGCGCGACGCATGGGCCCCTAGTGCGGGCGCCGACCCCCGCACCCATGCGTTGAACATCGCTGCGGGGCAACAGGTTCAGCTCACCACTCAGTTGCGGCCGGTGCGGCGCGGAGACCTACGATCGGAGTTCGTCGCCGTGCGTTCGATCGGCCCCCTCGGGCTGGCCGGCCGTCAGCGCACCTTGCCGGTCGCGGGGCAGGTCCGGATCCTGCCGCCGTTCCTGTCCCGCAAGCATTTGCCGTCGCGACTGGCCCGGCTGCGCGAGCTGGACGGCGCCATACCGGTGCTGATCCGCGGACAGGGCACCGAATTCGATTCCCTGCGTGAGTATGTCGTCGGCGACGACGTCCGCTCGATCGACTGGCGCGCCACCGCCCGCCGCGCCGACGTGGTGGTGCGCACCTGGCGGCCGGAACGGGACCGCCGGGTCGTGATCGTGCTCGACACCGGGCGGACGTCGGCAGGCCGCGTCGGCGTCGACCCGACCGCGAGTGACCCGAGCGGCTGGCCCCGGCTGGACTGGTCGATGGACGCGGCACTGCTACTGGCAGCCCTGGCGTCGCGGGCCGGTGATCACGTGGATTTCCTTGCCTTCGACCGGGTTACCCGCGCCGGGGTGTGGGGCGCATCGCGCACGGAGCTGCTGGCCCAGCTGGTGGAGGCGATGGCGCCGCTGCAACCGGCTCTGGTGGAGTCCGACGCATCGGCGATGGTGGCCGCAGTGACCCGGCGGGTGCGCCAACGCGCCCTGGTGGTGCTGCTGACCGACCTCAACGCCTCGGCGCTCGATGAAGGGCTCATGGCGGTGTTACCCCGGCTGTCGACGAAACATCAGGTGCTGCTGGCCGCGGTGGCAGACCCGCGGGTCGAGCGGCTGGCCGCCGGCCGCGACGACGCCGCGCAGGTGTACGACGCGGCGGCCGCGGAGCGGGCCCGCAACGATCGACGAGCCATCGCAACCAGGCTGCGGCGCAACGGTGTTGACGTCGTCGATGCAGCGCCCGAAGAACTCGCACCGACCCTCGCCGACCACTACCTCGCGATGAAGGCGGCGGGGAAGCTCTAGTTTCCTTGCGCGACCAGACAGCCAGGTACCGGAAACGCGGCGTGTCGCGGACCGCAACGTCTGCTCGCGGGGGGAAGTCAGATCGCCAGGTGCAAACGGGCGTCCTCCAGGAGCGCCTCGGCCCATTCACCGATCCCGTGGTCAACACCCGGATCGTGCTCGTAGCTGACCGGCGTCACACTCACAACACCGTCGCGCAGCGCGGCAAAGTCGGTGCCATCGGCGGTTTCGTAGGGCACCGGCTGGTCTTCGGAACTGCCGTACACAAGGTAGTACGTGGCTGGGCCGCGGTTTGCCACGGGGACAAGCGAGTTGCGCTCGTTGAAGCGCTTTCCCAGTCGGGTGATGCCGATACCGGTCGCGGGCTGCGCCGGCACGTTCACGTTCAGCACGACGCGCCCCGGTATGGGCCGGTTGAGCAGAGCACGCGCGAGTGCCACGCCATACTCGCTCGACTGCTGAAAGCTCGCCGTCGGCACTCCTACTGGCTCAAGGATGTTGAAGTGCCCCGGAAGCGACTGCTGAGAGATCGCCATAGCAGGGACACCGAACAGGGCCGATTCGATAGCAGCGCCCACAGTGCCGGAGTTGAACATGTCGTCACCCGCATTGCAGCCGTGGTTGATCCCCGATATGACGAGCGAGGCATCCGGCACGAGCCCCCCGCCGAGTGCTACTCGCACACAGTCGACCGGCGTGCCGGACACCGAGAACACATTGGGGCCCGCGTCCCTGGCCCGGGAAACGCGTACCGGATTGGTGTACGTGGCCGCACGCGATACACCACTTTGGTTGGCTTCCGGAGCGACGACAACGACGGGAAGCCCGGCAGCCGCAAGCGCCGCCCCCAGTTCGCCGATTCCGGTGGCGGTCACGCCGTCGTCGTTCGTCAACACGATGGTCATCGGGTCTCCCGGTCAGATGTGTAGTGGACAAGCGGCGCATCTCTCTCGACATGCGTGGATCACCCCGCGGCAGTGACGCCCGGGAAGTGAATGCCGGACTGGACCGAGTTACCAGCTCGCGGAAAGTGATTCGGCTCGCTTCTCGACTTCGACGATCGAGTCCTCAGGCGATTCGACCCAAACCACCACCCTGGTCCTGTCACCTCGGAACAGATCGCGGCCGACCTCGATGGGAATGCCGTTCGCGTCGTAGGTCACGCGTTCGACCGCCAGTAGTGGCTCGCCCTCCCGCACGCCCAGCATTGCGGCCTCGGTGGCACTCGCTGCGGTCGGTTCGATACGTTCCTGAGCCCGCTTGGGCGGCACGTCGTAGTCGTTTCGAAGAATGTCGTAGATCGACCCACCCATCGGCTTCTCCAGCAGACCCGGAAATCTCTCGGTGGGAAATCTGTTGCGTTCCAATGAGATCGGCTCGCCATCGGCAAGCCGCAGCCGGACGATCTCGTAGACGAGGGCGTCCTCGGGGATCTGCAGCTCACCGGCAGTCCAGCTGTCGGCCCCCATGAGACGAGCTGACAGCACTTGCGCAGAGGACTCATGCCCCTGACGGCGCAGATGCCCCGGAAGACCGGTGAGGAACGACAAGTCGCGCTCGACCTTTGGCTGGTTGACGAACGTCCCGCCGCCACGACCGGGACGGCGCACCACGTAGCCCGACCTGGCCAACATCCCCAGAGCCTCGCGCAGGGTCGTACGACTGACTTTGAACGTGTCAGCGAGTTCGCGTTCCGAAGGCAGCCTGTCGCCGGGCCCCAGTTGTCGCTTCGCGATCAGCTCGACAACCTTCTCGCGGGTGCCCTCCACAGCGGACACCGAGTCCGGATGATTCTGAGGTGACGTTGACACCATCCCGATCCTGTTCTGCAGTATTGAGCGCAACGGTACCATAAGGTAGGACCGTAAGTCGGCATACGTGACAGCGCTATCGCGGAGCGCTCACGTGCAGGTCGCGATATCGCCCGCCTGTCGGCCGATCACCATGCGGCTTCCACCCGCGTGATGTTTGAATCCTTCGGACGCGCGCGCGGAATACGGCTATTGACAACGCTTTGGACCGATGACCTAATTATGGTTATACCAAAACCACTTAAAGGTATAACCGAGTCGCGGAGGGTGAACCCCAATGTCAGTTTCCCTAGGTCAGCCAGACCGCGCCAGTGTCGTGATCATCGGCGGTGGCGTCATCGGCTGCAGTGTGGCCTACCACCTGACCAAGCTCGGCGAAACGGACGTGGTGCTGCTCGAGCAGGGTGAACTCTCATGCGGCACAACGTGGCACGCTGCCGGCATCGTGGGCCAAGTCCGGCCGACACAGAGCATGACCGCCTTGGCCCGCTACAGCATCGGACTCTACGAGAGCCTGGAGAACGAGACCGGTTTCAGCACCGGCTGGCGGCAGTGCGGAGCGCTGTGGGTGGCACGGACAGATGAGCGGATGACGCACCTGCAACGCGCGGCCGCCTCGGCCCGGTCTTTCGGTACCGTCGCCGATTTCGTCAGCCTTGACGAGGCCAGGGAGCGATATCCGCTACTCAACACCACAGACCTCAAGGGTGCGGTGTGGCTGCCGGAAGACGGCACCGTCAATCCCGTCGACCTCACCCAAGCACTGGCGCGCGGGGCGAAGGCCGGCGGAGCACGCATCCTGGAGCGGACCAAGGTCACCGATATCACGATGGTCAACGGCCGGGTCCGCTCTGTGACCACCCCGCACGGCACCATCGAGTGCGAAACGCTCGTTCTTGCTGCGGGGCAATGGTCCAAGGCCCTCGGTGACACCATCGGGGTGACCGTTCCCCTATATCCCGCACAGCATTTCTACGCAGTCACCGAGAAGATCGACGGTGTTGAACCCGATACACCGATCCTGCGCGATCCCGACGGCCACGTCTACTTCAAGGCAGAGGTCGGCGGCCTCGTCGCCGGCTGCTTCGAGCCGAATGCCCTGCCGTGGGTCCGCTCTGCCGACATCCCGGCCAAGTTCGAATTCCAGCTGCTGGGCGAGGACTGGGAGCACTTCGGTCCGTGGATGGAATCCGCCGCCCAGCGGGTTCCCGCACTGAACGCCACGGGAATCCGAATGCTCTACAACGGACCCGAGAGCTTCACACCCGACAACAACTTCCTGCTCGGTCCGACGCCGGAGGCCGACGGGGTTTACGTCGCTGCGGGTTTCAACTCTGGCGGTATCGCCAACGCAGGCGGTGCCGGCCTGGCGCTGGCCGAGTGGATCGTCGGCGGGGCGCCTGCGCGGGATCTGTGGTCGGTCGACATCGCCCGCTTCGGCGCTTATGCGGGTAGCGACCATTGGCTGCGGCAACGCACGATAGAGACCCTGGGCGCTCACTATGCCTTGCCGATACCGAACCGAGAACCCGTGTCCGGTCGAGGAGTACGCCGATCGCCCGTCCACCATCTGCACGAACAATCCGGCGCGGCGTTCGGGACGAAACTCGGCTGGGAACGCGTCAACTGGTTTGCCGGAGAGGGCAATTCACCAGAGGTGCAGTACAGCTTCGGCCGACAGAATTGGCATGACAACGTCGCGGCGGAACACCGCGCCGCCCGCGAACGGGTGGCCGTGTTCGATTCCACGTCGACCGGCAAGCTGCTGGTGCAGGGCCGTGATTCGGAGCACACCCTGCAGTACCTGTGTGCCGCCGATGTCGCAGTTCAACCCGGCACGGTGGTGCGAACGACGATGCTCAACGACCGGGGTGGCATCGAAACCGAGGTCACCGTCACCCGCATCGCCACCGACGAGTTCCTGGTGGTGACCGGTACCGCCTATCAGGTACGCGATCAGGCCTATCTGCGACGCAATATCGGTGTCGACGACGATGTCCGAGTCACCGATGTGACGTCGGCGTCAGCCGCGTTCGCGGTGGCTGGCCCGAACTCCGCTGATCTGCTCTCGCGGTGCAGCGACACGGATTTCGGTACCGAGGCATTCCCCGAGCTGACCAGTCGGCTTGTGCATTTCGCCGATACCCGGATTCGAGTATCGCGCGTGAGTGTGGTGGGCGACGCCGGTTTCGAACTGTACGTGCCGTCGGAGTGCGCGGTTGCGGTCTACCACCGCCTCCTCGCCGAGGGCTCCGAACTCGGTGTGCGGCCCGCGGGCCACTACGCCATCGACAGCCTGCGTATCGAGCGCGGCGAACCGGTATGGGGCAAAGAGCTCAGCACAAGCATCACACTGCTCGAAGCAGGTCTGGGCCACGCCTGCAAGCTCGGCACCGGAATACCCTTCCGCGGGGCTGTGGCGCTGGAGAAGCAGCAGCACAGCGAGCTCACAGCGGAGTTCATCACGTTCGTGATCGACGACGACAAGGTCACCCTGTGGGGTGGCGAGGGCGTTTTCCACGGTACCGACCGGGTGGGCGCGGTGACTTCGGCCGCATACGGGCACACCGTGGGCGCACCGGTCGGCATCGCTCTGATGCATCACACCAACGGCAGCCACATCGACTGGGCGGCAGCCGCCGATCTCTGGGTCGAAGTCCCCGGCGGGCGTGCTCCGCTGCGCATCCGGCACGGGAGGTGACTTCATGGCAACCGTCGAAGAGGCGGAACGCCTCGAACCACAAGCCCGGCAGGCGCTCGCACAGTACGGGTTGCCCGCACCCAGCCAGCTGGAGCTTCTGACCTTTTCCGAAAATGCGGTATTCCGAGCATTTTTCGATTCCGCCGAGTCGGTTATCGTGCGGTTGCACTCGATCGGTTATCACACCAAGGCGGCCGTCGAGTCGGAACTGCTGTGGGTCGAGGCCATCCGCCGGGATACGGACGTCGCCGTGCCGCCGGTCATTCGCACTCCGGCCGGTGACGGTGTCGTCGTCGCCACCGATCCGATCTTCCCAGCCCGGCTGGCGGCGGTGTTCGGCGACCTCGCAGGCGCGGCGCCGTCGATGGACCTCATGATCGCGGACTATCGGATCCTGGGCCGCACGACGGCGAAGTTGCACAGGCATGCCTGTGACTGGACGCCACCTGCGGCGTTCGAACGCATCTCATGGGATCTCGCGGGTACGTTCGGCGAGAAGCCGACTTGGGGCCGATGGCAGGACGGCCCCAGCCTCGCTGCGGCCGACATCTCAGTACTGGCCGCAGCGGAGGATCTGATCCGGAACCGGTTGACCGAGTATGGCCGCGGACCGAATCGATACGGGCTGATCCATTCGGACCTGCGCCTGGCCAACATCCTGATGAGGGACGGCGTCGCGCAAGTCATCGACTTCGATGACTGTGGATTCGGCTGGTACCTCTACGATCTGGCAAGCGCCCTGACTTTCATCGAAGACGACCCACAGGTTCCCGAACTCGTCGCAAGCTGGTTGGCGGGGTACACCGAAGTCAGACCTCTCGACGATGCCGATTTTGCGATCACCCCGAGCTTGATCATGTTGCGCCGCATGGTGATTCTGGCCTGGCTCGGTTCTCGGCCAGGCACACCGGTGTTCATCGCGGAAGCCCCGAACTATGCGCGGGTCACCGGTGAGATGGCGCGTACGTATCTCGCCTCGTCCGGGACGGACGTGTGTCCGGGCACCGCGACTGCTTGAGTTCGGCGTCCTGTGCGTTCCACGCGCATATTTCAGGAGAACAACCGAAACGCGTGTCGCCGCCGACCTTTGTCGGCGGCGACGCGTTTGTCCTCGATTCACTCGTTGATGAGTTCAGCCTCGGGCACTTGGTGCGATGACTTGTCCCTCGGTTCGGTCACTTTGCGCAACCGCACGACGTAGTAGAAGACACCGATGATCATCGGTACGCCGACGATGTACCAGCCCATCGGAATGTGCCGGAACAGGGAGTCTGTGACGGTGCCGCTGATCTGGTCGAAGTTGGGGTTGGTCGACGCCCTGGGCCAGAGCAGATTGAGCGCTGTGGCGCCGGTACCGACCAATGCCACGAGTGTCACCGGGATGTTCCACCCGCCCAGGTTGAAATGCGCTCGCCGGTGCGGCCAGCCGCGCAGCAGCGACCACAACACCACGACCGTCACCAGGAAATAGGACACATACATGGCTGCCGTGGCGCCGCCCACCATCGAAGCGGTGTTGGTGGTGAAGACAAATACCGGTGCCAGCCCGAGAAACGCGACCAACAACGAAGCAGCCCACGGTGAACCATCTTTCGTCGTCCTGGTCCATACCCGAGCAAACGGCAACTGGTTGTCCCGCGACATGCCGAAGATATGCCGGGTTGCACCCGCGAACATGGTGCTGGTGGCGATGAGGAGGCCTTCGGCCACTATGGCGAGGAACAGTTTCACCGTCCAGCCCGGCAGATGCAGACCAATGGCCTCCTGGGCCGGGGCACCGGTCAGCATGGCCTTGGCGGTGTCCGGGAGTGACGTGGTCAGGCACATCAGGAAGAGCGCCCCGCAGATCGCGACGAAGATGAAGGCGCCGATGATGCCGCGGGGTGCGTTGCGCGAAGCGTCTTTCGTTTCCTCACCGAGCGTGCCGCCGTTCTCGAACGTGTACAAGACCCAGTACGACACGAAGATGCCCCCGCCGAAGAGGGCAGGCAGCCACTGGCCGAAAGACATCGCTTCCACCGCGGCGCTGCCACTGCCATCGGTGACGACACGCGACATGTCGGTGAGCGCCCCGAAATCCTTGGGACCGAGCACGAATACCGTGAGGATGATCCCGGTGGCGACAACGATCTCCAGGATCATGCCCCACTCGGCCAGTTTGCCCAAGAAACCGACCTTCAGCAGGTTCCAGAACAACGCGAACGCCATCGCGAAAATGATGATATTGCGGTCGAGGGTGAACGAATCCGACCAACCGAACAGCGGTTTGACGATAACGGGCAACGAGGCACAGTACGCGGTCATCAACGGGAACATCGCGCCGGCGTAGATCCAGCCGATAGCCCAGCCGACCCGCTTGCCTGCCAGTTGACTCGGCCACTGGTACATCGAGCCTGCGAACGGAAAGTGGGAAGCCAGCTGGGAGAACACAAGTACCAATGCGCCCACGCTGATCAATGTGACCGGCCAGCCCCAGAACATCGCGGGTCCGGCAGCTGACATCGAAAAGCCGTAAAGGCTCATCAGTCCGCCGAACACGCCGACGCCTGCGAACGTCAGTGCGCCGTTGGTGAGCGCGGTCAGCGCGCGTTTGAGGCCGTGTTGCTCGTCGAGCGGGCCCGGGGTCGCGGGCTGCGTCATGGTGATCGTCTCCGTCCTGGTTTGTGGCAGTACCGTGGCTTGGCCGAACGTTGAGTGCGCACCGGCCGTCAGTTGTCATTCCGCACATCTGTCGACACTGTGATGCAGATCTCTGTCTGCGATGAGAATGCCACCGCGATCGACCATTGGCAACAGTTTGGTCCCACCAAAATTTCAAAGGTTCAGTATTTATGTGCCACCGGCCTCCGTGCCATCAACAACACAGGTGAAACCAGGCGCAGCACCGTGGATTCATCGATCGATCAGGCAGTTGTTCGACCTCTTGCGCGCCACACCGCGGCGCGGTAGCGTGACTCAAATCACGCCATTTGGTTGGACCTTATAGCGCCTTTGTCGGAGGATCACAGTGCCAGAACTGATCACGCCAGAAGAGATCATCGAGCAAGTGCCCGCGTGGCGGGACAGGGAGGTGTCTTTCGAGATGCTGCACGGTGGGCTCGCCAACCGGAGCTATTCGGTACGGGTAGACGACGAGCGCTACGTGATCAAGGCCCTGACGCAGGCGATGGGCGATTTCAACCTGATGATTCCGCTCGACGACGTGTGCAGAAACACCGTCGCCGCCGGACAATCGGGGGTCGGCGCCAAGGTTGTCTACGCCTTCCCGGACATGCCGGCACTGGTCCTGGAGTGGATCGACGGCGTCACGCTGACAACGGCCAGTCTGTCTGCGGCAGAATACATACCGCGACTGGGCCGGGGTGTCGCACAGCTACACAGACGTTCGCCCGCCTTCAACAACGAGATCTGCATCTGGAAGTTCCTCGACGACTATCTGGACCTCGTTGACAAACACGCACTGCCCACCCCTGACGGCATCATGGATTACCTGACCATCATCCGTGACATTCAGGGAGCTCTTGCCAAACAAGCGCTCACGGCTGTCCCTTCGCACAACGACCTGCTGGCTCTCAACGTCATGGACGACGGCGACATCCGCCTCATCGACTATGACTTCAGTGGCATGAACGACCCCGCCTTCGATCTCGGCGATCTGGCGATGGAGGGCGACTACGACCCGGATCAAGTCGCCAAACTCTGCGAAAGTTACTTCGGCGCACACGACGCCGTGCAGACCGCACGCGTCCGGCTCTTCGGCGTCGCCGCGCAATACACCTGGGCTCTGCTGTTCGTCGGCATGCACTACCTGCTCCCCGAAGCCCCAGCCGAAGGATTCAACTACTGGGCCGAAGCCGAATCACGTTGGCGCTGGACCCGTTCCAAACTCGACGCCGACGATCTGCCGCAGGTGATGAGCCTGGCCAGCGGCGTGAGCGGCTGACCATTCGTCGAATCCCGCGAAACAACTCACTACTGCAAGGAGACCGCATGCCTGAACTCACAGACAGCCAGGTGACTGTCGTCGGCGGAGGTGCCGTCGGGGCGGCCGCAGCCTATTTTCTCGCCCGCGAGGGCTACCGCGACCTGCAAATCATCGAAGCCGGAAATACCAGTTCCGAAACCACCAGCCAGGCAGCCGGACTCGTCGGGCAGTCCAGGACCACTCTCGACCGCACCCGCCTGACCATCGCGTCGGCGGCGTTCTACCGCAACCTCGAGAAGGATCTCGGATATACGGCCGACTGGCGTGAGACCGGCAGTATTCGCCTTGCACTGTCGGATGCGTCGGTGGCTGAACTCCAGCAGATCGCGGCAGTCGCCGCCCAGGCCGACCTGCACGTCGAGTTGATCGACGGCCGCCGGGTGCAGGAGTTGTGTCCCATGTTGGAAGACGTCTCGGCCGTCCGCCTCGCACTCTGGTGTCCGACCGATGGATACGTACAACCGAACAGTCTCACCGATGCATACCTGCAGGCGGCGCGAGACCTCGGCGCCAGAGTGATCCCGCACACGCGAGTGGTCGGCGTTGATGTCCGCGATGGCGTGGTGACCGGCCTGCAGACCGACCACGGCAACATCGCGACCGACATGGTGGTCAACGCGGCAGGTCCGTGGGCCGGAGCGCTGGCGCGGCTGGCCGGTGTCGAAATGCCCATCGTCCCAGTGCTTCACGAGTACTTCGTCACAGAACCGCAAGACGGATGGGATTCGGGGTCGCCCACGTTGCGGATCCCGGAGATTCAGGTCTATGCCCGCGGTGAGGGTTCCGGTGTCCTGTGTGGCGGTTTCGAACACAACGGCACGAGCATTGACCCCGCGACAGTAGCCATCGACTCTGTGCTGCCCGCCACCCTCAACTGGGAGGTGCTCGGGGCATTCGCCGAGGACTTTGCTCGATTCGTTCCGACCTTCGGTGACGCCGGGATCAGGACCGTATTCCGTGGTTGGCCCGGCTTCACCCCGGACGGGAGATTCGTCGTGGGGCCGGTCGCGGGCCTGCGCGGTTTCGTGATGGCTGCAGGATGCAACGCGCACGGAGTATCGGGTTCCGCGGGACTGGCCCAGCACCTGCTGGAAAGCCTGACCGGCGACGTCTCTCCGTACGTACGGAGTCTGAGCCCGAATCGGTTCCTGCCACGGACCTGGTCGTGGTCCGAGGCGCGGCTACAGGCTCAGGCCATCTGCGAAAACTACTATCCGATGCCGGCACAACCGGTTTGAGTCTGATCGTGGGTCGCGCCGAGGGGCCGCCCAGCCACCGCACTCGCGTGAAGCGAAGCCTGATGGAGGTGGCCGGGGTACCGGCATTCCTTGCCAGCCAGGGATACACGGCGGGCACCCGGATCATCTCCACCCGGGTCGCGCCGCCCGACACCGCAACCCGCAATGCGCTCGAGCTGGGACGCAACGACTTCGTTTTCGACATCCGCCGGGTACGACACGCCGACAGTTCACCGATATCGTTGGAGCACGCCCAGTTTCCGGCTGGGCGCGTGCCGGGGTTGTTGGAACAACAGCTGGGCAGGTCGCTCTACGAGATTCTGGAAAGTCAGTACGGCGTGATCGTCGCGCGGGTCGAAGAGCGGATCGAGGCAGTCAATGCCACTGCTGCCGAGGCGGCATCGTTGAAGATCAAGCCGCGGTCGGCGTTACTGTTGATCACTCGCACGGCCTACGATGCCGATAGCCGTCCAATTGAGTTCTCGCGTGACCTTTTTCGCGCGGACGCCCTGTACTTGGTCGTCACCGCACAGGGACGTCGCGCTTCGGCCACCAACGCTGTTTGCCAGGGACACCTGCCGCTTGCGGGAGAAGGCCCCACGAATGAATCAAGCCACCGGCACGACATCTGGAGCATCTTCGACGTCGCCGGTCTCACCGGCCCGCGCGGCCTTGCGGCCGAAGTAGATGACGTAGGTGAGGAACGCGACCTCGACGGTGACGCCGATCCCGATCCGCACCGCGGTGGGCAGCGGTGACGGCGTCACCATCGCCTCGACCAGACCGGAGACCAGCAGTACCGCCGCCAAGCCCACGGCGACTGCCACCACCGCCCGGCCCTGCTCGGCGAGCACCTGCCCGCGTGGCCGGTCACCGGGTGCGATCACCATCCAGCCCAACCGCATCCCGACCGCTCCGGCCAGAAATACGGCAGTGAGCTCCAGGAGCCCGTGCGGCAGGATCAGGCCCAGAAACAGATCGCCCTTGTTCGCGGCGAACATCAGCCCGGCGATGACACCCAGGTTGGCCGCGTTCTGGAACAGCAGATACGGGATGGGCAGCCCGAGCAGGATCGCGAACCCGATGCATTGGGCGGCCACCCAGGAGTTGTTCACCCACACCTGCAGCGCGAACGAGCCTGCCGGGTTCTCGCTGTAGTACGACGCGAAATCGTGGTTGACCAATTGGTCGATCTCGCTTGGCGTTCCGATGGCCGTGTGCACCTCGGGGTCGCCGCCGACCCAGAAGGCCAGTGCGAACACCACCGCCATGAACACCACCGCTGTGCCGAGCCACCAGCGCCATGACCGGTAGGCCACCACCGGAAAGGACACGGTCCAGAACCGGACGAACTCGCGCCACAGCGGGGCATGCGCACCGGTGACCACCGAACGGGCCTGCGCCACCAACCCCGACAGCTTGCCGACCAGCACCGAATCGTTCGATGCCGAACGCACCATCGACAGATGGGTGGACACCCGCTGGTAGAGGTCCACCAGCTCGTCCACCTCGGCGCCGGTCAGCCGCCTGCGCCGTTTGACCAACTGCTCCAGGCGGTCCCAGGTGGCGCGATGGGCCAGCACGAACGCATCGACATCCACCCGGCCGATGGTAATCGGTAGGTTGGGACGCTATGTCCTTCCAACCGGCGTCGGCGCCCGGACCTGTGGTGACCGGGGATGCGGTGATCCTGGACATCCAGATCGCGCAGCTGCCGGTGCGCGCGCTCGCCTCGATCATCGACATCCTGGTGATCGTCGCCGGCTACATCGCGGGCGTGATGCTGTGGGCGCTGACCCTGACCCAGCTCGACGATGCGCTCTCCGCGGCGATCCTGATCATCTTCACGGTGCTGACGCTCGTGGGTTATCCGGTGGTCATGGAGACGACGACGCGGGGCCGCTCGCTGGGCAAGATGGCGCTGGGCCTGCGGGTGGTGTCCGAGGACGGCAGCCCGGAACGCTTCCGCCAGGCGCTGTTTCGGGCGTTGGCGGGTTTCATCGAGATCTTCATGTTCACCGGGGGCCCCGCGGTGATCTGCAGCCTGATCTCTCCCAAGGGCAAGCGGATCGGCGACATCTTCGCCGGCACATTGGTGATCAGCGAGCGCGGCCCCAAGCTCACGCCGCCCCCGGCCATGCCGCCGATGCTCGCCTGGTGGGCCTCGTCGCTGCAGCTCTCCGGGCTCGGCGCCGAGCAGGTCGAGCTGGCCCGCCAATTCCTGTCCCGGGCCGGCCAGCTCAATCCCCGCATCCGCGACGAGATGGCACAGCGGGTGCTGCACGAGGTCGCGACCCGGATATCGCCGCCCCCGCCGCCCGGCGCTCCTCCGCAGTACGTGCTGGCCGCGGTGCTCGCCGAGCGGCACCGCCGCGAGGTCGCCCGGCTCGTACCTCCCCCACCGCTTGCCTACCCTGCGCCGCAGGCTCCGCAGTACCCGCCGCCAGCGGCAACACCGCCGCCGCCGCCTCACCAACCTGGCGGATTTGCCCCGCCGAACTGACTGGCCATCCGGTGATGGGACACACATGTCCCATTTTGGCCCAATCGTGCTACATTTTGATGCATGAACATCCAGGTCGCCGCCCCCAACGGTGTGCGTGAGCGCACCCGCAGGGCCATCCTGGACGCCGCAATGACAATGCTGGCCGACCATCCGGCCGCCAGCATGGCCGAAATCGCCGCGGCCGCGAACGTCGGGCGCAGCACGCTGCACCGCTACTACCCGGAACGATCAGATCTGCTCCGCGCGGTCGCCTACCACGTGCACGCGCTCAGCAGCGCCGCGATCGAACTCGCCGAGCCCACCAACGGGCCGCCCGAAGCAGCGCTGCGCCGCGTCGTGGAGAGCCAGCTCGACCTCGGCCCCATCGTGCTCTACATCTACAGCGAACCGACCATTCAGGCCGATCGCGAGCTGGCAGCCCACCTGGACACCGGCGACGAGGCGATCAGCGAGGTTCTCGAGCGGGCCTCGGCGGAGTGTCCCGGATATCCCCCTGGGTGGGCCCGCCGGGTGTTCTGGGCGCTGTTGCTGGCCGGCTACGAGGCCATCAAGCAGGACGGCACCGCCCGGCATCAGGTGGTCGATGCCATCATGCACAGCCTCACCGCTGGCACAGTTCACCTGCCGCGCAGCTGAATTCTTCTGCACCACACCAATTTTCGCTTTTTCTCAGTTGACCTACAGGAGTTTTTCCATGTCCGCCTGCCTCGACGCCACGCCGTCGCAGACAGTTACCCCCAAACGCGCCTGGATGGCGCTGGCCGTGCTGATGCTGCCGGTGCTGCTCATCGCCATCGACAACACCGTGCTGGCTTTCGCGCTGCCGATGATCGCCGAGGACTTCCGTCCCGCGGCATCGGTCCAGCTCTGGATCGTCGACGTCTATTCACTGGTGCTCGCCGCGCTGCTGGTCGCCATGGGCAGCTTCGGTGACCGGATCGGCCGGCGCCGTATCCTGCTGATCGGCGCCAGCGGCTTCGCCGTCATGTCGGTCGCGGCCGCGTTCGCCCCGAGTGCGGCGTACCTCGTTGCGGCCCGTGCCGCTCTAGGCGTGTTCGGCGCGATGTTGATGCCCGCGACGCTGTCGCTGATCCGAAACATCTTCACCGAGGCAGGCCCCCGCCGGCTCGCCATCGCGATCTGGGCATCCTGCTTCACGGCAGGCACCACGCTGGGCCCCATCGTCGGCGGCGCTCTGCTGCAGCACTTCCACTGGGGTTCGGTGTTCCTGGTTGCCGTGCCGATCCTGCTGCCGCTGCTGGCGCTCGGCCCACGTCTGGTGCCCGAGTCCCGTGACCCGAGCCCGGGCCCTGTGGACCTCCTGAGCGTGTCCCTGTCGTTCACCGCGATGCTGCCGTTCGTCTGGGCGGTCAAAACCGTTGCGCACGATGGCTTGTCGGTGATGGTGGCGATCGCCTTCGGCATCGGTATCGCCTCGGGTGTGTTGTTCGTGCGCCGGCAGAACCGCAGTGCCACACCGATGCTCGACATGAGCCTGTTCTCCTACGGCCCGTTCAGCTCGTCGGTACTCGCGAACTTCCTGTCCATCGTGGGCTTGATCGGCTTCGTGTTCTTCGTCTCCCAGCATCTGCAGCTGGTACTCGGGCTGTCGCCGCTGGCGGCCGGTCTGGTCACGCTGCCGGGTGCTCTGGTGTCGATGATCGCCGGTATCGCCGTGGTCAAGGCGGCCAAACGCTTTTCGGCGCAGACGCTGATGGTGGGCGGCTTGGCGTTCGTCGCGGCCGGCTTCGGAATGATCATGCTGTTCCGTCACGACCTGACGGTGGTCGCGGTGATCGTGTCGTTCATCGTGCTGGAACTCGGTGTCGGTGTCTCGCAGACGGTGTCCAACGACACCATCGTCGCCTCGGTCCCTGCTGCGAAAGCCGGTGCCGCATCGGCGGTCTCGGAGACCGCCTATGAGCTGGGTGCCGTGGTCGGTACCGCGACGCTCGGGACCATCTTCAGTGCGTTCTACCGCACCAACGTCGAGATTCCGGCCGGGCTGACGCCGGAGCAGGCCGGTGCGGCAGGCGAGAGCATCGGCGGCGCCGTGTCGGTCGCCACCGAGCTCCCCGCGGAAACCGCGGGGCGCCTGCTGGATTCGGCCCGCACCGCGTTCGACTCCGGCATCGCGCCGACGGCACTGATTGCGGTGGCGCTGTCGCTGACGGCCGCGGCGATCGTGGCGTGGTCGTTCCACGGAGCCACTCAGCGGTAACGCAGCCCGGCCAGCAGCAGCGCTCCGGCGAGGAAACCGCTGACCGTACGGACGTGGTTCCACGCCGTCCAGGTGCTCAGGTACGCCCGCCATTCGGTGGCGGCACCGGCCAGGTCGACACCGTCGAGGTGGTTGTTCAACGGCACGTTGAACGCCATGGTGACGATCAGGGGAAGCACCCCGGCGACCGCGCCGGCGAGCAGCAGCCAGCCGCCCGGCCGGTTCAGCTGGAACAGGGCGACCACGCCGACCGCCATCGCCAGCACCGCCGAGCCGAGGAAGAACACCAGGAACGCGGCGTTGGCGTTGGCCTCGGCGTTGATACCGCGCATGGCGGTGATCGCGGCGACCGGGCCCGTGCGGTCCAGACCGCGCATGACGAACGTCGAGAAGGCATAGAACAGGCCGCCCGCGGCGGCGCCGGCCACTGCGGTGGTGGCGGTCAGGATGGTGATGGGACTGAGATTCATGGCTTCAGTCAACGGCCATCAGTCGAGACGTTCCATCGCTGAAAGTCCTGTTTGCATACGCATGAGTCTTGAGAGGATGTGCGTGATGACGCGCGATTTCGACGCGCTGGTCGCCGAGGCCGACGCCGCACCCGTCGACGGGTGGGATTTCTCCTGGCTCGACGGGCGGGCCACCGAAGCCCGGCCGTCGTGGGGATACCAGCAGCTGCTCGGGCGGCGGCTGTCCTCGGTGGCTTCGGCGCTGGATCTGCAGACCGGTGGCGGCGAGGTGCTCGCCGGCGTGCCCGCGTTCCCTGCGACCATGGCGGCGACCGAGGCCTGGCCCGCCAACCTGGACCGGGCCACCCGGCTGCTGGGACCGCGCGGCGTCGTGGTGGTCGCCGCGCGTGACGAGCCACCGCTGCCCTTCGCCGACGCCGCGTTCGAACTCGTGACGAGCCGGCATCCCGTCACGGTGTGGTGGGCGGAGATCGCCAGGGTGCTCACCCCCGGGGGTAGCTACTTCGCTCAACATGTCGGACCGGCAAGCGTTTTCGAGCTGGTGGAGTTCTTCCTCGGACCGCAGCCGGACGCCCGCCGCAAACGCGATGCGGTCGCGGAGAGCGCAGCGGCCCGGGCAGCAGGCCTGGAGATCGTCGACGTGCGCTCCGAACGGCTGCGCATGGAGTTCTTCGACGTCGGCGCAGTGGTGTACTTCCTGCGCAAGGTGATCTGGACGGTGCCCGGATTCACCGTCGCCGGCTACCGCGACCGCCTGCGCCACCTGCATCGCCAGATCGAGTTGCAGGGGCCGTTGGTCGCGCACTCGTCGCGGCATCTGATCGAAGCCCGCAAACCGGACTGACGGTTACGCTACGGCTGTGGACGCGCTGGCCGGACTACTCGACGGCGTGCGGGCGCGGGGTGCATTCGTGTTGCGGATGCAGCTGGACCCGCCGTGGTCGATGCGCATCCGCGACGAGGCACCGCTGACCCTGATCTGCCAGACCGCGGGCCGAGCCGTCATCGTCGGCGATGCCAGCGGAATGACCTGGCTGGGTCCCGGGGATGTCGCGGTGACGCGCGGTACCGAGCACTACACGTTCGCCGACGATCCCGCGACGACACCGTCGGTGGTGATCCACCCCGGCCAGCGCTGCACCACCCTCGCCGGCGCCGATCTGCGGTTCGAGTTCTCGCTCGGCGTGCGGACCTGGGGCAACGCCGCGGCAGGCGCGAGCCAGTCCGTGGTGTGCGCCTACGAGGGCCGCAGCGCGGTGAGCGCCCGACTGCTCGACGCACTTCCCGACGTGCTGGTGGTCCGCGGCACCGACTGGGACTCCCCGCTGGTAGATCTGCTCGCCACCGAGGCAGGCAACGACGGCCCGGGCCAGGAGGCCTACCTGGACCGGCTGCTCGACCTGCTGCTGATGGCGGTGCTACGCAGCTGGTTCGCCCAGGCCGGCAATGCTCCCGCCTGGTGGCGTGCCGAGCAGGATCCGGTCGTCGGCCCCGCCCTGCGGCTCATTCATCACAACCCGGCACACCCGTGGACCGTCGCCAATCTTGCTGCCGCCGTAGGATGTTCACGCGCCGTCTTCGCCCGCAGGTTCACCGAGCAGGTCGGCGAGCCGCCGATCGCGTTCCTGACCGGCTGGCGGCTGGCCCTGGCTGCCGATCTGCTCGCAGGCAGCCGGGCCACGGTCGCCGCAGTGGCCCGGGAGGTGGGCTACTCGACGCCGTTCGCACTCAGCAGCGCGTTCAAACGGGCCTACGGCATCAGCCCCAACGCGCACCGTGCCCTGGCGGGTTGAGACTTGACGGAAGACCCCGCACTCGCGACTATCTCAGCGACTTCGCGAACCCTTTGACACAGAACGGATATCACATGTCGATACGTTGGGGAATTGTCGGGCCCGGTCGAATCGCGGCGAAGCTGGTGAGCGATTTCGCCCACGTGCCCGACGCGACAGTCCTCGCGGTAGCGTCCCGATCGGCTGATCGCGCGAGCGCGTTTGCCGACAAATACGGCATCGAGCGCAGCTACGGTTCGTACCGGGAAATCCTCGCCGACGCAGACGTCGATGTGCTGTACGTCGCGACCCCGCATACGCATCACCTCGCCATCGGGCTCGCCGCTGCGGAGGCAGGCAAGGCGCTGCTGGTGGAGAAGTCCTTCACCGCCACCATCGAGGGTGCCGAAGCACTCGTCGACGCGGTGCGCCGGCATCGCGTGTTCGCGATGGAGGCGATGTGGACCCGCTTCCAGCCTGCGGTCGTGGCCGCACGCAAATTGCTCGACGAGGGCGCGATCGGCACGGTTCGGTCGGTGCAGGCCGACCTCGGCGTGACCCGAACCTTCGACCCGACCGACCGGGTGTTCGCCCATGAACTCGGCGGTGGCGCTCTCTTGGACCTGGGCGTTTACGTGGTGTCGTTTGCCCAGATGGTGCTCGGAAATCCGACGTCGGTTTCGGCGTTGGGTTCGCTCGAACCGTCAGGGGTGGACGCCGACGCGACCCTGCTGCTCGGTTTCGACGAGGGCCGGACCGCCACGTTGATGTGCTCGTTGCACAGCCCGATGCCCGGACACGCCCGGATCTTCGGCAGCACGGGATGGATCGACATCCTGCCGCGCTTCCATCACCCGAATTCCTTTGTGCTGCACCGGCAAGGTCACGACTCCGAACAATTCGACCTGCCCGCGCTCGGAGACGGGTTCTCGCACGAACTCATCGAGGTCACCGAGGCCATCAAGGCCGGCCGCACCGAAAGCTCGGTCATGCCGCTCGATGACACGCTGACCGTGCAACGGGCACTGGAGGATGCGCTGGGGCAACTCGGCGTCCGTTTTGTCGAGGAGCCCGCGGATATCTGACCGCGCAGCGCCTGCCGTGACGGCGGGTAGCCGGCGGCCGCTCGATTCGACCCCGGCACGGGCCTACCCGCGCCGGGGTGGTTGACACCGGCAAACATCAGGAAGCTCCCAGCTCACCACCACCTTGGCGGCCAGGTCGACGTGCCCATGCGCGCTCGTCGACCTACCGACGCATGGGCCGAACCGCCTACTCAAACGGGTAGATCAAACCATCCCAAATTGGCGTTCCTCCCACCCGCGAATGACAGGACGATGTGTATTCAGGTCCCACCTCTGGATGAGGAGAAGAGAATCATGTCCGCCGCCAAGACCTACCCCGCCTCGGAAGTAACCCGGGACAGCATCACCAAGAACATCGCCCTGGTTCGGGACGAGATCGCGAGCACCACGTCCAAAGTCAACGAAGAGCAGGTGGCCATCCTGGCTCGCCACCTGGTCAGGGGCGGTCGAGTGTTCGTGGCCGGCGCGGGCCGCAGCGGGCTGGTCCTGCGCATGGCCGCGATGCGGCTGATGCACTTCGGCCTGAACGTGCACGTCGCGGGCGACACCACCACCCCGGCGATCGCCGACGGTGACCTGCTGCTCGTGGCGTCCGGATCGGGCACCACCTCCGGTGTGGTCAAGTCCGCCCAAACGGCCAAGAAGGCCGGGGCGCGCATCGCCGCCTTCACCACCGATCCGAACTCGCCGCTGGCCGGTCTGGCCGACGCCCTGGTGATCATCCCCGCCGCGCAGAAGACCGATCACGGCTCGCACATTTCGCGCCAGTACGCCGGATCCCTTTTCGAGCAGGTGCTGTTCGTCGTCACCGAGGCCGTGTTCCAGTCGCTGTGGGATCACACCGACGTCGAGGCCGAGGAACTCTGGACGCGCCACGCCAACCTCGAGTGACCAGGCCTTCACCGGCCCACTCACCCCGTTCCCCACAGACGTCAGAAAGCTGAACCCCATGACCGAAACCTTCCGGCCCGCAGAACTTTTCGAGGGCAAGCTCGACGAAGCCCTGCTCGCCCCGCCCCTGGCCGAGGTGATCGGTGACGAGATCCCGACCCGCATCGCCATTCCGTTCAAGAGCAACGACGAGCGCATCCTCTCCGGCGTCTGGGAGGCCAACCCCGGCCTGTCCCGCTGGGAGTTCCTGGACCGGGGCGAATCGATCCACGTCCTCGAAGGCCGCATGGTCGTCACCGAGGATGGCGGCGAGCCCGTCACCGTGGAAGCCGGCTCTGCCGCCTTCTTCCCCATCGGATGGAAGGGCACCTGGGAGATCCAGGAGCGGATCCGCAAGTTCTTCGTGATCTTCGCGGCTTAACCCGATGCGCGGACAGGCCCAGGGGGACACCCCCGGGCCTGTCTGTGTGATTGGGATCGTCGCGAGATCCATGCCCGCACAGAGAAACAGAAAACAAGAAAGGTACAACCAATGACCGAAGTTTTCCGGCCCGTCGACCGTTTCGAGGAGAACCTCGAAGTTGCTCAGCTCGGTCAGCCCTCGGCTGAGGTGCTGGGCGACCCGATCGCTACGCGTTCCTCCGTTCCGTTCATCGACGAAGACCACGGCATCCGTTCCGGTGTCTGGGAGGCCCAGCCGGGTCTGTCCCGCTGGGAGTTCATCGACCGCGGTGAGATCATCCACGTCCTCGAGGGACGCATGATCGTCACCCAGGACGGCGGCTCGCCCATCACCCTCGAAGCCGGCTCTGCCGCGTTCTTCCCGATCGGATGGACGGGAACCTGGGAGATCCAGGAGCGCATCCGCAAGTTCTTCGTGGTCTACGCGAAGTAGTCAGTGACTGTCAGGCCCGGGGCACATCCCCGGGCCTGACAACCCACTGGGACCGTCGACGAAAAGCCCTCCTGCCCTCGCCACTGGCGCGATGATGCCATCGCCCGTCACTGCCCGGCCTCGGCGCAATTCACTTGAATACTGCGACGGCCCTTGACGATAGCGAGACGCACCACCCACCCTCGATCAACCGCCGAGCTCAACCACTCGCACCCCGCCCGAGCAGCAAGCATGGGCCCGCAGCACCAGCACCGATCCAGCTGCGAGGCGATACCGAGGAGCTAGCGGTGTCCAAACACGTTGTGTCGCACCTACCTCCAATGAGCTGAGTCGAAACATGAAAATCGGAATCCTCACCAGCGGTGGCGACTGCCCCGGTCTGAACGCGGTCATCCGCGCCGCCGTGCTCAAAGGCATTGCCGTCCACGGTCTCGAATTCGTTGGGTTCCTTGACGGCTGGCGCGGCGTCGTCCAGGGCGACGTCATCGACATCCCGCGCAGCATGGTCCGCGGCATCGCCAAGCAGGGCGGCACCATCCTGGGTACCTCCCGCACCAACCCGTTCGAGAACGGCGGCGGGCCCGATGTCATCAAAGGCCACATGGACCGGCTGGGCATCGACTCGATCATCGCCATCGGCGGTGAGGGAACCTTGGCCGCCGCCAAGCGGCTCACCGACGCCGGGCTGAAGATCGTCGGTGTCCCGAAGACCGTGGACAACGACCTGGACGCCACGGATTACACCTTCGGTTTCGATACCGCCGTGCAGATCGCCACGGAAGCGATCGACCGGCTGCGCACCACGGGCGAATCGCACCACCGCTGCATCATCGCCGAGGTGATGGGCCGGCACGCGGGCTGGATCGCGCTGCACGCCGGCATGGCGGCCGGCGCCCACGCCATCCTCATCCCGGAACAGAAGATCAGCGTCGATCAGATCACCCAGTGGGTGAAGGGGGCTCACTCCCGCGGGCGTGCACCGCTTGTCGTGGTGGCCGAAGGGTTTGTGCCCGAACACATGGAGTCCCCGCACTCCGAGCGCGGGCTGGACGCCTTCGGCCGTCCCCGGCTCGGCGGGATCGCCGACCAGCTGGCGCCCGAGATCGAAAGCCGCACCGGCATCGAGACCCGCGCCACCATCCTGGGCCACATCCAGCGTGGCGGTGTGCCCTCGGCCTTCGACCGGGTGCTGGCCACGCGGCTGGGCATGGCGGCCATCGACTCTGTGGTGGCCGGCTACTGGGGCACCATGGTCGCGCTGAAAGGCACGGAGATCGAACAGGTGAGCTTCGAGGAGGCCCTGGGCAACCTCAAGGCCGTTCCGCAGCGGCGCTACGAAGAAGCCGCATACCTGTTCGGCTGAGCTGAGGCCGACCGACCAAGTCCCACAATGGTTCTGGCCGACCCGCCTTGCGGCGGATCGGCCAGAATCAGTGCTTCGTCAGACGTGCTTGGCTCTGTGCCAGCGCTTGGCAGCGACCTGATAGGCGTCGAGCAGGCTCAGGGCGTACACGAAAACCCCTCCGGCCACGCGTCCGATCGCAGATGCTTCCGGTGGCGCCACCATGTACGTGACCACGCCCAGCAGCACGATGTAGAAGGCGAACACCAAGCCCCGTCGGGGCTGACCGTTCACGACCTGGCCGACTCCGGGTAGGAGTATGGCGATGCCGAGGACCATCAAGGGATGAATGAGTCGGTTCACAGTGACTCTGCCTCCGATACTGCTACCGGGCGACGCGGGTTCAGGCCGGCGGCCTGATCGCAGAGCCCGTCGATCATGGTGACCGCCTTGTACAGATCCTCCGCCGTCACCCGTGCTTCGGAGAGATCAGCCCGCCGAGTGACCCGGTAGGCCGTCGAATTCGCCTGTGCGCCACGAACAACGCAGCGGACACCCCGCTCGGTCACCAGAACCTGCTTGACCGCGGAATCCTCGGTGACCAAATCCACTGCGGCGTCGGCCAGTTCACGATCCACGCCTTCGGGATCACAGGCCACCGACACCCACGTGGGCCAGGCCGGGTCGCGCCACCGCAGCAGATCACGGTGACCGGAGTAGAACTCGTTTCCGGTCTCGTTGCTCAGCACCGACAAACTCGGCTGCCCGGGGATGTGCTCACGCATCGTGACGATCAGACGCAACACCGGCACGGTGCGTAGCGCGAGAGCGTCGACCACCGGCTCCACCCGTACGTCGCGGCCCTCGAATCGCCCGTACATCAGCGGGAATTCGAGTCCGCGGGGAACGACGCGGCATTGTTCGAGCACGTCGGTGGCGTGGGTGAACAATGCCGCCCGGTCGCGCTGAACGCGGGCCAGGTGACGGCGGTGCTGATACGTCAGCACCACCGCCCCCACTGCGGCCATCGTCAGCGCGACCCAGAGCGTGCCGGACATCAGTAACCTCGAGGACGCGGCAACGGCGCGGTGAACTCAGCGTCCCGATCGACGTACTTGAACCGCCGCAGAACGAACCACACCGAAGCCAGCAAGTAGAACACCAGGATCGACATCAGTGTGGTGCCGTAGCCCAGGTAGGTCGCGAAGAACACGATCGCCGCGATCACTGCCAGTGCAATCGAAGGGATGGGATGCATCGGCAGCGTGTAGGCCCGCTTGATGGAGCCGATCGGCCACAGCTTCCGGAACCGCAGCATGTTGACCACCATGAACGCGTAGGTCAGCAGACCCGACAGGATCGAGAACGTGATCACGGTCGACAGCAGCGTCGGTTTGTTGAGCAGCAGCGGAAGGATCGCGAAGGCGATCGCGACCGGCACCAGGAACAGGATCGAGCGGTACGGCGTCCGGTACCGCGGGTGCACGGCGCCGAACCACTCCGGCAGGTAACGGTCGCGGCTCATCGCGAACCATGACCGGGAGGAGTCGGTGATGCAACCGTTCGCCGACGCGAGGGTTGCCGCCAGCGTGCCGAGGAACAGCAGCCAGACCAGCACCCCGGAATGGGTGAGCTGCGCGGCGTCGAACAGCGGTGTGATCGACGTGCCCAGGTACTGCCAGGGCAGAAGAGATGCGCAGAGGTACCAGGTGAGGCTCGCCGCGATGATCAGCGTCATGATGCCGGCCAGGCTGCCGAGCGGGATCGACCGGCTTGGTGAGCGGCACTCCTCCGCGGCCTGCGCGGTGCCCTCGATGCCGAGGTAGAACCACATACCGAACTGGAATGCGGCGATCACGCCGATCCACCCGTAGGGCAGCCCGGCATCGGCCGATGAGACGAGAGCGCTGAACTGCGTGCCCATGTCCCAGCCGGAGACGCCGATGAACAGCGCGATGATGGTCAAGAAGGCGAACCCGGTGATGATGAAGTTGACCGACAGGGTCGCCAGCACGCCGCGGTAGTTCAGCAATGCCAGCAGCAGGATTGCCAACACGGCGAACGGATAGGCCGACAGGTGCTGCTTGTTACCGAGCAACCCCGACATCGTGGTGAGCAGGTCGCCGAGAACGTTGGCGTTGGCGGCCTCCAGCATGGTGTAGGCCATGGTGAGATACAGCCCCACGTTGAATGCCATCAGCGGGCCGATCGAGTGCTTGGCCTGGGCGTATTGACCGCCGGCCGCCGGGATCGCCGACGCGACCTCGGAGTTGATCATGACGACGCAGGTGTAGAGCAGGCCGACGAACCAGCAGGCGATGAGCGAGCCGTACAGGCCGCCCTTCTCCACCGTGAAGTTCCAGCCCATGAACTCGCCGACCAGAACGATGCCGACACCCAACCCCCAGATGTGGATCGGTCCGAGCACCTTCTTCAGAGTGAGCGCTTCGGTGCCTCCACCGGTACTGACTTCGCTCATGATTGACGCCTTTCAATGTCATCCGACTCGTCGGACGAGTGCTGCCATTGCGCGTCCTCGCCGAGATCCTCAATGGTGTGCACGAGGAATTCCTCGTCGTAATCGCGGCTGACCTTGTACGCGTCGAAAAGCATCCAGGCGGCGACCAGCGCGGCCAGCACCCAGGCGCCGTATTCGAAAAGAGTCCAAAAGTTCATGATTCCCGTCCCGGTCCGAACCTGGCTGTGATGACTTCGCGGTATTCACGGAAAGACATGAGATAGACAAATGCCAGGTAAGCGGCAGCCAGCGCGGTTATCCCGATCAGCGGCAGCCATTCGATCGTGTATTTGTTGTCGCTCGGCGTATTGGCCGTGGCCAGGTCACCGACAGTCGCATCGTCGACCATGTCTTTCGACTTCATCAGTTCGAACTGTTGTTTTTCGGCCGGGCTCATATTGAGCTGCGAGATGGCGGTGGGCTCCGACGCGGCAGGCGCTTCGTCCTCCTGCGCGAAGACGAATGTCGTGACGAACAGCGTGATGAACAGCAGGGCGATCAGGCTCGCCGCGTCCACGAACTGTCCGGCCTTGGACTGCCGCGTGGAGTCTGAGGTCGCATTCGTCATGCTGCGCTCACCTCCGCGCTGCTTGCCTGCTTGGCCTTCCGGTTCGCGTCGAGATGGTGAATGTCCTCGCCGTAAACATGCTCACGCTCAATCTTGTAACGCCGGCTCATCGAGAGAAGTCCCAGCGAGTTGAACGTTCCCAAGATGACGAACGCGACCGCGAGAATTGCCTTGACCTTCACGTTGTCGATGACGCTGAATGCGGCAACGAACGTGAAAAGCAAAGTCGCCCACATCAATGCCGCGAGTAAAGTCGCGACGCCGATGTCTCGCTTGAACATGGATTCAATCCGTGCATCGAGCCCAGGATCCATGACAATTTACCTCTTCCTGCGGCATAAGCCGCATTCTTCCCGGCATCGAAGAATGCCAGAATGGTGGGGGGCACCGAATTGGTTATTTCAGGGACAACAGAAATTTCGCCGAATTTCAGCGGAGTTGTGGCGAGTTGCCAACGAGCGCCTTTCGACGTCCTGCACGACGTCGAAGGAGCAGCGGTACTAGGGGTACGGAGGCGTGGGCTGCAGTGCCGAAGGCAGGCTCGACGAGCGGACGAGCCACTCACCGACCTGACCTTGACGGTCCACGTGGATCTCCATACGGCCTCTCGTTTCGTTCTCGGAGACACTCCGATGACGACGCAAAGCCGGTTTCCCGGCACGAAACTCTGTTTCCCAGTAAGAATAGAACAACGTCTGCGGGCCGTGTGTCAAGGGTCACATCGCCTGACCCCGTGTGACGCCCGAATATGCCCAGCTGAGGGGCGTCGTACCCGAACCTGAGAGCAGGCCGATCCTGGGCCGCTCACGGCGGTTCAGGGCCGTCCGAACGGCACGACCAGTGGCCCGTGCACACCCGAAAGGCTTTGAACCGATTCGTTATTCGACGGCGACGCCGGCGTCGGAGCGACCGCCACGTACGCCGACAACGGCCCGGGCGAGCGCCCGGGCCGTGACGGTTTCGAGTGTGATGGTTATGAAGGCAAGGGTGTTGCCACAGGCTTCACCCCGGCGTCGCCGGCGCCTGTCGGCGGCAGAGCGGCACAGCGTCCATCACGCCGTGCCGCGAGCCGCCTCAGAGGCCACCAGCGGCCTCCCGCCTGCTCTACGAGAGGGTCAGAACGTCTTTCCGGCCGAGCCGAGCTGCTGGGTGGCCTCGACGAGGCGTGCCGCCATCCCAGCTTCGGCCTTGGCGCCCCACACGCGCGGATCGTAGGTCTTCTTGTTACCGATCTCGCCGTCGACCTTCACCACACCGTCGTAGTTCTTCAGCATGTGGTCGGCGACGGGGCGCGTGTACGCGTACTGGGTGTCGGTGTCGATGTTCATCTTGATCGTGCCGTACGAGACAGCGTCGGCGATCTCCTGCTCGCTCGAGCCCGAGCCGCCGTGGAAGACGAGGTCGAACGGCTTGACCTTCCCGATCTTGGCGCCGACCTGCTCCTGGATGTCCTTCAGGATCTCCGGGCGCAGCTTGACGCCACCCGGCTTGTACACACCGTGCACGTTGCCGAAGGTGAGAGCCGTGATGTAGCGGCCGTTCTCGCCTGCGCCGAGGGCGTCGATCGTCGCCAGCGCATCGTCGACCGTGGTGTAGAGCTTGTCGTTGATGGCGTTCTCGACGCCGTCTTCCTCACCACCGACGGTGCCGATCTCCACTTCGAGCACCATCTTGGCGGCCGCGGTACGCGGGAGCAGCTCGCGGGCGATCCGCAGGTTCTCCTCAAGGGTCTCGGCGGAGCCGTCCCACATGTGCGAGTTGAACAGCGGATTACGACCGGCCTTGACCTCTTCCTCAGAGGCGGCCAGCAGGGGCAGCACGAAACCGTCCAGCTTGTCCTTGGGGCAGTGGTCGGTGTGCAGCGCGATGTTCACGTTGTACTGCTTGGCGACCTCGCGGGCGAAAGCCGCGAATGCGAGGGAACCGACCACCATGTTCTTGGCCGAGGCGCCCGACCAGTAGGCAGAACCGCCCGTGGTGATCTGGAGAATGCCGTCCGACTCAGCGTCGGCGAAGCCACGAAGGGCCGCGTTCAACGTCTGCGAGGACGTGACGTTCACGGCCGGGTACGCGAAGCCGCCCGACTTCGCACGGTCGAGCATCTCGGAGTAGATCTCTGGTGTTGCAATGGGCATGCTGCCTCCTGTGTTGAGTTTTCGTCGGCGGGAACGAGCTTCGGCCAAGCCGTAGGCACCGGACCATTGTCGGGTTCCTAGCAGCGCAGCCGCCGACCTACCCAGCCTTCTGGCCTGGGGAGGTCGACGGCTGCCGTACCGAGGCGTCGAGCGCTTGGCGTGAAGCGCCGAATTACTCGACGACCTCGCCGGTGGTTTCGTAGGTGGCGATCTTGCCGATGCGCCGGACGTGGCGCTCGGCGTTGCTGAACGGCTCAGCCAGGAACGCCTCGATCAGTTCGGTGGCCTCTTCGACGGAGTGCTGGCGGCCACCCACCGCAACGACGTTGGCGTCGTTGTGCTCGCGGGCCAGTTTCGCCGTGTCGAGGTTCCACACCAGGGCCGCGCGAACGCCCTTGACCTTGTTCGCAGCGATCTGCTCACCGTTGCCCGAGCCGCCAAGCACGATGCCGAGGGCGTCCACGCCGGCGGCCTGGTCGGCCACCACCGCGAGTGCGGCGTTGATGCAGAAAGCCGGGTAGTCGTCCTCGGCGTCGTAGACCGCGGGCCCGTGGTTCACCATCTCGTAGCCCTTGGCTGACAGCGCTTCGATCAGGTGGGAGCTGAGCTCCATGCCGGCGTGGTCGGTTGCGATATGAACGCGCATGTATATGGGTCCTTCAGACTGGTCGGGGATGCGGCGTTATTTGGCGAATGCGAGCTGCGCGTTCTTGCGCAGCGATTCGATGGCTTCCTCAGGGGACGGCTTCCCGTACACCGAAGATCCGGCCACGAAGATGTTGGCACCGGCCTCCGCGGCGCGGGCGATGTTCTCCTCGGTGACACCACCGTCGACCTGGATGGCCACGTTCACGCCGGAACCGTCGACCGCCTCGCGGGCCCGGCGGATCTTGGGCAGCGTGACGTCCAGGAAGGCCTGCCCGCCGAAGCCCGGCTCCACAGTCATGATCAGCAGCATGTCCAGTTCGGAGAGCATGTCCAGGTAGGGCTCCACCGGGGTGGCCGGGCGCAGGGCCATGCCCGCCTTCGACCCGCGCGCACGAAGTTCGCGGGCGAGTTTGATGGGCGCGACGGCCGCCTCGACATGGAACGTCACCGAGTCCAGACCGGCGTCGGCGAACATGGGTGCCCAGCGGTCGGCGTCAGCGATCATCAGGTGGGCGTCCAGCGGAATCGGGCTCACCTTCTGCAAGCGCTGAACAACCGGCAGACCGATCGTCAGGTTCGGGACGAAGTGGTTGTCCATGACATCCACGTGCGCAGCATCAGCGTTGCTGATGCGAGCCAGCTCGGCTTCGAGGTTGGCGAAGTCGGCCGAGAGGATGCTGGGGTTGATACAGCATTTCTGCGGTGAAGCGGACATGGTGTCTGCCTTTCGATAGCGGTCAGTCAGGGCATGCGAGATCGGGCCTTCGGCCACGGATCGCGCCGCGGCCCGGTTGCCGGCCGCCGCGGAGACCTTTCGGTCTCCACGGCGGCCGAGACAACCCGGAGGCGGGTCAGGAACCCTTCTTGGCAGACGCGAGGGCACCCTCGACGTCGGCCAGGAGGTCCTTCCAGCTGGCGACGAACTTGTCCAGGCCTTCGGACTCGAGCAGTGCGACGACCTCATCGTAGGAGATGCCGAGGCCCTCGATGGCGCTGAGCACCTCTTTCGCCTCGTCGTACTTGCCGGTGATGGTGTCACCGGTGACGACGCCGTGGTCGAACGTGGCGTCCAGGGTCTTCTCCGGCATGGTGTTGACCACGTTGGCAGCGACGAGCTCGGTGACGTACAGGGTGTCCGGGTAGGCCGGATCCTTCACGCCGGTCGAGGCCCACAGGGGACGCTGCGGGCGGGCGCCGGCCTTGGCCAGCAGTGCCCAGCGCTCGGTGCTGAAGAGCTCTTCGTAGACCTGGTAGGCCAGGCGGGCGTTGGCGACACCGGCCTTGCCCTTGAGCGCCTTGGCCTCGTCGGTGCCGAGCGCGTCGAGGCGCTTGTCGATCTCGGTGTCGACGCGGGAGACGAAGAAGGACGCGACCGAGTGGATCTTCGACAGGTCGTGGCCGTTGCTCTGGGCCTGCTCCAGGCCCGACTGGAAGGCGTTGATCACGGCGCGGTAGCGCTCCAGCGAGAAGATCAGGGTCACGTTGACGCTGATGCCCTCGGCCAGGACGGCGCTGATGGCTTCCAGGCCCTCACGGGTGGCCGGGATCTTGATCAGGACGTTGTCCTTGGCGACCTTCTTGTAGAGGTTCTTCGCCTCGGCGATGGTTCCGGCGGCGTCCCACGCCAGGCGCGGGTCGACCTCGATGGAGACGCGTCCGTCGACGTTGTCGGTGGCGGCGGCGACCGGAGCGAACAGGTCGCAGGCGTCGGCGACGTCGGCGGTGGTGATCTCGAAGATGGTCTCTTCGACGTTGGCACCGCGAGCGGCGAGCTCGGCGATCTTCGCGTCGTAGTCGTTACCGGTGGTGATCGCGGCCTGGAAGATCGACGGGTTGGTGGTGACACCGACGACGCTCTTCTCGTCGATCAGCTTCTGCAGCGAACCGCTGTCGAGGCGGTTGCGGGACAGGTCATCGAGCCAGATCGACACGCCGGCTCCGGAAAGCTGTGCAGTGGGGGTTGCGTTGCTCATCGCTTCTGCTTCTTCCTTCAAATATCGAATACGTTGGCTGGTTTGCGGTCGCGCCGCGGGACGGCCCAGTGGGCGGTCCCGCGGCGCGCCGGCCGCCATGCAGTTGAGGGGTCAGTTGCCTGCGGCGGCGATGGAGTCCTTGGCAGCAGCAACAACCGCTTCGGTGGTGATGCCGAACTCCTGGAACAGGCGCTTGTAGTCCGCCGAGGCACCGAAGTGCTCGAGGCTGACGGAACGACCGGCGTCGCCGACCAGTTCCTTCCAGCCCAGGGCCAGACCGGCCTCGACCGAGACGCGGGCGGTGACAGCGGCGGGCAGCACGGACTCGCGGTAGGCGGCGTCCTGCTTGTTGAACCACTCGACACACGGCATCGAGACCACGCGAGTGGCGATGCCCTCGGCCTGCAGTGCTTCGCGGGCCTGGACCGCCAGGTGAACCTCGGAGCCGGTGGCGATCAGGATCACCTGGGCCGGAACGGTGGCGCCGTCCTTCGAGGCCTCCGCCAGCACGTAGCCACCCTTGGCCACCCCGGCTGCGGACGCGAAGGTGTCACCCTCGGCCGCACCTTCGCCACGGGCGAAGGTCGGGATGTTCTGACGGGTCAGCACGATGCCTGCGGGGTTCTCGTGGTTCTCCAGGATGGTCTTCCACGCCACGCCGACCTCGTTGGCGTCGCCGGGACGAACGACATCCAGGCCGGGGATGGCACGCAGCGTCGAGAGCTGCTCCACGGGCTGGTGGGTCGGGCCGTCCTCGCCGAGACCGATCGAGTCGTGCGACCACACGTACACCGACGGCACGCCCATCAGGGCGGACAGGCGGATGGCCGGGCGCTGGTAGTCACTGAAGATCAGGAACGTACCGGAGAACGCGCGGGTGGGGCCGTGCAGCGAGATGCCGTTGACGATCGAGGCGGCAGCGTGCTCACGGATGCCGAAGTGCAGGACCCGTCCGTAGGGGTTGCCCTTCCACGCGTTCGTCGAACGCGATTCCGGAATGAACGACGGCGATCCCTCGATGGTCGTGTTGTTCGACTCGGCCAGGTCGGCCGAACCGCCCCAGAGCTCGGGCAGCACGGGGCCGAGCGCGTTGAGGACCTTGCCGGATGCGGCACGGGTCGAGACATCCTTGCCGGCTTCGAAGGTCGGCAGCACGGCGTCGACACCGTCGGGCAGCTGCTTGGCCTCGATGCGCTGCAGGAGTGCCGCAGCTTCGGGGTTGGCGGCCTGCCAGGACTTGAAGGCCTGGTCCCATTCGCGACGGGCGGCTGCTCCGCGGTCCACTGCGGCGCGAGCGTGGGCCAGGATGGCCGGCTCGACCTCGAAGGACTTGGCGGGGTCGAAGCCCAGAACTTCCTTGACCGCCGCGACTTCCTCGGCGCCCAGCGCAGAACCGTGGATCTTGCCCGTGTTCTGCTTCTTCGGGGCGGGGTAGCCGATGATGGTGCGCAGCGAGATGATGGACGGCTTCGAGGTCTCGGCCTTGGCGGCCAGCAACGCGGCGTGGAGCTCCTCGACGTCTTCCTTGTACTCACCGGTGCGGGTCCAGTCCACGCGCTGGACGTGCCAGCCGTAGGACTCGTAGCGCTTGAGCACGTCCTCGGTGAAGGAGATGTCGGTGTCATCTTCGATCGAGATGTGGTTCTCGTCGTAGACCACGACGAGGTTGCCCAGTTCCTGGTGTCCGGCCAGCGACGAAGCCTCGGACGTCACACCTTCCTGCAGGTCGCCGTCGGAGGCGATGACCCAGATGGTGTGGTCGAACGGCGAGGTTCCGGGGGCGGCCTCGGGATCGAGCAGGCCGCGCAGGCGACGCTGCGAGTAGGCGAAACCGACCGAGGACGCCAGGCCCTGGCCCAGCGGGCCGGTGGTGATCTCAACGCCCTTGGTGTGCTTGTACTCCGGGTGGCCCGGCGTCAGCGAGCCCCAGGTGCGGAACGACTGCAGGTCTTCCAGCTCCAGCCCGTAGCCGGCGAGGAACAGCTGGATGTACAGCGTCAGCGACGAGTGTCCCGGCGACAGGATGAACCGGTCACGGCCCAGCCATTCAGCGTCGCTGGGGTCGTGCCGCATCAGCTTCTGGAACAGCAAGTACGCCGCCGGGGCGAGGCTCATCGCCGTACCCGGGTGGCCATTGCCGACCTTCTCCACCGCGTCCGCGGCCAAAACCCGGACGGTGTCCACAGCGCGCTGGTCCTCGGCCGTCCAGTTCAATGACGTGGAATCGGACGCGGTGCCGATCGCATCTGCTGTCTGAGTCACGTTTTATCCCCTTTGATTCGGTCATCGGCCCGTAACGGCCGCACGGATACTTCTGGTCGATCGCGTGATATCGATGATCGCGAACCAAACGGGCAGGGGAAACGCTATTTTCTGACGGTTAGGACTACACTTTCGGACTGGCTGGACGATTTCATCCCCGGTAAGCCGCGATAGACTGGCGGCATGAGCACAGCCATCGACCACCCGCTGAAGGCAGCCTCCTTGCTCACCACGGACCTGCCGTGGCCGCTTTTGCACACCATCGCCTCCTTGGCCGAGGCCCCGCTCATCCAGATAGCAGAGCGCCTACGCGCCGCTACCCTCCCCTACCTGAAAAGCAGTGCGCTGGTCATCTTCACGGAAGACTGCACGGGCCGGCCGCAGAAGAAGGCGGGTGCCGAAGAGATCATCTCGCGGGTCTCCATCACCGAACTCGATGCGCTTCGCGCCAGCCTGGGCGACGAAACATTCTGGTCCGGCAAAGCTGAGCTGGCCGGCGAGCCGCGCCCGCTGTATGCCCTCAAGCACGCCTCCAGTGGCGCCCTCCTCGTCCTCACGGATCCGGAGCCGGCGATCGGTGCGGACCACGACGCCGGGCTGGACCTGGTGACGTATCTGTGGCGCATCGCTGCCCAGCGCATCCAGGAGAAAGTGGCCGACGCACCGCCGTCGTACCTGCTGGAGTCGCGGGCGGCCTCGGCTGAACGGGTCCGCGTGACGGCAGAACTGACCGATCTGCATTCCACCACCCTGGAGACCCTGCTCGCGGCCCTGCGCTCGTCTTCCCTGGACGACGCGGCCGCACGCACGACCGTCACCGACCTCGCCGCCAAGGCGCTGGTCGGGCTACGGACGCACAGCGATCGCACGACGGGCCTGGTCGAGGTGCCCGTTGCCATAGCCTTCGAACGCCTGCGTGAGGACCTGCGTCCGCTCACGCGCTTCAGCGGCCTCGAGATCGAATTCATCGAACCGCCGCAGAACGGTAGGGCGCTGCCCGGCGAGGTCGCGCACGCGGGACGTGCCATCGTCCGCGGCCTCGTGCTGGCCATGATGGAGCAGCCCGAGATCAGCCGAGTGCGGACGCAGTGGGACTGCGACGGTGAGAACCTGCTGATCAATGTGCGCGACGACGGTCGAGGCATGCTCGCCCCCGACGCGCCGAGCATCGGCCGCCTCGACCGCCAGGTCCAGGCGCTCGCCGGGCAGCTGCGGGTCGAAGTCATGCCGCGCTGGGGTGCCGACGTATTCGTCACGCTGCCGCTGGACCTGCCCGCCCGGCCGGCCGCCGCCGGGGACATCGCCGGATGGGACCTCGCCCCCCGGGAACTTGAAGTGCTACAGCACCTGGTCGCCGGGCAGCGCAACCGCACGATCGCCCTGACGCTGGGGATCAGCGAGAACACCGTCAAGTTCCATGTGCGGAACCTGTTCCGCAAGCTCGACGTCAGCTCACGCACCGAGGCCATCGCACTGGCGAACAGCCACGGCCTGCGCTGACGCCGTAGCGGTTACCCGCGCCGTCACGACGCTTTCTGCTGCACCGGGAAAGATCCGAGGCTGCGGACCGTTTCGCCGAAGACCTCGTCGGGGTCGAGGCGGCGGAGTTCTTCGGCGAGGCAGTCCTGGAGGGTGGGGCGCGGCAGAGAGATCCGCTGCACGGGTTGTCCCGGCTGGGTCAGTTCGGCCACCGCGCGATCCGGCCGGACCAACTGGATGTCGCCGGCGTCACGGTGCAGGCGCACGCTATGGATACCGATGCCTGCACGCTCGGCCACGACGGTGACCGGAACCTTCAGGGACAGCTTGAGCCACGCCGCAAGCAGCAGGGTGCTCGCCGAGTCCGAGGCGCCCTCGACGGTGACGGCGGTGATGGGCGAGGCATCCACATGGTCCAGCGCCGCCGCCAACTGGATCCGCCACTTGGTCAGGCGGGTCCAGGCGAGATCGGTGTCGCCGGCCTTGTAGGTGTTGCGAATGCGCTCCAACGCCACCTGGGGTTCGCCCTCGTTGGCCGAGTCGGTGATCCGGCGGTGCGCGATGCGCCCGATCGAGGTCTCCCCGACGTTGTCCGGCGCACCGTGCGGCCACCAGGCCACGATCGGTGCATCGGGCAGCAACAGCCCGGCGACCAAGGACTCGCCTTCGGCGGCCAGTTCCCCGTACCCGCGCAGGATGATGACTTCGGAGGCGCCTGCGTCTCCGCCCACCCGGATCTGGGCGTCCAGCCGGTTCGGCGCAGAAGCACCGCCGTCGCTGAGGACGATGATCCGGCACGGGTGTTCCCGGCTGGCTTCGTTGGCGGCTTCGATGGCGTCCTCTTCGAACCCGGACCGGGTGATCACCACGAGGGTCAGTACGCGGCTCAGCGCGATCACACCCCCTTGCTCTCGCAGGGTGCTGAGCTCCTTGGAAACCTTCGCGGTGGTGGTGTCCGAAAGATCTACGATCATGGCCGTCTCCAGGTCCGCCCGTCGCGGGCAAGTAACTCAGTGGCCGAGGCGGGGCCCCAGCTTCCGGGTGCGTACGGTTCTGGCTGCTCATCGAGGCCGGCCCAGTAGGCCTCGAAAGGATCGAGGATCTTCCAGGACAATTCGACTTCGTTGTGCCGGGGGAACAGCGGCGGTTCGCCCAGCAGCACATCGAGGATGAGGCGTTCGTAGGCCTCGGGGCTCGACTCGGTGAAGGAGTGGCCGTAGCCGAAGTCCATGGTGACGTCGCGGACCTCGGTCTGGGTGCCCGGGACCTTGGACCCCAGTCGGATCGTGGCGCCCTCGTCGGGCTGGACCCGGATCACGACGGCGTTCTGGCCGAAGTCGTCCTCGGCGAAATCACGGAACAGCAGGTTGGGTGCCCGCTTGAACACCACGGCGATTTCCGTCACGCGGCGGCCCAGGCGTTTGCCGGCGCGCAGGTAGAACGGCACTCCGGCCCAGCGCCGGGTGTTGATGTCCACGCGGATGGCCGCATAGGTCTCGGTGGTGGAGTCCGCCGGGATGCCTTCTTCTTCCAGGTAGCCCAGGACCTTTTCGCCACCCTGCCAGCCGCCGGTGAACTGTCCGCGGGCCGAGTGGGTCGACAGGTCGTCGGGCAGCTTGACCGCGGCCAGGACCTTCTCCTTCTCGGCACGCAGATCGTCGGCGTCGAACGAGATCGGTTCCTCCATGGCCGTCAGGGCCAAGAGCTGAAGCAGGTGGTTCTGGATGACGTCGCGGGCCGCGCCCACCCCGTCGTAGTAGCCGGCCCGGCCGCCGGTGCCGATGTCCTCGGCCATGGTGATCTGGACGTGGTCGACGTAGTTGGCGTTCCAGAGCGGCTCGAAGAGCTGGTTGGCGAAGCGCAGGGCCAGGATGTTCTGGACCGTCTCCTTGCCCAGATAATGGTCGATCCGGAACACGGCGTCCGGCGGGAACACGGACTCGACGACATCGTTGAGTTGGCGGGCCGATTCGAGGTCGTGCCCGAACGGCTTCTCGATCACCACTCGGCGCCACTTGTCGTTCTCGGCCTGCGCCAGTCCGGATTCGGAGAGTTGGCGGCAGACCTGTTCGAAGGCCTTGGGCGGAATCGAAAGGTAGAACGCGTAATTGCCGCGCGTACCGCGCTGATCGTCGAGTTCCTCCAGCGTCGCGCGCAGCCGCTTGAACGCCGTCTCGTCGTCGAACGCGCCTTGCACGAAGCGGATGCCCTGGGAGAGTTGCTCCCATACGGACTCGTCGAACGGGGTACGGGCATAGGCCTTGACGTTCGCCTTGACCTCGGCGACGAAGTCCTCGTTTGTCCATTCGCGCCGGCCGAAGCCCACCAGGGCAAAGCTCGGGGGCAACAGACCGCGGTTGGCGAGGTCGTACACCGCGGGCACGAGTTTTTTGCGGGCGAGATCTCCGGTGACGCCGAAGAGGACGAGGGAGGACGGACCGGCGATGCGGTTCAAGCGACGATCGCGCGGATCCCGGAGCAGGTTGCGCCCGGGCCTCGCACTCGAATCACCGTGGTCAGCGGACATGGTGGAATTCCAGCTCTCGACAAGGCGGTACGGCGTCGTCGACCTCACGGTTGCGCGAATGGGTCAGCGGGCGGGATCTTCCCAGGGAGGAACGCGCCGCCGAGCGAACACGTGTGCAGACGAGTACCGCGGCGGGTGAGTTGATTCTTTGTTACAGGGGTAGAAAAGCCAAAAGGTGGCGTCCCGCAACTGCTTTCAGGATGCGGGACGCCACCGTCATGGGAGTGCTAAACGATCAGGATCAGGCGATCGCGGCGCGCAGTTCCTTCGCGGCGGCGGCCGGGTCGGCTGCACCGTAGATGGCGCCACCGGCGACGGCAACCTCTGCGCCGGCCTTCTGGACCGCGGGGATGGTGGCAACCTTGACGCCACCGGCCACGGAGAACGGAACGCGAGCCTTCTCACCAGCGGCGAGCAGACCGTTCAGGTCGAAGCCGGGCTTGGCCTGCTCGTCCAGACCAGCGTGCATCTCGACGAACTTGGCACCCAGGGCGCGAACTTCCTGTGCACGGGTGGCCTTGTCCTCGATGCCGATCAGGTCGACGACGACGCCCTTGTTGTGGGCCTGGGCGGCCTTGACGGCACCCGCGATGGTGGAGTCGTCGGCCGAGCCGAGGACGGTCACCAGGTCAGCGCCGGCCTTGAACGCGATGTCGGCTTCGAGCTCGCCGGCGTCCATGGTCTTCATGTCGGCGAAGACGATCTTGTCCGGGTGAGCCTTCTTGACGGCGGTGATGACCGACAGGCCTTCGGCCTTGATCAGGGGGGTGCCCAGTTCGATGATGTCGACGTACTCGGCAACCTTGCCGGCCAGCTCGAGGGCGGCTTCGGTGGTCAGCAGGTCGATGGCGACTTGGAGCTTCATTGTGTGCCTTCTTTCTGTTGGATACTGCGATGGGTATGGAATGTGAGGTAAGAGTGGGTCTTCGAGTTCCGGGTCACTCGAGGTTCGCGTGGCGCGTCCAGAGTTCCTCGGCCTCCACGTCGGTGTGATCCCACAGCGACTGGAACACGGCCTCGGTCACGACGAACAGCACCTGCTCGAAAAGGGACCCGGCGTACTGACGCGACAGGTTCGAACCGTGATCGGTCTTCTGCGCGGCGGGGATGATCACCACGGCGTCGGCCAGACCGGCCAGCGGAGAATCCGGGTTGGTGGTGAAGGCGGCGATGCGTGCCCCGGCCTTCTTGGCCGTTTCGGCGGACTTGACCACACCGGAGGTGGTGCCCGAGCCGGACGCCACGAGCAGCAGATCACCGGCAGCGATCGCCGGCGTGGTGGTGTCGCCCGCGACGTGCACGTTCAGGCCGAAGTGCATCAGCCGCATCGCGGCCATGCGCAGGACCAGCCCGCTACGGCCCGCGCCGGCGACGAAAACCCGTCCCGGCTGGACGATCTGGCGAGCGAGGACCGCCACCTGCTCCGGGTCGACTTTCGCCGCGGTGTCCGCGACCTCGTCCCGAACAAGGGAAAGGTTGGTGGTGATGTCGTCTCCGACGACCTTCACAGCGCCGTCAGCTTCTGCGGCTTGCGTCATGGTTACCCCCTTCGATCGGTCGTCAGGCCGTGACGGCCCGAACGGATGATTGGCTTGACTGAAACCAATAATCCCGAAGCGAACGGGTGGGGGTAATACTGTTTTCTGACGGTTCTGACTACACTTTTGGATGGTCGGCCGTCCTGACCCCTCCGTACAGTGGTGCCGGAGCGTGCGCGGCGGCACTGCCCTGACGGGAATCGGCACTCCGCCGCGACCACGTAGTCGGCACCGCCGGCGACGGCTTCGACCTAGGATCGACTCACCTCGTAGTCCATTTTCGGAGCGCAGACTTTTGGCCACGCCGACCCCCTTCCAGTCTCAGATTTATCGGTCCCTGCCGGAAATCGAGAGGGCCGACGCGATTGTCGAGAGAATCTCCAAGGCGATCGCCCTCGGGCTGCTCAAAGTAGGTGAGCGCCTGCCCCCCGAGGCCGCACTCTCGGAGATGTTCGGGGTTGGCGGCGCGACCCTGCGCGAAGCCTTGTCGGAACTGCGCGAACGCGGGGTGGTCGAGACTCGCCGCGGCCGCAGCGGGGGAACCTTTGTCGTCAATCAGCCCGAGCCCGAGACCGACATCATGCGCGATTGGTTTCTCTCGACGTCGATATCGGAAATCCGCGACATCGGTGACGAGCACTCCGCAATCGCCGCCGCTACCATCCGGCTGGCATGCGAGCGAGCGGAAGCACACGACTTCGACCGTCTCCAGGAACTCGCGCGGGCCTTGGTCCTCGCCGAGACCCCCGAGACCCGCGCATCCGCCGACAGCCGCTTCCACATCGAATTGGCCGTGTCCGCGCAGTCACCGAGGCTTGCCAACGCCGAGATCCGCCTTCAGGAAGAAACGGTTCGCCAACTGTGGGCGCCCTTCGCCGTGGCAGAGGCATACGACCCGGAACGCGCAACCGCCGAGCACCTGGAACTGGTCCGGGCAGTGGCTCAGGACCACCCCGAAAGGGCCCAGAAACTGACACTTGAACACATCAGGCGGAACATCTTCCACCTGATCGACACGAAACTCGTTCTCGGATATGCCCAGTCGAGACCGAGTAGCCCCGCAACCGCACCCGACGGCAGTTCCTCCGCTGAGGCCGCAATGATTCAGGAGGGCCAATGAACTCCACCACTGAAGTCTCGCGCGCTGTCGACGCGCTCACCTCGTGGATCAACGGCGTCGCCACCGAGACCAAGAGCCTCGCCAAAGATGTTGCCGCGCTGCTCGATCGAAATCTGGCAGGGAAATCGAAGGTCAGCCGGGCGGCGCTGACCGGATTGGACGAGCTGTCCCGCAAATTCCTGACGAAGAACACCTACGCCGTCGGCGCAGGCACCTTCTTCGCCGCGGCCTCCGTCGAGGAGGGCGGCCACGCCTTCGAATGGTGGTTCCGCAAGGAATCCGGCGCCCTGGGACGACTGGATTTCGACATGACTCCGGGCAGCGCGCGGTATTACGACTACGAAAAGCTGCCGTTCTTCTCGACCGCCGCTGCCACCGGCGAGCAGACCGTCTGGGGCCCGTATATCGACTACTCGGGCTTCGAGGAATACATCCTCACCTTCATGGCGCCGTTCTCGGTCCATGGGCACTTCTCGGGCGTGGCCGGGTGCGATATCCGGCTCACCGACCTGGAGCCCATCATCATGCCGGATCTGCTCTTGATTCCGGGTGATGCCGCCCTGGTCAACGCCAGCAACCGGGTCGTCCTCGGCAATTCCGGGATGTATTTGGTGGGTGAACGCATCAAGTCCGGTTCTCCGGATCAGCACCGGGTCACCCTCGATGTTCCGCACCTGGGGCTCTCGTTGATCTACACCACCAGCCGCCAGTCCTCCTGACCCAGACCTACCCAAACAGAGAAAGACGGGAAGGCAGAATTCTGCCTTCCCGTCTTTCTCGAGGGGTGCGAGCTAGCTGACGACGCTTCCGGCCGCAGGAGCCACCTGAGCCTTCGAGCGGTGCCATTCATGCTGGGAGTACACCCAGATCGGGATGTAGACCGCCAAGACCAGGAAGCCGACCCAGGTTGGGGCCCAACCGACTTCGAGGCTGTTCAGGTAGACCACGCCGATGACGCACAGCGGCAGGTTGAACAGACCGAAGGCCAGGGCGACACCCTTCCAGCCCGTGGGGGCCTTGAAGGGCCGTTCCAGGTTGGCGAAGGCCGGGTCCCGCTTCGCCTTGACGTAGGCGAACAGGCTGATGCCGTTGGCGCAGGTGTAACCGATCGCCGAGGCGGCGACGATCGCCGCGGGGTTGCCCATGGAGATCAGCACCAGGTTGAAGACGGCGATGACCAGCATGGCCACCCACGGAGTTCCCTGGCGATTGGTCTTGCCGAAAGCCTTGGGCAGGTTGCCTTCCACGGCCATCGAGTGCATGGCGCGAGACGAACCGAGATACGCCGTTTGGATGATCAGGACCATGGCGGCGATCAACATGATGATCGTGATCGCGGAGCCGGCCGAGCCGAAGACAGCGTTGGCGACGGGAAGCAGCGGCGAGACGGCCTCGGCCTGAACCCCATCGACACCGAGCACACCGATCACCGCGGCTTCGACGAGCACGAACGAGAAGAAGCAGATGACGCCGCAGGAGAACAGCGCTTTGGCAACGTCTTTGGCCGGATTCTTGTATTCGGGGCCGTAGATGGCCGCGGTTTCCCAGGCACAGGCGCTCCACTGGGCGATCGCGAAGACGCCGAAGAGAATCAGGATGTGGTGCAGGTCCCAGGACCAGTCGGCCGGCATCCAGTCACTGGTGATCTTGGACATGTCGAAATGTCCGGTGGCAAAAGGCGCCACGGTCAGGACGACCAACGGGATGAGCGAGAAGGCCGCCAGAACGTAACCCAGCTTGGCACCGTCTTTGAGGCCGAACCAGTTCACGACGAACAGGATGGTGAAGATCACCACGCCCGACATCAGCGAAAGCTGGTAATCGGTGAACATGTCCAGCGCGGGGAACAACCCGTGCAGGTAGCCGCCGACCAGGATGGAGAAGATCGCCAGCACCGGGGTCCAGGCGAACCAGTAGCTCCAGGCGCTGAAGCCGCCGAGCAGCTTGCTCATGTCGTACTTGCCGCCGCGGTTTCCGTTGCCGAAGACATGCTGCGCAAATCCGGGCAGACCGGAGGCCTCGGGAAAGGTGGTGGCCATTTCGGCGTACGCGGTGCTCTGCGCGAAACCCTGCAGCACCGACAGACCCCAGATGAGGATCGCCGCGGCAGCGAGATACATGGGGATGTAGCCCAGCGAGGGCAGGATCAGCAACGGCACACCCAGCGCAATGGCCAGGCCCTGCTTCCAGTCGATGGACCTTTTCAGGTCACCGACTTCTTCAGAATGACTTTCGGTCATAAGGATCTCCCTTTAGATACTTGAGGGGTGTCGATTTTCAGGAGCGCACCGGCCAAGGTGCTGGATGAGAACGGCCACTGCCCCGAGTCGCGGTGCGACTGCTTGTGTCCTGGTGCTTGAGCTGAGTCATATGGGGAGATCCTTAGTCGAATCTTCAGTGGCTGGTTAGCCGAGCGGGTCCGCCGTCGAGGTCTTGCGGAAGGCACCGGTATGGCCGGCGGTGTGAGGTTCGGGAGGGTTCCCTGTCCGGGCCCCTCAAAGGAGTCGGACGTCTCCCGCGGTGTCTTCTGTGAGTTGGATCACGTCAGAGGCTACAGCTTAATGCTGCAGTTCGGTAGCTTTTATCTAGACTTTTTTTGGCACGCCGCAGCGGTTGCACAGGAAAGGTGCGCCCGGCCGGCCGGCCGGGCCCGGTGCCAAACAGCCTGCCGCGACGCCGCGAGCAGGCAATACGCTCGCTTTGGTCGACCCGGAACGATACGTCAAAGTCGAAACCTGGCAACTTGCCGTGAACGATCAGCAGAAACCCTGTGAGGGTCGGCATCCGTTTGGTCCGAGCCGCGGCCGACCGCACCGGTTGCGGAGTGTCCGAGTCACCCGTGAAGGCGAGCCCCGAGAGCGGGCCGCAGAGCGGCACGTAGCAGCTGCTGCCCCGATCAGACCTGAAATCGCTTGTTCGAGAACGGATCCGACGCTGGCCGGAGGTGCAGGCCAGCCCAGGTGACGGAAACATTCGACGGTGGCCTGCCGCCCGCCGCGCCGGCACGGAGCGTCGGCCGCCACTGCCGCTCCCCCGGCGCCGAGCCGCGCCCCGGCCCGCAGAGGTTCCGGCCGGGGTTCACGCTGCGCCGGAAACCCGGCCATGGCATCGCGCGTGACCGGCGGGGCGTCCTCGGGCGCCACGGCAGCGACCGCCTCGGCGAAGATCGGCGACGGCCGTCTCGGGCTTGCGCCGACGCACATCGAAGCGTCGCCCCTGGTAGAGGCGGCGCGAGCGACTCCGGCCGGGACGCTTGCCCCGCCCTACGCCACCGATCCAGACCAATCAGGCATGAATATTTCTAAAAAAGTCTGGACTAGATGAATTAAGTGGCGTAACTTCAGCTGTGGGACGTGATCGGCATCACAGCAGCAGAGCTCAAGCCAGAGCTCGGCTGGCCTTCCCCGAAGAGCGGATGCCGATCGCAGAGGACCCCCAAGGGACCTCGACCCGGGAGCTCCTGACCTAGTTTTCGGTGCGCCGTCACGCGCACCGAAATCGACCAGTCCTGTCGAACGACGGTCAGGCCCGACAACCGTGATCAGCTCTGACACAACAGGAGTAAGCAAGCATGACGACAGAAATCACAACCATCGGAACCCTGACCAAGGCCGGGGCCATCCACAAGGTGGAGAAGGGCTACGAGGGGCTGCCGAGCATGAACGAGCCCGGTGTCGTCGCCGCCATCGGTGATTCCCTGCACAACCCGGAGGGCACCGTCATGAGCGCCGGGTTCTTCGAGCTGAAGAAGTCAGAGCCCTTGGTGTACACGTACACCTACGACGAGATGAAGCTCGTCGTCAAGGGTGAATTCATCCTCACCGACCAGGACACCGGCGAGGTCACCCACGCCAAGGAACGCGACGTGCTGTTCTTCCCCAAGGGCACCACCGTCAAGTTCGAGACCCCCGAATACGGCCTCGGCTTCTTCGCCGGCGACCGCACCTTCGCCCCGTAAGGACACCAAACCCCATGCGTTCCACGTCTATGTCGTTGGAGCCGGGTTTCCGCGGTGTCATCTGTGCGTCGTTCGGCGACACAGGTGACACCGCGGGTCGGGACACCGGTGACCGGCCCAGATACGACCTCCATTTCACTTCTGCCAACCCGGAAAGCCTCGCCGAGCTCAGGTCTGCGCTCGAACGGTCATGCGTCGGCGCCCGTCTCGTACTCGCCGGCCCCGCAGTCGACGTCCACGCCGCCTCGGCCGCCGCCCAGGACTGCGGCATGGTGGACGAAGAGATCACCCTGCTGCCCGACGAGAACAGCCCGTGGGTCGTGTTCTGCGGCCATTGCCACGTCGGCACCACCACCACTGGTGTGCACGGATCCGTCGAGGTGCCCTGCCAGGGATGCGGCATCGTCCTGGCCACCACTGACCACTTCTCTCGCCGTCTCGGCGGGTACCTGGGCTACTCCGCCCACGCCGAGGAGGCATGATGACCGCCACAGAAGCCCTCCAGCCCATCGTCCACCCAGCCATCGAAGACGGCTTGGAGCTGGAAGTGACGAGCCGCGTGATGCAGACGGATTCGATCGTCAGCATCACGTTCAGTGACCCGTCGGGGGCGACACTGCCTTCCTATGTCGCAGGCAGCCACCTGGTGATCCAGTACGGGGATTCCGCGAACCTCGGTGCAAACGCCTACTCCCTCACCGGATCTGGCAACGATCCTGCCGAATACACCATCTCGGTCCTGCTGGTCGAAGACGGTGGCGGCGGTTCGCTGGCCATGCACCGGCTCATCGTCGGCGACCGCGTGTGGGTTTCGCGCCCCCGCAGCAACTTCGCGCCCGTCACCAACGCCAAGCACAGCTTGTACGTCGCCGCAGGCATCGGAATCACGCCCTTGGTTTCGCATGCCATGAACGCGAACAAATGGGGCGTGTCGGCCTCCATGATCTACGTCTACCGGCCCGGCGAAGGTGCGCACGTCGAGGAAGTCCGCGAACTGATGGGACCGGCGCTGACCGAGTGCCACGGTCGCGACAGTTTCCAGCAGGTCCTCGCCAAAGCACTCACCACCCAACGACTCGGTACTCACCTCTACGTCTGCGGGCCGGCCGCCTTCATGGATTCGGTGCTCGACCAGGCGCGCGAGCTGGGCTGGCCGGAAGCACTACTGCACCTCGAGCACTTTGGCGCGGGTGAGCTGGACGCGGGCGAACCGTTCACGGCGATCCTGGCCCGCAGCGGCGTCAGGCTGGAAGTTCCGCCCGGCGTTTCGTTGCTGGAGGCCCTCGAAAAAGAGGGCAAGCAGATCCCCAACATGTGCCGCAAGGGCATCTGTGGCGAGTGCACGATCCCCGTGCTTCGGGGAACTCCTCAGCATCGGGATCTCTACCTGAGTGACGAGGAAAAGGAAGAGAACGAACTCATGATGTGCTGCGTCTCCCGCAGCATGGGTGAAGAATTGGAGCTGGACCTGTGAGCATCACCATCGACAACGACACGGCGACCCTGCCGGACCGGATCCGTCGCTTTCCGTTCCCCTACACCGGTGACAACTACCGCTACAGCGCCAACGTCGAGCCGTCCCGCAAGCTGACGGAGACCGAAGCCGGAGGCTGGGGCACGACCGTGGTCGACGTCGACGAGTTCTACGTCGATGACCTGAAGCTTCGCGCCGAGGTCCTGCAGCGGGATCCATCGCGCATCAACGCCCTGCCGCACATGCGCCCCGCAGTGTGGGACGCCATCACCACCCTGCTGCCCGAAATGGCTGAGGACAACCCCGACAAGATGTCGTGGCAGCGCGAGGGCGACCGGGTCCGCTGGCGCAACACGCTGCTGAATCTCGACATCGAGTTCACCGTCGGCGACGACGCGTCACTGCCCACCGGGGATCCGTTGGACTTCCTGGGCAGCCAGATCCAGGACGACATCGTCTTCCTCGAACAACGCGACAAGCAGCTGTGGCTCGACGCCGGTGTGGTCACGTTCGCCGCGGACTGGTCCATCGGATTCGACGTCGGCATGAACTTCACCGAGATCCACAGCCCGGTCCCGCGGGTGAACGAGGAGAAGATCATCTCCCGGGCCCAGCACTTCCTCATGAGTCTGCAGCCCGGTGAGTCCTACCGCCGGACCAACTGGACCATGACCATCGACCGGCGCCTGGACACCTCCACCGAGACCTACCCCCAGTGGGCCGGGGACCGCAGCACGATCTCCACGGACCCCGCTCTCCCGGAGCGGGTTCACCTGCGGGTGGAAGTTCAGCAGCTCATCCGTCTGCCCCGCTCGGGTTCGATCCTGTTCCTGATCCGGACCTACCTTCTGCCGCTCACCGACATCGCACAGGTGCCCGCCTGGCGTCGGCGCATGGGCGAGGTGCTGGCCGAACTCCCGGACGACATGGCCGAGTACAAGGGCATCATCCGCTACCGCAAAGCCGCGTCCGACTGGCTGCTGTCCGGATAGGATGACGGCGGGCTCTGCCCGTTACGCCGTCCCGGCCGATCCGGCAGCCCAACCAATCCGCAGTCACCACTCTGAGACTCGTCGCGCACAAAAGCCAACCAAGGAAGTTATCCAGTGACTCTCGTCAGTGAAGCCCGAACCGTAGTGGGGGTTGCACACCCTCGGGACGCGCTGTCTCCCGAGGCCACCCCTTGCGCGGTTCCAGTCCCGACGAACGGCGCCGCTTCGGCAGAGTCGTTGTGTCTCAGCGGTGGTGGGCTGCACGAGCCGGCCAAGGGCTTGGCAAGGACCCGCACATCGTTGCGGGCCCTTGCCAAGCGGCGTATCGCCGATCTGCACGTCGAGGTCTGCGTCGGTCCTTGGTCTCTCGGATGGTTCGGAGACGCCGACGGACGGCGTTTGATGCGGGCCCCGAGCCGGGCACCCCGCAGTATCAACAAAGCGCAGCCGGCCTGCAGGACCGGCGAAGTTAGGAAGCGATGACCACCCGGCTTATTGACAACTTCGACGGCGTGCTCGCGGACCTCGACGGTGTCGTATACACCGGTCCGAGCGCGATCGACGGCGCCACCGAGGCGCTCGACAAGCTGGCGGGCGAGGGCAAGAGCCTCGCATACGTGACCAACAACGCGTCGCGGTCATCCGAAGAGGTTGCGGCCCACCTGCGGGAACTGGGCGCGCCTGCGACCGCCGAGCAGGTGTTCGGATCTGCTCTGGCGGGAGCAGAGCTGCTGGCCCGCCAGGTGCCCGCGGGTGCAACCGTGCTCGTGGTCGGCAGTCAGGTGCTCGCCGACTCCGTCGAGAAGCAGGGACTCGTCGTCATCTCCGCATCCGACGGTCAGCCCGACGCTGTCATCCAGGGGTTCGCCCCCAGCCTCGGCTGGAAAGATCTCGCCGAGGCCTCCTACGCGATCCAAGCGGGTGCGCTCTGGGTCGCGACGAACTTGGACATGACCCTTCCGCAGGAGCGCGGGTTCGCACCCGGCAACGGGGCCCTGGTTGCCGCGATCGCCACCGCTACCGGCAAGTCTCCCCTGGCAGCAGGGAAACCAGAACCGGCCCTCTTCGAGACGGCGGCGCGCCACTCCGGTGTCGAGCGCCCCCTCGTCGTCGGCGACCGGCTGGACACCGACATCCTGGGCGGCAATCGGGCAGGTATGGACACAGTTCTCGTCCTGACCGGCGTGGATTCGCCCCAGACGGCCCTGACAGCCCGAGTCGACGAGCGACCCAAGTACATGATCCGGTCCCTGGGCGAACTCTACGAGGAATACCCGCAGGCCACCGCCGACAACGGCGCCTACTCCTGTGGCGATGCAGTGGCCCGGGTGTCGGGCTCGAAGCTGAGCATCAATGGCCGCGAAGACGACCTCAACAGCTGGCGCGCCGCCTGTGCAGCCTGGTGGGCAGCACACCCGGAGAAGACACCGGACGTCGCGCCGGAGATCGTTTTCACGGCCGCCTGACCGGGCGTCGTCCATACGAAGAATCTTTGAGAGCTACGCGTAGGTCAGAGCCCCCACCGGTGGCTCTGGCCTCGCTGACATATCCGGTTGCGCTGCCGGTGGAAAAGCGTTCTGCGATAACAACAATCGAAAGGCTGCTGCATGACGAACACGGGTAGGACCGGGACGGCACAAATCGGGGTGACCGGCCTGGCGGTGATGGGCTCCAACATCGCCCGCAACTTCGCCCGGCACGGCTACACCGTGGCCCTGCACAACCGCTCGGTGGCCAAGACCGACGCCCTGCTGGCCGAACACGGCTCCGAAGGCACCTTCGTACGCAGCGAAACCATCGCCGAATTCCTCGACGCCCTGGAAAAACCCCGCCGCGTGCTGATCATGGTCAAAGCCGGCGACCCCACCGACGCGGTGATCAACGAACTCGCCGACGCCATGGAACCCGGCGACATCATCATCGACGGCGGCAACGCCCTCTACACCGACACCATCCGCCGCGAAAAAGCCATCCGCGAACGCGGCCTGCACTTCGTCGGCGCCGGCATCTCCGGCGGCGAAGAAGGCGCCCTCAACGGCCCCTCGATCATGCCCGGCGGCCCCGCCGAGTCCTACACCTCCCTGGGCCCGCTGCTCGAAGAGATCTCCGCCCACGTCGACGGCGTGCCGTGCTGCACCCACATCGGCCCCGACGGCGCCGGACACTTCGTCAAGATGGTGCACAACGGCATCGAATACTCCGACATGCAACTCATCGGCGAGGCCTACCAACTGCTACGCGACGGCCTGGGCCTGACCGCCCCCGAAATCGCCGACGTGTTCGCCGACTGGAACACCGGCGAACTCGACAGCTACCTCGTCGAGATCACCGCCGAAGTCCTGCGCCAGACCGACGCCAAGACCGGCAAACCACTGGTCGACCTCATCGTCGACGAGGCCGAGCAGAAGGGCACCGGCCGCTGGACCGTCAAATCCGCCCTCGACCTGGGCGTCCCCGTCACCGGCATCGCCGAAGCCGTCTTCGCCCGCGCCCTGTCCGGCTCCGTCCCCCAACGTCGCGCCGCGGCAGGCCTGGCCTCCGGTGAACTCGGCGCAAAGCCAAGCGATGCCAAGCAGTTCATCGAAGACGTCCGCAAGGCGCTGTACGCCTCGAAGATCATCGCCTACGCCCAGGGCTTCAACCAGATCCAGGCCGGCAGCGCCGAATACGGATGGAACATCACCCCCGGCGACCTGGCCACCATCTGGCGCGGCGGCTGCATCATCCGGGCCAAATTCCTCAACCGCATCAAAGAAGCCTTCGACGCCCAACCCGACCTGGCCACCCTCATCGCCGCCCCCTACTTCCGCGACGCCGTGGAATCCGGCGTCGACGGCTGGCGCCGCGTCGTGGTCACCGCCACCCAACTGGGCATCCCCGTCCCCGGGTTCTCCTCGTCACTGTCCTACTACGACGCCCTGCGCACCGAACGCCTGCCCGCAGCCCTGACCCAAGGCCTGCGCGACTTCTTCGGCGCCCACACCTACGGCCGCACCGACGCCGAACCCGCAGCACGCTTCCACACCCTCTGGAGCGCAGACCGCACCGAAATCGAGGCATAGAGACCGGGCCGCTGGCAATGTGACAACGCCAGGTGGGGGGCCCTGAGACAGCGGAACTCCCAGTTATGGATGGACTGTCCTGCACGACATCATTCCAGCTGGGGGTTCCGCTGTCGGCTTTTGTACGGCGTCCGCAAATCGGTGGCCGCGACGTTGCGTTCAGGCGCCTTCGGGCGAGACGAATAGCGATGCAGCGGACCGGAACTCGTTGGTTGGTAGACCTACTGCCAGAGTAAGACTTTCAGGGCGATTGATGCCCCATGCGTGGCCGGCACGGTTGCATTCGGTCGGCTCACTCTTCCGACGCGCGGACCAAATCGGCCTTGCTGCAATGTGCTTCGTGCAGCAAGGCCGATTCAGTGAACGCCTGGGATACCCAAGATCGGGCTTGGCTTCAGCACCACCATCACCCAGCACTGCCCGTCCTGGACAGTGCTGGGGCGACGATCGGTGATTAGCGCATCTGCCCCGCGCCGATGTACGGGAAGGGGCTCTTCAGCAGCTTGCCTTCGGCGAACCGGGACAGGCGGAAGTCCTCGGCCGGGATGTCGGCGTCGGAGCTGGTGCCGTCCACAACCAGGTCGGCGATGAGCTTGCCGACCGCGGGGGCGATCTTGAATCCGTGACCGGAGAAGCCAGCGGCGACAATCAGGCCGTCGACGTCGGTCTTCGAGATCGCGGGGTTGAAGTCCGGGGTCACGTCGTAGCAACCGGCGTAGGTCGATGCGATCGACGGGTTCTCCAGGCCGGGGAACCGGGTGCCGATCTTGTCGACCGTGAGGTCGATGAAGTCGTCGTCGGCGCGGTTGAGGTAGTTGTCAGGGTCGGCCGGCTCCAGAACGTCGAGCGCGGAGTTACCGAACAGGATCTGGCCGTCGGAGCCTTCGGGACGCACGTACTGCAGCGACACCAGGTCGGAGAACACCGGAACCTTGCCGAGGTCCTGGCCCGGATCGAGGAGCACGATCTGCTCGCGGTGCACCGTGATGGGCAGGTCGATGCCGTGCTGAGCCAGCAGCGCGACCGACCAGGGGCCGGCCGCCAGGACGACCGTGTTGGCCGAGACGACGCTGCCGTCGGTCAGGCGCACGCCGGTGGCCTTGCCGTTCTCGACGATGATCTCGCTGACCGTGGTGCTCTGGCGCAGGCGGACGCCCTTGCGACGAGCAGCAGCAGCGAAGCCCTGCGCGGTCTGGTAGGCGTCACCGTATCCACCACGCTCTTCCCACGCGAACGCGGCGAAGGGCTCCAGGTCGGCAACCGGCCACAGCTTGGCGACCTCGGACTTGTCGATGTCCTCGGTGCGCACGCCGACGGCGCGCTGGGCGGCCATCGAGTCCTTGATGGCCTGGACGTTCTGCTCTCCCACGCCAACCACGTAGCCGGTCTGGTGGAAGCCGACATCCTCACCGAGGATCTCTTCGGCGTTCTCGAAGAGTTCGAGGCTGCGGGTCGCCATGGCGGCCAGCGAACTGACGCCGTAGTGGCAGCGCACGACGCCGGAGGACTTCCCCGTGCCGCCCGAGCCGACGGTGTCGCGCTCCAGGATCGTGACATCGGTGATGCCGCGCTGGGCCAGCGACCAGGCTGCGGAACAGCCTTCCAAACCGCCGCCCACGATTACGACGTCGGCCGTGGTGGGAGTTTCAGACATGATGATGACTTTCTGCCAGTGGTGTGTTGGGTTGGATGCGGTCAGGGCTGCGGTACGGACTCAACGGGTGTGAGGGGTTATAGTCGGCGGGCGAACATACGATCGAGCACACGATCGCGCGTTGCCCTCCGCCAACCCACGGGACGAGTTGGCGGATGACGCTTTCCAGAAGGACACGGTGATCAACGCCATGTCGCTTCCCTTCGCGCAGCGGTAGTACTGTGAGTTAACAAAATCCACCGTGAGTGGATTGGAGTTAACGCTACTATTGTTTCGCGGAAATAAACAGTATCTAATGGAGGGAAATCTTCCTTCGAGCTCGCTTTTTTGCGAGCGGCCCAGATTCCGCGGTCACGCGCACCCGCCGCCACGCCGGTCGGGCCCGCTTCCCCCCACCAATCTGCCCTGCTAGCGCGGATTTTGCCGGATTCGCGTGTGTTGCTGAGGTTTCCGGCCGCTTCTCCCGCTCCGGCCGGCGTCCGGGAGATCCCACTCAATGGCCTACACAAACGGGTAGATCAAACCACCCGGATTGGCGTTCCTTGTCGTCGCTATTGGCGCGACTCTGGATGGATGTAAGGCCCCGACTTCTGGAGGAGGAGACGAAATTATGACCGTCATGACCGAACCCACCTCGGAAGTACACCGGCACGCCCTTGTCAGTGATGGCGCTAAAGAAGACTGCCCAGAGATGCTAAGCGAAATTGCCCAGTTGGCTTGAGTGGCTAAGGTTAGCAGGTTCGTCGTTGCAGGGGAACGATTGTGCCGTCGCCGGGGGTGCTGGGGCGGGCAGCTTCTGGAGTGGTCAGCAAAGCGACGATGGTGATGGGTTCGCCGCAATGCGGGCAGGAACGGGTGGCGGCCGGCTGTGGGGCGGGTGGCCGGGCCTCGGTGACGGTGGCGGCGGTGTCGCTGTGTTTGCGTTGCTCCCAGGCGTGTTTGCGGCAGCGGTCTGAGCAGTAGATCTTGGTCGGTGTGGTGGCGGTGAATTCGGTCCAGCAGGCTTGGCAGGAACGGGTCTCAGCTGACATGGGCGGCGACCGCCTTACGCATCGTTTCGGCGGTGGCTTGGTGGTTGCGCAGCCGGTAGCTGGGTCCGTCGATACCGACCACGGTGGCGCGGTGCAGTAGCCTGTCCAACATGGCGGCTGCGACGGTGGCGTCTCCGAAAGCGGTTGCCCAGTCAGCGATCCCAACATTGGTTGTCAGAATCGTACTCGACTTCAGATACCGTTGGTTGATCACCTGGAACAACGCGGATGCCCCATCGCCGGGCAGCGGAAGGTAGCCAAGTTCGTCAATCACCAACAGTTTCGGTCCGGCGAAGAACCGCATGCAGGTGTGCCAGCGGCCTTCCAGGGCGGCTTTGTGGCAGCGGGCCGCCAGGTCGGCGGCGGTGGTGAAATACACCCGGTGGCCGGCCTCGACCGCGCCGCGGGCCAACGCGACGGCCAGCATGGTCTTGCCGACCCGGGTGGGCCGACGAACAGCACGTTGGCCGCGTCGTCGAGGAAGCGCAGACTGGCCAGGTCGTTGATCAGTTTGGCGTCGACCCCGGGCTGGGCGGCGAAATCGAAATCGGCCATGGTCCAGGGTTCGGGCAGACAGGCGAACCGCAACCGTGAGGTCAGCCGGCGGGCTTCGGTGGCGTTGACCTCGATCTCCAACAGCCGCTCCAAAGCGGCGGTCAGGGACAGGTTTTCGGCGCGGGCGGCATCGAGGATGCGGGGTAGCGCTTCGGCTGCGTCGCCGAGTTTCAGATAGGACAGATGTGCCCGGAGTTGTTGGTATCGGCGGGCTTCGCTCATCTGTGGGACGGTTTTGCTCAAGGGGTTACTCCTGGTTCTGTTCGGTTGGATGGTGTTGGGGAACAACGGATAGCCGTGCTGCGGTCGCCGCATAGACGGCCAGATCGATCACTACCTTCTGGCGGGATCGTTCGCCGGGGCACCACGCAGCCGCGCGGCCTCGGCAACGGCGGCCACCGAGGGCGGTCGCCGGGTCTTATGAGTGCAAGGCCTGGCCGTCGAGAACCCGATAGCACTGCCTGTTCGAGCGCGACGACGTGACCGGCATCGCGCACCACCGCGCCGCTGCCGTCGACCGCGCGGCGGTGCGCGGCAACAACGGCTCCCGATGCCGTGGTCAATTGCACGGTGTCAGAGCCCAGGCGGTGGGTGACGGTCACCGTGGCCCGGCCAGCCCGGCGGCACCGAGTACTGATTGCCCCGCCAGGACACCAACGCTTGTGGAGTGACGATGCGGTGTTCGGTCAACTCGGCCGGATACGAACCCGTCGGCAGTGACCGTAGTGGTTCGGCATCGGCCAGGGCGCCGACGGTGGTGGCCTGCCCGTCGCGGCGCCGGCGGCGCCCGTCGAGCTTCACGCACAGCCGGTCCAGCGACGCCTGGGCTTGCTCGATCGTGGTGTCGTCGGTGACGGTGCGCCACCAGCGTTGGGCGGCAGCGTGATTGGACTTCTCCACCACACCCTTGCGGTTGCCCCGTCGTGGCGGGCACACATCGACGGCGACAGCGTAGTGTTTGGCCACCCCGGCGAACGCCGCGGTGATCCGGCCCGATTCGGGATGACATACCGTGGCCATCCGGTCGAACCGCCACCGCTGGGTGACCCCACCCAACCGGATGCTGACCGCCTCGATCGCTTCCACGACGTGCGCGAAGTCCTCGGCCGGGCCAGCGCCCGCGCCAGCGGCTCGAATGGGCCAACGCCCCGACCAGCAGGTGGGCATGCCGGTCAGCCGCCCACGATGCTGGTGGATCGGGCAGCTCGACCCAGTCCCACTGAGTCTCGACCCCGGGCGGATGATCGATGACCGCGACGTCGCGGCCCTTGACCGACTGACACGGCTCGCAATGCGGTCGCAGCCCCAGGTTTCGGATTGCCAGGGTCAGCGACGGATACGAGCCGGTAAAACCTAGCTCGACGAGTTCGTCGAACAGGGTTGAGGCCCACAGGTGCGGATCGTCAGCCAGGCGGATCCGGCAGTACTCGACGAACGGATCGATCACCAGCGGTTCAGAGCGTTGGCGTTGCCCGGGTACTCGTTCCCCAGCCAGATAGGCCCGAACGGTTCGGCGATTGATCCCGAGATGGCGAGCGATCGCCGATATCGACCAACCCTGCTCCCGAAGCGCATGCGCTTCCACATCACCCTCCAGCGACAGCAAACGACGGCCCTCCCATTCATCAGCGGAAACACAACTCCGCTGACGATGAGCAGAACCCCGACAAGCAGTCCGACGACACGCCGAACCACCGCTGCCAACTGGGCACTTTCAATTAGCGAGACTGAGCACTTTCACTTAGCGCCATCATCAGAACGGCCTCTGCGGCCCCCAGGGCGACCCGGCTGACCACGTTCGGCGCGGACCATCGGATCGTGCGCTGCGGGGCCTGGACGGCCCCTCGGGACACGTCAATCGCCCGAATCGACGACATGCTCTCGCGCAGCGACATCGTCAAGCTGAGCGATGACGACCTGACCTGGCTGCGTCCGGGCGATCGCCCGGGCGACGCGATCCGCTGGTTGATGTCTCGGGGGCCGGCGATCCTGATCGTCACCCATCGCGACACAGCAGCAACGGGCTACATCCGAGGCGGATCCGTGCGCGTGCGCGGGCATCGGGCCGCGGTCACCGATCGGGCCGAGTGGGAGGACGCCTTCGTGGCCGGGTTGCTACAGGCACTGAGGACCCGCGACCTGCTGGACCGCGGGGCGGATCGGAGTCTGCGATCGGTCGGCCTGGATGACCTTCGAGGAATCCTGCATGACGCGAATGTCCATGCGGCACAGGCCATCACCTCGGCCGTCGCACGTTAGACGCGCCGCGTCAGGGGTTCCTAAACGTGTGAATCCGGGAAGGTGATCACCGATAGGAAACTGATGGGCATCTGAATCAGGTCCACGGGCCCGTGCGTACCTTCGCCGTCGATCAACAGCGAGTCGCCGGGGTGCAACCGGTACACCGAGCGGCTGTGGCTGTAATCCATCACGCCTTCGAGCATGTAGATGAATTCGGTACCCGGGTGTTGAAACAGCGGATAGGTGCGGCTCTTGCCCGTCAGCGTCACGTGCAGGCATTCCAGCCGCTTGTGCTCGCCGCGCAGCGAGCCCAGCAGCTGATACTCGTGCCCTTCGCGCGTGCCGTCCCGCGCGATACGTGCGCCGGTGCCGGCTTCGACGAATGCGGCAGGCCGTGCCATGTCCGAACCGCGGAACAGCGACGTCACGGGCACATCCAGGCCTTTGGCAAGCAGCGACAGCGTCGACAGACTGCACGAGGTCTGGGCATTTTCGATCTTGGACAGCATCGCTTTCGAGATGCCCACCGTGGCAGCCATTTCGCCGAGGGTCAGCCCCTGCTGCTGGCGCAGCTGCCGGACATTCCTGGCAATAGCCGTCTCGAGTTCGAGTTCCTCGATCGACTCGTCCGGACCGCGATCCCTCGCGATGCCCGAGACGTTACGCAAAAGCGGGGCTTCGGTCACCAGTTCACTGTAGTTTCTGGGACTACCGCCGCGGTAAAGCTGGTACGCACGCGTCTATCCCCTCATCGCCGACGGCACAGGTTAGGGGCGACAAGGGATCGTGCAGCATAGTTCGGGAAACTTCCGTCAAGACGGCGCCAGGCGCTGCCGACAAATGCTCCCCCTGCGAAACGCACCGGCCCCGGAGAACTCGCCCCACCATCTCCGGATCCGCTCAATTGCGTTCCACCGCAACCATATTCATAGATCACGTTCGCGACGCGAGGCGAGGCGAGCGCCGAAGGCGGTGGTTTCACCGTCCGGGATTCCGGACGGTGAAACCACCAAACCTTGCTTGACTCAGTAGGCCGTTCCCGGGATCCACGAGGTCCCGGCGAGCGGGATGCGAGACATCGCCGCAGCCTCGACCGTCAAGGCCACCATGTCCTCGGGCTCCAGGTGGTTGACGTGAGCCTTACCGCAAGCGCGTGCGACGACCTGGAGTTCCATGGTCAGCACCCGCAGGTAATTCGCCAACCGGCGCCCACCCTCGACGGGGTCGAAGCGGGCGGCCAGCTCGGGATCCTGCGTGCTGATGCCCGTCGGATCCTTCCCGTCCTGGAAGTCGTCGTAGAAACCGGCAGCACTGCCCAGCTTCTCGTACTCAGCGGCGTACCGAGGATCGTTGTCGCCGAGGGCGATCAACGCAGCGGTTCCGATCGCCACCGCGTCGGCGCCCAGCGCCAACGCCTTGGCCACGTCGGCACCGTTGCGGATGCCGCCGGAGACGATGAGCTGCACCTTGCGGTGCATGCCCAGCTCCTGCAGCGCCCGCACTGCCAGCGGAATCGCGGCCAGCGTAGGAATACCGATGTGCTCGATGAACACTTCCTGGGTTGCCGCGGTACCGCCCTGCATGCCGTCGACGACGACCACATCGGCACCGGCAGCGACGGCCAGCTTCACGTCGTAGTACGTGCGGGTAGCACCCACCTTGACGTAGATCGGCTTTTCCCAGTCGGTGATCTCACGGATTTCCGCGATCTTGATGGCCAGGTCATCCGGGCCGGTCCAGTCGGGATGCCGCGACGCCGAACGCTGGTCGATACCCTGCGGGAGGGTACGCATGCCGGCAACACGCTCGGAGATCTTCTGACCCAGCAGCATGCCGCCGCCACCCGGCTTGGCGCCCTGTCCGAGCACGACCTCGATGGCGTCCGCTTTACGCAGATCATCGGGGTTCATGCCGTAGCGCGACGGGAGGTACTGGTACACCAGGTGCTTCGACTGACCCCGCTCTTCCGGAGTCATACCACCGTCACCAGTCGTGGTGGAGGTGCCCACCGCGCTGGCGCCACGGCCCAGGGCCTCCTTGGCACGTCCGGACAGCGCACCGAAGCTCATGCCTGCGATGGTGATCGGAATGTCAAGCTGCAGCGGGTATTTCGCGAACCGGTCGCCCAGCACAATGTTGGTGGAGCACTTCTCGCGGTAGCCCTCGAGGGGGTAACGCGAAACCGACGCGCCAAGGAACAGCAGGTCGTCGAAGTGCGGCAGCTTGCGCTTGGCGCCCCAGCCACGGATGTCGTAGATACCCGTGTTGGCGGCCTGTTGGATGGCGGCGATGGTGGTCCGGTCAAAGGTGGCGGACTCACGCAGGCCGAGCCTGGCCCGGTCGTCGTCTGTTTGACTCATCAGTATGCTCCGGCGTTGTCGACTTTGAAGTGGTAGAGGTTGCGGGCAGACCCGTACCGCGTGTAGGAGGCAGTGTCGTCATCCTCGAACCCTGCCGCCTTGAGCAACTTGGCGAGCTCCTCGTGGTGCTCGGCCCGCATCTCCTTGGCGATACAGTCGGCGCCCAGTGATGCGGCGTTGCCGCGCAGGTAGATTCGCGTCTCGTAGATCGAGTCACCGAGCGCTTCACCCGCGTCGCCGCGGATGACCAGGCGGCCGGCCTGCGCCATGAAGGCACTCATGTGGCCGACGCTGCCGCCCACCACGATGTCGACGCCCTTCATCGAGATACCGCACCGTGCCGAGGCGTTGCCCTCGATCACGAGCAGGCCTCCGTGCGCGGTCGCACCCGCGGACTGAGAGGCGTTGCCCTTGACCCACACGGTGCCGCTCATCATGTTCTCGGCGACACCGGTGCCGGCGTTTCCGTTGATGGTGATCTCGGCCTGCTGGTTCATACCCGCGCCGTAGTAGCCCAGGTGTCCGTCAACCGTGATCTTCACCGGTGCATTGACACCAACCGCGACGTTGTGCGCCCCGGCCGGGTTCTTGATGAGGAACTCGCCGGACAGATCCGCTGCATGCAGGGCGGTGTTGACCTCCCGCAGCGGCGTCTTCTCCAGGTCGAATGTCAACGGCTCCATGCGTACACCACCTCGGGCTCCGGTTCCCAGATCTTTGCGTTCTCGACACCCGGCAGATGTGCCAGGGCGCGGTACTCGCTCGCCATCGCGACCCAGTCGGGGGTCTCGGCGATCACGGCAGGCTTGCACGAGATCGCGTCGCGCACGACTGCGAACGAGTCATGGTTCGACACCAGCAGGGTGTAGAACCCGTCGAAGGTTGCGCACAGTTCCTTCAGCGCGGTTTCGACGTCACGACCCTGGGCGAGCTGGTGTGCCACGAAACGGGCGCCCACCTCGGTGTCGTTCTCGCTGTCGAAGGTCACGCCTTCGCGGCGCAGATCCCGGCGCACGGTGGCGTGGTTCGAGAACGAGCCGTTGTGCACCAGGCACTGACCGGTGCCCACCGCGTAGGGGTGGCAGCCGGCCGGGGTGACCGCGGACTCGGTGGCCATGCGGGTATGCCCCACACCCTGCCAACCCTGAGCCTTCGGCAAGCCCCATGCCTCCGCGAGGGTCCGCGGAGCTCCGACGCCCTTGAGCACGGCGAGGTCGGAGCCGAAGCCGACGACCAGCGCGTTGGGGAGGGCCTCGCGAGCAGCGGCGAGCAGCGCGTCGGAGTCGATCGCAGCGGTCAACAGGTAGGTCGCATCGAGGATGCGCACGTTGACGGCGACGCCCGCCTTTTCACTGACGGCAGCCGCAACCTCGTCAGCCGGGGCGTCAATCTCCAGCAGCGACACGGCGCCCTGTCCGGCGGGCGTCCAGTTGGGGTCGCCGTAGACGGCCACACCCGCTGAATCCATTCCGCGGTCGGACATTTCGCACAACATCCCGGTGAGCAGTTCGCCCAGCCTCGGATACAGTTCGGGGTTGCGCAGATGCAGCCCCACAATTCCGCACATTGTTGGTCTCCCTTCTTAAAATGCCGTCAGGTACTGATCGATTTCCCAGGAACTAACCTGGCTGTGGTACGCGAAAAACTCATCGCGCTTGAGGTTCGTGAAGTACTCGGCCACACCATCACCGGCTGCGTTGAGAACCTCCATCATCACCGGGTCGGACTCCAGCGTCTCCACGGCGTGAATCAGCGTCGCGGGCAGCGCGGGGCGGTGGGTAGCCTGCGCCCCCAGCTCGCCCGGGTCCACCTTGTTGGCGACACCGTAAAGGCCAGCACCGATCGCGGCCGCGGCCGCGAGGTACGGGTTGGCCGATCCGCAACCGCCGCGCAGCTCGATGCGCTGGTTGTCGGGGATGCGGATGTAGTGGGTGCGGTCGTTGCCACCGAAGGTGGGGCTGTTCGGCGCCCAGGACGAACCCGATGTCACCGCAACCGCACGAGTGCGCTTGTAAGAGTTCACGGTCGGCGCGATAACAGCCTGCAGGGCACTCGCGTGTTCCAGGATGCCGCCGATGAAGTGGTAGGCGGTCTCCGACAGACCGAGGCCACGGGGATCCTCGTCGGTCGGGAACACCGGGGTGCCGCCGCTGGTCAGCGAGATGTGGAAGTGCAGACCGCTGCCGGTGCGGTCCGAGAACGGCTTCGGCATGAAGGTGGCGATCATGCCGCGTTCTTCGGCGCTCATCGCCAGCAGGTAGCGCAGCGTCACGACGCGGTCGGCGGTGACGAGAGCTTCGGCGTACTGGAAGTTCTGTTCGAACTGCCCGTTGCCGTCTTCGTGGTCGTTGGCGTAGTTGGACCAGCCGAGCTGGTTCATCGCCTTGGAGATGCCCGAGAGGTGGTCGTACATACGGGTCAGGCCACGCACGTCGTAACAGGGGTTCGCGGCCAGGTCGTTCTTGTCCGCGGTGTGCAGCGTGCCATCAGCGTCGCGGTTGAGCAGGTAGTACTCGACCTCAGCGCCCATCCACGGCTCGAAGCCGGCTTCGGCGGCGCGCTTGATCATGGCCTTGAGGATGTTGCGGGGGGCGTACGGCCACAGCTTGCCTTCGACGTAAACGTCGCAGTGGACCAGCGCCAGCCCTTCCTTGACGAAGGGGATCGGGGTGAACGACACCGGATCGGGAACGGCGATCAGATCGGGGTCTTTAGGCTCCTGCCCCATGGCCCCGGCGGCGTAACCGGCGAAGCCGACGCCTTCCTTGGTAAGTTCGTCGATGGCTTCGACCGGTACCAGCTTGGCACAGGGCTTCCCTCGCAAGTCAACAAACATTGCGAGAATGAACTTCGTTCCTGACTGTTCAGCCAGGGTAGCAAGTTCGAGGTCAGGGGACATATTTATGCACCTTGTCTCGTGGTAGGAATCTTCGTATACCGCTAGTAAACACCCGCCGAAACGTTTGAGCAAGAGCGTTGGGCAAGGGAATTTCTCCGCCGCCCGCCGGAGCTCCAAGCGCGGGGGATTCGGCGGGTGGCCGGCCACCGTTTGATATACGTGGGCGCCTGCCAGTCTACGGGGAGCACAGCGCCCGCCGGCCCGACGTAGACGGGCCTGACCTTGGGTTTAGCCACAATCACCGGACCCGCCGGTCGCCGGTGACACAACGACCCGCGAGGCCCGCCGGAGGCCGCCCGCCCACCGGCTCGAATCGCGTCGCCAGACCCCTCCCGACGGACCCCATCGAGCGTCGCCAGCAAACAATGTGCAGCCCGTGACGGCCGCCGGCTGGGACCACCTCGAGAGTTCTGATATGAGTGGATCATATTGTGCACCAACGCTTATCGCGTCAGAAGCGAGTCGAGGACGGCCCAGCGGGGGTCGGTTTCCGTCGGTGACGCAGGCTGGCACGCGGCGTAACTGTCACCAATTTGCTTGGTGGACAACATGATTCGATTATCACAAGATCGCGATTGGCGGATTACGGCATCCCGCTGCGCCGCGACTGGGCACTGATCCACCCTCGGGCGGTGTGCCTTGGGACACAGCCGCGCATGGATGTGCCCCGCGCCACAGTGTGGGCTGTCGCACAGCTTCATTGATCATGCACCACAGCGCATCTCGACTCAACCGGACCCGGTATGCCGGGACGCGGCCGGACTGCGGCGCACAGCGCGGTCGGAGCCGCCGTTCACACTCCTCGCGACTGTACTTCCTGCACGACTTTCCGGTCACCACCGTCGATCTTGGTTAACCAGCCGACGGGGTTACGGATGAACTCCGCGGTCCTGACCGAGTCCGGCTGGGCCCGCCCGGCGGCGGGCCCGCCCACGACGCCGAGGCGGCGCTGCAGAGCCTTCGGATGATCCCAAGCGACACACCGTTGCCGTGCCTGCGGAGAAATGCCGGAGTTTTACCCGCAGATACGGTTGTTCGGCCTGACGGGGCTCGTTAGGCTGGCGCCGTGCCGTACATCCGGATCCGTGAAGCAGCCGAGCTGCTCGGGGTCAGCGACGACACCGTGCGGCGCTGGATCGATGACGGCGCATTGACCGCCGAACTCGACGCGTCTGGCCGCAAGGTGCTCGATGGCGCCGCCCTTGCGGCGTTCGCGCGCGCCAATGCCAGTGCGGCACCTAAAGATCCGTTGGGCATCGGGAGCTCGGCACGTAACAGATTCGCCGGGCTGGTCACCGACGTCATCGTCGACGGCGTGATGGCCCAGGTGGAGATCCAGTGCGGGCCGCTGACGGTGGTGTCGCTCATGAGCAGCCAGTCGGTACGTGAACTCGGGCTCGAGCCCGGCAGCGTGGCAGTCGCGGTGGTCAAGGCCACCACCGTGATCGTGGAAACCCCGAAAGGAATCTCATGACCCGTGTGCGTGCCCTGGCCGTCGCCGGCGTGCTGGCACTGGCGGTGGCCACCGCCTGCCAGTCCAACTCCGCCTCGTCGCCGAGCTCGTCCGCATCGGGCGATGCCATCACGGTGTTCGCCGCGGCGTCGCTGAAGTCGGCGTTCACCGACATCGCCGACCAGTACAAGACCGACAACCCTGGCTCCTCCGTGGAGTTCTCCTTCGCGGGGTCCTCGGACCTGGTCACGCAGCTCACCCAGGGCGCCACCGCGGACGTGTTCGCCTCGGCCGACACGCGCAACATGGACAAGGCCGCCCAGGCGGGCCTGCTCGCAGGCAACCCCGTCAACTTCGCCACCAACACGCTGACCATCGCGGTAGCGCCGGGAAACCCCAAGGGCATCACGTCATTTCGCGATCTGACCAAACCCGGGGTCAGCGTGGTGGTGTGCGCCCCGCCGGTGCCGTGCGGCGGGGCGACACAGAAGGTCGAGCAGTCCATGGGTGTCACGCTGGCGCCCGTCAGTGAGGAGTCGTCCGTGACCGACGTGCTCAACAAGGTCACCACGGGCCAAGCCGATGCGGGCGTCGTCTATGTCACCGACGCCGCCGGCGCGGGCGACAAGGTGACCGCTGTGTCGTTCCCCGAAGCCGCTCAGGCCGTCAACACCTACCCGATCGCGGTGCTCAAGCAGTCGAAGCACAGCGCGGCGGCCCAACGCTTCGTCGACCTGGTCACGGGTGAGGCCGGACAAAAGGCACTTGCCAAAGCCGGGTTCGCCAAACCCTGAGTTCAGGATGTCGGCGGCGCCGCTGCCGGGGGCGCGTTGGGTGGCGGCCCGGCCGGCGGTGGCCGCTTCGCGGCCGCTGACCGGGCGGCCAGCGCTCCGGCGACCGACGTCGTGGCGATGGTGATGAGCGCGCCGAGCATCATCGCCGACCCCTCGCCCGGCTTCAGCAGATGCTGTTCGGTGCCCAGCGTCGCGGCGGCCACCGGAACCCCGAGTTGAGCGGCGGAGAACACCGCGAGCGGCAACGGCTGGCCCGTCAACCGGCCTGCGGCGTGGGCCAGCACGGCACCGAAACCCAGACCGGCGCCGAGCACGATGAGCGCGGGATTCTGACCGAGCTCGCGGACCTGCAGTGATGCACCCAGCCAGACGAAGAACAGCGGGCCGAAGAACCCGTCGGTGATGCCGAAGAGTTGCCGGGCCAGCCGGCGTGGCTCGCCGATGGCCGAGATGACCAGGCCGAGCGCGAATCCTGCCAGCATGATCGAGACGTGCGTGGCGATGGCCACGGCGGCGAGGGTGAACAGCAGGATCAGGCTGATCCGCAGTTCGAGGGCGAACTGGTGGTCCTCGGAATAGTGGTGCAGACGTTTGCGGTAGCCGGCCCGGTCTCCGGCGCGCAGAAGCAGAAACAGCACGACGGCGCAGCCGGCGATGGCGAGCGCCCCCAGTGCCGCCCGAGGGGCCCGCTGGATGTCGATCACCAAGGGCAGCAACACAATCGATGCGGCGTCGGCGATGGCGATCTGTGCAGTTACCGACAGCACCTGCGGGCCCCGCAACCGCAGCGCGTCGATCACCGGCAGGGCCAACGCCGCCGACGACGACGCCATCAGCACGGCATACATGAGCGCGTGGCCGGTGCCGAACGACCGGGACAGCACCACACCGAGGACCGCGGCCACCGCGCCCACCAACACCGCGCGGGCCAGTGCCTTGGGAATCGCACTGTGCAGCGCGGTATCTCGCACGGGGACGTGGGTGCCGACGACAAACATCACCAACGCGAAGCCGATGTTGGCAAGCAGTGAGAACGTCGGATCGGCGTGGTCGATGATGCCGAATCCGGTTCTGCCGAAGATGATCCCGGCTCCCAGCTCGCCGATGACCACCGGGATCCGCAGCCGCGGCACGGCCGCCAGCGCCGGGCCGATGAGCCCGATAACGACGATCAGGGCGAGCGTGCCGAAGCCGATCCCCGCCATGTCAGCGCGTCACGATTGCCACGAGACCAGGCGGCACGGGATCCCGGTGTTCTCATCGGTGAGGTAGCTCGCACACACCCGGTGATAGCCGTCGGCCACCTGCAGCGGCGTGCCTTTGCGACCGTCGCCGCGCACCAACAGGATCGGCGACAGCTTCTTGCCGCCGCTGATCTTGAACAGGTCGGCGCGGACATGAGCGTTGGTCTCCGGCAGCAGCGCCAGTCCCGCCGCACGCAGAATGTCCTTGGCCTTACGGGTGACGGGCGGCGCCTTCTTCAGCGCCGCCACCGTCTTGTCGACTGCGTCGGACTCGGCCAGCAGCGACAGGTAGTCCGCGGCCGCGTCGAAATCATGATCTTCGGGCTTGTCGAGCCATTTCACCGCCATGGCCCGATACGTTACTTATCCGCTGATCCAGTTGCCGTGGAATCCGTAGGGAACACGCTGCGGCAGCGCGATTTTCGCCACGGGCTTCCCAGCAAAGTCACAGGCATCGAGGATCACCAGATCACTGCCGTCGCGCTCGGGATCGTAGACGTAACCGAGGTACCACCCGTTGCTCTCGTCGGCCGGGCCGGCGCCGGGCACGAACACCGCCTCGCCGGGGCCGCCGGACCCCAGGTCGTGGCGCACCGCGGTGCCCGTGGCCAGGTCGTAGCGGATCCAGCCGTTGGAGCCGACCGCCACGGAGTAGCGCGCATCGAGGCCTGCGAGCCGGTCGTCGATGCGCGGGAACTCGACGCCGGCATCGTCGAGTTGCCGCTCGGCGACAGTCCCGGCGCTCAGGTCGATGCGCCATTCCCACAGCACACCCTCGGCGTCGAACCCGCCGTTGTCCCGCCATAGTTCTGGATACCGAACTGCCTGCAGCACAATTGAATTGCCCGATTCGTAGGCATTGGCCACATGGAAGACGTAGCACGGGTCGATGTCGAACCAGCGGATCGGTGCGGTGGGGTCGTCGCGGCGCATCACGCCGAAGCGGGCACCGTAGTCGTCGCTCCACCGATAGGGCATGTCGCCCTCGCCCTTGATGGCGACGTCGAGGTCGAACACCACCGGTAGGTCCATGAAGACGACGTGCCCGGAGGTCATCGCGAAATCGTGCATCATGGTGTGCGCCTTGACATCCACGGGCTGGTTCACGGTCAGTTCGCCTGCGGCGTCGGCCCGGTGGTAGGTGACGTAGGGCTCGAAGATGCTGCCGTAGCCGAAGAAATGCAGTTCGCCCGTGGTGGGGCAGATCTTCGGGTGCGCTGTCATCGAATCGACGAGCTTGCCGCCGAAGTCGTAGGCACCCAACGTTTCCAGCTCATTGGTGATCTCGTACGGCAGCGAGCTCTCCACCAGGGCGAGGGTCCGGCCGGCGTGGTTGACCACATGGGTGTTGGCGACCGCGGCCCGAAGGTTGCGGCTGCCGTCGGCGTTGTAGAGCGGAAAGTCCTCGATGAAGCTGTCGGTGCGCACCCAGCGGTTGCGATACCACTTGGCGGCGCCGTCTTCGATGCGGACGCCGTGGATCATCCCGTCACCGGTGAACCAGTGCGCGGTCGCCTGGCGCGGATTGGGTCCGTTGCGCAGATACCAGCCGTCCAGGTCGGGCGGGATGGCGCCTTCGACGGGCAGGTCGTATTCGGTGAGTTCGTCCGCGACGGGCGCGTAGTTGCCGCGCCGGAAAAAGTCGGTTTCGCCGATGGGCAGGGCTGAGGTCATGCCATCTACGGTGACATTCCACTTCTGACATGTCAATAGTGGACGATAAGCTGTCGGCATGAGTTTGCGAATGGCCGCGCTCGGGCTCTTGGCGCAGCACCCCGGCAGTGGATACGACCTGCTCAGACGGTTCGAGAAGTCGATGGCCAACGTGTGGCCGGCCACCCAGAGCCAGCTCTACGGCGAGCTCAACAAGCTGGCCACGGCAGGCCTGATCGAGGTGTCCGAGATCGGTCCGCGCGGCCGCAAGGAGTACCGGGTCACCGCGGCAGGCCGCGACGAACTCATGCGATGGATCCGCAATCCGGCCGACGACCCGCCCGAGCGCAGCGCCGAACTGCTGCGGGTCTTCCTGCTCGGCGAACTGCCTTCCGACCAGGCCCGCGAGCACCTGCTGGCGCTGGCCGACCACTCCACCGCGGAGATCGAACGACTGAAAGAGCTCGAGGCGTCGATCCCCTGCATCGAGGACGATCCGTTCGGGCATGCGGCACTGGTCTATGGCCTGCGTTTCAACGCCATGCAGGTGCAGTGGGCGAAGTGGGTGGTCACCCGCCTCGACGAACGCGGCTAAATCGACCGTTGCATCGCGATAGCTTCCGATATATCGTTAATGTATCGGAAGCACATATGGCGCTTCCCGTCGAAAGAGAGAACCTCACCCATGAACACCCCATTCACACCCCCCAATCCCCCCTTCGGCCCCGGCGGCTTCGGTTTCGGCTTCGGCCCCGGCGATCGTCGGGCCCTGCATGATGAGCGGCGCCGCGCCCGCCGTGAGTTCCGCGATCACGTCCGCGAAGAGTCCGCAGGCCATCACGGCCCGTTCGGCCGCGGTTTCGGTGGTCCCGGTTTCGGCCCCGGCTTCGGCTTCGGCCCCGGGTTCGGTCCGGGCTTCGGTCCCGGGTTCGGCGGCGGGCCCCGCGGCCGAGGCCGAGGCGGACGCGGCGGCGGCCGTGGCCGGCGCGGTGATGTCCGTGCCGCGATCCTCAAGCTGCTCACCGAGCGCCCGATGCACGGCTACGAGATGACCCAGCAGATCGCCGAGCGCAGCAACAACCTGTGGCGGCCCAGCCCCGGCTCGGTCTACCCCACCCTGCAACTGCTCGTCGACGAGGGCCTGATCGCCCCGGCGGCCGAAAGCGAAGGCAGCAAGAAGACTTTCGAGCTGACCGACGACGGCCGCGCGGCCGCCGATCAGATCGAGACCGCCCCCTGGGACGCCATCGCCGAAGATGCCGACCCCAATGCCGTCAACCTGCGCGCCGCCATCGGGCAGCTGATGGGTGCCGTCGCGCAGTCGGTGCACACCGCCGGCGATGAGCAGCAGCAGCGCATCCTCGACATCGTCAACGGCGCACGCCGCGAGATCTATCAGATCCTCGGCGAGGAGTAAGCCGACGGGGACGGTCTGCGTAGGCTGACCGGCATGCAGACCTTCCCCCTGGGTTCGTTCGCTGTGTCGCGCGTCGGGTTCGGTGCCATGCAACTGCCCGGGCCCGGCGTGTTCGGCCCGCCGCGAGATCGCGAGCAGGCTCTGGCGGTGCTGCGGCGGGCAGTCGAGTTGGGCGTCAACCACATCGACACCGCACAGTTCTACGGACCCGCCGTCGCCAACGAATTGATCCGCGCCGCGCTGCACCCGTATCCGTCCGACCTCGCACTGGTCAGCAAGGTCGGCGCCCGCCGCGACGAGCAAGGGCAGTGGCTACCCGCCCAAGACCCGGACGAGTTGCGCCGCGGCATCGAGGACAACCTGCAGACGCTCGACGCCGACCGCCTGGCCGCGGTGAACCTGCGCGTCCACGACGGCGACGGCATCGGCGTCCCCACCGCAGTCGACCATGACCTGTTCGAGCGGCAACTGACCACGATGATCACGGCCCGCGACGAAGGTCTGATCGACGGTATAGGCCTCAGCAACATCTCCGCTGATCATCTTCGGATCGCATTGGGCCACACCGAAATCGCATGTGTGCAGAACGCCTACAACCTGGTCGACCGCAGCGCTGCGCCGGTCCTGGAACTCTGCGTCGCGCACGACATCGCGTTCGTCCCGTTCTTCCCGCTCGGCTCGGCCTTCGATCCGAACAGCCCTGTGCTCGGCAACGACACCGTCCGGCAGGCCGCGGCCGACCTCGGCCACACGCCCGCACAGATCGTGCTGGCGTGGATGCTGTCGGTCGCGCCGAACGTACTGCTGATTCCGGGAACGTCATCACCGGCGCACCTCGAGGAGAACCTTGCGGTGGCGGGCATATCGCTGCCCGACGACATCAAGAGCCGGCTCGACGGGCTGGGCGGGTAGGGGCATGACCGAAGAGATCACCGCATACGTCGTACCCGCCCTCGTGGCCGTGCTGGCGGCGGCCGGCGCCACCATCGGCATCCAGTTCCGCGATGTCGACGCCTACGAGCGTCGGCGTGGATTCTGGCAGTGGTTGCTGGTGTTGCTCGCCGCGTTGGCGGCCTTGGGTGCCACCAACTCGGCATCCGGTGCCGGGAATCTGCTCGAGGCCAGCTTGCTGTCGGTGCTGGCGATGGCCGCCGTGATCCTCGGTCACGTGATGTGGCGCAGGCGAGTTCCCGATGCCGAACCCCGCACCCAGAGGCTCGCAGTGGCGGCGGCAGCCCTGGCTGTCGTCGTCGTCGCCGCATCGGTGACATTCACCTACATCGCCGGCAAGGGCTGTCGCCAGGCGCAACCGCTGGTGCAGTCCAGCCGGGCGAGCTCGGGCCTGATCCTGCCGTCGTTCGCCGCCAACCAGGGCCCGACGGTCGGCGACTTCAACGAGTGGGCCAAGGTGATCGACGAGCAGGCCAAGCAGGTGACCTCCGGCAAGGCCGCCGAGCATGCCCGCCGGCTGGGTGAGTTGGCCGGCCAGATCGCCGATGCCGAGCGGACCAACGACAAGGGCCGCCACGCGATGCTGGGCGTGCAGTACTACGACGAACTCAAGGGTCTGCTGATGACCTGCCCGCCGCCCCGGTGACTCAGTCGATGTCGACCCAATCCAGCGTGCGCGCAACGGCTTTCTGCCACCCGGCGTACCCGCTGGAGCGCTGATCGTCATCCCACTGCGGGCTCCAGCGTTCGCCTTCCTGCCAGTTGGCGCGCAGATCGTCGGCGTTGCGCCAGAACCCGACCGCCAACCCGGCCGCATAGGCCGCACCGAGCGCGGTGGTCTCGGCGACCACGGGCTTGACCACGTCCACACCGAGCACGTCGGCCTGGATCTGCATGCACAACCGGTTGGCGGTGATACCGCCGTCGACCTTCAGAACCTCAAGGTGCACACCGGAATCGGCCTCCATCGCGTCGACCACATCGCGGCTCTGGTAGCAGATGGCCTCCAGCGTCGCGCGGGCCACGTGCGCGTTGGTGTTGAACCGCGACAGCCCGACGATGGCGCCGCGCGCGTCCGAGCGCCAGTACGGCGCGAACAGTCCCGAGAACGCCGGCACAAAGTACACGCCACCGTTGTCGGTGACCTGCCGGGCCAGCGACTCGCTCTGCGCTGCACCGCTGATGATGCCGAGCTGATCGCGTAGCCACTGCACGGCCGACCCGGTCACCGCGATCGAACCCTCCAGGGCGTAAACGGGTTTCGCCGGGGTGCCATCCGCGGATGCGAACTGGTAGCACACCGTGGTCAGCAGGCCGTTTTCCGACCGGACCATCTTCTCGCCGGTGTTGAGCAACAGGAAATTGCCGGTGCCATAGGTGTTCTTGGCCTCGCCGGCATTCAGGCACACCTGCCCGACCATCGCGGCCTGCTGGTCACCGAGGATGCCCGTCACCGGCACTTCACCGGCCAGCGGCCCGTCGGCGCGGGTCAGACCATACGGGGTGGGTGACGACGACGGCTTGATCTCGGGCAGCATCTGCCGCGGAATCCCGAAGAACGACAACAGTTCATCGTCCCAGTCGAGGGTCTCCAGGTTCATCAGCATGGTGCGGCTGGCGTTGGTGACGTCGGTGACGTGGACGCCGCCGCGATGCCCGCCGGTCAGGTTCCACACCAGCCAACTGTCGGGGTTGCCGAAGATCGCGTCACCGTTCTCGGCGGCAGCCCGCACCCCGTCGACGTTCTCCAGGATCCACTGAATCTTGCCGCCGGAGAAGTACGTTGCGGGCGGCAGCCCGGCCTTGTGCCGGATCACGTCGCCGCGGCCGTCGCGGTCCAGGGCGGCGGCGATGCGGTCGGTGCGGGTGTCCTGCCACACGATGGCGTTGTGGTACGGCCTGCCGGTGTGACGGTTCCACACCAGCGTGGTCTCGCGCTGGTTGGTGATGCCGAGCCCGGCGAGGTCCACCGCGGAGAGCTGGGTCTTGTTCAGCGCGGTCATGATGACGGCCGCGGTGCGCTCCCAGATCTCCACCGGATTGTGCTCGACCCACCCGGCGCGCGGCAGGATCTGCTCGTGCTCGAGCTGGTGGCGGCCCACCTCGGCCCCCGCGTGGTCGAAGATCATGCAGCGGGTGCTGGTGGTCCCCTGGTCGATGGCTGCGACGAAATCGGCCACAGTGGTCCTTTCCCGAGTCGCTGTCGCTCCTACCCTCCGAAACGTCCATCATGGCTTACGTGGCACCCGGAGCTGATTCTCTTCGTACTCGCGGCACGTCGGACAAAACCGGTATCGAGCGCATGCCGCGCGGCGGCTACGACGCGTCGTGTCTGGACCGGCTACTGCAGACCGAGCGGTCGGAGTACATCGACCGCGACGCCGACGGCGACGGCGACGACGGTGCGGCTGCGCGCAGGCAACAGGTCATCGACGCCCTGGACTGGACCGGCCGGTTCTTCCGCAACCACGAGAAGTTTGCCGCCATCGCCCTGGACCTGGTCGCCGACGTGCCCGACCCAAGGATTGTTGAGCTCGGCGCAGGCCACGGCGGACTGTCACGTCAGCTGCTGCACGACCATCCGTCGGCCCGCGTCACCGTCTCCGACGTCGACCGGGCGTCGGTGCGCGCACTGACCGCGGGCGAGCTCGGCACCCATCCCCGCGCGCAAGTCCGCGAACTCGACGCGACGGCGATCGACGCCGCCGACGGCAGCTTCGACCTGGCGGTCTTCGCGCTGTCGTTTCATCATCTGTCTCCCGCGCAGGCGTCCCGGGTGTTCGCCGAGGGCACCCGCGTCGCGGACACGCTGCTGATCATCGACCTGCCGCGCCCGCCCGCCCCGCTGCATCTGCTGCGGCTCGCGGCGATGCTGCCTGCCGCGCCGTTCGTTCCGTTCATCCACGACGGCGTCATCAGCTCGCTGCGCTCCTACAGTCCCTCTGCGCTGCGCAGCCTCGCCCTGCACGCTGACCGGAACATCGAGGTCGAACTGCGCAGCGGGCTCACGCTGCCCCAGATCGTGATCGCGCGGCGCGGCTAGCGTCGCGGCCGGGTGAACCGGTGCAGCAGCCAGGCCGGTGGCACCGTGGCGGCCAGCGTGACGGCGAACAGCACGACGGCCGAACCGGTGTAGACGGGCCACCGCAGCACCAGCGCCATCACCAGGTCCATGACCACCACGTGCAGCAGGAAGATCTCATAGGAGATCTCCCCCAGCCACACCAGTGGCCGGCTGCCCATCAGCCGGGCGTACTCACCGCAATCACCCAGCGCGAGCGGCGCCACGATCAACGTGGCGATCACGGTGTACAGCACCGTCTTCGATACGTCTTCGGACAGGGTCAGCGTGACGGCGGTGGTCCGCCCGGCGATCGGCGTCGACACCACCAGATAGCTGGCCACCGCCAACGGCAGCACTGCCAGCGCGTAACACCGCACGCCCATGGCTGCCAGCACGGCGAGCATCATGCCCCCGGCGAACCACGCCAGGTAGTGCGGCAGCCACGTTCCCGCGCCGACCGGCAGCCAGTGGGTGTTGTGCAGGATCACCAGCCAGGCCGGGCTCACCGCGGCCACCACCACGAGGCCCGCGAGCAGCAGCACCGGCCGGAACCGGCGTCGGCACAGCAGCATCAGCAGGTAGGCCAGCAACGGCAGCACCGCGTAGAACGCCACCTCCACGGCCAGGCTCCACATCTGTGACAAGCCCTGGTGCAGGTAGGCGGTGAAGTAGTTGTCGCTGTAGATCTGGGTCAAGGTCAGATTGCGCAGCAGGCCTGTCCAGGTGTGCCCGGGGTTGGGGTGCACCGGGCGCATCTGGTAGATCCCGTACACCACCAGCACCGTCACCACATACGCGGGCACGATCCGGCGGAACCGGCTCCGGGCATAACGCGGGACCGACGGCCCCGCGCCGCCATCCACTGCGGCCCGCACCCACGGGCGGAACAGCAACAGGCCCGCCAACACGAAGAAGATCGGCACCCCGACCTCCAGCCGCGCGCCCAGGAGTCCGGCATAGCCGTGGGTGAGCAGCCCGGTGCCGTAGGACGCATGGGTTCCCATCACCGCCATCGCGGCAAGGGCCCGCACCCCGGTCAGCGCGGCGATCCGGTCGATGCTGCCGACCTGTTCGAGCCCGCCCTGATCCTCGTCAGCTTGTCGGGCACACAATTGGCGAGCCTATTACGCAATTTTCCTGCGCACGCGATCCCCGACGTTGTTGCATCGGCGTGTGGGCGAAGAGGTCAGCAGTACCGAGTACACCCGGGCGCATCGGCAGCAGTACCGCCGCAAGGTGCAGCTCTGCCTCGACGTGTTCGAAACCATGCTGGCGCAGTCCCGCTTCGAGTTCGAGCGGCCGCTGACCGGCATGGAGATCGAATGCAACCTGGTGGACAACGCCTACCAGCCGGCGATGATGAACCAGGACGTCCTGGCCTCCATCGCCGATCCGGCCTACCAAACCGAATTGGGCGCCTACAACATCGAATTCAATGTGCCGCCACGGCCGTTGCCGGGGCGCGCCGCGCTGGAACTGGAGATCGAGGTCCGGGAGAGCCTCAACGCCGCGGAAATCAAGGCCAACCAGAACGGCACCCACATCGTGATGGTCGGCATCCTCCCGACGCTTATGCCCGAACATCTTTCGGCGGGCTGGATGAGCGAGTCGACGCGGTACCAGGCCCTCAACGACTCGATCTTCACTGCCCGCGGCGAGGACATGACGATCGACATCGCCGGCCCGGAGCGTCTTTCGCTGCAGGCCGCGTCCATCGCCCCGGAATCGGCCTGCACCAGCATGCAGCTGCATCTGCAGGTCTCCCCCGCCGATTTCGCCCGCAACTGGAACGCCGCGCAGGTGCTGGCCGGCCCGCAGCTGGCCGTCGGCGCCAATTCGCCGTATTTCTTCGGCCACCAGCTGTGGGCCGAGACCCGCATCGAACTGTTCACCCAGGCCACCGACACCCGGCCCGAGGAACTCAAGACCCAGGGGGTGCGGCCGCGGGTGTGGTTCGGCGAGCGCTGGATCACCTCGATCTTCGACCTGTTCGAGGAGAACGTCCGGTACTTCCCCTCGCTGCTGCCCGAGCTGTCCGACGAGGATCCGGCGGCCGTGCTGGCCGCAGGCCGCGCCCCGCGACTGCCCGAGCTGCGGCTGCACAACGGCACCATCTACCGGTGGAACCGCCCCGTCTACGACGTCGTCGACGGCATGCCGCACCTGCGGGTGGAGAACCGGGTGCTGCCCGCCGGGCCGACCGTGGTGGACATGATGGCCAACTCGGCGTTCTACTACGGCCTGCTGCGCACCCTGTCCGAGGAGGACCGGCCGATCTGGACCAAGCTGAGTTTCGCCGCAGCACAACACAATTTCGAGTCGGCCGCGCAGCACGGCATGGAGGCCCGGCTCTACTGGCCCGGGCTCGGCGAGGTGACGCCCGACGAACTGGTGCTCCGCCAGCTGCTGCCGATGGCGCACGAAGGGCTGCGCCGCTGGGGTGTCGCCGCCGAGGTGTGCGACCGCTATCTGGGGGTCATCGAAGGACGCGCGAAAACCGGGCAGACCGGTGCGGCATGGCAGGTCGCGACGGTGCAGAAAATCGAAGAAGGCGGCGTGTCCCGGCCCCAGGCGTTGGCCGAAATGTTACGGCTGTACGTCCAGTGGATGCACAGTAACGAGCCCGTCCACAGCTGGGAATGACTCGCGTACGTTGGATTGCATGGCATCTGATCAGGTTTTGGATTGGGACAGCGCCTATCGGGGTGTAGGTGAATTCGAGGGCCCGCCACCTTGGAACATCGGCGAGCCGCAGCCCGAGTTGGCGGCGCTGCACCGAGCCGGGAAGTTCCGCAGTGACGTGCTCGACGCCGGTTGCGGCCACGCGGAACTGTCGCTGGCGCTGGCCGCCGACGGCTACACCGTGGTGGGCATGGATTTGAGCCCGACGGCGATCGCCGCGGCCAACCGCACCGCCCAGGAACGCAACTTGAGCGCCGCCAGCTTCGTGCAGGGCGACATCACGTCGTTCCGGGGCTACGACGGCCGGTTCAACACCGTGGTCGACTCGACGCTGTTCCACTCACTGCCCGTGGAGGGACGCGACGGCTACCTGAGTTCGATCCACCGGGCCTCGGCTCCCGGCGCCGCGTACTACGTGCTGGTATTCGCCAAGGGCGCGTTCCCCGACGGGCTTGAGACCAAGCCCAACGAGGTCGACGAGGACGAACTGCGGGCCGCGGTGTCCCAGTACTGGGTGATCGACGAGATCCGTCCGGCGTTCATCCACGCGAACGCGACGGCCATCCCGGGCACCCCGGTCGAGCCTCTGCCGCACGATCAAGACGAGAAGGGCCGTGTCAAGTTCCCGGCCTTTCTGCTGACCGCCCACAAGGGCTGAGGCTCAGCTCCGCGAGCGTGCGTGTTTGCCGCGCAACACGCCGTGAGGTGTCGGCATTTTCGTCACATGCGCGCCTCGGCGACCGTGACGTATTGCCGGCACGTCACGGCTGACCGAACTTCCACTCTTTCTCTCCTGGCCGACCGGGTAGTGACGCTCCCGCCCGGTCGGCCCACAATCCCACCCGGTTGGCGCGCGCGCGAGCGGATATCCACCAATAGCGTTGGTTGGCATGACAGTTGCGCTTTTGGACCGCGGCGAGTTCGACCCGCTCGCCACTGCGCCGCGCGGCAGCTGGAGCGCCGCCGGGGTCCAGGTGCGGCGTCGGCGCGGACCCCACCGGGCCCATGCCCACACCCTGTGCACCGCGCGGTTCTGCGCGCGGCGCAGCGGCGATTCGCTGACCGTCGAACACGATCTCACCCCCGCCGAACTCTCCGACGAACTCGCCGTGTTACTGACCGAGCAACTCGGCGGGATACTGCGCGGCCAAGCGGATTTCGAGCGGGTCTTCACCGGCGTCGTGCGGTCCACGATCGACGGCGGGCTACCGGCCTGGGTGCGGTTCTACCGCAATTCGCTTGCCGCGCTCGAGGACGGCAACGCGACGTTCGCGCCGGTGCACCGCCGAGCGGTGGGTTTGATTGCCGGTCGACGGGTGGTGGACCTTGGCTCGTGCTTCGGGTTCTTCCCGCTCCGCTTACGCCGTGACGGCTTCGATGTGACAGCCAGCGATCTCAGTGCTCCCACCATGGACCTGCTGAACCGGGTCAGCGTCCGGATCCAGCGCCCGGTGCAGACCCTCGTGTGCGACGCTGCGCGGGTTCCGTTGCCCGACAATGCCGCTGACACGGTCACCGCGCTGCATCTGCTCGAGCACGTGCCCGCCGCGGCCGGCGTCGGCGTACTCGCCGAAGCGCTGCGCGTGGCTCGCCGCCGCGTGGTGATCGCGGTGCCGTTCGAGGTGCAACCGCAGGCCTGCTACGGGCACGTGCGCAGCTTCGACATCGCCGAGTTGGTTCGGCTCGGCGAGCAAGCACAAACATTTCAACCCGGCGTGCACGTCACCGTGGCCGACCACCACGGCGGCTGGCTGGTGTTGGACCTTTAGCACCCAGCACCCAGCACCCAGCACCGCGAGCGTGCGCGTCTGTCCCGCGACACGCCGTGCCTAACCAGCAGTACTGTCACACTCGCCGTCAGGTGGATGTGCTCGAAACGCTGCAAAGCCATCGAATGCCTGAACGCCAAGCGCGCCAATCACTCCCCCCGGTTCATGTCCCATGGAATTCGGGCGTGGTATCGCGGAGTCGGCGGGTGTACGCCAGCGCCAACGTCGTCCCGATGACCAGCCCACCACGACCCAGCGATCCACACCCAGATGGGAGCGCAGTAGTTCCAGGTCGGCGATCGGGTGATCTGTGGTGTTGGTGCTCAGGTCGACCGCAGCCCTGGCAACGTCCACCGCGCAACGCCACAGCAGGCAGACCGTCCTGGTTACCCGAGTCTCCCAATAGACCCGGTTTCCGTGGCCGACGTCGAGCATGCCCGTTTCATAGAGTTCGACCCGCGGCCGCCGATTGGGCGTCATGTCGGTCGCCCCTTCCGAGCGTGCACAAAATGCCGACACGCAGCGGCGTGTCGCCCCGCAGACACGCACGCTCGCGGTGCTAGGTGCTAGGTGCTAGGTGCTAGGTGCTAGATCAGCCCACGCTTGCTGGCGGCATACACGGCCTCGGCGCGACGGCTGACCTGCAGCTTGCGCATGATGTTGCTGACGTGGAACTTGGCCGTCGTGGCCGAAATGTACAGCCGCTCACCGATCTTGACGTTGGACAGGCCGGCCGCCAGCAACCGCAGCACTTCGAGCTCCCGATCGGTGAGCTGCTCGCGGGGCTCGCTTCTGCCGCTCAGCGTGCGGACCACCGCGGCGGCACTGCGGGAGTCGAAGGCGCTCTCGCCCGCGGAGATGGCCCGGATCGCGCGCACCAGCTCTGTGGTGTCGACGTCCTTGACGACGTAGCCGCGCGCCCCGGCATGCACGGCGCGAACCACCAGATCGTCGTCGAGGAACGTGGTCAGTACCAGGAGCCCGACCTCGGGGTGCGCCGCGGACAGCTTGGCGCACAACGACAAACCTTCGAAATCGGACCCGGCGGAGAGCTTGAGGTCCAGCAGCACCACGTCGGGCCGCATGGCAGCGACCATCGCTTCGGCTTCCGGCTCGGAGGCGGCCTCACCGACCACCACGAGGTCGTGCTCACGCTCCAGCACCGAGCGCAGCCCCTGCCGCAGGATGGCGTGATCGTCGACGAGCGCCAGCCGGATCGCTCTGATCTTGGTGTCAACCGTCATCGCGGTCTCCTTCCGATCCGTCCCGCGGGATGGTGGCGACCACCCGCACCCCGCCGAGGCGGGACCGTTGCACGAAGAACGAGCCACCCCGCTCACGGCAGCGGGCCTGCATGTTGGCCAGCCCGCGGTGGCGGCCGTCGACGTCGGTGCCGTCGGCCAAGCGCAGCATCAGCCGCATCTTGTCGGGGTCACCGGTGCCGTCGTCGGAGATCGACAGTGTGACGGTGGCGGGCCGGTACCGCAGCCGCACGATGGCCCGCGTCGCCTGCCCGTGCATGGCCGTGTTGAACAAGGCTTCGCCCGCCACCCGCAACAGCGCATGCTCTGCCGCACTGGGCAATTCGGTGGCGGCGCCCTCGACCTTGAGCGTCACCCGCAGGTCTTCGGGCATGTGCACGGTCGCCAACTGCTCGAGCATCTCCGGCAGGGTCGACCGGCCCGCGTCGCCGGGCTGGTTGAGCGCGTAGATCGCCGACCGCAACTGTTCGGTGGCCGAGCGGGTGAGGGTCTTGGCGGTGTCCAACCGTTCGACGAGGTCGGCCACCCCTGACAGAGCCCGAATCTCGCTGCGGCACACCTCGATCTGCATGCCCGCCGAGAGCACGGTCTGCGCGACGCTGTCGTGCAGTTCGCGCGCGATGCGGTGCCGTTCGGAGTCGAGTACCTGATGTCGTTGCGCCGCACCGAGTTCCCGCTGAGTCGCCAACAGCTCGGCGTTGCGGGCTTCGGACTGGGCCAGCAGCGCCTGCGAGCGCTGGAACAGTTCACAGTTGTGCAGCGCGACGGCGGTCTGGCTGGACAGGATCCGCATCACGGTCTCGTCGGTGCCGTCGAGCATGCGGCCCTTCGGCGTCCAGGCCGCGAACGCCCCGATCACGCCGCCGTCCAATTCGAGCGGCACATGCGCGTGGTGAGGTTCGATGACCGGTAACCGGAACTGGGCCAACTGTCCGCGCAGGATGTCGTTGAGCCGGTTGAGCACTGCGTCAGGCAGGTGCGGCACTGGATGCTTTGCGCCGGAAAGTCCTTCGAACGAGTAGGCGTTGCCGTCGGCGTCGAGGATCAGGTGCCGCGGCCGCGCCCCGGGCAGCGCACCGTCGGCCAGCGCCAGTAGCACCCATTCGGCACCGAGGTGCGTGCGGGCGGCCTCGGCCACCGCGCGGACGAGCTTTTCGGGACCATTCACGGTCTGCACCAACGCATGTGAGATCGTGTCGAGCGCGGCGATCACCCGCTCGGTACGCTGCGCGGCCACCCGGAATTCGGAATAGAACGTGGACTTGCCCGAGCGTATCCCGGTGAGACGTTCCAGATCGGGCGCTCTCACAGCGCCGCCCGGAACAGCGTCTGCAGCGCCGCCTCGTCGGCGGGACGCGGGTTGGTGGTGATGCACGCGTCGGCCATCGCGTTGTGCGCCAGCACCGGCACGTCCTCGTCCCGCACGCCCAGCTCGCCCAGGCCGCGCGGCACCCCCACCCCCCGGGCCAGCTCCTGCAGCCGATCAGCAAGGGCCAGTGCGGATTCCCGCGCCGGGGCACGCTTGTCTGCGATGCCGAGGCAGGCGGCGATGGTGGCGAACGGCGCCGGGTCGGCCTCGGCGTTGAACCGCACCACATGGGGCAGCAGGACACCGTTGATGACGCCGTGCGGCAGGTCCAGCAGCCCGCCGACCTGATGGCTCATGGCGTGGGCGGCACCGAGGATGGCGTTGGTGAAGGCCAGACCGGCCTCGAGCGCCGCCTGCGCCATGAGCACCCGGGCAGGCATCTCGTGCGGACGTTCGATGGTGGACACCAGGTTCTCGGTGACCATGACGACCGACCGCAGCGCGTGATGGTCGGTCAGCTGATTGTGGCCCAGCGAGACGAACGCTTCGATACCGTGCGTGAGCGCGTCCAGACCCGTTGCGGCATTGAGCCATTCCGGCATGGTGGTGAGCAGCCGCGGATCGATGACGGTGATGTCGGGGACCAGGGCGCGGCCCAGGATCGTGATCTTGGTGTTGCGCGTGGTGTCGGTGACGATGTAGAACTGGGAGACGTCGGCGCCGGTGCCCGACGTCGACGGCAATACCACGAGCGGTGGAATCGGCATGGTGGCCTTGTCCACGCCGGCGTAGTCGAGGATGTCGCCGCCGTTGGCCGACAGGATGGCGATGCCCTTGGCGGCGTCGATCACCGAGCCGCCGCCCAGCGCGATGAGCACATCGCACCCGTGTTCGCGGTAGAACTCGTGCCCTGCGGTGATCTCGTGGTCCTTGGGATTGGGTGTCAGCGCGCTCCATACCTGCGCCTCTACGCACTGGGCGCGCAGGTGTCCGACGAGTTCGCGCACCCAGCCGGCCTCGATCAGCCCCGGGTCGGTGACCAACAGCGGCCGCAACCCGCCGAGTCGCACGGCGGCATGGGCGGCCTCGGCCATCGAGTCGATGCCGAACACGATCTCGGGTGCATGGAACTTCAGCAGCCGGGTGGGCATCGCGTCGGGCGTGGCCGTCGGCACCGCCATGGGCGTGATCTCCGCCTGCGCTATCACGTCGCACTCCCAAGTCATGTGAGCCAGGTAACACTGTCACCCTACGGCCCATCCCGACCGCCGCCAATGTGCAGGTGGGCAGCTGCCTACCTGTCCGATCGGGCAGGTGGGCGGTCAGGACAGGGCGTGGGCGAGTTCCCCGGCGTGCGCGCTGAGCGCCGCGGCGTCGCTGGCCACCACCACGCGGTCGCAGACCTGCGCGTACTGCGGCATCGCACAGGTGGCCTGGTTCCAGTACCGCCGCGGCTCGGGCGTCACCCACGCCAGCCGATGCACGCGGCGGCGCAGCGCACGCAGCTGCTCGACACCGGCGGGAAGTCCCCCGCTTCGCCCATCTCCGACGATCAGCACGGCCGTGCGGCGATCGAGGGCGTCGGCCTGCCCGCGCAGCATGTCGTCGAACACCTGCCCGTAGTCGCTGCTGGCGTCGAGATCCAGCTGCGCTTCGGCCAGCACCGCGGCCAGCGAGTCGTCGCCCCCGGTGCGCAACAGGATGTCCGTGACATCGACCGGGCGGTCGACGAACGCCATCACCCGGCACCGATGCGCGCGCCGGTGCATTGCCTGGGCCAGCCGCAGGGTGAACGCGGTGATCGGCCGCACGGACAGCGACACGTCGGCGATCACCAGCAGCCGAATCCGGTCGGGCAGCGGGGTACGGGTCACCAGGTGGAACGGCACACCGTCGGTGCGCAGCGCGGCTCGCGTGGTGCGGCGCATGTCGAGCCTGCCATGTCCGCGCTCGCGGGGACGCGGCCGCGGCGCACCACGCATGCGGCGCAACACCTCGTGGCACGCCAGGTCGACATCGGTGGCCAGCCCGGCATCCATTGCGGTATCTGGGGTTTCGGCTTCAGCAGTCAGCCCGCAGCGGTCCGCCAGGGCAGCGACGAAACCCTCGACCGCCGCGCTCAGCTGGCCGAGTTGTTCGGCGGTCAACGGCTGCTCGCCCGCGTCGTCGCCGTAGGTGCGGCTCGGGTCATAAGCATCCAACCAGGCCAGGATCGACGCGGGATCGTCCCAACTGAGCGCGCCCGCCACCACAGGTGCCACCGAGTCGGCGAGGTCGCCGGCCATGCTGGCGGAGGCGCGGTCCACCTCCACGGTGTAGCGGACGCCGCGTCGTCCGGTGTCGCTCTCGGCCGATACCGTCAGCTGGTTGTCGGCTCCCGTCACGCTGTGGTCGTCGTCGTCCTTGTGTGGGTTGAAGCCCTTGTCGGCCTCCGGGGTGTCGAAGTGGTCGCCGACCTCCGCGGCGCGTTCGTTGTATTCGGCGTAGCGCCCGATCTCCTGGTCCTCGCCGATGTCGAGTGCCTCGGGCAGGCCCGAGCCGGTGTGGGCACGGCTCGGGCCCGGGTCCTGACGCGCGACGTCCGTTGCGCCGAACAACGCGTCGAAGGCGCGGTCGAATCCTCGTTGTTCCCGACCGTATTTGGCGCACGTCGCCCGCAGCGCCGCACGCAATGCGGGCAGGTCCGCAGCGCCGAGCAGGCCCAGCACCCGGCGTACCTCGATGACCTCAGCCGGTGACGTCGCCACCCCCGCGCGGCGCAGCAAGGCACCGAACGTCGCGGCAACGATGTCGAGCAGATGTGACGGCGTCACGTCCTGCCGCCCCTCCCGCGGAACACCGCGGTGGTGGTGTTGGCCGGGCGCGACGCCACGGTGGCCCGTAGCGGTTCGGTGTGCACCGGGAGCGGGGCGTCACCGAGGTGGCGCAGCGCGATGTCGCGGTCACTGGTGAACTTCACCAACGTGGACAGCAGAAGCGCTTGTGCCGTATCCGATGTCGTGTCGCCGAGGATCGCGGCAGCGCGTGCGGCGTCGATCACCTCCGAGATCGACGGCGCCTTGCGCAGCGGGAGCTCACGCAGGGTGCGCGCCAGCTCGACCACATCGGCCACCACAGCGGGTTCGACGCGCGGTGCCCGCACCCCGACGATTTCCCGTTCCCGTTGCGGCGTGGGGAAATCCAGGTGGTAGTGCAGGCAGCGACGCTTGAGCGCGGCCGAGAGTTCCCGAGTGTCGTTGGACGTCAACACCACCCATGGCACGGTGCGGGCCACGAAGGTGCCAATCTCCGGGATGGTGACTTGACGTTCGGCCAGCACCTCGAGCAGCAGCGCCTCCATCGCCTCTTCGGTGCGGTCGACCTCGTCGATCAGCAGCACCACGGGCTGTTCGGAGAGCACCGATTCCAGCAGCGGACGCACCGAAAGGAAGGCCTCGGAATAGATGTCGGTGGCGATCTCGCCGACGTCGCTCGTCTGGTCGCGCATCATCTGCACGTGCAGCAGCTGTTTGGCGTAGTCCCATTCGTAGAGCACCCGGTTGTCGTCGAGACCCTCGTAGCACTGCAGGCGGATCAGCCGTCGGCCGCCGGCCGCGGCCAACGCCTTGGCCAGTTCGGTCTTCCCGACGCCTGCCGGTCCCTCCAACAACAGGGGCCGATCCAGCGCGGTCGCCAGGTGCACCACCGTGGCCAGGTCGCCGTCGGCAATGTAGTCCTGCTCCCGCAGCGCTTCGGAAAGCGCTGCGGGACCGGCGAATCCGTCGACCTCGGACTCAGTAAGTGCCATTAATCGCATGGCCGACCACCGGGATCATCGATTCCACCGTCACCTCGCGCGGGTTGCCCGGCGTGCACCAGTCGCCCTGGATGTGCTCGGAGATGGCCAGCACGGACTTGTCGTCACCCTTGATAACGTCACCCCGGCCGGCGTACTTGCCGGTGTTCATCCGGTTCTTCTCATACGAGTCGGTGCGGACCTGCGAGAAGTTGTCCGGGATGCCCACGTCCTGCGACAGCCGGATCGCGGCCTCGACCGCGGCATCGGCGGCCTGCACGGTGGTCATGTTGCGGGTGTCGACGCCCATGGCGGTGGCCAGCTGCGCGTAACGCTCATAGCGGGCGGGAAGGTTGTATTCCCACACCCGTGGCAACGCGATCGCGTTGTTGAGCCCGTGGTGGCTGTCGAAGAACGCGCTGACGGCGTGGCTGATCGAGTGCACGATGCCCAGCCCGCCGGAGTTGAACGCCTGCCCGGCGATGTACTGCGCGTTCATCATGCCTTCGCGGGCTTTGAGGTTGCGGGGTTCGAACACGGCCTCCCGCAGGTTCTTGGCGACGAGTTCGACTGAGTACAGGGCATTTCCGAGCGACGGCGCGAAGTCGATGCGCGAGACGTAGGGCTCGCTGCCGTGCGCGAGCACGTCGAAGCCACAGTATGCGGTGAAGTGTTGCGGGCAGGTGTAATACAGCAGCGGGTCGTCGATGGCCAGGGTGACGATGGTCGCCTCGTCGAATCCGACCCACTTGTGCGGGTGGTCCATGTCGGAGGTGTCGGTGATGACGTAGGCCCATGAGGTCTCCGAACCCGTTCCCGCCGTGGTGGATACGGCGATGTGCGGCGGATTCTGCTTGTTGGTGGATTTGGCGAAACCCTCGAATTCGTTGATGTTGCGGCCGTCATGGGCGATGACGACGCGCGCGCCCTTGGCCGCGTCATGGCTGGAACCACCGCCGATGGAGATGATGCTGTCGCACTTCTCCTGCTGATACAGCGCCGCGGCCTCCATGACGTTGTAGTCCTTGGGGTTGGACTCCACCTTGTCGTAGAGCACCACCTCGACGCCCTGGTACTCGATCTTGCCGGTCAGCTCCTCGATGATGCCCGAGCCGCGCAGGCCCGTCGTCATCAGCAGGGTGCGCTTGAAGCCGAGGTTCTTGGCCTCGACGCCGATGATGTCGTGCGCGCCCACCCCGAGCAGGGCCCGCGGGAACGGGTGGAACTCCTTGATCGGAAAGTCCCAAATCTGGTTCAGCTCAATGGCCATCGGAAGGCTCCTTCTGTCGTGTGACACCACCGTGAACCTCGGTGGCGCGGGTCACAACGATTCGGGGGCACTACCGGCCGACCGGAACGCCAGAACTCTCCGATCGGGTAGTGCTGCACGCTCTCCTGTGCAACAGGCTCGGTGGCGCGTGCCCGCCGCGCAGTGGACAGCCACAACATTCCGGCGCCGCACACGCGACATAAGTGCGCCTATGCATATTTGCCAGTATCCCACAAGCCGTACGTCAAGACCCATCGTGCTCAAGTCCACAGCCATCTACGTTGCGATCATCCAGTAGCAAGATACAAGCTATTTATTCCGATACCGGGTCTGCTGCACGATCAGGTGACAGTTGCGGTCACGCGGCCTGACTGGCCGGTGTGGTCATGATTGCTTCGAATTCGATCGGGGTCAACCGCCCGAGACCCGCCTGGCGCCGGCGACGATGATAGGTCCGTTCGATCCAGGTGACGATCGCGATCCGCAGCTCCTCGCGGGTGTCCCAGCGGCGACGATCGAGCACGTTCTTCTGCAGCAGACTAAAGAAGCTCTCCATGGCCGCGTTGTCGCCGGCTGCGCCGACACGGCCCATCGATCCGACCATCTCGAAGCGGCCCAGAGCATGCACGAATCTCCTTGACCTGAACTGAGATCCGCGATCGGAATGCAGAATGCATCCGGCCACCTCGCCGCGGCGTGCCACCGCGTTGCTCAAGGCCGTGGTCGCTAACCGGGACTTCATTCGGAGTCGATCGAGTACCCGACGATGCGGTTGGAGTACACGTCCTTGATCGCACACAGATAGAGCTTGCCTTCACCGGTGCGATGCTCGGTGATATCGCTGAGCCACAACTGATTTGGACCGCCAGCGGTGAAGTCACGCTCGACAAGATCATCGTGCACCGGCGGACCGACCTTGCCGTTCTTGCCGCGTTTCTTACCGAACACACTCCACAATCGATTCTGCGAGCAGATCCGCCAGGCGGTGCGCTCAGCCATCGGCTCGCCGACATCGCGGGCCTCTTGGACCAGGTAGCGGTACCCGAACTCCGGGTCGTCCTTGTGGGCGTCGAACAGGGCGTTGGCGCGGTAGGCCTCGATCATCTCGGCGTCGGTGATCGGCTGGGCCAGCCAGCGGTAGTACGGCTGGCGGCGAGCTTGAGTACCCGGCACGTCACCGCGACGGGGATCCCGTCGGCGGCGAGCTCACTTACGAGCGGGTAGATCCTTTTCCCGGCAGGTTGGCCTGCGACAGATAGGCCGCCGCGCGGCGCAGGACCTCGTTCTCCTGCTCCAACAACCGATTCCGGCGACGCAGCTCCCGTAACTCAGCCGAATCGCCGGTGCTCTTGCCGGGCTTGGCACCTTCATCGATATCGGCTTGGCGCATCCACTTGTGCAGCGTCATCGGGTGCACACCGAAATCAGTGGCGATGTGCTCGATCGTCACGCCGTCGTCGCGGTTGCGGGCCACACGGACGACATCATCGCGGAACTCTCGGGGGTAGGGCCTGGGCACACTGACATCCTTCCAGCTCACCCGTTCCGGGCAAGCCAACTCAGATGTCACCTATTCGTGCAGCAGACCCACCAGCGGTATCAGCAAAGGCAATGTGGCGACAAACACAAGGGCTGTCAAACTCGGCCAAGCATTGCTACAGTCCTCGCGAATACTTGCCAATTCAAGATCGGAACGGTCATGACAGCCGGCTTCGTAACGGGTAGTTACCACACTGGCAACGCTGACTTGCAGCGCAGCTGGACTGACCCCAAACGCTTTCTATGGCTCCTCGGCGCTGCGGTCCCATGCCTGGTGATGCTGTCCTGGCTGGCCGTGACGTTGACGGGGTTCGGCGGGTTCTGGTGGCTCGGAGCGCTTCTCACGTTCGTTGTGATCCCGCTGCTCGACCACATCGTCGGGACCGACCGCAGTACCGCACCCGATGACGTCTACATCGACCTCGACAACGATCCCTGGTATCGCTGGGCGACGTACCTTTACCTGCCCAACCAGTACCTGTCACTGATCTTCGCGTGCTGGTTGTGGAGCGGTGGCGGCTGGGTTGTCCTGTCGTCGATCGACCGCGCCGGCCTGCTGGTGACGGTGGGGATCGTGGGCGGCATCGGGATCAACGCCGCTCACGAGTTGGGTCACAGAAACGCCCGCCTCGAACGGCGGCTGAGCAAGATCGCCCTCGCCCAGACGGGCTACGGCCACTTCTTCGTCGAACACAATCGCGGTCACCACGTACGCGTCGCGACACCGGAGGATCCCGCCAGTTCCCTTATGGGCCAAAGCCTCTACCGCTTCATCCCACGCTCGGTGACCGGTGGGCTTCGATCCGCATGGGCGTTGGAGGCACGACGATTCACGCGTCGCGGCGAGACACCGTGGACATCGAGAAACAATGTGCTCAACGCGTGGCTGGTGAGTGTCGCGCTGTTCGGCGGGCTCGCCGTATGGTTCGGGCCGGTCGTCCTTCCGATGCTCATCGGCCAGGCGATGGTCGGCATCTGCCTGCTCGAATCGGTCAACTATCTCGAGCACTACGGACTGCGTCGCGAACTCCTGGCCACCGGTCGCTACGAACGGGTCTCCGCCCGGCACAGCTGGAACAGCAACACCCTGGTCGCCAACGTGTTCCTCTACCACCTCCAACGCCACTCCGACCATCACACCAATCCCCAACGGCGCTACCAATCCCTGCGCAGTCTCGACGAGGCGCCGCACCTGCCGTATGGATACGGCACCATGTTCGTGCTGTCACTGGTTCCTCCGCTGTGGCGCAAAGTCATGGATCCTCGGGTGGTTGAACACTATTCGGGGCGAATCGAATTGGCGGCGCTCGACCCGCGGCGCCGCGCGCACCTCATCCGCAGACACCAGATGCGTGCTGCATGACTGTCATGTCGCGCAGGCGGTTTCTCGGTACCAGCACGGCGGCCGCCCTGGGTGCGTGCGGCGCGGGCTGGTGGATGCACCGACATGCCGAGCGATCCGAACCACGCGCGCGCTACCCCGCGATCGTGATCGGAAGTGGTTATGGCGGAGGCGTGTCCGCACTTCGCCTGGCAGAAGCCGGTATCGAGACTCTGGTGCTGGAGAAGGGCCGGCTGTGGGACGCACCTGACACCGACGGCAAACGGTTCACCAAGATGTTGCCCGCTGACACCCGGGCAGGCTGGTTCAGTGCCGTTCCCCCCAGCCTGGTCACGTCGTTCCAGGGATTCTCGATCGACGCTGTCGCGCGCAATTCGCCGTCGCCGCAGCCAGTTCAAGCCGGCATCTGCGACAAGACGACACATGGCACCCACCATGTGTTTCGGGGTATCGGGGTCGGCGGGGGGTCTCTGATCAACGCCGCTGTGGCCGCCGTGCCCACCGCGCGGCAGATCGCCGAATGCTTCCCCGACATCGCGGCCGACGAGTTCCTGGGGACTTACATCGAGCGCGCCAAGCGCACGCTGCGCATCAGCTACCGGGATATGGGCTGGTTCGAACGGACACCGTGGTTTCAATTCGCCCGGGTAGGCCGCGAATATGCCTCCGCGGCAGGCTATCCGGTCGACTACAACGGCAGTGCGTACTCGTTCGATTACATGTTGGCCGAAGAGGCCGGAGAAGTCGAAAGATCGGCGCTGGCGTTCGAGCAGCAGTTCGGCAACAACTACGGGCGGACGGGCAGCGTCGACCAGACATACATCGCGTCCGCCCTGGCCACCGGGAAGGTCACGTTACGGCCGCTGACGGAAGTGACGGCCGTACACCGGGAGGGCCGCCAGTACGTGGTGGCCACCCGATCGATCGACCGATGGGGCAACGAGACGGGCCGTGAAGAAATCGGTTGCGACCGGCTGTTTCTGAGCGCCGGCGTGTTGGGCACCAACCAGATCCTGTTGCGCGCCAGGGAGACCGGGGCACTGCCCGATCTGAACGACGCCGTGGGATCCGGCTACGGCAACAACGGTGACGTGATGGTGGCACACTGGCTCAAGAACAGTGACCCCGCCGGAACTCAGCAGTCACTGCTCGGCCTGATCAACCTCGATGGTCGGGCCGACACCGAAAACCCCGTGTATGCCACCATGTTTTCCCTTCCGTTGCCGGTCGAGACCTTCATGCTGGGCTACTACGTCATGGTCAAGACCGGTGATCGCGCCGACATCACCTATGACCGGGCGTCGGATTCGATCGCTATCGACTGGCCTGCCCTCTACAACGACCACCTGATCGAGCGGACCCGGACCGTCTTCGACAAGCTGACACGGGTCAACGGGGTGGAGTATCGCGATGACATCTTCTCCGGGGAGATCTTCGCACCCAACACCGTTCATCCGCTGGGTGGTTGCGTGCGCGGTGAGGTCACCGATGCGTTCGGGCGCGTCAAAGGGTACGACAACCTCTACGTCAACGATGCATCGCTGATACCCGGCTACCTCGGATGCAATCCGTTCATGTCCATCACGGCGTTGGCCGAACGCAACATCGAGGCCGTGCTGCAGGGCCGCCGCTAGGCGACCGTGTGCACGGGAGGGCATGGCCAGGCGGTGGGCTTGTCCGCTCCAGGCGGTGAGCTCGTCCGCTCCAGGCGGTGAGCCCGTCCGCTCCAGGCGGCGTTCACACCAGCCACATTCGTCACCGCGCGGCGAGCACGGTGTGTGCTGCCCGCCTGTTTGCGACAGAGTCGCGGAAATCGCCACATAGGCACCGCAGATATCAGCTGCCTCAGGTCAGCCAATCCCGTGCGTCAGTCTGGCACCATCAGATCGGTTCTGCCCCACTGGTTGTGCGCCCGCGCTGCGAGCGACACTGTCGCCAATAGCCGGGCACGGCAAATTTCGGTGCGGATGTGGCTGCCGCTGCTGCCGGGGGCGGTGAGGTTCGCCCGCGTGGTACGGCAGTGAAACAAGTTGCTGCTGAGGCTGTTTCCGCGACTTTGTCGCAAACAGCCGGGCAACACGTCCATAGTTTCCGCGCAGGGACTGGTGTGACAGGTGTGACTGCACACCTACGCACGCCCGACGGCTACACCACTGCACACTAAAGCGCCCGGACTGCGACCGGGCGGGCTACACCACTGCCCGCAGCGCCTCCGCGAACTGCTCGAGCTCATCGACGCCGGTATCGACATGCGGGGAGATCCGCAGCACCGGTTTGGTCATCTCGAAGGGCGCCCGCACCACATCGCACGCCGTGGTGACGATGCCGTGTTCGGCGATCAGCCGTGCCCGCACGGTCGTCGGGTCAGCTCCGTCAACGGGTTCGAGCGTCGTGATGGCCGTGGGCTCATCGACCGATTCCACGACGCGCCATCCGGGCGTGTCGGCGAGCACCTGCCGGGACAGGCCGCCCACCTCGGCCAGCCGGGCGCGCACGTGCTCTGGGCCGGCCGCCAGATGCTCCCCGATCGCGACCGAAAACCCGATCCGGGCAGCGGCATTCGACTCGACTCCGTCCAGCATTTGCACGGCCGGGATGCCCAAGCCCCAGGACGGCGGTGGCACCCGAGGCTGTAGCCGCTGGGCCAGCTCGTCGGCCAGCGCGAGCACACCCACCCCGCGCGGACCCGCCAACCATTTGCGCGACGATGAATACATCGCGGTAACACCGACATTGCAGTCGAGATGGCCGAGCGCCTGCGCGGCATCCACCACCAACGGGATACCCGCCGCCCGGCACACCTCGGCGAACTCGGCCAGCGGCTGGGCCACCCCGCGATGGCTGGCCAGTGCGGTCAGGTGGGCGATCGCGGGCGGGTCGGCGGCGAGTTGACGGGCCGCCGCGTCGACATCCAACCGCCCGGCCCCGTCGACGGCCAACGCTCGCACCTCAAACCCGTTGGCCGCCATCACCGCAAGGTTCGGACCATATTCACCGACCAGACACGCAACCGTGCGCTCCCCCGGCCAACTGCTCAGCAGCAGATCCAGGGCGTTGCCCGACCCGGACGTGTAGATGACGTTGGCCGAAGGCAGCCCTGTCAACGCCGCAACCGCGGCCCGGCCCGCGTCGAGCGCCGGCGCCGCCGCATCGAGCGCGACGTACCCGCCGACCTCTGCCTCATGACGGGCATGCGTGGCCGCGGCGTCGATCGCCGCGAAGCTCTGCCGCGAACAGGCGCCGCTGTCGAAATGCAGCCCTGCCACCTTCGGGCGGGCGTCCCGCCACTGCTGCGCGACGCTCATTTGACAGCCAGCGACATGCCGAAGTCACCGGCTTGGTCGGTCCACCAATGTGTTTGTCGCAGACCGGCTTTCCCCAGCTCCGCCGTCACACCCTGCTGCCGGAACTTGCACGACACCTCGGTCAGCATCTCCTCGCCGGCAGCGAAAGCCACGTCGAGGTCAAGCGCCGTCACCCGCACCCGCTGCGCACTGCGGGCCCGCAGCCACATCTCGATGCGCTCCTCGCCCGAGTTCCACCGGGCCACATGCTCGAAGGCCGCCAGGTCGAAGTCCGCGCCCAATTCGCGGTTCACCACGGCCAGCACGTTGCGGTTGAATTCGGCGGTGACTCCGGCACTGTCGTCGTAGGCGCGGATCAGGCGCGCGGTGTCCTTCACCAGGTCCGTGCCCAGCAGCAGGCTGTCCCCGGGCTGCAGGGTATCGGCCAGCGTGCCCAGGAACTCCGCGCGGGGGCCGGGCGTCAGATTGCCGATGGTCGATCCCAGGAAGACCACCAGCCGCCGGCCCACCTGCGGGATCTTGCCGAGATGCTCCTCGAAATCGCCACACACCGCGTCGATTTCGATGCCCGGATACTCACGGCCGATGGCCCGGCCCGCGGCGCGAAGCACCCCGGCGTCGACGTCGAACGGGATGAACCGGGTGAGCACACCCGCATCGCGCATCGCGTCGAGCAGCATCCTGGTCTTCTCCGAGGTGCCGCTGCCCAACTCCACCAGCGTGTCCGCACCGGCGGCCGCGGCGATCTCCGCGGAGCGCTCGCGCAGGATCTGCGCTTCGGTGCGCGTCGGGTAGTACTCCGGCAACCGGGTGATCTGGTCGAACAGATCGCTGCCCACGGCGTCGTAGAACCATTTGGGCGGCAAAGTCTTCGGCGTCTGGGTGAGCCCGGCGCGGACATCGTGGCGTAAGGCGTCCGCGGCGGAGTCGGCGGCCAGGTAGTTCGACAGCGAGAGCGTCATGCCGGTCCTTTCAGAGGTGTCAGCTCGACGTGCGAGTCATGTACGTGGACCAGGTGGCGGTCCGGGACGTCGTGCCATTGCGGATCGTCGTCGTACGGTTCACTGGCCAGCACCACGCCGTCGGGCAGCCTCAGTATCGACAGCGTGTCGCCCCACGTGGTGGCGAGCATGCGAGAACCGTTGGCGGCCAGGATGTTCAGCCGGGCGTTGGGGTCGCGCTCGCCGACCTCGGCGACCGTCTCGCCCAGCGCGTCCAGCCCCCGGTCGAAGATCAGCGCTGCGAGCACCGCGCTGTCGACCGTGGATTCGGCGTCTGCGGTCACCGGCAGCACCGCCCGGTCGACCACGCCGTTGTGCGACAGCAGCCACCGTCCGTCGGTGAACGGGGCGCACGCCGATGGTTCGATGGGCATGCCGACGGTGGCCGAGCGCACCGCCGCGACAACGCAACCGCTGCGCAGCGCCGGCGCCACCGATGCGAACGAGGCCTCGCCCCACAGCGGTTTGTCGCTGCGCCAGCGCCGGGCCACCCCGTCATCGAAAAAGCCCGCACCCCAACCGTCGGCGTTGACCAGTCCGTGCTTCTGCCGCCTGGGTGCGTAGGACTGCACCAGCAGCCCCTGCGGCGGGTCGAGCATGAGCGCGGCCACCGACCGGGGCGCCCCGAGCCAACCCAGGTGCCGACACATCAGCCGGCGTCCCAGGCGAGCCGGACGCCGGAGAAGATCTGTCTGCGGATCGGGTGGTCCCAGTTGCGGAAACTGGGCCGCAGGATGCCCGCGGCCACCGCCCACGATCCGCCGCGCAGCACCCGGTAGTCGCCGTCGAAGAACGGCTGGGTGTAGCGCTCGTAGATCATCGGGGTGAAGCCGGGCCACGGTCGCAGCGGGGAGCTGGTCCACTCCCACACATCGCCGAGGAGCTGTTCGACACCATAGGCCGAGGCTCCCGCGGGATACGCGCCGACAGGCGCCGGACGCAGCGCATCACCGCCCAGATTGACCAGCGGCGAGGTGGGTTCCGAAGCGCCCCAAGGGAACCGGCGCCGTGAACCGGTCGACGGGTCCCACGCACAGGCCTTCTCCCACTCGATCTCGGTGGGCAGCCGGGCACCGGCCCACGCCGCGTAGGCCTGCGCCTCGAAGAACGTGACGTGCTGGACGGGTTCGTCAGCGGGGATCGCCTCGACATGGCCGAACCGGGTGCGGGTGCCGTCAGCGTTCCAGAAGGCAGGCGCGACGAGGCCCGCCTGCTGCCGATGCGCCCAACCGCGCTCGGACCACCAGCGCGACTGCTGATAACCGCCATCGTCGATGAACTCGCGCCACTCGGCGTTGGTGACCGGCACCCGGCCGATCCGGAACGCCGGCACGTCCACCACGTGCGCAGGCCGCTCGTTGTCCAGCGAGTGTGGTTCGTTGAGCTCGTCGACCCCGAGCGTGAACGGCCCGCCGGGGATCAGTACCGAGCTGCCCGCAATCCCTGGCCTGCCGGCAGGCAATACGCTGCCGGCATCCAGCAGTGGCGGCCCCACGCGCAGGTTCAGTGCCTGCAGCATAGTTTCGTCGTGCTGGTTCTCGTGGCTGATCACCAGTCCGAAGTTGAACGCCGACGCATCGTCGGGCAATGCGTCGAGCGCATCGAATGCCTTGGCCCGCACCGTGGCGCAATACGCCCGGGCATCGGTGGGCGGCAGCAGCGGCAGCTCGACGCGGCTGGCACGGGAATGCTCGAAAGCGTCGTAGAGCTGTTCCACCGCGGGCGCCAACATTCCGGACCGATCCGGGTTGCCGTCGCGCAGCAGCCACAACTCCTCCTGCTGTCCGATGTGCGCCAGGTCCCAGACGAGCGGGCTCATCAGCGGGTCGTACTGGCGGTGCAGTTCGGCATCGTCGAAATCGACCAACCGCAGTGTGCGCTCGCGGGCCCGCGTCAGCTCCTGCGCCAGTGTCTCGCGTGTGATCAAGACTCACCTTTCGCCAGTTGGCTCACCGCCGAGGCGATTCCGTAACGCACGGCACGGTCGGCGAAATCGTCGGCCGGAGAGCGTCCCTGTTCGACCGAACGCATCAGGTGCCGCATCGATTCCGCGAGTTCGGCCGGAGCCCGTTCCGCCGCGGCCCGCACGCAGGTGACCGCAGCCGCATGCAGCCTGCGATCGGCCAGACCCATCCGGGCCGCCCGGTCCCATGCCGTGGCCACCGGCGCGGTCGCCTCCGCGGCGATCGCGGCAGCCTCCGGATCGTCGAGCAGCGTGGTGAGCATGAACACCGCAGCGGGCCACAGCCCGTCGGGAAGGCTGTCGAGGTACCTGATCTCCAGCCACCGCCGCGGTCGCACGGGCGGGAACAGGGTCGTGAGGTGATAGTCGAGATCGGCGGAGGTGGGGCGCCGGCCGCCGAGCACGGCACGGCCGTCGGCCCAGTCCGCGAATGGCACCCAGTTGACGACGGGCACCGCATCATCGGAGGTGTTCACCAGCATCACCGGCGCCCGCAACGCATACCGCGCCCAGTCGTCGGCCGGATCGGTTCCGTCAGCACCGAGGATGGGCCCGCACCGCGCCGAATCGAGCTCACCCCACACCCATTGCCGGGTGGAGCGCCAGCCGGTGAACTCACCGCCCAGCAGCGGCGAATTCGCGGTGACGGCGATCATCGTCGGCCCCAGCGCATGTGCCAGCCGCACCCGGTCACCCCAGCCGGCGCGAGGACCTGCGTCGAGGTTGACCTGCACGGACGCGGTCGAGGTCATCATCGCCGCGCCCGCCGCGCCGGTACCGCTCGCGGCGAAGAAGCGCTCCATGGCCTGATAGCGCGCACCGGGATTCACCCGCTGAGGCGGGCGCAACGGGTCGGTACCCAACAGCACCAAGCCGAGGCCGCGGCGGGCGAAGGCCGCGCGCAGTGTCGCCCGGTCGGCGATCAACCCGGTGATGGCGGCGAGCGGGCCGTCGCCCGGTGGCCCCGAGAGTTCGACCGCGCCGCCGGGTTCGACGGTGATCCGGCTGCCTCCTGGCAGGTCGGGAACCGTCGCGATGGCGGCGGTCAACTCATCCCAGTCGGGACGGCGCATCGGATCGGTCAGGTCGTAACAGTGGGCTTCGATCTCGAGCCCAACCTTGCCGACTGCACCGTCGTGCAGGCAGTGCGCATCGATATGAGCAGCGGCCTGCTCGGCGCTGCCGAATTCGATGAGCGGTTGGGGGCCGGGATCGGCCCTGATGGGTACTGCCATGGCAACAACCCCTCCCGGTCCTCTACCGGTGTCGGACCGTCTGGTTCTCTCCATCTTCCAGACAGCACCGACAAAGTCGGCCTGTGCGCGGGTTACGCGTTTGTGACGGCTAACCCAACTTCATCCTGCAGTTATTGCCCGAGCGAGTTCTGCATGGCGCCGGCCAGCACGTTGACGGCCGGGCCACCGTTGCCGGACTGACACACCTTCGCCTGCAGCAGCACGTTTTCCCGTTTCCGGGTGGTCGTGAAACATCGCCGGTCGGTGCCCGCTTCCTGTTTCACCCAGTCCGCGTCGGTCGCGCCGGCCGGCCCGCCGGTAAAAGTCCACACCTGCGTCACGAAGTTGTCCAGGTGCATCGCGCTGGTCAACCCGGAACATCCCTGGGTGCGGTCCACCACCCGGTGGAACGCCCGGTCTGCGGCGTCTGCGGTGGCGAACACCCCGACCGCCTGTTTGACGTAGTGGCTGTCGTCGTTGGCCGAGGTCTGCGTCGTCGCGCTGTTGAACGACGCCAGATCCGGATCGTTGTACACCTCGGGCAGGCCGATGTCGGCCCAGTTGTTGCACACCGGATCGTCGACCCCGAATGCCTGGTACGGAACCGTCGAGTCAGACGCCCACGTCATCGGAGCGCCGACGATGTTGCCGACCGAACCCTTCGGCAGGACGGCATACGACACCACCCCCGGATCCGACGGGCGGGCGCCCGCCGGTGCCGCCAAGGCCAACGCGAGACCGGCCACCCCGAAACCCACAGTCAGAGCGCGCATTCAATTGATCATGCCATTCAGTACAGCGTGCGAGTGCAGTAGGTGCGGGCCGGTGACGGGTAGCGCCAGGCGTATTCGCCGCTCGCCTTCGGGCAGCTGGACGCGTCCTGCACGTCGTCGAGTCGCTGGGTGACCTGCACGAGTACGCCGTTGCCGCGGGAGGTGCAGTCGGCCAGGCCCATGACGCCTGCGGGCACGCCCAGTTCATAGCAGTGATAGGTCACCAGATTGGGCACCAGGCACAGCCGGGCTGTCGACGGATCGGCCAATTTGGCGGGCAGATGCTGATATTCGTCGCTGGGGCAGGCGCCCGTGGCATCGGCGACCGCCCCGACTGTGTAGCTGGGGTCAGCACTGCAGGCCACCTTGGCGGCGCGGGTGACATCGGGGGCCGACGGGGTGCCCGCCGGGAAGCTGACGCAGTCGCCGACGGCGAAGAGCATGGCCGCGTTGCGTTCGGATTGCCCGCTGCCACAGCCGACGGCACCCGCCAGGACGGCGATCAGCACGGCAACCAGTATCCGATTGCGCGTCATGGTTAGGCAGAATCTCACGATTCCCGGCGACACGCCTACAAAATCAGACGTCCCGGCCACCTGATGTGGTAGCCGGGACGCCCGGTGGGCTGCAGATGTGGTCTATGCGGTGTTGCGGTCGGCCTGGCAGTCAGGACAGACGCCCCAGAACACCACCTCGGCTTCGTCGATGGTGAAACCGTCGACATCCGCGGGCTCGAGGCAGGGCGCGGGCCCGACGACACATTCGACGTCGGCCACCCGGCCGCAGACCCGGCACACGAGGTGGTGGTGGTTGTCGCCGGCCCTGGTCTCGTAGCGGGCCGATGAGCCTGCCGGTTCGATCCGACGGACCAGGCCTGTCGTGACGCAGGCCCGGAGCACGTCGTAGACGGCCTGGGTCGAGACCGATCCGAGTGATTGGCGAACTCGGGTCGCGAGGTCGTCGGCCGTCGCGTGCGGCTGGTCGGCGAGCGCTTCCAGGACCGCGACCCTCGGGGCGGTGACACGAAGCCCCACGGCCCGCAAGCGGGCCCTGGGGTCGTCGTCATGCACCGGAGTCACCGCTCCAGTATGCGCCTTGTCTGGAGTCGGTCAAAAAGAGCTCCGCGGGTCAGCGGGACGGCGTGGTCGTCGGGGCACCCGGCTGCCCACCCGGGCCTGCCGGGCCTCCCGGACCGAAAGCGGGTCCACCCGGGCCGCCGGGGCCACCCTGACCGCCCTGCCGTTCAGGGCCGCCGCCCTGGCCCCACCCACCGTGGTGGTGGAACATCATCCCGGGCCGTTCCCAGCCGCCTCCGCCGTGGCGATGATGTCCGCCGCCCGAGTGGGCGCCGAGGAAGAACCCGGTGCCGAACACGACCAGGGTGATGAAGACGATGCCCGCGACGATGCCGACCCAGGCCAGCGCCTGGAACAGTCGATTGGGCCTGCGGTCTTCGACGACGGCGGGTGCAGGCGCAGGCTCGGCGAGCGGCTCGGCCGTGGTGACCGGGCCGGTGGGTTCGGAAGATGTATCAGTCATGTAAGCCAGCTTGCGAGCGTCATCCAAGTGCCGATCATGAATTGGCTATGTATTACCTGTGTATGCTCACCAGGGCTTTATCGGGTTTACAGCGTACTGAATCACGCGGTAGGGCGTCGCGCCACCGCCGGGCGTGGTGTTCCACTGGCTGACGAACACCCGCACCTCGTCGAGGGTCGATCCCGGGGAGATGTAGCCGCCGTACGGCTGCGCCAGCTGGTTGTCCTCGGGCGGCGGCAACGTCTCGGCGGGATCCGGCCAGTCGACGCCCCGGCCCACCACAACGGTGGTCACCGGCGCCGTCCCGAGACCGGTGGGGTCGTAGGCGACCCGGATCTCCATGTTGCCGGTGCTGGCATTGAAATACGACAGGACGGGCTTGCCGTCGATCTGCTTGATGCTCATCTCGCCGACCTTGTCCGACCACAACGGCGTCGGCGGCTTGCCCCAGCCCCCTTTGGCAGACCAGCCCTGCCAGCCGGCGCGGTCGGTGAACGTCTGCGGCGTGCTTCGGTAGAGGAACACCTGCCCGCTGCGGTCGAAGTTGTTGGCGACGATGTAGACCCAGCCGCTCTGCGATTCGGCCGTCGGGACAGGGTCGTAATAGCCGCTGATCTGCGACTGCCCGCCGCCTTGATAGCTCGCGGGCCGCTGCGAACCCGGGATGGTCTGCCAATTGCCCCGCGAGGCGTCGGCTTTCACCAACCGCGAGTTCTGCGGGCGCAGGTTCGCCGTGGTGCTCACCATCAGGTAGTTGTCCCGGTTGATCGAGACCACACCCGCGGGCAATTGCGAGCTGCCCGGCGGTGTCTTGTCGGCCAGCAACGGGCTTCCCACCACGGCTCCCGTCACGCCGTCGTAGCGGACGCCGGCAGGGTCGTCGACCGAATCCGGGTCGACATGCAGCGCGATCGGTGCGTGCCAGCTGCCGAAGCCCACGGCCTGCCCGGCGAAGCTGTCACCACACACCTGCAGCAGACGGGCCGGGAACTCCATGAACTCGCACAGGTCGGTCGCGCCGATTCCGTAATCCCCTGTGGGAGTACCCGTTCCGGCCGCCGGCGCAATCCGCAGCACCTGTCCGGGAGCCAGCGGCGCCAGCACCGTACCGGGCGCGGGCGACGGTGGGTCGGCGTAGGCCCAGGGCACCTGCCACAGCGACACGACAACCGTCGTCGCCGCGGCCGCGAACCTCAGGGCGGCGGACACGCCGCGCTCAGAGCTCGGCGGCCAGCAGCTCGGCGATCTGAATCGTGTTCAGCGCCGCACCTTTTCGCAGGTTGTCACCCGAGACGAACAGAGCGAGACCGCGCCCGTCGGGCACACCGGGATCCTGGCGGATACGGCCCACCAGCGACTCGTCGACACCGGCGGCGGCCAGCGGCGTCGGTACGTCGACCAGCTTCACCCCCGGAGCGTCGGCAAGCAGTTCCTTGGCACGCTCGACCGAGAGCGGTTGGGCGAACTCGGCATTGATCGACAACGAGTGTCCGGTGAAAACCGGCACCCGCACGCAGGTGCCCGACACCAGCAGCTCGGGGATACCCAGGATCTTGCGACTCTCGTAGCGCAGCTTCTGATCCTCGTCGGTCTCCCCCGAGCCGTCGTCGACCAGCGAGCCCGCCAGCGGGACCACGTTGAAGGCAATCGGCGCAACGTATTTCACCGGCGCGGGGTATTCGAGTGCAGATCCGTTGTGCACCAGCGCCTCTGCGCCGTCGACCACCGCGCGGGTCTGGGTGGCGAGTTCCTCGACACCGGCCAGGCCACTGCCCGACACCGCCTGGTAGCTGGACACGATCAGCCGGGTCAGGCCCGCTTCTTCATGCAGCACCTTGAGCACCGGCATCGCGGCCATGGTGGTGCAGTTCGGGTTGGCGATGATGCCTTTCGGCCTGGCCCCCGCGTCGCGCGAGAAGTTGACCTCGGAGACCACCAGCGGCACCTCGGGGTCCTTGCGCCACGCCGAGGAGTTGTCGACGACAACCGCGCCGGCCGCGGCGAACCGCGGGGCCTGCACGCGCGACATCGTCGCTCCCGCGGAGAACAGGGCGATGTCCAGACCCGAGGGGTCGGCGGTCTCGCTGTTCTCGACCTCGATCTCCTGGCCCCGGAACGCCAGCTTCCTGCCCTCTGAGCGGGCCGAGGCGAAGAACCGCACCGAGTCGGCAGGAAAGTTGCGCTCCTCGAGGAGGGCGCGCATGACCTGCCCGACCTGGCCGGTCGCGCCGACTACACCGATGTTGACCATGTTGCTTACCGCCCTGTCCCGCCGTAGACCACAGCCTCGTCGTCGGTGCCGAGGCCGAACGCCTCGTGCAGGGCGGCGACGGCCTTGTCGAGCTCAGTGTCCTTGACCAGCACCGAGATTCGGATCTCCGAGGTGGAGATCAGGTCGATGTTGACGCCGACCTCGGCCAGCGCCTCACAGAACGTGGCGGTGACGCCGGGGTGGCTGCGCATGCCCGCGCCGACCAGCGACACCTTGCCGATGTGATCGTCGTAGAGCACCTGGCTGAACCCGATCTCGTCCTTGAGCGCGGTCAGCTTCTCCACCGCACCGGGGCCGTTGTCCCGGGCACAGGTGAAGGTGATGTCGGTCTTGCCGTCCTCGATCTTGGAGATGTTCTGCAGCACCATGTCGATGTTCACGTCGGCGTCGGAGACGGCGCGGAAGACCTTGGCGGCGTAGCCCGGTACGTCGGGCAGCCCGACCACCGTGACCTTCGCCTCGCTGCGGTCGTGGGCTACTCCGGTCAGGATGGCGTCTTCCATGGGGATGTCCTCGATCGATCCTTTGACGATGGTGCCCGGCTTGTCGGAGTACGACGAGCGGACATGGATGGGCACGTTGTAACGACGCGCGTATTCGACACAACGCAGCATGAGCACCTTCGCGCCGCAGGCTGCCATCTCGAGCATCTCCTCGAAGGAGACGGTGTCGAGGTGCCGGGCGTTGGGCACGATGCGCGGGTCGGCGGTGAAGATGCCGTCGACGTCGGTGTAGATCTCGCAGACGTCGGCATGCAGTGCGGCGGCCAGCGCGACGGCGGTGGTGTCCGAGCCGCCGCGGCCGAGCGTGGTGACGTCCTTGCTGTCCTGGCTGACGCCCTGGAACCCGGCGACCAGCACGATCTGTCCCTCGTCCAGCGCGTCGCGCAGCCGGCCGGGGGTGACGTCGATGATCTTGGCGTTGCCGTGGGTACCGGTGGTGATCACCCCGGCCTGGGAGCCGGTGAACGAACGGGCCTGCGCACCCAGGGACTCGATGGCCATCGCAACCAACGCGTTGGAGATGCGCTCACCCGCGGTGAGCAGCATGTCCATCTCGCGGGGCGGCGGCGCGGGCGAGACCTGGCGGGCCAGGTCCAGCAAATCGTCGGTGGTGTCGCCCATCGCGGAGACGACCACGACGACGTCGTTGCCGGCCTTCCTGGTCTCCACGATGCGCTCGGCGACGCGACGGATTCGCTCGGCATCCGATACCGAGGATCCGCCGTATTTCTGTACGACGAGCGCCACTGTCTGTCCTTAGAGAATGCGGGAATGAGTCGCATCAAGGATAAGGGAGACGTGCAGCTGGTTTTTTGTCGCCCAGGTCAGGGCACCGTCATGAAGGTGAACGGTTGCGCAGGCCGGAACTGCGAACTCGCGTCCCCGGCATAGACAGTCTTCTCTCCTTCGCCGAGATCGAGCCGCAGGGTGGGCGCGCCCGCGCTGAAATCCAGGTTCGCCAGCTCCACCCAGAACGTGTTCGGAGACAGCGCCGATTCGAAGAAGTACCGCCGCGCCTTGTGGTCGACGACCGTGCGCCACCGGGTCGAGGAGATGTTCGGTTCGTCGGAGGTCGCGATGCCGTACGGGGTCGACGCGTTGCGCACCACGCTGAACACCGCGGCCACCGACAGCACCGGATCGTCGGACTTGGGAACGGCATTGATGTAGAAGGACGCCCGCACGAATCGGTCGGCGGCGCGGTTGGTGCCGGGCAGCATCACGGTGCCGCCGATCTCCTCCCAGTACTCGGTGATGGCGAGCTGCTTGGCGAAGATCGGCGAGTTGGTCATCACCTGGTACTGACGGCCGTGGTGGATGGTCTGTTGCCCGTCGACGTACTCGACGATCGCGCTGTCCCCTGTGCCGTCGGACATGGCCAGGTGCAACGTGGCCATCCGCTGCTCACCGGGCACGTCGGCGGTGGCGACCCGCAGCGGCGTCGCGGTCAGGGCCTCGACGGCCTCGGCGACCGAGCCGAAGTTGTCCAGGACGTACTGGCCCCACAGCGACAGGGCGACCGCCGGGCCTGCAGCGTCGGCGGCCGGGTACTGCGATTCGGCGAGCCACAGCAGGTTCACGGCCAGGCCCGCCTCGTTGACCCCGTCGGTCGTGCAGATGTCGTAGCCGGTCGCCACCACGCTGCCGTACTTCGCGGTCCATTCCACCGAGTCCGGTCCGGCCTGTCCGGTGCGCGCCACCCCGCGGGGCAAAACCCACAGATTGGTGCCGATCTCCAGTTTCCAGTCCATCGAACGGCCGGTGACGACGCGATCTCCGGTGCCGAGGTAGACGACGCGGGTGCACATGCGCCCAAAGGCTAGCCAGCCCAGACCCGGGTCAGGCGTAATCCGCCCGCAACACGCGAAGCCCGTTCCCGTAACAGAAGCGTCGTCTATTGACGGGGACCGGCCCGACGGGCCGCCACCCTCAGGAGATATTTGATGGACACAGGAACCACGGCGTTCATGCTCTGTTGCATCATCGGGCTGACGATGATGATCCCCGGCCTGGCGCTGTTCTACGGCGGCATGGTGTCGGTGAAGAGCTCGACGAACATGATGATGATGACGTTCGGTGCGGTCGCCGTCGTCGGTGTGCTCTGGATCCTCTTCGGGTTCTCCATGACGTTCGGCACCTCGTACGGCGGGTTCGTCGGCAGCTTCACCGAGTTTCTCGGCATGAAGAACCTGCTCGAACCGATGACCACTGTCAACGGCCTGCCGGTCAGCCTGTTCTCGCTGTTCCAGGCGTTGTTCGCGGCCATCACCGTGGCGCTGATCTCGGGCGCGGCCGCCGACCGGATGAAGTTCGCCGCATGGATGGTCTTCGCGACCGTGTGGGCCGTGCTCGTCTACTTCCCCGTCGCGCACTGGGTGTTCGCGGTCGACGGCACCGTGACCAAGGATTCCGTGGGCGGCTGGATCGCCAACAAGCTGCACGCCATCGACTTCGCGGGCGGCACGGCAGTGCACATCAACGCCGGCGCCGCCGCGCTGGCCGTGGCCATCGTGCTCGGCAAGGGCGCCAACTGGGGCCGGCTGCGCAAGCCGCACAACGTGCCGCTGACCCTGCTGGGAGCGGGCCTGCTGTGGGCCGGCTGGTATGCGTTCAACGGCGGGTCGGCGCTGGCCGCGGGCAATTCGGCCGCCATCGTCATGGTTACCACGTTCGTCGCGACCTGCGCGGCCACGCTGGCCTGGCTCGCGGTCGAGAAACTCAAAGACGGGCACGTCACGGGCGTCGGCGCCGCAGCGGGCGCCATCACCGGCCTGGTGGCCATCACCCCGGCCTGCGGTGCCGTCACACCCGTCGGTGCGATCGTGCTCGGCCTGATCGCCGGGGCGATCTGCCCGCTGGCCGTCGGCCTGAAGGAGAAGTTCGGCTACGACGATTCGCTCGACGTGGTCGGGGTGCACCTCGTCGGCGGAGTCATCGGCACGCTGCTCATCGGCTTGCTGGCCAGTGACACCATGCCCAACAAGGTCAACGGCCTGTTCTATGGCGGCGGTCTCGACCAGCTGTGGCGCCAGGGCGTCGCGGCACTGGCCGTGATGGTTTATTCGTTCGTCATCGCCTACGTCATCGCGCTGGCGATCAAGAAGACGATGGGCATCCGCATCTCGCCGGAAGACGAGGAACTCGGCATCGACACCAAGGTCCATCGCGACGCCGCCTACGAGCTCGAACTGGTCTGACCCACGACCGACGGAAGTCTCCGCAGCCCCACGCCGGCACTTCGGCGTGGGGAAATGCGGGAGGATACGGAGGGAAATACGTTAAACAGGTAATTGTGAGCGCCAGCCAGAAGCCGAAGGCGGATTGCGCATGAGTGAAGTCCCACTACTCCGCAACAAATCGGGCACCGCCCGGGACCGTGATCCGCTCGCTTCCGCCGATGAGCTCGAGTTCGAGGCGGCGATCGGGCGCAATGTGCGCCAGCTGCGCCAGCAGCACGGCCTGACGGTCGCCGATATGGCGACCCAGGTCGGGATCTCCAAGGCCATGCTGTCCAAGATCGAGAACGCGCAGACGTCGTGCAGCCTGTCCACGCTCGCGTTATTGGCGAAGGGTCTGGACGTGCCGGTGACCAGCCTCTTTCGCGGTGCGGACGTGGAACGTCCGGCGGCGTTCGTCAAGGCGGGCACCGGAGCGCGCATCGTGCGCGAGGGCACGCGCGAAGGCCACGAGTACCAGCTGCTGAGTTCGTTGCGCGGGGAACACAAGCGGCTGGAATGCCTGCACGTGACGCTGTCGGAGAAGAGCCAGACCTATCCGTTGTTCCAGCATCCCGGCACGGAGTTCATCTTCATGCTCGAAGGCGTGATGGATTACAGCCACAGCCGCTCGGTGTACCGGTTGCACCCCGGCGACTCGCTGCAGATCGACGGCGAGGGCGCCCACGGACCGACCGATCTGGTGGAGCTGCCGATCCGGTTCTTGTCGGTCATCGCCTTCCCCGATTCGCAGGTCTGACCGAGAACACCTCTGCGAGATCAATTTTCGCGCGCGTAAGTCGCGGATTCCGCCATGCGCGAGTGGCACTGTCACTAAAGTTTGAAGGCGTCTGCTCGACAGTGCCCGCCGAGGGGAACTCCCATGAGCACAGCCGCCGAACGCGCTGCCCACCTGGAATTGGTCGGACGGCTCAAGTCCGCCTATCCGGAGATGCCGGACGCGCCGCCCCCCGATCTCCTCGATCACGAGCGCTTCCTGGCGTACATGAAGACCGTCCACGACGTGGGCGGAGAGCCGGACGCTCCGATGAAGTACGAGAACAAGGATTACGAGTACTGGGAGCACATGACCTACGTCATCTGCGAAGTGCTCGCGTGGCGCGGGATCTGGCTGTCCGAGGAGCGCCGCCGTATCGGCAACGTCGACGTCGGGCGCGCGGTCTACCAGGGCTTCCCCTACTACGGGCGGTGGCTGTGGGCCGTCGCGCGGGTGTTGGTGGAGAAACACCACATCAGCCTCGGTGAGCTGACCCAGCGCATGGTCGAGGTCCAGGCCCGCTACGAGGGCGGCCTGGCGGGCCGCAAGCTCGAAGCGCAGCCGAAATCCGCGGGCGACGGCGCGGATGTCACCCGCAACGAGCACCACATCCGGGCGGTCGGCAAGGGCGACCCGCAGGTGTACGCCGGACAGGCGGGTGAACCCAGGTTCCGGGTGGGCGACGCGGTCAAGGTCCGCGAGCTGCCGATCCTGCTCTACACCCGCACTCCCGAATACGTGCGCGGTGCCCGGGGCGAGATCGCCGAGGTCACCTACGAGAGCCCGGCCGCCGAGGACGAGACGTGGGACCGCGCCGACGCCACACCCGAGTGGTTCTACATCGTGCGCTTCAACCAGTCCGAGTTGTGGCACGGCTACACCGGCACCGCGAGCGACACCTTGCAGACAGAGATCCCCGAACGTTGGCTGGAGAGGGCCTGATGACGGATCACCACGATCACGATCACGACCATGCGCGCACGGTCAAGCCCATGGTGGACGAGATCACCGACTTCGAAGTGCTCGAGATCGCCCTGCGTGAACTGTGCATCGAGAAGGGCATCTTCACCGCTGAGGAACACCGCCGGTTCACCGAGTTCGCCGAGCAGATCGGGCCGACACCGGCCGCCCGCCTGGTCGCGCGTGCCTGGCTGGACCCGGACTTCAAACAGCTCGCGCTGACCGACGCGCTGGCCGCGAGCAAAGCCGTCGGCGTCGACTGGCTCGAACCGACCGGCTTCGGTACGCCGAGCGATTTCACCGCGTTCAAGATCCTCGAAGACACTCCGACCCTGCACAACGTGATCGTCTGCGCGCTGTGCTCGTGCTACCCGCGGCCCATCCTCGGCAATTCACCCGAGTGGTACCGCACCCCCAACTACCGCCGACGTCTGGTGCGTTGGCCGCGCCAGGTGCTCGCCGAATTCGGCCTGTACCTGCCCGACGACGTGGAGGTCCGCGTCGAGGATTCCAACCAGAAGCATCGCTTCATGGTCATGCCCATGCGCCCCGATGGCACCGACGGCTGGGACGAGGATCAGCTCGCCGAGATCATCACGCGGGACTGCCTCATCGGCGTCGCGCTGCCCAGGCCGGGCGTCACCACCAATGTGATCGTCGACACCCGACCTGCGGTCCACCCGGCGGAGTGACGGCATGGCTGACGACATCTCGACGCTGAAGACCATCGTCGACCGCAACCAGGTGTGGCCCCGGATGGCCGCCAAGTACGGCGTCGAGAATCCCGTACCGCCGTGGAAGACCAGCCTCGACGGTCTCTGCGATGCACTCGACCATTCCGCTTGCGGGACAGGGAGACTCAGCTTCAAGGAACGCCGTGACGAGGAAGACGAACTCTCGGCGACGCTCTATGCGGACCTGCCCTACCCCGAGAACCAATTGGTGTCCTTGGCGCACTCGCTGCTGGTGCGCGGCGTGATCGACGAGACCGAGCTGCGACAGCGGCTCGACGCGGTGCGGGCCAGGCTCGAGGCCTGAGCCCCGCGTACGCGTGGGGCCATCCCACCTCGGGGACGGCCCCTCTGCGGCACTACTGGTTCTGCAGGTTGGTGATGCGCCAGGCGCCATGGTGGTTGTGCCAGCCCGGCATCACGTCCGGCGCCGGGGTGGCGTAGGTGTCGGGGCTGTACACGTGACCCGGGCCGGTGGGGCCTTGAGCGGATGCGGTGCCGGCCAGGCCGAGGGCGGCCGCGCCGATGGCGCCGGCGGACAGGATCGGCAGAGCGGCGATCCGGACGATGCTCTTGGTGGTGATCATTTCGAATTCCTTTGCGTGAGTGGCTATTTCGATTGTTTCTTCGGCTTGTTTCGCCGTTGAGACAAGAATGCCGCGCACAGCCGTCCAGGTCTGTCGAGCGACTGGAGGATGTGCCGGCTGAATGTGCCGTCCCCCGATCGGAGGACGGTGGCGCACGCTCAGGTTTGGGGTGGAACAGGGACGCGGAGTACAGTCAGCGGTGATGTTGACTGTGCAGCGGGTGCTCCTTCTCGGACGCCGCGACGGGGTCTGATCCAGACTGGCCTCCCGTCGCGGGTTTTCGCGATGCGCCGGTCTGAATCCCCCATCGACCCGGAGCAACCATCATGACCACGCAAGAAACCTCTGTCGACGCCTACAGTTCGGTACGCGCCATCAAGACCCCGGCCGGTCCGCGCCGCGACGGCCAACCCTCCTGGAACACCCAGCACGCATCGTCGATGCCTGTCAACCGGTACCGGACGTTCGCCGCCGAGGTCGAACCTGTCACGCTGCCCGACCGCACCTGGCCGGACAAGGTGATCGAGCACGCACCCATGTGGTGCGCGGTCGACCTGCGTGACGGCAACCAGGCCCTGATCGACCCGATGAGCCCCGAGCGCAAACGCCGGATGTTCGACCTGCTGGTCCGCATGGGCTACAAGGAGATCGAGGTCGGTTTCCCGTCGGCGAGCCAGACCGACTACGACTTCGTCCGCGAGATCATCGAGCAGGGCGCCGTTCCCGACGACGTGACCATCCAGGTGCTGACACAGTGCCGCCCCGAGCTGATCGAGCGCACCTTCGAGGCGTGCGCCGGCGCGCCGCGCGTCATCGTGCACTTCTACAACTCCACCTCGATCCTGCAGCGCCGCGTGGTGTTCCGCGCCGACCGTGAGGCCGTCAAGAAGATCGCCACCGACGGCGCCCGCATGTGCGTCGAGGAGGCCAAGAAGTACCCCGGCACGCTGTGGCGCTTCGAGTACTCGCCGGAGTCCTACACCGGAACCGAACTGGAGTACGCCGTCGACGTCTGCAACGCCGTCGCCGAGGTGGTCCAGCCGACGCCGGAATGGCCGCTGATCGTCAACCTGCCCGCGACCGTCGAGATGGCCACCCCGAACGTCTACGCCGATTCGATCGAGTGGATGAACCGCCATCTGGCCCCGCGGGATTCGATCATCCTGAGCCTGCACCCGCACAACGACCGCGGAACCGCCGTCGCCGCAGCGGAATTGGGCTACCAGGCCGGTGCCGACCGGATCGAGGGCTGCCTGTTCGGCAACGGTGAGCGCACCGGCAACGTGTGCCTGGTGACGCTGGGCATGAACATGTTCTCCCGCGGCGTCGACCCGCAGATCGACTTCTCCAACATCGACGAGATCCGCCGCACCGTCGAGTACTGCAACCAGCTGCCGGTACACGAGCGCCACCCCTACGGCGGCGACCTGGTGTACACCGCGTTCTCGGGCAGCCACCAGGACGCCATCAACAAGGGCCTGGACCAGATGAAGGTGGATGCGGACGAGGCCGATCAGGACGTCGACGACATCCTGTGGCAGGTGCCGTACCTGCCGATCGACCCGAAGGACGTCGGCCGCACCTACGAGGCCGTCATCCGCGTCAACTCGCAGTCCGGCAAGGGCGGCGTCGCCTACATCATGAAGGCCGATCACGGCCTGGTGCTGCCGCGCCGGCTGCAGATCGAGTTCTCGCAAGCCGTCCAGAAGATCACCGACGGCGAGGGCGGCGAAGTGTCGCCCAAGGAGATGTGGGACGTCTTCTCCGACGAATACCTGGCGCCGATCACGCCGCTGGAGCGGATACGGCAGAAGGTCGTGGCCTCCGAGGTCGACGGCGGCACCGACACCATCACCGCGATCGTGAAGATCGACGGCGTGGAACGCGAGATCGTCGGTGCGGGCAACGGTCCGCTGGCGGCGTTCGTCGACGCCCTCGGAGCCGTGGGCTACGACATCAACGTGCTGGACTACTCCGAGCACGCCATGTCCTCCGGTGAGGAAGCGCAGGCCGCGGCCTACGTAGAGGTGTCGATCGACGGAAAGACCGTGTGGGGCGTCGGCATCGCGACGTCGATCACGACTGCATCACTTCGGGCCGTCGTGTCCGCCGTGAACCGTGCCGCGCGTGGTTAACTGACGGAAGCGTAGATCAGCTACGCAGCCGACAATTCCAAAGGAGCCACCCATGGACTGGGGATCATCGTGGGACTTTCTCTGGCACTTCCTGATCATCTTTGCGTGGATTGCATATTTGCTGGTGCTGTTCCAGATCCTGGGGGACCTGTTCTGGCGCGATCATGAGACCTCCGGCTGGATCAAGGCCGTCTGGGTGATCTTCCTGATCGTGTTCCCCTGGCTCACGGCGTTCATCTACCTGATCGCCCGCGGCAAGGGGATGGCCCAGCGCGCGGCCACGGCCGCCGCTGCGGCCAAGCAGGAGACCGACGCCTACATCCGTGAGGCGGCAGGCCGCACCCCCGCCCAGGAGATCGCCGACGCCAAGGCACTGCTCGACGCGGGAACGATCAACCAGGCCGAGTACGAGTCCCTCAAGGCCAAGGCGCTGAGCTAGAACAACGTGAACTGGTCGCCGTCGGGCGGGCTGTCGACGAACTCCTCGACATCGGTCCCACCCACGACGTGGCCGATGAGGGTCATGAACTCCCCGTCGGCGACCAGTGGCACCCCCAGCTCACACGCCTGGTACCCCTTGCCCTGATCCGGGGCGGTCTCGTTGCAGATCACCAACGAGGTCTGCTGATCGACCGCATCGGTGTAGGCCAGGCCGGCATCGAGGATGCGCTCGATGACCTCCTCATGCGTGCGCGTCATCTCGGCCGACAGCGCGACCCGCATGCCCTGCACCAGCGGCCGGCCCGGCACGTACGCCCCCGGGTTGGCATACGGACACGGCAGCCGCGACGCCAGCACCTTCAACGGCCGCAGCTCGTCATGGGTGACCTGGCCGTTGGGCCAGCGCCGGCGGCCGACCTCGCGCAGCGGCAGCCACACCTTGCGGTCGCGGGCCCGGGCCAGGGTGGGCTTGAGGATCTGCGCCAGCACCTGGGCATCGTCGAGCGCGTCGTGCGGGCGCATCTGGCTGACACCCCAGTGTGCTGCCAGCGTCTCCAGCCGCAGGTTCTCCGTGCCCAGTTCCAGCCGGCGAGCGAGCTCGACCGTGCACATCACCGAGTCGATGGGCAGCTCGGCTCCGACCAACTCGGCCTCGGCGGTGAGAAAGCCGTAGTCGAATCCGACGTTGTGGGCCACCAGCGTGCGACCACGCAGCACGTCGATGAGCTGATCGACGACGTCAGCGAAGGTGGGCTGGCCTTCCAGCATCTCCGCGGTGAGCCCGTGCACGTGGGTGGGACCCGGATCGACGCCCGGATTGAGCAGGCTTGCGACGCTGCGCTCGACACTGCCGTCGTCGCCGACCGCCAGCGCGGCCACGCTCACGATGCGGGCCTGCCCGGGCCGGAAACCCGAGGTCTCCACATCAACGACGGCCCAGCCCGCGCCCGGCTCGGCTGCCGGTCGGCCCCACGACGGGCGGGCCGTCAACGGCGGTGCGGTGCTCATAGTCGCCAGGATGGCACGCAAGTCCGACAACCTCGCTCGGCGGGCCAGCGTGTCGTGCACCTAAAATCGCCGGAATGCTGACCCTGCGCGGACGTGCCGCACTCGCGGCCGGAGCATCCGCACGCTGGGCGTCGCGGGTGACCGGCCGCGGCGCAGGCGCAATGATCGGCGGCCTGGTCGCGATGACTCTGGACTCCTCGATCCTGCGCCAGCTCGGACGGGGCCGTCGCACGGTGGTGGTGACCGGCACCAACGGCAAGTCGACCACCACCCGGATGACCGCGGCGGCGCTGGCCACCGTGGGCCCGGTGGCCAGCAACTCGGAGGGCGCCAACATGGACGCCGGGCTGGTGGCGGCGCTGGCTGGGGCCCGCACCGCGAATCTGGCCGCGCTCGAAGTCGACGAGATGCACGTCCCACACGTCTCAGATGCCGTGGACCCCTCGGTGATCGTGCTGCTCAACCTGTCCCGCGACCAGCTGGACCGGGTCGGGGAGATCAACCACATCGAGCGCACGCTGCGGGGCGGCCTGGCCCGGCATCCGGACGCGGTGATCGTGGCCAACTGCGACGACGTCCTGATGACCTCGGCCGCCTACGACAACCCCAACGTGGTGTGGGTGGCGGCCGGCGGCAGCTGGGCCGGCGATTCGGTCAGCTGCCCGCGCTCCGGCGAGATCATCGTGCGCGACGGCGTCAGCTGGTACTCCACCGGAAGCGACTTCAAGCGTCCCAGCCCGCAGTGGTGGTTCGACGACACCCACATCTACGGCCCCGACGGGCTGGTCCTGCCGATGACGCTGGCGCTGCCCGGCGCCGTCAACCGCGGCAACGCCACCCAGGCCGTCGCGGCGGCGGTCGCGCTCGGCGCGGACCCGGCTGCCGCCGTGGCCGCCGTCTCCGGCGTCGACGAGGTGGCAGGCCGCTACCGCACCGTGCAGATCGGCTCGCACACCGCCCGGATCCTGCTCGCGAAGAATCCGGCCGGATGGCAGGAGGCGCTGTCGATGGTGGACAAGCAGGCGGCCGGCGTCGTCATCTCCGTCAACGGGCAGGTGCCCGACGGTGAGGACCTCTCGTGGTTGTGGGATGTGAGCTTCGAGCACTTCGCCGATGAGCCGCTTGCGCGACGAGAAGCCGGCACCGACGCTGTCGTGGTGGCCGCCGGTGAACGGGGCACCGACCTGGCGGTGCGGCTGGGCTACGCGGGGGTCGAACACACGCTGGTACACGACACGGTCGCCGCGATCGACTCGTGCCCGCCCGGGCATGTCGAGGTGATCGCGAACTACACCGCGTTCTTGCAACTGAATCGGCGGATCTCATGAGTGCTGTGCAGATCGGGCTGGTGCTCCCCGATGTCATGGGCACCTATGGCGACAGCGGCAATGCTGTGGTGCTGCGGCAGCGGCTTCGGCTGCGTGGCATCGACGCGGAGATCGTCGAGATCACCCTTGCCGACCCGGTTCCCAGCTCGTGTGACCTCTACACCCTCGGCGGCGCCGAGGACTACGCACAACGCCTGGCCACCAAGCACCTGATCCGGTATCCCGGTCTGCAGCAGGCGGTTTCGCGGGGCGCTCCCGTGCTGGCGATCTGCGCGGCGATCCAGGTCCTGGGGCATTGGTATGAGACCTCGGCAGGCGAACGCGTCGAAGGCGTCGGCCTGCTGGACGTCACAACGTCGCCGCAAGAGGCCAGGACCATCGGTGAAGTGGCATCCACACCGCTGCTGGACGGGCTCACCCAGCCGCTGACCGGCTTCGAAAACCACCGCGGCGGAACGGTTCTCGGCCCTGATGCCCGCCCATTGGCGGCAGTCACCAAAGGCGCGGGCAACCGGGCCGGGGACGGTTACGACGGCGCAGTGCAGGGCAGCGTGGTCGCCACCTATCTCCACGGGCCATGCCTGGCGCGCAACCCGGAGCTGGCCGATCACCTGCTGACCCGTGTGGTCGGTGAACTGCCACCACTGGAACTGCCCGAGGTCGACCTGTTGCGGCGCGAACGGTTCGCGGCGCCGCGGCGGGTCTAGCCCTACCGTCGACTGGCCACTTGTTGCACGGAAACTCCGAAAAAGCGTGCAATAACTGGCCATTCACGGGACGAAGGGGTCGACCGCTGCGGCGATCCGCGCCGCAGCGTCGGTGAGCACCGCGTCCCCGTGACCAAATCCGGCGACCTGCGCGCCGGTGGCCGCGAGTCGTTCCAGCGACTCGGTGGCGGCGCGCCGGTCGGTGTTGAAGACTCCGAGGATCACCTGTCCGTTGAACTCCGCGACCGCATCACCGGTGAGTACGGCGTCAGCAGCGGGCAGGTACAACCCGATGCTGCCCGGCGTGTGCCCGGCTGCGGCGACGATGCGGGCGCCTCCGGCGAGGTCGAGCACATCGCCGTCGCGCACCGAGCGGTCGACGCGGCACGCGGGGCCGTGCGGTGAGGTTTCGAAGTCCGGCCGGATCGCCCGCTCACCGTCGGTGAGCACCGGCAGCGGCCCCGGCTCGTCACCGCGTATGTAGGTCGAATCATCCACGCCGGCAACCACTTCAGCGCCCGACCAGCCGGCGATCTCGGCAGCCGAGCCGCAGTGGTCTTCGTGAAAATGGGTCAGCACAACGCGTTTCACGTCGGCGCGGGAGCGGCCCAACGCCGTCAAGGCCTCACCGATCAACGCGGCGCTGTCGGGCCAGCCGGTGTCGACGAGCGTCACACCGTCCGGACCGAGCCAGAGATAGCAGTTCAGCAGATGCGCGCGGTCACCGGGAATGCGCAGCCGATACAGCGAGGGAGCCAACTCAAGCAGGTCGGGCATGATTCGACGCTAGTAGATCCCGCCGAGTGGCCAGTTGTCGCACGCCGAACGCGGAAAATTGTGCGGTAACTGGCCACTCGGGACCAAAGAATTCAGGCCATCGCGCGGCGGCCGGCCAAGGCGCGGCCGAGGGTGAGCTCGTCGGCGAACTCCAGATCCCCGCCCATCGGCAGGCCCGAGGCGATGCGCGTCACGGTCAGCCCCGGGATGTCGCGCAGCATCCGCACCAGGTAGGTGGCGGTCGCCTCGCCCTCGGTGTTCGGGTCGGTGGCGATGATCACCTCGGCCACGTCGACGCCATCGACACGTTCCCCGATCCGGTTCAGCAGCTCACGGATGCGCAGCTGGTCGGGCCCGATACCGGACAACGGGTCCAGCGCGCCGCCGAGCACGTGGTAGCGGCCGCGGAACTCGCGCGTGCGCTCGACGGCCTGCACGTCCTTGGGTTCCTCGACGACGCACACCAACGACGCGTCACGCCGGGGGTCACTGCAGATCCGGCAGCGCTGCGCGTCGGACACGTTGCCGCACACCTCGCAGAACGTGACCCCGTCGCGGATGCGGCCCAGCACGGCCGTGAGCCGGTCGATGTCGGGCGGCTCGACGCTCAGCAGATGAAACGCGATGCGCTGCGCGCTCTTCGGGCCGATGCCGGGCAGTTTGCCCAGCTCGTCGATCAGATCCTGAACCGGACCCTCAAACACTCCAGAACACCTACAGTCCCGGGATGCCGAAGCCGCTCAACCCGCCGGCCAGCGGGCCCAGGCGGCTTTGCGCCATCTCCTGCACCTGCGCCGACGCGTCGGCGAAAGCGCCCACGATGAGGTCCTGCAGGGTCTCCGGATCGGACGGATCGATGACCTTCGGATCGATCGACACGGCGACGACCTCGCCGCTGCCCTTCACCGTGACCTTGACCAGACCTCCGCCTGCCTGACCCTCGACCTCCGCGTTGGTCATCGCCTCCTGGGCCTCCATCAGCTGCTGCTGCACCTGCTGTGCCTGTGCGAGCAGTGCCGACATGTCGGGTGTGCCTCCGGGTTGCATGACAGGTCCCCTTGCCGTGTTGGTTGCGTCTTGGTCTCGACTTGGTTTCTCTCCGCTCGAGCGCGGCGGTTTGACCTTCCAGCCTAGACGGCGCCCGGGCTACCGTGGCGCCCGTGCGAGTCCCAGCCTGCCTGCGTGTCGGCACCGCGGTTGCCAGCAGCGTGCTCATCGCTGTCTCGACCGCCGCCGCACCGATAGCCCATGCCGCACCCGCGAACCTCGCCGGGATGATCGTCTTCCTCGATCCCGGCCACAACGGAGCGAACGACGCCTCGATCAGCAGACAGGTCCCGACCGGCCGTGGCGGCACCAAGGACTGCCAGGCCAGTGGCACCTCGACCGACGACGGCTATCCCGAGCACACCTTCACCTGGGACACCACGCTGCGGGTCCGGGCCGCGCTGACCGCCCTGGGGGTACGGACGGCGATGACGCGCGGCGACGACACCTCGGTGGGGCCGTGCGTCGACGCCCGCGCCGCGATGGCCAACGCCGTGCACCCGAACGCCATCGTCGCGATCCACGCCGACGGCGGCCCCGCCAACGGCCGCGGCTTCCACGTGCTCTACTCGTCGCCGCCACTCAACGCCGTGCAGGCCGGTCCGTCGGTGCAGTTCGCGAAGGTGATGCGCGATCAGATCTCCGCGTCGGGTATCCCGCCGGCCACCTACATCGGCTCGGGCGGGCTGGATGCCCGCTCCGACATCGCCGGGCTCAACCTCGCGCAGTACCCGTCGGTCCTCGTCGAGTGCGGCAACATGAAGAACCCGGTCGACTCCTCGCTGATGAAGTCGCCGGAGGGCAGGCAGAAATACGCCGACGCCATCGTCCGCGGGATCGCCGGGTTCCTCGGTTCGCAGCAGGTCGCGTCGGCGCGCTAGGCGCCTTCCACCTCCTTCTTGAGGTTGGCGAGCACCTCGTCCTGAATCTTGCGCAGCCCCAGCGGCGCGAACGTCTTCTCGAAGAAGCCGCCCACGCCACCGGCGCCGGTCCAGGTCGTCTTGAGGTTGACCGACGATCCGGCTCCGGCAGGCGCGACGGTCCAGTTGATCACCATCGACGAGTTGGCGTCCTTCTCGATGACGGTGTGCCCGGCCACGTCGACGGTCGCCTTGACCTCGCGGACACGTGATTTCGTCGCCTGCAGCTTCCAGGTGGCGACGGTGCCCGCACCCTGCCCGCCTTCGAGTACCTGGTAGGCGCTGTAGTTCGAGGAGAGAATCTTCGGCCGCACCGTCTGGTAGTCGGCGATCGCAGCGAACACGGCGGCGGGTTCGGCGTTGATCAATACGGTGCTGACCGCGCTGACCTGTCCCATCGGTGAATACTCCTTGTATCAATGACGTCGCGGTCTGATAACCGCGCTCCTCCGGGTCGCATCGAATGCAACCGCCGACTAGCGTATATGTGTGTCTGTTGTTCCGACTGACGCACAGGCTGTCCACGCTGCCGGCGTACAGCGGCTCCTCGACAGCTATCGCGCCATAAAACCCACCGAGACAGTTCGTCTTGCCAAAAGCACGTCGAACCTGTTCCGCGCCCGCGACCGGCACGCCGGTAAGGGTCTGGACACATCAGGTTTGACCAATGTCATCGCGGTCGACCCACACGCGTCGACCGCAGATGTGGCAGGCATGTGCACATACGAGGACCTGGTGGATGCGACGCTGCCATATGGGCTGGCGCCCTTGGTGGTACCGCAACTCAAGACCATCACCCTCGGTGGTGCGGTCACCGGCCTCGGTATCGAGTCCACGTCGTTCCGCAACGGGCTGCCGCACGAATCCGTGTTGGAGATGGACATCCTCACCGGCGCAGGCGAAATCGTCACCGCATCGCCCGCCGAGCATTCGGATCTATTCCGGGCTTTCCCCAATTCCTATGGCACTCTTGGCTATTCGACGCGGCTGCGGATCGAGCTGGAACCGGTGCTGCCATTCGTGGCGCTGCGCCACCTGCGCTTCCACACGTTGGACGAGCTGGTCGCGGCCATGGACCGCATCATCGAAACCGGCGGCATCGGCGGCGAGAAGGTCGATTACCTCGACGGCGTGGTGTTCAGCGCCGACGAAAGTTACCTGTGCGTGGGCATCAAGACCGCCACCGCCGGTCCTGTCAGCGACTACACAGGCAGCGCCATCTACTACCGCTCCATCCAGCACGACGGGAAGACCGCGGCGGAAAAACATGACCGCCTGACCATTCACGATTACCTGTGGCGGTGGGACACCGACTGGTTCTGGTGCTCACGGGCATTCGGCGCGCAGCACCCCGCGATCCGGCGGCTGTGGCCGCGCCGCTACCGCCGCAGCAGCTTCTACTGGAAACTCATCGGCTACGACCGGCGGTTCAACATCGCCGACCGCATCGAGAAGCGCAACGGCCGCCCGCCCCGGGAACGCGTGGTGCAGGACGTCGAGGTGCCGATCGAGAACTGCGCGGAATTTCTCACCTGGTTTCTCGAGAACGTCCCGATCGAACCAATCTGGCTGTGCCCGCTACGGTTACGCGACGATCCGAGAACCGCCGGAACGTGGCCGCTGTATCCGCTGCGCCCCCACCACACCTATGTCAACGTCGGCTTCTGGTCGTCGGTGCCGATCGGGCCCGAACCCGGGCACACCAACCGGCTCATCGAACGCAAGGTCAGCCAGCTCGATGGACACAAATCGCTGTATTCGGACGCGTTTTACCCGCGCGACGAGTTTGACGCACTATATGGCGGGGAAGCTTATAAGACGGTCAAGAAAACCTACGATCCCGATTCACGTCTCCTTGATCTGTATTCGAAAGCGGTGCAACGGCAATGACAACTTTCAGGGAAAATTCGACGCACTCTCAGGCGAACAAACTCACGCTCGCCGAGATCCTGGAGATCTTCGCCGCGGGACAGCTCCCCCTGAAATTCACCGCTTACGACGGCAGCACCGCAGGCCCCGAGGACGCCGCACTCGGACTCGATCTCAAGACCCCGCGCGGTACCACCTACCTCGCCACCGCCCCCGGTGACCTCGGGTTGGCGCGCGCCTACGTGTCGGGTGATCTGGAACCGCACGGCGTGCACCCGGGCGATCCGTACCCGCTGCTGTGCGCGCTGGCCGAGAAGATGGACTTCAAACGGCCACCGGCGCGCGTACTGGCCAACATCGTCCGCTCCATCGGCATCGAGCACCTCAAGCCCATCGCCCCTCCGCCGCAGGAAGCGCTGCCGCGCTGGCGCCGGATGGTGGAAGGGTTGCGGCACAGCCGGGTTCGCGACGCCGAGGCCATCCATCACCACTACGACGTGTCGAACACGTTCTACGAGTGGGTGCTGGGGCCGTCGATGACCTATACGTGTGCGTGCTACCCCGATGCGGACGCCACGCTGGAGCAGGCTCAGGAGAACAAGTACCGCCTGGTGTTCGACAAGCTGCGGCTGCAGCCCGGGGACCGGCTGCTCGACGTCGGCTGCGGCTGGGGCGCCATGGTCCGTTACGCAGCCCGCCAGGGTGTGCGGGCCATCGGGGTGACGCTGTCGCGCGAGCAGGCCGCGTGGGCACAGAAGGCCATCGCCGAAGAAGGGCTGAGCGATCTGGCCGAGGTGCGTCACGGCGACTACCGCGACGTCGCCGAGTCGGGCTTCGACGCGGTGTCCTCGATCGGCCTCACCGAACACATCGGCGTGCACAACTACCCGTCGTACTTCGGCTTCCTCAAGTCCAAGCTGCGCGTCGGCGGGCTGCTGCTCAACCACTGCATCACCCGGCACGACAACCGGTCGGGGGCCGCGGCCGGCGGCTTCATCGACCGCTACGTGTTCCCCGACGGCGAGCTGACGGGCTCCGGCCGCATCATCACCGAGGTCCAGGATGTGGGCCTGGAGGTGCTGCACGAGGAAAACCTGCGTCATCACTACGCGATGACCCTGCGCGACTGGTGCGCCAACCTCGTCGAGCACTGGGACGAGGCGGTAGCCGAGGTCGGCCTGCCCACCGCCAAGGTCTGGGGCCTGTACATGGCCGGTTCCCGGCTGGGCTTCGAGACCAACGTCATCCAGCTGCACCAGGTGCTGGCGGTCAAGCTCGACGAGAACGGGCACGACGGGGGCCTGCCGCTGCGCCCGTGGTGGCAGCCGTAGACGTCGGCTATTTCGCCGAGACTGCGCTGAGGGTTGTGAAGTCGCTCGTTTCACGACCCTCAGCGCAGTCTCGCGGCTAACCGTCGATCTTGCGCGCGCCCAGTTCGTTCTGCAGGAGCTCCAGCGCGACCTCCTCGGGGTCGCGGCGAGGCCCGGCCTCGCTCTGCCCGGCCTCGGCGAGCAACTCTTCTTCCTCGTCCTCGGGCGATGGCGGCTCCGGAGGGGGCGCCAGGTCCGCTTCGGGTATGGAACGAGCGACCCGGGCGGGGACCTTTGGCGGGGGCTTGGTGGCCCGCGGCGGTGGCGGCGCCGCGGCTTCCGCGGTGCCCACCTCACAGCGGATCTGCCAGTCCACGCCGAGCGCGTCCTTGAGCGCATCGCGGATGACGTCGGCATTGCGCGATTCGGTGAGCCGCTTGGCCAGCGGCGGAGATTCATGGGACAGCACAAGGGTTTTGTCCTCAACCGCCCGCACGATCGCGCCCGACAGCATGACCTCGGTGGTGCGGCTGCGCTCGCGCACCTTCTCGCGGACCGTCGTCCACATGGAGCGCACCGCGGCGGCGTTGGGTTCGCCACCGGGCGCAGGCGCCGACGGCGCGGGTTCGGGCGCCGACGGCATGGGTTCTGGCTCGGGCGTCGGTTCTGGTTCCGGCGCCGGTGCTGGTGCAGGCGCCGGAACCACGGGCTCGGGCACACGCACCGGTTCCGGCTCGGGTTCCGGCACCGGCGGCGGCGGAGGCGGAGGCGGAGGTGCCACCGCAGCGGGCGGGCCGCCACAACAGCGGGAGCCGGCGCGGGTTCGGGCGTCGGCGGCGGTGTGGCCGCCGCCTGGCTGCGCCGGGTGTAGGTCTTGGCGGGCTCGGCGGCAGGCCGACCCGCCGATGCCTGGGCCTCCCCGACCGGGATCGACATGTCGAGCCGGGTTTCGATCCGTTCGATGCGCTGCAGCAGGGCCGATTCGGTGTCATGCGCCGAGGGCAGCAGCAGCCGCGCGCACACCACCTCGAGCAGCAGCCGGGGTGCCGTGGCGCCGCGCATCTCCCCCAGCCCGGCGTGGACCACCTCGGCGTAGCGGGTCAGCGTCGCCGAGCCGAGTCGGGTGGACTGGTCACGCATGTGCTCGAGCACATCGGCGGGCGCGTCGACGACCCCGCGGGTCGCGGCGTCGGGGACCGCCTGCAAAACGATCAGGTCGCGAAAGCGTTCGAGCAGGTCGGTGGCGAACCGGCGCGGATCGTGGCCGGCGTCGATCACCGACTCGACCGCCCCGAACAGCGCCGCGGCGTCACCGGCGGCCAGCGCCTCGACGGCGTCGTCGATCAGCGCCATGTCGGTGGCACCGAGCAGCGACAGCGCCCGCTGGTAGGTGATCCGGTTGCCCTCGGCCCCGGCCAGCAGCTGATCGAGCACCGACAGGGTGTCGCGGGGGGAACCACCGCCGGCCCGGATGACCAGCGGGTAGACGGCGTCGTCGACGTCGACGCTCTCGTCGCCGCAGATGCGCTCGAGCAGCGGGCGCATGGTCCGCGGTGCCAGCAGCCGGAACGGGTAGTGATGGGTGCGCGACCGGATGGTCGGCAGCACCTTCTCCGGTTCGGTGGTCGCGAACACGAAGATCAGGTGCTCGGGCGGCTCCTCGACGATCTTGAGCAGAGCGTTGAAACCGGCCGTGGTGACCATGTGCGCTTCGTCGATGATGAAGATGCGGTACCGCGATTGCGCGGGGGTGAAGAACGCGCGGTCGCGCAGTTCGCGGGTGTCGTCGACGCCACCGTGGCTGGCCGCGTCGAGTTCGGTGACGTCGAGGTTGCCCGGGCCGTTGGGGGCCAGCGCGACGCACGAATCGCACACCCCGCACGGTGTCGGCGTGGGCCCCTGCTCGCAGTTCAGCGAGCGGGCCAGGATCCGCGCCGACGAGGTCTTACCGCAGCCGCGCGGCCCCGAGAACAGGTACGCGTGGTTGATCCGGCCCGCGGTGAGCGCCGTCGACAGCGGCTCGGTGACATGCTCCTGCCCGACGACTTCGGCGAACGTAGCCGGACGGTACTTGCGGTAGAGAGCCACGGATGCAGGCTACCTACCGGTCCCGACTAGTCATCCAGCAGCGACTCGGTCGCCGCCAGGAGCGCGCACGTCGCCAGGCCGTCGATGGCCTCTCGCACGTCGGGCAGCGACGGGAACGTCGGGGCGATGCGAATGTTCTTGTCCTCCGGGTCATTCCGGTACGGGAAGGCCGAACCCGCCTCGGTCAGCGCGATACCGGCGTTCTGTGCCAGGGCGATGGTGCGCTTGGCGGTGCCGGGCCACACGTCGAGGCTGACGAAGTAGCCGCCCTTGGGGTCGGTCCACGACGCGATCTTCGACTCACCCAAGCGGTCTTCGAGCACCTCGGCCACGAGCGCGAACTTGGGCGCGATCAGTTCGCGGTGGCGCTGCATCTGCTGCCGGACGCCGTCGGCGTCACGGAAGAACCGCAGATGCCGCAGCTGGTTGACCTTGTCGGGGCCGATCGATTTCTTCCCCGCGTGCAGTACGTACCAGGCGATGTTGCGCATGGATGCGCCCAGGAAGCACACACCGGCGCCGGCGAAGGTGATCTTGGAGGTCGAGGCGAACACCAGCGGGCGGTTGGGGTTGCCCGCGGCTTCGGCCAGGCCCAGCACGTCGACCTGCTCGACGAAATCTTCGGTGAGCGTGTGGACGGCGTAGGCGTTGTCCCACATCAGCCGGAAATCCGGTGCGGCCGTGGGCATTTGGACGAGTCGGCGGACGGTCTCCGCGGAGTAGACGGTGCCGGTCGGGTTGGAGAACACCGGTACGCACCACATGCCCTTGATGGCCGGGTCGGCGGCGACGAGTTCCTCGATGAGATCGACGTCGGGGCCTTCCTCGCCCATCGGTACCGGGATCATCTCGATACCGAACGACTCGGTGATCGCGAAGTGCCGGTCATACCCCGGCGACGGGCACAGGAATTTGACGACCGGTTCCTGGATCCACGGCCGCTCCGAATCCTCGCCACCGTGCAGCAGCGAGAACACGATGCAGTCGTGCATCATCGCCAGGCTCGAGTTGTCGCCCGCGATCAGGTTCTGCACCGAGATACCGAGCAGTTCGGCGAAGATCTCGCGCAGCTCGGTCAGGCCGTTGAGGCCGCCGTAGTTGCGGGTATCGGTGCCGTCGCGGTCGCGGTAGTCAGCGTCGCCGGGCAGGCTCAGCAGCGCATTCGCCAGATCCAACTGAGCCGGGGACGGCTTACCGCGGGTCAGGTCGAGGCTGAGGTTCTTGGCCTGCAGCTCGGCATAGTTGCGCTGTTGGCTTTCGTGCTGCGCGAGCAGATCGTCGCGGCCGAGAGAGTGGAACGACGACACCGCGCGCCTTTCACAAGCGTGGACCCGGAAGGGTCCGGGCGTTCAATGAATGAAGGGGACCCCGCGCACCCGCCAGAGCCCATTGACCCTTGCTGCCTTCCGGCCCTGGGGGAGTTCACAGGATGGACGCCGCGCGGGGTCCACGGGCGAGTGTAGTACCCGGTGCTCGATACCCACGAACCACAGGTGCACAGCGGGTCCACACCCGCACCTGGACAGAGCAGGTTGCGCTGTCGGCTACGATTGCCGACGGAGGATTCGCCTAGTGGCCTATGGCGCTCGCCTGGAACGCGGGTTGGGTTAACAGCCCTCAGGGGTTCAAATCCCCTATCCTCCGCACTCGGGTCCGGGGTGTGACCTGCTCATATGCAGTCTGGTCGCACCCCGGCCCACCCAAATCCAAGGAGGGGTATGAGCCGCACCGTCGCGGTGATATGGCATGCGTCGTTCTCACTCGTCGCTGCCGGGCTCTACTTCTTCTTCGTTCTCCCCCGCTGGCCCGAGCTCATGGGCGAAACTTCCCCCACCCTCGGCCTGGTGCTGCGGATCGTCACCGGCGTCCTGATCGCGGTGGCCGCGCTTCCGGTGTTCTTCACGCTGCAGCGCACGCGTCGCCCCGAGTACGGCACCCCGCAGTTGGCGCTGCGCCTGCGTACCTCGGCGGTCGCGTTCCACGTGCTGGCCGGGGTGCTCATCGTCGGCGCCGCGATCTCCGAGATCTGGTTGTCCCTGGACAGTGCCGGCCAGTGGCTGTTCGGTATCTACGGTGCGGCCGCCTCGATCGCGCTGCTCGGCATCCTTGGCTTCTATCTGGCGTTCCTCGCCGAGCTTCCGCCGCCACCGCCGAAGCCGCTCAAGACGACACAGAAGAAGGCCCGCGGCCGTCGCAAATCCGAGGCTGCTGAGGCTGACGAGGCCGCTGAGTCCGAAGAGACCGCTGAGGCTGACGAGTCTGAAAAGACCGAGGAATCGGACGAGGGCGACGAGCCGGAGACGGACGAAGAATCCGAAGAACCCCAGGTCACAGCCACCGACGAGGCGTCGGTCGAGCTGACCGAGTCCGCCGCGGAGGAGCCGGAATCGTCGGCCGTCGAGCACGAGACCGACGAGGACTCCGCAAACCAGCCCGGCGACGACGCCGATTACCCGAAAGAAGCTGCCGCCGACGACGACGCCGCAGGTCAGCAAGGCAAACTGCGCAACCGGCGGCCCGCCAACAAGGGCGGCATCTCGCGCCTGCGCCGACGGTCCCGCGACAACGTCACCGTCGAGGACTGAAGCCCCCGCGCGTCGACAGCGCCGCTTACGCGGGCGAAGATGGATACATGGGCAAACTGCGGTCACACCGTGCCACCTCGATAATCCTGGCGGTCCTCGCTGCCTTGGTGTTGGTGGCACCGCTGGCACCGGCAACCGCCGCTCCCGGCGATCCACTGTCCGCGGTCTCCGTGGTGCAACCGGCAGTGGCCCGGGTCGACACCAGGGTCGATTACCAGCAGGCATACGGCATCGGCACCGGCATCGTGCTGTCCCCGAACGGTGAGGTGCTGACCAACTACCACGTCGTGCAGGGCGCCAACGCGGTCAGCGCCACGGTCAACGGCCGGTCCTACCCCGCTGACCTCATCGGGTACGACCGGCAGCACGACGTGGCTGTTCTGCAGCTGCGCGGTGCGGACGGTCTGCCGACGGCCACGATCGGGGATTCCACCGCGCTGGCACCAGGAGATCCGGTGGTAGCCCTAGGCAATGCGCAGGGCAGCGACGCCCCGCTGACCCAGGAGGTCGGCACGGTCACCGCCTTCGGGCGCACCGTCAACGCCGAGGACGAGCTGACCGGTAGCAGCGACGAGATCACCGGTCTGTTCGAGTTCGCCGCACCCGTGCGGGCCGGCGATTCGGGCGGTCCCGTCATCAACGGCGCGGGCCAGGTGGTCGGTATGACGACGGCTGCGTCGGTGAACTTCCGGATGGGTCCGGGCGGCAAGGGCTTTGCGATCCCGATCAACGACGCGATGGCCGTCGCCGGGCAGATCCGCTCCCGCACGCCGTCGGGCTCGGTGCACATCGGTGCGCCGACGATGCTCGGCGTCGGCGTGCGCAGCGCACCCCGCCAGGGTGGCGGCGTGATCATCCAGGACGTCATGCGAGGCGGCCCCGCGGACGGCGCGGGCCTTGTCCCGGGTGACCTGCTGACGAGCATCGACGGCACTCCGCTGGATTCGGCACGGACCCTGACGCTGGTCCTCGACCGGCACTACCCGGGCGACGTCATCGACCTGACCTGGCAGGACGCCTCCGGGACTCCGCGCAACGGCAAGGCGACGCTGGCCGCCGGGCCGTAAGTTGATCACACTCGACCGGCTGATCAACGTACTGGGCGGCTACGGAGTCCACCTGCGGCACTGCTCCACTCCGCGGTCGACCGAGCTGCGCAGCGTCGTGATCCACGAGCCGGGCTATGTGGTCGGTGACGTCCTGATCGCCGTCGGCGCCGCCGATTCCGCCGAAGCCATCGCCTGGGCCTCCGCGGCCCGGGCGGTGGTGGTCCTGGTCCGCGACTCCGGTGAGCCCGTCTCGAGCGAGCCCGAGGACATGGCGGTGATGGTCGTCGACCCGCAGGTGTCCTGGAGTGAGCTGGCCGCCGTGGTGTACGGCCTGGTCCTGGAGGGCCGCGAAACCGAATCCGGGCGCGGGCCAACGGACTTGTTCGCGCTCGCGGACAGCCTGGCCGACGCGGTCGGCGGTTCGGTGACCATCGAAGGCCGGCGTTCGACGGTGCTGGCGTATTCGCGGATGCAACAGCACGCCGACCCGGCTCGCGCCGAGACGATCCTGAGCCGAGAGGCCCCGCAGCGGCTGCGGGCCGTGTTCGAGGAGCGCGGCGTGTTCCGTCATCTCGCCGAATCCGACGATCCAATGTTCGTCGCGGGCGACCCCGACTACGGGCTGACGGGACGCATGGTGGTGGCCGCGCGGGCCGGCCGCGAACTGCTGGGCTCGGTCTGGGTGACCTGCGCCGAGCCGCTGCCCGAAGACCGGCGCATCGCGCTGGCCCACGGCGCGCGGCTGGTGGCCATGCATCTGCTGCGCTCACGGGCCAGCGCGGACCTGGAACGACAGGTGGAGTCCGAGTTGGTGCTGCGGCTGCTCGAGGGCGCCGCCGACGCGACAACGGTGGTCAGCAGACTCGCGTTGCCGCAGACCCCGCTGCGGGTGATCGCCCTGCGGGCGCACACCGCCGACGACCGGCACGCGGCGCTGCTGTTGGCGTTCGAGCGGGCCACCACGGGCTTCGGCTGGTCCCGGCCGGGCCGCAGCGCGCTGGCCGGAAACGCCGTCTACACCGTGCTCCCCGGCGCCGACGCCTCGGCCGCGGGACGTTGGCTGACGGCACTGCGGACGGCGTTGCCCGCGCACCTGACGCTGCTGGCCGGAGTCAGCGGACCGGCAACCGCGGCGGAACTCGCGTCGGCGCGCCGCGAGGCCGAGGAGTGCCTGGCCCTGCACGAGGTGCGGCGCACCGGAGCTGCTCCGGTCTACGACGAAGCCTGGGATGACATCCTGCTGCAACGGCTGCGGGTGGCCGCGCAGTCGGGCCGCGTACCGCAGCGCGGTCCTGTCGCCGAGCTGCGTGAACACGACCGCACGCACTCCACCCGGTACACCGAGACCCTGCGGGCGTGGCTGGAGGCCCAGGGCGATCTGGCCAATGCCGGGCAGCGGCTCGACGTGCACGAGAACACCGTGCGGTACCGGCTGCGCAAGATGGCCGAGGTGACCAATCTCGGCCTCGACGACGCCCGCAAACGGCTGGCGATGATGATCGAATTAGCCGTCACCGACAGCCTGTCGGAAGCCGACAATCCGCCCTAGTTCGTTTGTCGAAATCGGGCAAACAGTGCCGTGGTCGCCGACCTCACCATGGGTGTTGTCAGAGTGAATCTCGATCGCGGAGGTGGCGGCATGGTCGGCGTCGAACGGATTGACGGCGGTCCACGTTCCGCCGTCGTCGTGGGTGCCGGCATCGTCGGTCTCTCGACCGCATGGTTCCTGCAGGAGCGCGGTGTCGACGTGACCGTCGTGGACCGCACCGGGGTGGCCGCAGGCGCGTCCTGGGGCAACGCCGGCTGGGTGTCACCGACGCTGACCATCCCGCTCAACGATTCGGGTGTGCTGCGTTACGGGCTGCGCTCGCTGGCCAACCCGACCGCACCGCTGCACATCCCGCTGACGGCCGATCCGCGGCTGTGGTCGTTCCTGCTGCGCTTCGCCGCCAACTGCCGACGCTCCTCGTGGAGCCGGGTCGCCCGGGCCAACGTGCCGTTCAACGCGGAGTGCATCGAGGCCTACGACGTGCTGACCAGCAACGGCGTGGATGCGCCCACGACCGACGGGCCCATCACCGCACTGTTCGAATCACCGCATCAGGCCGAGCATCTGCTGGCCGAGCTGCGCGGGCTCGCCGCCGTCGGGCAGACCGTGACCATCAATCGGCTCTCCGGTGCCACGTTGCGCGACAACGTGCCGCTCGCGTCGCCGGCGATCACCACGGGCATCAGCGTCGAAGGCCAGCGCTACGTAGATCCCGGCCGGTTCGTGCACGCCCTGGCCGAATCCGTGGTCGCGCGCGGCGGAACCATCCGCATCGCCGAGGTGACGGACGTGCAACCCGCGGGCAGCCGCATCCGAGTCAAGCTGCGCGACACGGACCTCACCACCGATGCCACGGTGATCGCCACCGGCGCATGGCTGTCCCGGCTGACCGGCCGACGGGTCCGGACCCCGGTGCGGGCCGGCCGCGGCTACTCGTTCACCGTGCCGGTGGACCGCCCGGTTCCGGGTCCCATGTATCTCCCCGACGTCCGGGTGGCGTGTACGCCGTACCAGGGCGCGCTGCGGGTCGCCGGAACAATGGAATTCCGTTCCCCAGACGATCCACTGCAGCCCGCACGGGTGGAGGCCATCGTCGCGTCGGCCGCGCCGCTGCTCGACGGTGTGCGCTGGGCCGAACGCACCGATGTGTGGGTCGGCGGTCGACCGGTCACCCCGGACGGCCGCCCCTTGATCGGCGAAGTGGCACACGGTCTCTTCGTCGCAGGCGGCCACGGAATGTGGGGCCTGGCGCACGGTCCCATCACCGGCCGGTTGCTGGCCGAGCACATCACCACCGGCAAGCAACCCGAAGCACTACGCGAATTCAACCCGCTCCGTTAGGAATTCAGCACGTCGCGGCCCCGCTGTGGGCCACCGCGTCGTCAGGGGCGGTGCCCTGTCCCGCCCCTGACGACAAACACGCTTCACCACCAGGAGGAACCAAAATGACGACGAGCCAACGCGTTTGGATGTCACCGCAGGCCCACGACCGCCTGCAGCAGGAGCTGGCCACGCTGCGCGAACTGATCGCCACCGAAGCCGCGACCGATTCCGACGAGAACAGCGTCGCCATCCAGCGCGCCCGCCAGGCCCGCATCCAGCACATCCACGACCTGCTGCTCAACTGCGTCGTCGGGGAGGATCCGCCGGACGACGGCGTGGCAGAACCGGGCATGGTGTTGACCGTGCGCTACGACGACGGGGACACCGAAGAGTTCCTGCTCGGCGTCCGCGGCGCGGAATACGGTGACCTGGAGGTGTATTCGGTACAGTCCCCACTCGGTACCGCGATCCTCGGCGCCCGCCCGGGCGAGCGCCGCAGCTACTCGGTTCCCAGTGGCGACCAGATTCCGGTCACCCTTGTCTCCGCGGTTCCGTACGGGCTGCACCAGCCCGTCACCAGCTATCGCGGAGTCACGGCCTTGCGCCGCCGCGGCTGAGGAAAGCTGGAGCCCTGAGCCGGCACGATCATCGGTCCGGCGTGCCGGGCCGCCTCGATCGCCACCCGCATGGGACGGGCCAGCGCGGCGAACGCCGCCATGTCGAGCACCATCGGCGTCAATAGCCGGTTGTGCACGTAGCCGAACGAGCTGGCCGTCTCCGGGTCGGCCCAGCCCAGGGTGCCACCCAGACCGATGTGCCCGAACCCGTGCAGCAGACCTGGAATCGGCGATCCGTGGTACCCCAGGTGAAACGCCATCGGGACACCGACGTTGAGGTCCGGCCAGAGGCTCGGCTTGCCGGCCAGGTCTCGCACCAGTTCGGTCGACAGGTACTGCCGGCCGTGCATCGCGCCGCTGTTGGCCAGTGCGCCGTACATGGTGGACAGCGCCCGCGCGGTGACCACCCCGTTGGCGCCGGGCACCTCACCGTCGAGGAACGGGGTGTCGCCCTGCACCAACGACAGCACGCCCGGAAAGTACATCGCCCCGAGCGGCCCGGAGAACCGGCCACCGGCCACCCGCGGGGCGATGGTGCCCAACAACGGAACCCCACGCGAACTCTGGGGCACCAGGATCTGCGCGGGCTGGGTGGCGGCATCGGCAGGCGGTCGGCCGAGGTGCAGCCCGTCGGTGTCCAGCGGCGCGGCCACCTCAGTGCGGATCAGTTCGCGCATCCCTTTACCGGTCACCGCCCGCGCCAGCCCCGATAACAGCCAGCCGTAGGTCAGCGCGTGGTAGGCCGACCGGCCCCGCAGATGGTCGGCCCGCGCGTCGGCCAGGCGGGCCTCCATGAGTTCGTGGTCGAGCAGTTCCTCCTTGCGCACACCCCGCAGGTGCGACAGACCGGAGCGGTGGCGCAGCACGTCGCGGACGGTGATGTCCTCCTTGCCCTTGGCCCCGAACGCCGGCCAGTACTCGGCCATCGGCATGTCGTAGTCGATCAGACCGCGGTCGGCCAGCCGGTGGATCACCGTCGTCGCCACGCCTTTGGTCGCCGAGAACACCATGGCTCCGGTGTCGGCGGTCCACAACTGCTCACCCGCACGGTCCGCCCATCCGGTCCACACGTCGACGACCGGTTCGCCGTCGATGTGCACGCACAGCGCGCCACCGCCGAATCGCTTGCCCGGGAACAGTTCGGAGAAGACCCGCACCGCGGTGGCGAACCGGGGATCGGCGGCGCCGGAGACCCCGCGGGGCAGGCCGTCGCCGGGCCGGAGCAGATCTTCACGCGTCATACCGCCCACCTTGGTGGCAATCAGCGGTCGACGGGAGCGATTCCGCCGATCCGCGCGCGCCGCGGCATAACCTGGTTGCCATGGCAGGTGCACGCAAGGGCGTACCCGGCACCTTGACCGCCGACGACTGGCTGCAGGCCGGCTACGCTCTGCTGGCCACCGACGGGATGCGCGCATTGAAGATCGAGCGCCTCTGCCAACAGGTCGGTGCCACACGCGGCAGCTTCTACTGGCACTTCACCGACATGGACGGCTACCGCTCGGCGTTGGTGGCGTCCTGGAACACGTTCCTGGAGAACGACCGCCGCTCGCTGGCCGAGTTGGAGAACCTGCCACCGCGCGAGCGGTTGTCGAAGATGATGTCCGCGCTCCTGAGCCCCCAGCACTGGATGTTGGAGCGGGCCATGCGGGAGTGGGCGCGTTCCGACGAGGTGGCCGCGGCCAATGTGCGGGCCGCCGACGTGCGGGTGCTGCTCGCGGTGGGCAAGGCGTACCAGGATTACGGATTCAGCGCCGAGGAGGCGCAGCTGCGCGCCGAGTCGACGTTCGCCGCGGGCATCGGCATGCTGCACCTCGTGGACTCGACGGCACAGCTGACCGACTCCGGGCGCCAGGAGCGGTTCCTGGACCTCATGCTGAAGAAGTAGGCCACCGCAGCTACTCGCGCCGGTTGCCTTCGTCGTCCCAGTGCGCGGCGACCTTCTTGCTCGGCTGCACCCGTGGCGGTTCGCCCGGCATCTTCGGGTAGCTCGGCGGGTACGGCAGGTCCCCGAGGCCACGCTCTTCGTCCGCGGCAACCAAATCCAGCAAAGGTTGCAGGGATTGCTTGTCGTCGTCGATCCCGGCCCACGGATCCTCGCGTCCAGCAAGGAAATCGGGCACCGTAGCGATGGTGTAGTCGTCGGGGTCAGCGTCGCGCAGCTCAGCCCAGCTCAGCGGGGTCGACACGGTCGCGATCGGGGTCTTGCGGGCCGAGTACGCCGAGGCGAAGGTGCGGTCGCGGGCGTTCTGGTTGTAGTCGATGAACAACCGCTCGCCACGTTCTTCTTTCCACCACGACGTGGTGACCGCGTCGGGGGCGCGCCGTTCCACTTCACGCGCCAGCGCGATCCCGGCCCGACGCACCTCGATGAAATCCCAGTCGGTCTTGATCCGCAGGAACACGTGCACCCCGCGGCCGCCGGAGGTCTTCGGGTAGCCGACCAGACCCAGCTCGTCGAGCAGCGGCTTGAGCACGTCGCACGCGATGGTCCTGGCTTCTTTGAAGCCGGTGCCGGGCTGCGGGTCCAGGTCGATGCGCAGCTCGTCGGGATGCTCGGTGTCGGGGCAGCGCACCTGCCACGGATGCAGCGTCACGGTGCCCATCTGGGCGGCCCACGCGATGGCCGCTGGGTGGGTCACCTTGAGCGCGTCGGCGGTGCGGCCCGACGGGAAGGTGACGCGGCAGGTCTGCAGATATTCGGGATGCTTCTGCGGCACCCGCTTCTGGTAGATCTCCTCACCCTCGATGCCGTCGGGAAACCGCTGCAGATGCGTCGGGCGGTCTTTCAGCAGGGTCACCATGCGGTCGGCGACGGACAGGTAGTAGTCCATCAGCTTGCCCTTGGTGCCGTCCTTGCCGAGCTTCGGGAAATACATCTTGTCCGGGTTGGTGAACCGGACCTTGATCCCGTCGACGTCGAGTTCCGTTGCAGGCGTTGCCATCTCAATTACCCCCCGGCGCTTCGCTCGCCCCGCGCTGCTCCAGGACGTCGTAGAGGTCGTAGTTCAGCGGCACGTCGAGCTGGTCGAACGTGCAACTCGACGGTTCCCGGTCGGGCCGCCACCGGAGGAACTTCACCGCGTGCCGAAACCTTTGGGCCTGCATGCCGTTTCCCTCCATCTGGTCATACGCCACCTCGCATACCCGTTCGGGGCGCACCGGAATCCAGCGCTTGTCCGCCGCCGAGTTCCACCGGCTCGGATCACCTTCGCGCACCTCGTCACCCTCGCGCAGCGGCTCCAGGTCGGCAAGCAGTTTCACCCGATCTTTCGCGGTGAACGACGCAGCGCCACCGACCATTTGGAGCTCGCCGTCGCCGCGGTACAAGCCCAGCAGGATCGAGCCGACACCTTCGCCGCTCTTGTGGATGCGATAGCCGATGGCCACACAGTCGGCGTCGCGGTGGTGTTTGACCTTCACCATCTCCCGCTTGCCCGGCAGATACGGCCCGTCGAGCCGCTTGGCGATCACACCGTCGAGCCCGGCGCCCTCGAACGTCGTGAGCCACTCGGTGCCCAGCGCGGGATCCTCGGTGGTGCGGGTGACGTGACACCACTGCGTCTCATGGACCGCCTCGACCAGAGCCTCACGCCGGATCCGGAACCGCTCGTCGAGCAAGGACTTCTCGCCCGTCGCCAGCGCGTCGAACCCGATGAAGTGCGCGGGCGTCTGTTCGGCCAGCATGCGGATCCGGGATTCGGCCGGGTGGATGCGCTGCGACAGCGAGTCCCAGTCGAGCCGGACACGGGTGCTCCCGTCGGCGGTGATCTCTTTGCTCCTCGCGTCCGCGGTGATCTCCCGCGGCACCACCACTTCACCGTCCAGCACACAGCGGTCGACGAGTTCGTCGCGCAGCGCATCGAGCAGCTCGGGAAAGTACCGGCCGAGGTCTTTGCCGCTGCGGGACTGCAACATCACATCGTTGCCGTCCCGAAAGACCAGCGCCCGGAAGCCGTCCCACTTGGGCTCATACGACCACACGCCGGCGTCATCGGGCACTTTCACCTGCGCCTTGGCCAACATGGGTTCCAGCGGCGGCGCGACAGGTAGGTCCACAGGTTCCATACTCACGTAGACCCGGGAACGCGGGCAATGTCATCGACAATGAAGCGATGCAACTGCCCGTCATGCCTCCGGTCTCCCCGATGCTCTCGAAATCGCTGGCCGCGATCCCCGCAGGCATGTCCTACGAACCGAAGTGGGACGGCTTCCGGTCGATCTGCTTCCGCGACGGCGACGAAGTCGAGTGGGGCAGCCGCAACGAACGCCCGCTCACCCGGTATTTCCCCGAACTGGTCGCGGCCGCGACGGCGGAACTGCCGCCGCGCTGTGTGATCGACGGGGAGATCGTCCTGCCCACCGGCAACGGCCTGGACTTCGAAGCATTGCAGCTGCGGTTGCACCCGGCCGCGAGCCGGGTGCGCCTGCTGGCCGAGCAGACCCCGGCCGCGTTCATCGCCTTCGATCTGCTCGCCCTCGGCGATGAGGACTACACCGAGCGCCCGTTCACCGAGCGTCGTGCGGCCCTGGTCGATGCCCTGGCCGATGCGGGACGCTCGATCCACCTCACCCCGGCGACGACTGACCTGGAGACGGCGCAGCGGTGGTTCGCCGAGTTCGAGGGCGCCGGGTTGGACGGCGTGGTCGCCAAACCGCTTGACCTCACCTACCAACCGGACAAGCGGGTGATGTTCAAGGTCAAGCATCAGCGCACCGCCGACTGCGTGGTGGCGGGCTATCGGCTGCACAAGTCCGGGCCCGACGCGATCGGCTCGCTGCTGCTCGGCCTCTATGACGACGA